>JBMORH010000086.1:0-135470 GCA_049322275.1 Thermodesulfobacteriota bacterium
TCAACAGGTTCAGGAAACTACTGGTTAGGTATGAGAAGTTCGCGGATAGCTATGAAGCACTACTGCACTTGGCAGCGGCCATCATCTGCTGGAGGAAAGTAGCTACTATTTACGGATAAGTTCTTAGACTGAAAAAAACAGGCTCGCGAGGGCCACGAACGCCCTTCCCGGCTTATGCCGGGGAGGGCTTTTTTCTTTCTGGGGATCGTGAGAGGAAATATGTCTGAAAATCAAACGTTGGCGCAAAGTGTTGGAGACCTGATAAACCAAATTTCAACCGCCAAGGAGAAAAGAACTTTTCTTTTTGCTGATCTGCACAATTCCACCGAGTACAAGCTCACCCACACCGACCTGGAATGGGTGCCCACCTGGGGCAAGTTCTATTTCATCTGCGCCACCAAGGTGGAGAGGCACGAAGGCGACATCATCAAGTTCATCGGCGACGGCGTGATGGCGGTCTTTCCCAAGGCGGGCTGCGCCTTGCAGGCGGCCATTGAGATTCAAGAGCAGATCGAGGAGGAAATCCGCAACAACAAGTGGGGGCTGCGGGTGAAAATCGGCATCGCCACCGGCGACGCCTATGGTTATCGCACCGCCGACGGCAGGGCCGACTACCTGGGCACCACCGTGGACATCGCCGCCCGGCTCTGCGAACTGGCCAGGGGCAACGCCATCCTGTTGAGCAGCACCACCTATCTGGGAGCCGACGCCAACGAGGTGTATTCCAGCGCCGGCCGGACGTTAAAGCGCGACGCCGAGGAGTATTTTGGCGACAAGCGCGCCACCAACAGCCTGAAGGGCATCAAGGAGACGATCAAGTACTACAGCCTTTTTTGGCAGGCCCACAAGGAGTACACCGACGACGAACCGGCCAGCGAAACCAAGGGGCCAGGCGACTCCACGGGGCACGCCAGCCGGCCCGATCCGCCGTTGCCTCCCAGGGGAGAGCGCACGCGTGGCATCGTCGTGCGGCGCAGGGGCACTTTTGGCTTCATCGCCTACCGGCCGGAGGGGCAGCAGCAGGAGGTCGAGGCATTTTTCCAGGATGGTTGGGTGCTTGGCGAAGACGCGCCTCAAGAAAGAGACATCGTGTATTTCATTCCTCACCTCAGTGACGGTGGAAAACTGCAAGCTCATTCGATCGTTTTGCTGGACAGCCGCTTGGTGGGGATACTGCAGAACTTCAAGTCGGACGGTTATGGCTTCATCAGCGTCAAGGACGTTAAATCAGGCGAGGCTATCTCGTTCTTCACCCACAACACCGACGTCTCGGCCGGGCTGCACAACGGCGACGAGGTGGAGTTCACCGTGAGCGAGAACAAAAGAGGATTGACGGCGATCGAGGTGGACCCAGCCGCGGCGGCCGCATGATCGCGCCCTCCGCCCCCCTCCGGCCCCGCCCCGGAGGGGGGCGGACGCCTTTTCCGCCGGCCACGCGCCCTCCGGCCCGTCCGGCGGCCTGGGCGCGCGGGCTTGGCGCCAATTTCACAACTAGGCGCGCTTCAGAGCCGCGCCCCATCGCCTTTACTAATTGACATTTTTGGCAATCAGCCCTGCCGGAGCGCCCCCGTCCGCCCGATTTGTGAATTGATCTCAAACCATTATTCCTCGGCTTTGTCCAGGCGGCGGATATTCCAAACGCGGCCGCCCGGACCGGCTAAACGACTAAAATCATTTCAAGCCCGTTACAGTTGTATATAATTGGCCCTAAATGGCGGTTAACGGGGGCCTCAGCCCCCTCCCCTCTTTTTTTCACACCAGGCTTGGCGGTATAAATAGCAGTCAGGACCCTCACCGCCGGCCAGCCCCCCTGGCCGGCCGCAACCCAGGAGGACGTCGCCTTGCCATCCCTGCTCATCGTGGACGATTCTCCCATTTCGCGCAAAATCCTGCGCAAATGCCTGCCGCCCGGCGATTTCCAGATCAGGGAGGTGGGCAGCGGCGAGGATTGCCTGCGGCAATACCAGGCCCAGAAGGCCGACCTGGTTTTTTTGGACCTGACCATGCCGGGCATGAGCGGCTTCGAGACCCTGGAGCGCCTGCGCCGCCTGGACCCCCAGGCCAAGGTGGTCATCGTCACCGCCGACATCCAGTCCACCAGCCGGACCAAGGCCCTGGACCTGGGCGCCCTGGACGTGGTGGCCAAGCCCCCCAAACCCGAAAAAATCAGCCAGGCCCTGGAGCTGGCCCTGCGATGACCGAGCTTTCCAACGAGCGGCGCGAGGCCCTCCAGGAAATGATCAACATCGGCTTCGGCCGGTCCATGGCCTCCCTGGCCGACCTGTTGGGCGTGCACATCGAACTGAGCGTGCCCCACATCGCCACCATCGACGGCAGCCAGGTGTACGAATTCCTCCTGGCCAGCCTGAACGGGTCGGAGGAGGTGAGTCTGGTGCGCCAGACCTTCCGGGGCGAGTTCTTCGGCGAGGCCATGCTGGCCCTTTCCGGACACGCCGGCCGGGAGCTGGTGGTGATGCTGGGCGAGGACAGCGGCTTCGCGCCGGCCCTGGAGATGGGCCAACTGGAGCTGGAGGCGCTGTTGGAGGTGGGCAACGTGGTGGTGGGCGCCTGCCTGGGCCAGTTCGCCGAGCTGCTGGAAACCAACCTCTCCTTCAACCCGCCGGTGGTGCTGATGGACAGCATCCACTCCCTGCAGACCCGCGAGGTGCTCAGCGCCCGGCCCGGCGAGGCCCTGCTCATCCGGACCAATTTCCGGGTTAACCAGCGGGCGGTGACCGGCTATCTGCTCATCTTCCTGCCGGCCGACTGCCTGGAATGGGTGTATCGCGAGGTGGACCGCTTTCTGCAAAAGGTGCTGGCATGACGGGCGACGCGGCCGCGGGCAACGGCTCCCCCCCAAAAACGCCGGCCGATTGCCTGGCCTACGAGCAGATCATCGACGCCCTGAGCCAGGGCCTCCTGGTCCTGGACCGCGATCTGAAGGTGGTGCTCTGGAACCGCTGGATGGAGCTGCACAGCGGGCTGGACCGCTCGGCGGTGGTGGGCCGGGTCGTCACCGAGATGTTTCCCGACCTGATAAATAAGGGCTTCGTCTGGAAGGTGCAGCAGGTCTTCAAGCTGGGCAACTACGCCTTCTTCAGCCAGAAGCTGCACCGCTACCTTTTTCCGCTCTCCTCGGCCCAATACCTGCAAAACCACTATGAGCGCATGCAGCAGAACGCGGTGGTGGCCCCGCTGCGGGGGGCCAACAACCAGGTGGAGCACGTCTGCGTCACGGTGCAGGACTACACCGACACCGTGATGTATCAGGAGCGCCTGGAGGAGAGCACCCGACGGCTGGAGCTGATGAGCCAGACCGACCATCTGACCCAGGTGGCCAACCGCCGTCACTTGTTCGAACGCCTGTCCGGCGAACTCAACCGCGGCCTGCGCCTGGGCGAACCCCTGTCCCTGGCCATCCTGGACGTGGATCATTTCAAGCAGGTCAACGACTGCCACGGCCACCTTTGCGGCGACCAGGTGCTGATGGACCTGGCCCACCTGCTGCGAGGCAGCCTGCGCCGCTACGACCTGGTGGGGCGTTACGGCGGCGAGGAGTTCTGCCTGGTGCTGCCCAACACCCGGCTGGCCGACGCCCTGCCCCTGGTGGACCGACTGCGCCTGAAGGTGGCCGAGCACCAATTCGAGCATAACGGCGTGCAGATGCGCATCACCCTGAGCGCCGGCATCGCCAGCACCGAGGGCCAGGACGTGGTGACCGCCGATCAGCTCCTGGGCCAGGCCGACGGCGCGCTCTACCTGGCCAAGACCAGGGGCCGCAACCGCAGCGAGACGGCCGGCGACACGGCCTGCGCCTGCGGCAAATGAGCCGTCAAGCCCCGCCGAAATCACCCGCCCGCCAGGCCGTCTAGGCCCAGGCCTGCCTGAACAGCGTCACGCCGGCCCGCGCTCCGGCCAGGCCGTCGCCCGGCCCCTCATACTCCAGGCTGAAGCCCCCGGCATAGCCCGCCGCCTTGAGCGCGGCCAACTGGCCGTCCAGTCCGCGGGGCAGCCCGCCGGCGTCGGGGCTGAAAAGCTTGAAGTGGACCTGGCTGACCTTGGCCGCCAGCAACCCCGCCGCCGCCGCCGGGTCGATCTCCGGATGCCAGTTGCCGGTGTCCAGGCAGACCCCCAGGGGCGCGCCCAGGCCGTCGCGGGCCTCCAGGCCGGTCTGCCAGACCAGCTCGATCAGGCTCAGCAAATCTTCGGGGTGGGTGGTCAGGCCCCAGTGGTTTTCCACGTTAAGGGTTAAACCCAGGTCGCGGGCCTGGCGGGCCAGGGGTTGCAGCACCCAGGCCGCCCGCTGCAAGGCCAGGGGCTCGGCCCGCGCAGGCAGGGGGCCGACGCTGGGAGGACCGCCCCGATCCAAGCGGGCCTTGAGCAGGTGGGCCAGGCGCACCAGCCCGCCCAGGGGACGCGCGGCGCGGTCGGCGGCCGGACGCAGGCTCTCCAGCCTGCCTAGGATCCGGCTGCGCCCCGGCCGCGGTCCGCCGCCCAGCGACACCCGCGCCGTGGCCACCCTTAGGTCGGCGCACTGGCCCAGCATGCGCTTGGCCCGGTCCAACTGCTCGGCCACCAGCGTGGCCGGGGCATCCAGGCGCAGGGAGATGGACAGCGCCCCCGGCCCCAGCCCGGCCGCGGCGCTGGCCCGGCCCAGGGCCTGCCAGTCGGCGCGCTCATAGCTGGGCAATAGGCGGTCCAGCCACTCCACCCCGTCGAAGCCCTCGGTCGCGGCCAGGCCGGGCAGGTCGGCCGGCCGTAGTTTTTGGGCCAAAAGCTCGCGGCGCAGGGACCAGGCGTGCAACAGCAGGGGCATCGGCTTACTCCCAAAGACCCAGATGAACGGCCAGCTCCTCCAGGTCGGCGAAGACGGCCTGGGCCTGGCCCAGGCTTTCCGGACCCAGGGTGGTGGCCAGGGCGTAGCAGGTGGCCCCGGCGGCGGCAGCGCTGGCGATGCCGGCCGGGGCGTTCTCCACCACCAGGCAGTCCTGGGGCCGCGCGCCCAGGGCCGCGGCTCCGGCCAGATAGGGATCGGGGTGGGGCTTGTGGCGGCGCACGTCCTCGGCCGTGACCAGGGCCTGGAATTGGCCGCGCAGCTCCGGGGCGAGGCTGGTCTCCACCAGGGCGCGCCGGCTGCTGGTGACCAGGGCCGCGGGCAGCCCGGCCCGGGCCAGGCCCTCCAGCAGACGCCGCGCGCCGGGATAGGGGCGCACCCGGCGGGCGTGGCGCTCCAGGTACAGCCCGGCCTGGCGCTCCAGCAGCCCGGCCATCACCGCCTCCGCCCGGGCCAGGTCCGCGCCGCCGGCCAGGTGGGGGGCGTGCTCGGCCACGAAGCGGTGCAGCACCTCCGGGCCCAGCGCGCCCTCGTGCCGGAGGATGAACTCCAGCGGCACCGTCAGGCCCAGCTCGCCCAGCACCTCCTGCCAGGTCTGGGCGTGCAGGTGCATGGAGTCCAGGATGACCCCGTCCAGGTCCAGGAGCACCGCCTTGAAGCCTCCGACCCTCACGCCGCCGATCCTCCCCCGGCCGCTGGCCGCAATTCCAAGGCCTCAGCCACGCCATGGCAGCAGCAGGCGGTGGCCACCAGCCAAGCCCCGCCGCTTCGGGCCAAGGCCGCCCGCCAGGCCAGCATCTGCGCCACCCGCACCCCGCCCACGCCAGGGGCGAGTTGCCGGCTGACCAGCACCGCCGGGATCAGGCCGGGCAGATCGAGGCCAGCCAGTATATCGTAAAGGTTGCGCTCTCTGGCCAACCCGGTCTTGGGGCAGCGCCGGCCCGGCTCGGCGCAGTCGTCCGGGCAGATGGTGTCTGTCAGGCTCAGGTAGAGCTGGCCCTCGCGCCCGGCCATGACCGAGGGCAGAACCGGCATCTGGCCGGGCTCCAGGGACAGATTGCGCGGATGCTGGCCGGCCAGCTCGGTCCGCAGCCAGTCGGCGAAGAGATGGCGCGGCAGGCAGGGGGCCACCCAGGCCGGCGGCCGGGGCAGGGTCAGGGCCTTATGCAATCCGGCCAGGCCGTCCATCTCCCAGATCACGGCCCCGCTGGCGCGCAGGGCCGCCGAAGGCGCGGGCTCCACCACGGCCAGCACCCGCCGGCCCAGGCGCTCCGCGGCCAGGCTCCCGAAGCGTCCGCCACCCACCACCAGCACCCGTCCGCGCCCGGCCCGGATTCGCTCCGGGGACGGCCCTCGCGCTGCCAACATCTTGGGTCTCCGTCAAAATCCGCTACCAAATATAGCACAAATCAACTAATATGGCCGGGGTGGGCGACTTTTTTCCGGCTGGCCGCCGGGCGGGCGGGTAAGTTTGGGCGAGAAATGGGCCTGGCACCACTTTTATCGAAATTACGTTGGCTTGCCCTGGCCGCGGCCCTGGCCCTGGCGCTGGGCGGCCTGCCGGGCTGCATGAGCCGCAAGGTGAGCGCGCCGCCCTCCCCCACCCCACCGGCCAAAAAGGAAACGCCCGGCAAGCTCCCGGCCACCCAGCGCCCCTACACCATCAGCGGCCAAACCTACCACCCCCTGCCCTCGGCCGAGGGCTTCAGCGAGACCGGCGTGGCCTCCTGGTACGGCCCCAACTTCCACGGCAAACGCACCAGCAATGGCGAGGTCTACGACATGGAGGCCATGACCGCCGCCCACAAGCTCTTGCCCATGGACACCTGGGTCGAGGTGCGCAACCTGGAAAACGGCAAAAGGGCGGTGGTGCGGGTGAACGACCGCGGCCCCTTCGTGGACGGCCGGGTGATCGACTTGAGCAAGGCCGCCGCCCGCGAGCTGGGGGTGCTGGGCCGGGGCACGGCCCAGGTGGAGGTGGTGGCCCTGGGCTATAAGCAGGCGGGCACCGGGGTGGCCGGACGGCCGGCCGTGTACCAGCCGCCGGCGTCGTACCAGGAAGGCGTCTTCACGGTGCAGGTGGGGGCCTTCAGCGACCCGGCCAACGCCCAGCGCCTGGCCGAGCGCCTCAAGCCCGTCTGGGGCCAGGTCTACGTGGTGCGCTATGACCGCGGCGACGCGGTCTTCCACCGGGTGCGGGTGGGCCAGGTCAAGGACATCAGCCAGGCCAAGGAGCTGGAGGCCCGGCTGCGGGCGGCCGGCCTGGCCGATTCCTTCGCGGTGGCCTGGTAGGCGGCCAGGGAACGTGAACCGCCGCCCGGCCGTTAAGATCGGGCGGCGGTTGGCTTTTTCGGGGCTGACCGGTCGGGTGCGGGCGGGGGATCAGGCTCCGGTGTTGATGCGGTCGCGCAGCACGCCGGAGGTCTTGAAGACCACCACCTTGCGCGCCCGGAGCTGGAGGTCGGCCCTGGTCTGGGGGTTGCGGCCACGGCGGCTGCGCTTGGCCTTGACCATGAACTTGCCGAAGCCGCTGATGAGGACGTCCTCGCCCTCGGCCAGGGTGCCCTTGAGGATTTCCAGTAGGGTCTCAACCACTTCGCGGGAACGAGCCTTGGGCAATTGCGTCTGCTCGTAGACCTCGTTGATGATCTTCTCCTTGGTCAGAGCCACCCGAGAGCCCTCCTTGCTTGAGCGTGAGAACAGGCTGACAACAGGAAGTGCCAGAGCGGGCCCCCCCGCAGTGTCGCTAGGGGAATATGCCCCAGAACAATAAGCTTGTCAACACCTTTGCTGGGGCGGGCCGGCCGAGGGCCTTGCCGGGAGCCACCGGCGTGGTTATACTATGAATGCACACCGCGATGCATCCCTGGGGGCGACATGGTTTCGACGGGGGTGGTTGCGGCGTAAGAAGCATGCCGGGGTCTCATCGGCCCGTAACCCGGTGGGGACTAAAGTAATCGCAGACGATTACGCGTACGCCGCGGCTGCTTAATGCCGCCGTTCAGCCGGCCCTCTCCTGCGGGGCCGGGTCTGAGCGCCGACTAGCGGGATAGGTCAAGGGTTCCGTCCCACAGGCCCACGACCGAAATAAAATGTGAGACTGGCCAGCCGGGCATCCTGCCTATGGGAGGCGCGGCGGCGACAACAAAACACAGGCTAAGCATGTAGAAACTTGCGCCAAAAGCCTTCGGACGGGGGTTCGATTCCCCCCGCCTCCACCAAATTCAATCCAGCCAGCTCGACAATCTATTCTGCCTTGCGTATGCTGTGTAGCATAGTAGGCTTCTCAGTATAGCGCCGTTAGCCTCCCACCCTATAAGCGAGGCTTCGGATATGATCAAAGACTTCAAGTTATTCCAACGCAGACAAAACAACTGGCCAACTGAGATTCAACGCCGGGCGCGCAAAAAACTCCTGCAACTCCATGCGGTCACCCGCTTAGAAGACTTGAGGGTGCCGCCTGGCAACCGCCTGGAGCCACTTTCAGGAGACAGGGCGGAACAATGGAGCATTCGAGTGAATGACCAGTACCGCATCTGTTTCCGATGGGAAGACGGAGATGCACATGGCGTAGAAATCACCGACAACCATAGATAACGCACCTAGACATAGGGCGTTTTAATTTTAAAATATTGTATAGTTGAGGCTGCTGCACGGTGAAACATGAAAATAGTTGTTAAATTGGCGTGTGCGCCTATACGCTCAACCCATCAGCAACCCGTGATTCACGCGTCCTATCAATTGACTATTCCGTCATTGCGAGGAGCGAAGCGACGCGGCAATCTCTTGATCCCACCGACATAAAGCCTTGCAATATTAGAACGAAAGCGAGCAAGAGATTGCTTCGCTGCGCTCGCAATGACAGTTTTTATGCCCTGTTGGCTCAGCCGTGCCAAGCAACCCTTGCCGCGCTTACATGGTCTAATCGTATAGGCGCATTGGCGTGTAAACCGTGGAACACATCTGCGCTCATGCAGCAGCCGACGCGGGCCAAGGATGGCCCGCCAAATTGCGAGCCACACTAGGCGAGCAATTTGAGAGGCTTGGCAAAATCACACTTTTGCCAAGCCGAAGCTGCACGGGGCAGGACGCCCCGTGCAGCACTCTCTAGTTAGGATATTTACATGATTAATTGCAATGAAATAATTATGGAGCCCATCCACCCCGGCGAAATCCTTTTTGAGGATTTCCTGGAGCCCATGGGCATCAGCCAGAACGAGTTGGCCCGCGCGCTCAGGGTGGCGCCGGGGCGCATCAACGAGATCGTCAAGGGCAAGCGCGGCATCAGCGCCGAGACCGCCCTGCGCCTGGGCCGCTACTTCGGCATGGACCCGCGCTTCTGGCTCAACCTCCAGTCCCACTACGACCTGGAGAAGGCCCAGGACGCCCTGGCCGAGCAGGTGGAACGCGAAGTGTTGCCCCGCCCCCAGGCCGCCTGAGCCGCCCTACCCCGCCCCCAGCTCGGCCCGCAGCCAGGCCATGATGGCATCGCCCACCGCGAGCTGGCCGCGGGGGTTGTCCTGGCCGGCGGCCTCGGCCACGCGCGCCGCGATCAGCTCCGCCGGCGCCGGCGCGATGGCCAACTCATCGGTTTCCTTGAGGCTGCGCCGCACCAGGTAGACCCGGTTCTCGCCCTGCCAGGTGCTCAGGTAAAAATACACCGCCTCGTCCAGGCCCCGGTGGCGCCAGGCCTCGGCCGACTTGAGCTGGAACACCTCGAAGGCCAGGGCCGGGGTCATCTCCCAGTCGATGGCCGCGATCAGCTCCCGGTCCTGTCGCACCTCGTCCCAAGCGCGCATGGGTCGTCCTTTCATTCCACCGCAACGCCCGCGGCCAGGGCGGTTTGCACTATGCCGTCGTCCCGGCCGGCCCGCCTGGCAAATTGCAGGCGACGCAATAGAAACGGAGCGGGCCGGAGATAATATGTTCAATTATATCAAGCTGGTCATGCCAGGACACCCCTTGGCCCGGCCCTTGCTATTTTCCTGGTCGGGGTCATGACAGGCTGGCCCCACTTCCCTCACTCGATCCGACCGTGAGTTCCCCAGGGCCCGCGGCCGGATCGAGACTTTTTCATCCCCGCGCTTCCAGTGGCGCCCCCCCGCACAGCCCCCCCACATTGCCCACTGCCAGGCTCCCGCGCCTCCGGCATGGCAAATTGCAGGCGCGCCCGGCGCCCCCGTCTGGGCTCCCAGACACAAAATTGATTGATTTTAGCTGGTTGCCTTTGCGGAGCCTGCTTGGCCCGGCCCTTGCTATTTTCCTGGTCGGGGTCATGACAGGCTGGCCCCACTTCCCTAACCTCGATCCGACCGTGAGTTCCCCAGGGCCCGCGGCTGGATCGAGGCTTTTTCATGCCCGGCCAAAGCAGGACCGGGGCTGGTCATGCCGACCGGCCCCAGTGAAAAAAAACGCGGGCGGGGATAAACCCCGCCCGCGTTTTGTCAGCTTTGGCGCGGCAGCTAGCTGCCGATGATGCCGAACTGGGGCAGGTCGCGCATGTTGCTGATGCGCGAGCTGACCGACTTCTTGAACACCGCCCGGTTGTTGGCCACGTCCAGCATGATGCCGCGGCCGCGGAACTTGAAGGCCGGGCCGGAGAGCGTCACCTCGTCCTCGCTCACCGCCACCAGGTCGTCCTCGTTGTAGGCCAGGGAGTTGGTGGCCAGGGTCACGCCTTGGGGGGTGGTGCCCTTCACGTTGCCGCTCAGGGTCATGGCCCGGCTGCGGGGGTCGAAGGAGCCCTCGTCGCTGTGCAGGCGGATCTCGCCGCCATTGTTGGTGTAGAAAACCAGCTCCACCCCGCGCAGGCGGAAGGTCTCGCTGTCGGGATGGAAGCGCGAATCAGCCGCCGCGATTTGCCAGCGGCGCTGGCCGTTCTGGATGTGGGTGTAGGCCAGGCCCTGGTTGACCTCGGCCGGCTTGAGGCTGACCGGGTCGGCCATGGCCACCGACTGGCCCAGGCGCAGGTGATGGTTGGGAGCCGGGACTGGGCTGGTCATCAGGGAGGCGCCGGAGCCCAGGATGACGGCCACCAGGCCGGCGGCGGCGTAAATGGGCAGCCGGCGCGCGAAGCCCATGGCCGGGGTCGGGCGCAGCCGGAAGGCGGCCGCGCCGGCGGCCGGGGTCTGGATCTGGCGGGTCAGCCAACCGGACTTGTGCACGGTCAGGATGGCGTAGACCGGGATCCAGGACAGGGCCAGCAAATAGAAGACGCTGTAGGGCATGCCCCACAGGGCCCGGAAATGGCGATGGCGGCAGAAGTAGACCGTGGCCGGGATGAGCCCGCCGATGGCCGCGCCGGCGATCACGGTGAGGATCACGCCGATGGGCATGGTGACCAGGGAGATCATGCCCACCACGAACAGAAGCTGGGTGATGGTCATGTCGATCCAGCTCAGGCAGATGTTCACCCTGGTGCCCAGGCGGCCGCTGGTCCGGAAGCGCTTGAACACAAACGAGCACATGTCCACCGATTCGCGCACGTCGCTGCGCGCCCAGCGCAGCAGCATCTTCACCAGGCCCTTGTAGCTGGTGGGCACGTTGGTCCACACCCGCGCGGTGGACTGGAAGACCACGTGGAAGCCCTGGCGCAGGATGAGGTTGGTCAGGTAGCGGTCCTCGCCGATGCAATAGGGCTTGCCCAGCCACATCTCGTTCAGCCACTGGTCCAGCACCGGCATCACGGTGTCGCGCCGGTAGGCGCTGAGCGCGCCGGGGGTGCACATGACCGTGTTGACCCGGCTCTGGCTGGCGCGCAGGAAATCGAAGCCGAAGGTGTAGGCCACCTCCATCATGCGGGGGATGAGGCCGGCCTTGAGGTTTAGCACCCGCACGTTGCCGGCCACGCCGGCCACCCGCCGGTCGCGCACCATGGGGCTGACCAACTTGCGCAGGGTGTCGGGGTCGATGATGGAGTCGCTGTCGATGGTGACCAGCACCTCGCCGGTGGCGCGGTGGAAGCCCGCGTAGAGAGCGTGGCGCTTGCCCATGTTGCGCGGCTGCTGGATGAGCTCAATGCGGCCGGGGTGGGCCTGGGCGGCCTTTTTCAGCCAATCCCAGGTGTCGTCCTGGCTGCCGTCGTCCACCGCGATCACCTGGAGCTTGTCGGCCGGATAGTCGCCGGTGACGATGCTCTTCAGGGTCTCCAGGACCAGGCAGCCTTCGTTATAGGCCGGCACCACCACGGTGATGGACGGCAGCAGGGCGTCCTCGGCCACGGCCGGCGTCGGCTTGTAGGTCAATACAAGGTAGATGCGCCACAATAGCGCCGCGGCGTTGAGGTAGAGCAGAACCTTGCCCACCCAGGCCATGGTCTGCACCCAGACGCGGGAGGCGATGCTGGTGGAGTCCTGGTCGGCTCCGAAATAGAGCCAGAGCAGCAGGCCCAGAAGACCGCCGGCCGCCAGCCAGAGCACGCGGCGGCCGGCGCCGGATTTGGTGGCGCAGGCCTGGGGAACCTGACAGGCCGCCTGGGGGCAGGCAGCGGTTTGGCCATGTGAGACCAGCGTGTTTTCCATCTTCGGCTGAGGTTCTTTCCGCCCTAAGATAGGCGAAAAATTGTTGCTGAACCGTTTGCCCCGTCGCCCGCTCCCCGCCCTTGGGCCGGGGTTGGGCATGCACGAACCCTTCCAGCCCCATCCCCGCTTTCCCCGTGGGGAGCGCGCAGCGGCCGGTGGATCAGTTACAGAGAGTTGGACTCCCTGGCTTGCCCTGGTCTTAAAGCAAAAACCGGGCAAAACCTCTAACTGCCCAATCTGACGGACTATATCGCCAGGCCCTCCGGGCAGCAAGAACTTTTAATTCTTATATGGTCCCTGGCGCGACATTTTCGGCCGCGACCATTGCAGAAACCAAAGCCGTCAACCACGCACAATCACAGATCAATTTAGTAGCGGAACTTTTGATTCCCACAAAGAAAATATAGGAATTTCAAGTTCCGCGTCGTTCTGGCGCGCCGCTGGGCGACGCGGTTTTATGGGGCTAATCTAGGGCCGGGCGGAAAAAATATCAAGAGGTAGTTCGCTGGGTTTTTATGAAATTTAGGTTTCAGTCGATGAACTGGCTGAGCATGGAGTGGCTGCTCTTGAGCCGGGCCAGGATTTGGTCGGCGTGGCGCAGCTTTAGCACCGCGCGCAGCACCAGGTAGACCCCCAGGGCCGAAAGCAGCACGCACAGCGCCACCAGGGGGATCAGGAGCCCCAGCACCTTGGCGGCTTGATAATAATGGCTGGCGGCGATGAGGAAGCTCAGCACGGTCATGGGCAGGGCCATGACCGCGATGCCGGTGCGCAGGGTGGCCAGCGAGGTGCGCTTCTCGGCCAGGATGAGCTGGGCTTCGTTGATGATCAGGGGGTCTTCCGTGGCCATGCCACCATCCTGCCGGTTCGGAGGTTGACTACTCCGCGAATTCTAGCCCATGCCCCGCGCGACCGCCAGGCCCGGACTTGACCCGCGGCCGAGCGGGCCTCATCCTGGGATGCAGCCGGCGCGTCCCGGCCTGGATTCCACCCGCCGACCTGGAGGCAGCATGCCCGCTCCGCTTTTCCAAGGCTTCCCCGCCAGCGGCCTGGCCTTTTTGGCCGGCCTGGCCGGCAACAACCGGCGCGAGTGGTTCGAGGAGCACCGCGCCCAATACGAGCAGGGCCTGTTGGAGCCGGCCAAGAACCTGGTGGCCGACCTGGGCGCGGCCTTGCGCCAGGCCGTGCCCGGCCTGGTGGTGGACCCGCGGGTGAACCGGGGCATCTTCCGCATCCGGCGCGACACCCGTTTCGCGGCCGACAAGTCGCCCTACAAGACCCACCTGGGCCTGTGGTGGTGGGAGGGCCTGGGCGGGCGCATGGCGGGCTCCGGCTTCTATTTTCACCTGGAGCCGCCCAACTTGATGCTGGCCGCCGGCATCTATCAGTTCACCCCACCGGTGCTGGCCGCCTACCGCGCCGCCGCCGCCGACGCCCAGCGCGGCCAATCCCTGGCCCGGCTGGTGGACGAGGCCCGGCGGCGGGGTTACGAGGTGGGCGGAAGCCACTACCGCCGCCTGCCCCGCGGGGTGGCCGCCGACCACCCCAACGCCGAACTCCTCCGGCACAACGGCCTGTTCGCCTTCCGCCAGCAGTCAGTGCCGGCGCTGGTCAACTCGCCGGACCTGGTGGATTGGTGCCTGGAGCGCTACCTGCCCCTGGTGGGCCTGCACGACTGGCTGGCCCAGACCGCCCGCGCGGCCCAGTGAGACGGGCGCAAGGGGCAGGCGCTTCAACGCCCACTCATGGCAGGCTGCCAGCAGATGGCAGGAATGATGATATGACTGAACTGAACACCTCTGGTGGAGTTCGGCGAGAACAAGCGCCTGCTGGCCCTGGCGCACCTCAGGGTTGAACTGGAAGCCGAGCTGGGCCACAAGGTGGATGTGCTCACTTGCCGGGCGTTGCACCATCGCCTGCGCGAGAGAATCCTGCAGGAGCAGGCGCCGATCCTATGAAGAAGGACCCGCTGATCTACATCGCCCATATTCTGGAGAACATTGCCGCCATCCAAGCGTTCGTGGCCGACTTGGACCAGGATGCGGATTCCGGAGCAAGTCGGCCGGCGATTCCACGCGAAGTCGGCCACCGATTCCAGAGCAAGCCGGCCGCATTGTGATCTAGTGCCGGGCAAAGGGTATGACGCTGGATAACCGTTAGCGGTTTACACTTGGTTCTCCTCAGCGGACGATGGTTATGGTGCAAGGCGCGTGGCTCAGGACCCGCCGGGCCACGGAGCCCAATAGCCATTGCTCGATGACGCCACGACCCCGATGACCCATGACAATGAGATCGACCCTGCGCTCCACCGCCAGCCGGACGATTTGGTCGGCCGGATGCCCAACCAACACCTGGCATTCCAGGGGCACGCCCAGTTTGTCAGCGGTTTGGCGCAACGCGGCAAACCGTCCCTCATAGTATTCCTTGGCGCTGTCCAACACCGCCTGGGTCTCCACCATCTCCGGCGGTTCGGGCGGGCTGGCCACCGAGGCCACCAGCAGGCGCGCCCCGTATTTGGAGGCCAAGTCCAGGCCGAAGGAGAAGGCCTTCTCGGCTTGGAGCGAGGCGTCGTAGCCTATCAAGATGGTTTCCATAGTACACTCCGTTAGTTGGATTCCTGGAGTTGGGCTTGCTGATCCTGGGAGTCCGGTTCGGCCGAAGCGGGGAGCAGGTGCCGAGGCAGGAACAAGGCGTTGGCGATGATGGTGGGAACCACCGCGCTGGCGATCACCGCCGCCACCAGATAGGAATACTGGGCTTGGTCAATGATCCCGCGACTCAGGCCAAACAGGGCCGAGATGCTGCCGAAGGTGAGGCCGGTGGACATCAGCAGGGTGGTGTACATGCCTTCGTCCTTGCGATTGCCGAACAGCTTGGTGGCCGGATAGACGGCCGCCATTTTGGTCAGCACCTTGGCCACCAGGAGCACTACCAACACCATGGGGGCGGAGACCAGAGCCGGCAACGAGACCAGCGAGCCGGCACGTATGAAATAAAAGGGCGTCAGCAACCCGAAGATCAGGGTGCGCAACCGGCGGATGAGCACGTGATCCTTGCCCACCGTGCCGGCCAGCACCATGCCGATAAGGTAGGCCGGCAAAACGGCCTCGCTCCCGGCCCAGGTGGCAAGGGCGCCCAGGCCAAAAAGGCACATCAGCAAATACTTGGCCTCCAGTTCCGAGGGCCGGTTGCCGTAACGGGCGAAGAAACGCGGCGTCAGCCAGGGTAGAAGCAGGAACGCGCCCACGCCCGCGCCGGCGAAAATGACGGCCTTGTAGGTGAAAGGTGCGAAGAGCAGGCCCAAGGCCAGCACGGTTCCCAGGTCGGTCACGAAACAGGCCGCCAGGAGGGTCTTGCCGTAGGCGGTGTTGTTCAGCCCCAGTTCCAGCATCACGGCATAGACCACTGCCACCGAGGTGGTGGACAGGGCCACCCCCGCCAGCCAACTGGCCCACAAGCTCCAATCCAGGAAATAGTAGGCCACGGCGGTGCAGCCCAGGAAGGGAGCCACGAAGCTTGCCAGGCCCACCACCGAGGCCTCGCGCCATTTGAGCTTGAAGACCGCTGGGTCCAACTCCGCGCCGGCCAGGAAGGTTAGCAGGATAGCCCCGGTGCTCGAAAGGAACTTGATCCAGGAATTATCGGCTCCCAGGGTGAAACCGGCCAGGAAGACGCCAATGAGAAACTGGGCCACGGTGCCTACGATGATCTCGGACAAGGCCCCGGAAATGCGGAACCAGATGGAGATCAGGGTGGCCAACAAGGCCAGGGACAGCCAGATGAAGGCCTGAAACAGGGTTTCGGTCATGGCTTCTCCCGCTCCCGCGATGAAAGGTCGTCAGCCTGAAAGCCAGTCGCCATGTTAGCCGCGAAGTTGTCCCCAGAAAAGCAAAGCCCCGCCAAGCCTCTGGCGCCTGGCGGGGTCCTTCCGCGATGGATGCCTCCCACCAGGCGTGACGTTCGCCGGTAGGAGTCATCAGCCCCACGAGGGGCGGTTAATAGCGGACTCCATCGCTGTCTTCAGTCTTCATAATTCCCGGCCGCTTGTCAACCGCCAAGGCCGATTGGGGGTCTGTCTCAAACTCTAAGAACCTTGCCATGGCCTCAGCTTTTTCCGCCCGATACTGCTCCGCCGGATTCCAGGCGCAGCAGCGTTTCCCGCCTGAGCATCCCCAGGAAGGTGCCTTGCCCATCCACCACCGGCAGACGCTTGATGTGCAGATCGGTCATGACCTGCGCCGCCTCCTCCAAGGGGGTTGCGACGGTGACGCTGGGAAACTCGGTCTCCATGACTTGCCCGGCGGTGGTGCCGCGGTATTGACGGATCAAGGAGGCATGGCGCCTGCCAATCTCCTCGGAGGACATCTTGCGCACCAGATAATCCCAAATCCCCTGCTTGTGTTCTGAAAACGCCTCCAGCATGGCCCGATCGGAGATCAGACCCAACAGCCTGCCTTGGCCGTCCACTACCGCCACCCGCTCGATGGCGCTGTTGCCCAATAGCCTGATGACCTGCTCCAACGGGGTGTCGGGCGAGACGGTCGGCGTGTCCTTGCGCATGGCGTCTCCGGCCTGGCGCGGCTCGCTCAAGATGATGGCGTTTCCCTGCAACCGGCTGGCGGCCGGAGCCTGGCGATTTATCGCTTTGAATATGTCGATGCGCGACAGGATGCCCACCAAGGCCCCCTTGGCATCCACCACCGGCAGACGACGCAGGTTCCGCTTGAGCATGGTCTCCACGGCCTCGAACAGATATTGGTCCTGCTCCACCGTAACCACCGGCGCGGTCATGATCTCCTTGGCCAGCCGGTGGGCAATGCCCTGCTTGACCACCTGGACATTGTCCTTGGCGAACTCGGCCAACAACCGC
The DNA here is from genome assembly GCA_049322275.1 of Thermodesulfobacteriota bacterium. Lineage (GTDB taxonomy): Bacteria > Desulfobacterota > Desulfarculia > Desulfarculales > Desulfarculaceae > JACRDC01. The sequence goes on from JBMORH010000086.1 coordinate 17,225, forward strand.
ACCCGGATGGGAATCCCGGCCCGGTAGAGCAGGTCCCCATCGGTGATGATGCCAATCGGATGGTTGTTATCGTCCACCACTGGCAGGCCGGTGAAGTCGGACTTGAGCAGGACCTCCAGAACCTGGTCCAAGGTCGTATCGGGCCTGGTCCTTTTGGGGGCTGGCGTCATCACATCGCGCACCTTCAATTGCCTGGGAATCAGGCGATGCTTCACCTTATGGGAAATGACCTGCAAGCTGGACACGCCCACCACGCCTTCGTTCACCATTTCCGCAACCGCCGCCAGCAGGTCTTCCACCTCGGCCGCGGGCAAGACGATATCGATCCTGACCGGCAGGTTGTAAGACAAGATTTCAACCCGCTGCGTGGCGGCCTCTCCGTTTTCATAGCAGCCGGCGATGGCCCTGGTGACCAGGCAGCGGGCGGCCAACCGGCGCTCCCGCAGGAGGTTGATCACGGCGTCGACCAGGGGCTTGCCCTGCCAACGGGCATCCTCGCTGGTGTAGATGCAGATAACCTTGTATTCCATGCCGTCACCCCACGCGCCGTTGGCGGCGCTCAGATGGACTTGCCGACCCACATCCCGGCGACCACCAAGGCCAGACCCACCAGGTTGTTCAGGAGGAGGTTGGCCAAGGACAGGCTCCAAAGCCCATCGTTGGCCAGCTTGACCGTCTCCCAGCCAAAGCTGGAGAATGTGGTCAAACCGCCCAGAAAACCGGTGACCAAAAAAAGCCGAGCGGGACCGGTCAACGCGCTGTGACGCTCAGCGAGGCTGAAAAACACTCCGATCAGGAAAACGCCCACCATGTTGGCGATCAGGGTCCCGAAGGGGAAGCCAGCCCCCCAAAGTCTGGCGGCGGCCAGGCTGACCAGATAGCGGCTGGTGGCTCCGATGCCGCCGCCGATGAAAACCAGCAACACGTTCATAGAATCCCGGCTCCCACTTTTCGCGAGGTTTTCCCCACCATGCCCAGCTCCCCATCATGACCGGCAGGCCACCGGTTGGCTCACGGGCCTCAAGCGGTGGGTCAGCCACCATCCCGCCAACAACCCCAGAATCGCTCCGGCCGCCACGTCGCGGGGGAAGCGGGAGCCGCCCACCACCCGGCCCAAGGCCGCCAACGCCAGCCGGCGGGTCTGCTGGCATTGCCGGAAATGAACCCAGGCCGCCAACGACAGAATGGCCGCCACCTGCAACGCTCGGTCACGGTGAATCATGAACGTGTTCCTCGGCTGACCATCAACAGCAGCGGCGTTGACAGCAACTGCATCACGACCGAGAACACCACCAAGGCCATGACCGACCAATCGTAAAGGAAACCCATGGTGGCGCTGCCCAGGAACCAGGCCACGCCGTAGCCAGCGCTGAACAGACCATAGGCCGAGCCACGCTTGCCCGCCGGGATCATTCCCGCCACTGCGGCGCGCATCACCGACTCCTGGGCCGCCATGCCCACGCCCCATAATATCATGCCCGCCAGGGCCGGCCAAAAGCCACCCAGGAAGACCAGCGGGGCGATGAGGGCCGAAATCAGGGCCACTCCAACCATCACCGACAGGCCCTTGCGGTCGTACCGGCGACCAAGCCAAAGGGCGGCCAGGGCGTCCACTCCCATGGCCACGGCGTAGAACACGGGTATCCAGACCTCTGTTATCAAGCCAGTCTTCTCGAAGTGGTAGGCGGCCAAGGGATAGTCGGCGAAACCAGCGGCGATGAGCGCGCTGGCTCCCAGGTAGAGCCAAAACACGCGGGGGATGCCCTGAGGCTCAAGATGATGCTCAGGCGAGTCCTCCATGTCGCGGGGGGTGGGATAAAGCCAGCGCGCGGCCAGCAGCACGGCCATGGCCATGAAGGCGGGGATGATCAGCACCGCGTAACTGGCGCGGTAGTCTCCTTTGAAATACATGACCGCGCTCACCACCAGGGGGCCGGTCACCGCGCCGATCTGGTCCAGGGCCTCGTGCAGGCCGAAGGCCCAACCCCGGCCCATGTGATGGGCGGCGTGGGAAAGCATGGCGTCGCGGGCCGGCGAGCGCACGGCCTTGCCCATGCGCTCGGCCACCATGAGCGCGGCGGCCATGGGCCAGTTGCCGGCTAGAGCCAGGGCGGGGACCGCGAAGAGGTTGAGGATGTAGCCCGCGATGGTGATGGTCCAATAGCGGCCGGTGTGGTCGCTCAAGTAACCAAAAACCAAACGCAGAGCATAAGCGACCATCTCACCCAGGCCGGCCACGATGCCCACGGTGGTGGCGCTGGCCCCCAGCAGGGCCAAGAAGGGACCGTGGATGCTGCGCGCGCCTTCATAGGTGATGTCGCTGAAGAGACTGACCACGCCCACCAGGACCACGAACTTGAGGGCGGTCTGCCGGTTGTTGTTGGGCTGAGGACCAGAATTGGCCATGCGAAAATCTCCATACGCCGCTTGGGCGACATCATGTCTGGATGCGCAAGGATGCGGGCATCGACGGACGGCCGCCCCTCAAGGCGCCAACCATGGGCCAGCCCAGCGCCATTTCGAGGGGCGGGGCCGGCCAAGGAGCGCAGTCATAAGGTGGGCTCCGGCTTGGTTTGGAAGGGATTGACAACCATGACCGGGATTGGGCTATTCCTTATGACCCTCTCGGTCACGCTCCCCAGAAAGGCGTGCGCCAAGCCTTTGCGCCCATGGGTTGGCATCACCACCAGGTCCATGTCATTCTCCTTGGCGAACTTCACGATCTCCTCGGCCTCGTCGCCGATGGTCACAATATCCACCGAGGTGCGCACGTCCTTGAAGTCGCCCGCCTGCCGTTGGACGTATTCCTCCATCTTTTTGTCCGCCCCGGCGGCCATGTCGAGCTTGAGGGCCGAGAGTTCCAGCCCAGGCACATAGAAGAGCCCGATCTTGGCCAGGTCCCGCACCACATGGAACAGGTGCAAGGTGGCATCGTTCTTCCTGGCCAGGGTCAGGGCATGTGGAAATACCATCTCGCTAGCCTCGGAAAAGTCCACCGGGAACATGATCCTCTTGAAATCCATCATGGGTCGCCTCCAAATCTTTCATCGCCGCCGTGGGGCCTTGTTTGTAAAACACGCCACTCCGTCTTTAACCAGCTAATGCACCTTGAGAACCAACGACAACAGCTTGTAGAGGAAGAACGAGACCACGCCGGCCAGCACCGGCGTGAGGAACCAGGACAGGACGATCTCGCCCAGGGCCTTGCGGTTCAGGGTCTGGATGCCCCTGGCTCCTCCCGCCCCGGCCACGCCACCGATGAGCGCCTGGTTCATGGAGGTGGGATAGCCCAGGAAGGCGGCGGTGTGGGCGGTCAAACTCTGGGCCAGCTTGGCGCCCACGCCCATGTTCAGGTCCAGTTGCACGATGCCCTTGCCCACCTTCTCCAGGATGGGTCGACCCCAGGTCAACGCGCCGATGGCCATGACGATCCCGCCGATGAAGCCGGCCTTCATGGGCGTTAACAGCTTCAATCCGAAGAACACGCCCACCGCGTTGCCAGTGTTGTTGGCCCCCAAGGTGTAGGCGGCGTAGCAGCAGCCGGCCAGAAGCGCCCACTGGAGCGTCTTCACCGACTTCTCGGAACGCCCCTTCATGATCTTGTCCGTGATCTGTGTCAGAATGTAGCCCAAGACGGCGCTGACGATGGGGGTGCCGATCCAGGTCACGAACAGGAAGACGATGGTGGTTTCCCAAAAGACCGGGGCGCCCATGCCCAGGGCCGCGCCAACCACCGAGAAGCAGGCCAACTGGGAGGTGGAGACCGGCCACTTCATCCAGGTGTTGGCCGCCGTGACCAGGGCGGCGGTGAGCATCATCACCATGGCCCCCAAGGGGGTCATGTCCTCGCCGCGAATGATCCCGGTGCCCACGGTCTTGACCACGTTGTGGCTCTCGAAGGTCGCTCCCAGGATGACGAACACCGCGATCAGGAGCACAGCCGTCGTGGGCTTCTTGATGACACCAGCGCCGTAGGCCATGCCCATGGTGGCCCCGGTGTAGTGTGAACCTATGGTCCAGCCGAAAAACAGACCGGATACGATCATGCCGATATTCAGGAAGTTTTCCATGCCGATTCTCCCACGAGGTTGTTTCCGGTGTGGCCTTGCAGTAATAATCAGGTCGAGAGGCAGCGGCTAATCCCTAACACGTTTTGTAACACATATTACAATTAGTCCTGGCCATGTCAAGCATATTTTACGTAACACGCCTCGCGGTTTTTTTGTCGTTGCGTCCAGCCTCCCTGGCGCCCTAGTCTGACTGAAAGGGAATTCCATGGATAAGCCCGGCACGGGTTCTTCCGTAACCAATCGTCACAAGTGGCTTTTTTTGTCATTCACCCTCCCCGCCCGGCCCTCAAGGGCCAGGGTGCATGCCTGGCGGCAGCTCAAAAAGCTTGGCGCTGTGAGCTATCAGTCGGCCTGGGTGCTCCCCTACTCTCGCGACAAGGCCAGTGAGCTAGAAAAACTGCTGGGGGACATCGAGTCGCACAAGGGCAGCGGCGTGATTGTCGAGGGCCGGGTTCTCAGACCGGTGGACGAGGAGGGCATCAGGCAAGCGCTTTTGGCGGCCAGCAATGAGGAGTATGGGGAACTCATTGAGAAATGTGACGATTTCTTAAAGGAACTCGAAATGGAGAAAGCCCGAAGGAATTTCATTTTCGCCGAAGTGGAGGAAAACGAGGAGGATTTGGAGAAGCTGAGGAAATGGCTGCGCAAGGTCGAAAAACGAGCATCCTTGGAATCACCGCTGCGCAAGGCGGCCCTGAGCAAGATGAAGCTTTGCGAAAAGGCTATGAATGAGTTCGCCCAAATTGTCTTCGCCCACACCCAGGGCAAGCAGGGTTGAAAGACTTCCCCTGCTTCTTTGGTCAAGCCATACTACCCTCCGGGCATGGCTAAGCTTACGCCTTGTCGGCGACCTCCCGCAGGGCGATACTCAACAAACCTAGTTCGTTAACCGCCTTCTTCAGCCTTTCCGTCTCGCCCTCCACTTCCCCGGCTTGCTCCTGCCGGCGGCGGCCGGCCGCCTCTATAGCCCCATAGGGCGGCCCACGGTGTCCTCCAGGCCTTGCTTCAGGGCTGAACCGAAGAGTAGAAAGGTACGGCCCAGATTCTGCAAGGTGGCCCAGCGCACGTTCTCCACATTGCATCCGACCAATTCCTCGATTTGCGCCAGCAGGCGCTTGCGCGCCCTTGCCATCCGCATGCTATGTGGTAGTCAGATCCCTTGACCACGGCCAAGGCGTCGTCCACCATCTTTTCCAGGGCGGCACGGGTCGCCCGCGCAAAGTGGCGGCCTTGTCTTCCAGGAATTGGTGCATGCGCTTGCGGTCGCCAGCCATCTGCTGCTGCTGGCGGATATCCACGAGCCTTTGCTCGAAAGTTCCCTGCCGTTGCGCAAGCTCGGCCAAGGGCATCTCCAGGGCGCGCACCGCCAGTTCAAGATGCATGATGGCTTCGCCCACCAAGCCAGAAGCCTTGCGAGCGATGGCCTCACGCAGGACCTTGGCCTTGCCCTCGGCCAGGAAGTCCGTCAGGTAGACCATGATTTTCTTGAGTAAGGCGCAGAGCAGGCAAGCCGCCTCGCGCCTTCCTTCCCGCCCTGGTCTTTTTAGATTTCCAGGATTTCCGGCCTCGTCGGCAGGCATCAGGCCTTTTCGCTCTCCTCCAGGCAGCGCCCCAGCCAGGCCAGAGTGGCGGCGATGGCCCGGTCCTGGTCTGCCAGGCGGCTCAGGCGGTGGTCGGCGCCGGGCAGGATCATTAGCTGCTTGGGGGCCTGGGCCAGGGCGTGGCCCCGGCGGGCCTGGTCAACCGGCGCCACCTCGTCGGCCTGGCCATGCACGAACAGCACCCGGCTGAGGCGGGCCAGGCAGGCATCGAAATCGTGGCCGGGAATGTCGGCGGCCAGGGCCGGCAGATCGGGCGGGTCGGGCCGGCGGGACATGCGCGCCAGCAGCTCCAGCCAGTCGATGGGGGTGGACCAGCAGACCAGGGCTGCGGGCGGGGCCAGGTCGGCGGCCAGGATGGCCGCGCTGCCGCCCAGGCTGGAGCCCAGATAGGCCAGGGGCAGGCCGGGAGCCAGTTCGGCCAGGAACGCGGCCGCGGCCAGCAGCTCGTCGCGCCGGCCGCTCAGGCTGGTCTGGCGCACCTCGCCGGGCGAATCGCCGCAGCCCTGGGCGTCGTATTGCAGGGCCAACCAGCCCCGGCCGGCCAGGGCCTGGGCCAAGCGGCCCAGCTTGGCGCTTTGCATGGAGGAGTTCAGACCGTGGGCCACCACCGCCGCGCCCACGGCGGGGCTGCGGGGCCGATGCAGGCGGCCGGCCAAGCGCAGGCCGCCCAGGGGTATGGCCACGGCCGAGGCCGCTGGAAGGCTGGTCATGGCCTAATGGACCTGGGTGGCGCCGGCCGGCCTGAGCTGCTTTTCCTCGTGGGCACGCACCAGGTAGCCGATGATGAGCAGGCTGGCCTGGAAACGCTCCGGCTCCATCTCCCCCTGCTGCAACTGGCCGCCGAACTTGTTGAACAGCTCGATGAGGTCCGGGTTCATCTCGGACTCGATCAGACTGGTGATGAAGGTGCTGGGCTCATTGACCAGGCGGTCGAAGAAGCGGGCGGCGGCTTCGTGCTTGAGCATGCTTGGCCCCTTGCGGAAGTATGGCCCTAGCATACCCCCGCGGACCTTACGTGTAAACCCGACCGCAACGGATATTTAATGTAACATATCAATTAAAACCGTTACTGCTCGTAATATCGTTGGGTTTGTCTCGATCGCCTGCGCCGCTCAAAACCCGCCAGCCCAGGCCCTCGCGCCAGAGGCACCAGGCCCCGATGGCGGTGGTGGTGACGAAGTGCACCAGCCAGAGCATCATGGCGTAGGAGCCGGCCACGCCGGCGTCGGCGCCCATGTAGCCCAGGGTGAAGGCGGCGGCCAGGTGGAAGGTGCCCAAAAAGGCCGGGGCCGAGGGGATGAGCAGGGCCAGGGCGATGACCACCTCCATCAGGATGCCGGCCATGGGCCCCAGGCTGAGTCCGAAGGCCGGCATCAGCGACCAGGCGTACAGGCCCAGGAAAAGCCAGACCAAAAACGAGTGGAGGATGATCCAGAGCAGGTCGCCGGCCCGGGCCACGGCCAGGCCGTCGGCGAAGGCCGCCGCCATGTCCACGATCTTGTCGCCCAGGCTGGCCGGCAGGGGGCGCAGACAGAAGCGGCACAGGTCCAGCATGCGCTCCCGCTGCCAGCGCAGCAGTTGCAGCCCGGCCATCAGGCCGGCGAAAAGCGCCAGGCCGGCCCAGCCGGCCGTGCGCAGGCCCTGGGCGGTCAGGTGGCTCCCCTCCACGCCCCGTTCGGGCAGTTCCATGAACAAAAGCACGATCATGAGCAGGAACAGCACCGTCAGGCCATCATAGACCCGCTCCATGACCACGGTGGCGAAGGTGGCCGACTTGCTCACCCCCTGGTCGCGGCCCAGGACATAGGCCCGCACGAACTCGCCCAGATGGGCTGGCAGCAGGTTGTTGCCCAAAAAGCCGATCATCAGGGCCGAGAACAGCGGCCGGAAGGGAGCGTGCGCCACCGGGCGCATCAGGTAGTGCCAGCGCAGGGCGCGGAAGACATAGGAGATCAGGTACAGCCCGGCGCAGGGAATCAGCCAGACCAGGCGCATGCTGGCCAGGGCCTGGCCCATCAGGCTGAAATCGACCGTCTGGGCGAAGAACCAGCCCGCGACCAGACTGACGAGGATGCCGACGAGGTAGTGTTTCCACATGGCGGGCGCGGCCGGTCCGCTAGTCGGTGAACCGGAACTTGACCAGCGCCCACAGGGCCACGAAGCCGTCGCGCCAGGTGATCTTCTTGCCCTCGGCGAATTCGCGGCCGGTGTAGCTGATGGGCACCTCGTAGATGCGGATGCCCTTCTTGAGTATCTTGGCCGTGATTTCGGGCTCGAAGTTGAAGCGGTCGCTCTTGATCTCCACCCCGGCCAAGGCGTTCTTGGTGAACAGCTTGTAGCAGGTCTCCATGTCGCTCAGGGTGGTGTTGTAGAGGATGTTGGTCACCAGGGTCAGGAACTTGTTGCCGACCCAGTGATGGAAGAACATGTTGCGCCGCTCGCCGGTGAAGCGGCTGCCATAGACGACCTCGGCCTTGCCCCGGAGCACCGGCTTGAGCAGTTTGGGATAGTCTTCGGGGTCGTATTCCAGGTCGGCGTCCTGGATCAGGACCAGATCGCCCTGGGCGTGGGCGAAGCCGGTGCGCAGGGCGGCGCCCTTGCCCTGGTTGACCGCGTGGCGCTGAACCCGGATGGGGCGGTCGAAGGGCTTGGCCGCCGGGTTGTTGCCCAAGGTTCCGGCCAGGCGCTCCAAAATGGCCGGGCTCGCGTCGCGTGAGCAGTCGTCGATCATGACCAGCTCGCGCTCGATGTCGCCCAGGTCCACCGCCTGCACCCGGCGGACGATCTCCTCCAGGGTGGCTTCCTCGTTGTAGACCGGCATCACTATGCTGAGCAGCATGGCCCTAAAACTTCATGGCGCGGGTGATGATGTTCATTTCCGAAGGATAGTTGAAGGCGTCCCAGGGGAACTGCTCGCCTTTCTGCCAGCGCCGCCAGCGCGCGATGTCCGCCTCGACCATCATGGCCACCAGATCCTTGAAGCCCACTCGCGGGGCCCAGCCCAACGTGCGCCTGGCCTTGCCGGAGTCGCCCAGCAGCAGCTCCACGTCCAGGGGGCGCATGTACTTGGGGTCCACCTCCAGGATGCCGGAGGGGTCCAGTTCGGCCGCCTGGCAGGCCTGCTCGAAAAACTCGCGCACGGTGTGGGTCTCGCCGGTGGCCACCACGTAGTCGTCGGGCGCGTCGCGTTGGAGCATCAGCCACATGGATTCGACGTAGTCGCCGGCGAACCCCCAGTCCCGGCTGGCGTCCAGGTTGCCCAGCACCACCTTTTGCTCCAGGCCCAGCTTGACCTTGGCGATGGCGTTGCTGATCTTGCGGGTGACGAACTCCAGCCCGCGCAGGGGCGACTCGTGGTTGAACAGGATGCCGTTGGCGCAGAACAGGCCATAGGCCTCGCGGTAGGTGCGGGTCACCCAATAGCCGTAGAGCTTGGCGGCGGCATAGGGCGAGGCCGGCATGAAGTCGGTGTCCTCGTTCTGGGGATAGTGGGGGTTGGTTCCGAAAAGCTCGCTGGTGCTGGCCTGATAGAACCTGATGCCGGGGTCGGCGTGGCGGATGCACTCCAACAGGCGGGCCACGGCCAGCCCGGTCACCTCGCCGGTGCCCACCGGCTGCTCGAAGCTGGCCCCCACGAAGCTCTGGGCGGCCAGGTTGTAGACCTCGTGGGGCCGGCTGGTCAGGAGCGCGCCGGTGATGGAGGCGCTGTCGATCAGCTCCATGGGGATGAGCTTGACCCGCTCGAAGATGTTCAGGGCCTGCAGGCGCCACAGGTTGGGCGTGGACAGGCGGCGGAAGGTGCCATAGACGTCATATCCCTTGTCGAGCAGGAAGGCCGCCAGATAGGCCCCGTCCTGCCCGGTGACGCCGGTGATGAGGGCGCGCTTGCTTTCCATGCCGTCTCCTTAAGACGCCGGCCCCATCGGGGCAAGAACGTTTGCGGCCAAGGTATAACAGCCCCCGGCCGGCTGGCAAAGGGGTTTTTGCCCTTAAGATCGGAATTTTTACGCCTGGTCAGGGCTTGGGCTTGATGCGGAAGGCGTGGTCCCACTGGGAGGTGAAGACCTCGTCGAGCTCCGGGCTTTGGCGCAGGCCCTCCAGTAGGGACTGGCGCTGGTTGCGTGGGTACTCCTTGACGTGCACCACCAGGTGGTCGGCCCCGCGCCTGCGCAGCTCCGGCAGCAGGTCCTTGAGCTCCGGCAGCCGCCCGGCCTTGGCGGTCAGGTCCTCGTAGTCGGGCGGGAAATAGCCGGAATAGCCGTTGATGAGGGTCTGGCCGTGCTTGGTGGACCAATACAGGTAGCGGGCGTCGCGGGCCTGGTCGCCCATGTGGCCCTTGGTGGGCACCTCGAAGATCACCGCCCCCTTGGGCTGACGGGCCAGCCACTGGTAAACCTCAGGCGTGAAGTCGTAGACCTTCAGCCAGGGGATGGGCGCCGAGCAGGCCTCCAGCAGGATGAAGGCCGCCAGGCCGATGAGGGCGCCCCTGGCCAGGCGGGGCCGGCCTCGCCAATACTCCTCCAGCCGCCGCCAGCCGAACCCGGCCAGCACCGCCCAGGCCAGGCTGACCAGCACCGCCAGGCGGGCCGGCACCCGCAGGGCGTCGAAGCCGGGAATGAGCTTGTACATCAGCGCGTAGAGGCCGTAGGCCGGACCCAGCGAGGCCCAGAAGGCCACCAGGGCCAGCAACAGGTAAAAAACCCTGTCCGGCCCCAGATAGGCCCAGGCCGGGCCGCCGCCGGCCGGACGCAGGCCCAGGCAGGCCAGGGGGCCGGCCTTGAGCGCAGCGCGCGCCCCGCCCAGGTCGACCACCCGCCAGATGGCCAGGGCGGCCAGCCCGCCCAGCCCCCAGAGCTCCGGGCCGCGCAGCATCCACACCCCGCCGCTCAAGGCCCTGGAAAGCCAGGCGTTGATAAGCACCAGCCCGGCCATGAGCCCGCACAGGGCGGCCAGGCCCAGGAACAGCCCCCCCCGACGCGGCGTAGTCGGGCCGGACGCCTGGCGCCGGCGGGGCCGGGCCAGGCCGAGCAGCGCCAGGCCGGTCAGACCCAGGCCCAGGAACAGCTCGCCCTCGGCCCCCCGGAAACGGGCGCTGCCTTGGCCGTAGAGCAGGTTGGCCGGCGGCGCGGCCAGGTAGTGCCCCGGCGTGGCCGAGAACCCGGCCGCGGTGGACTGGCTGCGCACGAAGCCCATCTCCTTCTTGACCTGGCTGTAAGGCCAAAAGAACGGGGCCACGATGAGCGCCAGGGCCAGACAGACCGCGCCCAGCTGCCTGAGGCGGGCCATCTCGCCCCACCAGCGGCCGCGCAGGCCGTAGTGGAGCAGGAACAGGCCCACCGCCAGGGAGATGAACAGGGCGTAGTAGCCGCAGGAGAGTATCTGGAGCACCCAGAACAGGCCGAAGAACACGGCGTGGGACCAGCGCGGCTCGCGGGCCCAGCGGTGCAGGTAGAGCAGCACCAGCGGCATGAAGTGGGCGGTCTGGAGCTGCAAATGGCCCAGGTGGCCGAAGCGGTAGGGCGCGAAGGCGAAGCCCAGGGCGCAGACCAGGGCCGCGCCCCGGCTGCCGGTCAGCTCCCAGCCCAGCAGATAGGCCCCGTAGCCGGCCAGCACAAAGGAAAGCCAGAAGACGAAGTTGTGGGCCAGCACCGCGTCCCCGCCCAGCAGCAGCACCGGCGCGGCGGTGAGCCCGCTGACCACCAGGTGCTCGGAATAGGCCAAGGTCAGGGGCGCGGGGTGGAAGATGGGGGCGTTGAACAGCGACAGGCCGGGGGTGAACAGGGCCTGGACCACCCACCACAGGATCCAGGCGTTGAGCAGGGGGTCGCCGAAATCGTTGATGGCCGTGGCCGGGTGGGCGGCCAACGGCCAGGTCATCACCGTGGCCAGAACGGCCATGAGGACCAGGACCGCCAGCTTGTGCGGCCAGGAGGTGCGGGGCGGGGCCGGCGGCAGGTCCAGGGGCATGCGCGGTCCAGTTGGGGGAATGGTCATGCAGGCCAGGGGCGCGCGGCGATGGAGAAGAATTACACGCCCGCCCCGGCCATGTCAACTTGGCGGCCTTGTTGCCGCGGGCCGATGCTGCTAACATGCCTGGCGAACCCGGCCCCCAAGCGAGGAGCCCGCCGTGCCCTCAGCCTCCCCGCCGCGCAGTCTGCTCCTGGTCTGGGACGGCCCCCGGCCGGCCCCGGACTGGCCGGCCCCCCTGGTCGGCCTGCCCTGGCTGGGCGGACTCCTGGACCAGTCCGCCTGGGCCGGATTCGCCGGCCTGGAGCCGGATTTCGCCTGGGGCGCGCGCCTGGCCCGCCTCTGGCCCCGCCTGGGAGAGGCCGGTCTGACGGCCGGGGCCTTGAACCTGCCCGGCCTGTGGCCGCCGCCGGCCGGGCCGGGCTGGTGCCTGCCCTGCCCGCCGCCCGGCGCGGCGCGGCCCCAGACGCCCTACCTGGCCCATCCCCCGGAGCTTTCGCCCCAAAACGCCGACCTGGCCGCCGGCCTGGCCTGGTTCGCCGCCCGCCGGCCGATTCGGCCCCAGGAGCGTGACAGCCGCTTCGCCGAGGTCGCCGCCTGCGCCTGCCTGGTCCAGGAGCACGCCGAACGCCTGGCGGCGGACCGGCCGGTGGCCTGGCTGGGGGTGGGCTATGCCGGGCTGGACGAGGTCTGCCACCTGTTCGCCGGCCTGGACCGCCTCCGGCCCCGGCTGCTCATGGAGCAGCTCGACGCCTATGCCGGCCAACTGGCCGCCCGGCAGCGGGCCGAGGCCGTGGTCCTGCTGGCCGGCGCGGCGGGCGCCCTGTTCTGGGCTCCTGGGCGGCTGCGGCCGGGGGCGCTGGCCGGGATCACGCCCGATGAGGCCATCATCCTGTTGGCCGGACTGGCCGGGTTGTCTCCCATCCCCGATCCCCTGCGGCCGCTGGAGGACTGATCCTTGGTCGCCCCCCCGACCATCGCCGTCATCATCGGCCTGGCCGCGCCAGCCCCGGACCTGGCCGCCGGTCTGGACGCCCTGGCCGGCCAGCTCGCGCCCGGCGACGAGGTGATCCTGGCCGCCGCCGGACCGGCCCTGGCCGCCGCCCAGGACCAGGCCGCCGCCCGGCGCGCCTGGTGCCGGGTCCTGGCCGGCGGCCGCGACCAAGCCGCCGCCACAGCCCGGGCCGAGGCGTTGCTTTTCCTGGAGCCGGCCTGGTGCCCTGATCCCGGCCTCCTGACCGCCGTGCGGGCGGCTTTCGCCGCGTCGCCGGCCCCGGCCGGCCTGGCCCTGGCCTTGGCCGCCGCCCAGGACGCCTCGCCCTGGTCGGCCCTGGCCGGGTTGGAGATATCCTGGCGGCAAGGGCGCTCCGGCCTGCCGACCGACGGCGCCCTGGCCTTCGCCCGCGCCGACCTGGCCGCGGCCGGCGGGCTCATGCCGGCCCCGCCGGTGGGCCAGGCCGATCTGTTGGCCCTGTGGCTCGCGCTGGCCGAACAAGGCCGGCCCCTGCTCTGGGAGCCGGAGCCCCTGCTCAGGCTGCCCCCCCGCCCCAGCCTGCGCGCCCTGCTGGCCGGGGCCGGGGCCTGGGCGGCCGGCGTCCACCCCGCCCTGCGCCTGGGCCCGGCCGCGCGCGGCATGGCCGCCGGCATGGCCCTCCAGGTGACCCTGTGGCTCATGGCCCTGGGCCTGATGTGGGTCTTCGCGCCGGCGGACCCCGGCCGGGGCCTGAGCCTGGCCGCCATCTGCCTGCTGCTGCTCTACCCGGCCAACCGGGACTGGCTGAAATGGGTGGCGGCGCGCCAACCAGGCATCGTGAGCCAGGCCCTGGCCTACACCCTGCTCAGGCCATTGGCCTGGACCGGCGGGCTCGCGGCCGGTCTGTTGCGGCGGTTGACGCCCGCCGGTTAGGCCGCCGGGGCCCAGGCAGCCATTGACAGCGCGGCCCTGGCTGCCATATTGGTCAGATATGCGTTCGCGCCCCAGTTCTGAGGAGACGGCGGTGATTCCACGTGCGTGCCAAACCAGCCTGGCCCTGGCCCTCTTATTGATCGTTCTCGCGGTCGCCGGCCCGCGGCCGGCCCAGGCCGCCGAAGCCGGTCAGATCACCCTGACCCAGGCCATAGAAAAGGCCCTGGCCTACTCGCCCAACCTGGCCGCGGCCAAGGAGGACCTCCAGGCCGCCCGGCAGCAGCGCCTGGAGAGCGAGACCTATTTCCTGCCCTCGCTCTCCACCGGTTACACCTGGCAAAAGCTGCAGAACCCGGCCCAGGCCAGGACCGCCATGGGCGTCACCACCGTGGGCGCGGCCAACATCTACCAGTGGAACGCCAGCCTCACCCAACCCCTGTTCACCGGCTTCAACCTGACCAGCTCCTACCGCCTGGCCGACCTGGGCGTGGACGTGGCCAGCTTGCAGGTCATGCTGGCGGCGCTGGACGTGGTCCTGGCGGTCAAGGAGACGTTCTTCGACTACCTGCGCGCCCAGAAGGCCGAGGATGTGGCCCGGCAGGCGGTGGTGCAGCTCACCAGCCACCTCAAGACCGCCCAGGACTTCCACGAGGTGGGCATCATCCCCATCAACGACGTGCTCAAGGTCGAGGTGGAGCTGGCCAACGCCCAGCAGCAGGAGGTGATAGCCAACAACTTCACCAGCGTGGCCAGGAGCCGGCTCAACACCCTGCTGGGCCTATCGGTGGATGGCCCCCTGGAGGCCGAGGACATCCTGAACTTCCACCAGGTGGACATCGACTACCACCAGGCCCGCGCCCTGGCCCGCAACCTGCGGCCGGAGCTCAAGAGCCTGGACCTGCGCCTGATGCAGGCCGACCAGTCCATAATCCAGGCCCAGAGCCGCTATTATCCCCAACTGAACCTGACCGGCGGCTACACCTCCACCAGCGACAAGCTGGAGCTGGGCGACTCGGAGTTCTACGACCCCAGCGGTTGGCAGGTGGTGACCAGCCTGAATTGGCCCTTCTGGGAATGGGGGCGCACCGGCCACCAGGTCGGCCAGCGCCGCGCCCAGAAGCGCCGGCTGGAAAACGTGCGCCGCGACGTCCAGGACCAGGTGGACCTCCAAGTCAAGCAATCCTACCTGGCCCTGCACGACGCCGAGAAGAACATCGCCACCGCCAAGGCCTCCATCCGCTCGGCCCAGGAGAACTACCGCATCACCCTGGAGCGCTTCAAGGAGCAGTTGACCACCAACACCGAGGTGCTCGACGCCCAGACCCTGCTCACCCAGGCCCAGAACAACTACTACACCGCGTTGACCATCTATAACATCGCCGAGGCGCGCCTGCGCCGGGCCATGGGCGGCGGCCTGCCCGACGGCGTGGCCCTGCCGGCCGAGGCCCAGCCGGACGACCCCCGCCAGCGGGATATGTTCGGCCGCTGGCTCTCGCTGGGCCGGCCGGCCGACCCGGAGCCCGGCCGTTAAGCGCCGACGCCCCAACAGAGGCCCTCAGGTAGCGGTTTTTTGGCCATGATCCTGCTCGCCAAGGTCAGCAAGCGCTATCCAGGACGCCCCGGCCCGGCCCTGGACCAGGTCAGCCTGCACGTGCCTCCCGGCCAGTTCGTCTACCTGACCGGCCCTTCCGGGGCCGGCAAGACCACCTTGCTGCGCCTGCTCTTCGCGGCCGAGGCCCCCAGCAGCGGCCTGGTGCGGGTGGGCGGGGCCGACCTGGGCCGCCTGAAGCCCCGCCAGATACCCCTGCTGCGGCGCAAGGTGGGGGTCATCTTTCAGGATTTCAAGCTAATCGCCGGTCTCAGCGTGTTCGAGAACGTGGCCTTGGCCCTGCGCGTGGCCGGGGTGGGCGGCGCCCCGCTCGGCCGGCGGGTGAACGAGGTGCTGGAGCGGGTCGGGCTCACCGCCCAGGCCGGGGCCAGGGCGGGCGAACTCAGCGGCGGCGAGCAGCAACGGGTGGCGGTGGCCAGGGCCCTGGTGGGCCGCCCTCCCCTGCTCCTGGCCGACGAGCCCACCGGCAACCTGGACCCCATCAGCGCCGGCGAGGTCATGCGCCTGCTCCTGGAGGCCCACGCCCGCGGCGGCACGGTCATGGTGGCCAGCCATGACCCGGCGCTATTGGGCATGGTGGCCGGCGCGCGGGTGGTGCGGCTCCGGTCCGGCCGCCTGGAGGAAGGCCTATGAGCTGGCGTCATGGCCTCTGGCGGCGGGTTTTCGGGCAGATGCGCGATGACCTCTGGCTGCAGGGCGTGGCCGTCTCCACCCTCGGCGTGGCCCTGGCCATCCTGGGGGCCTATCTGGCCCTGTGCCTGAACCTCCACCAGGCCGGCCAGCGCCTGGCCCTGGGGCCCAGCCTGATCCTGGCCCTCAACGACGACGCCCCGCCCGCCGCCGCCCAGGCCCTGGCCCAGGAGATCGCCCGCCTGCCCCAGGCGCAGCGGGTGGAGCACCTGAGCCGCGAACAGGCCCTGGAGCGCTTCAAGCGTCAACTGGGGCCCAACCAGGACCTGCTCTCCGCCCTGTCCGACAACCCCCTGCCGGCCACGGTGGAGGCGCTGTTCACGCCCGGCGGCGTGGACGTGGAAGCGCTGGCCGAGCGCTTCCGGCAAAACCCGGCGGTGGCCCAGGCGGTCACCAGCCGGCCCTGGCTGCACCGCCTGGCCCAGACCGCGGCCACCCTGGCCAGCCTGGGCCTGGCCCTGGGCTTCCTGCTTTTCGCCGGCGTGGTGCTCCTGGTGGCCAACACCGTGCGCCTGGCGGTCTACGTGCGGCGCAACCAGGTGGAGATACTGGACCTGGTGGGGGCCACCCGCGCCTACCTGCGCCGACCCTTCATCCTGGAGGCCGTGCTGCAATCCCTGGCCGGGGCGGCGGCGGCCTCGCTGATGGTCTGGGGCCTGTTCGGTCTGCTCGCGGCCCCGGCCGAGCTGCCCCTGGGCCTGGACCTGGCCGACCTGCTGGCCTTCCCCTGGATCATCCCCCCGATCCTGGCCGTCCTGGCCGTGGCGGCCGGGGTGCTGGGCGGGTTCCTGGGCCTGGCCCGCGCCCTGCGGCCCCAAGAGCTGGCCTGATGCCCCGCCCCGGCCTTGGCGTTGGCTGCCTGGCCCTTGCCCTTATCACCCTGCTCACCGCGTCCGGCCTCCGGGCCGAGACCCCCCGCGACGCGGCCCAGGAGCTGCGCCAACGCCTGGCCGAGACCCTGGAGCAACAGGAGCAGGTCAGGCTGGCGGCCCAGCGCCTGGAGCGCGACCTGAAGGACCTGGCCGCGGAACTGGAGGCCGGCCGCGCCCGCCAGGCCGAACTGGCCGGCCAGGAGCGCGAGACCGAGGCCTTGTTACGGGAAAGCGGCCAGCGGGAGCGGGAGCTCGCCCCGCGCCTGGAGGCCGACCGGGCGCGCTGCCTGGCCGGCCTGCGGGCGCTCTACCTGCACGGCCCGGCCGTGGAGCGGGCCTTGTTCGCCTCGGCGGCCGATTTTCACGACGCCCTGACCCGCGGCCAGTCCCTGGCCTGGCTGGTGGAGGCGCGCCGGCGACAATGGGAGGCGGTGCGGGAGCAGACCAGGCGCTTGGCCGCGCTGCAAGCCCAACTGGCCCAGCGCCAGGCCGAGATTCGGGCGGTGCGCCGGCAACTGGCCCAGCAGGCCGAGCGGCAGGAACAGCTAACCAACTCGCAATTGCAGCTAAAACAGGACCTGGCCCAGCGCCAGGCGGCCATGGCCGAGAACCTGGCCGTGCTTGAGGAGGCCCAGGCCCGCCTGGCCCGCACCTTCGCCCTGGACCCCGCTCCGCTCCGCCCGGACCCGGCCGCCGGGGGCGTGCTGGGCGCGCGCGGCCGGCTGGCCGCGCCGGTGACCGGCCAGGTGCTGGGCCGCGGCGGCGGCGAGGGCCAGGGCCTGTTGATCCAGGCCGCTGCCGGGGCCCCGGTGCGCTCGCCCTGGGCCGGCACGGTGGTCCACGCCGCCCGGCTGCCGGGCTACGGCCTGGTGGTGGTGGTGGATCACGGCCAGCGGGTGCACACCGTGCTGGCCCACCTGGGCGGGCTGGGGGTCGAGGGAGGCCAGGCGGTGGCGGCCGGGGCGGTGCTGGGCCAGGTGGGCGACGACGGTCGGCTATACCTGGAGGTCCGCCGCGAGGCCAGGCCCGAAAATCCCTTGGATTGGCTGCGGTTGGGGCCTTGACCCCGCCGGTGCGCGCGTATAAGCTAGTGACTTATTCCGATCCGGGGAGGCAGATAAATGCGCGCCAGATTCTTCAAGATTTCCCTGCTCGTCCTGGGCGTGGCCGGTTTGGCGGCCCTGGCGGTGCATCTGTCGCCCCTGCCGCGGGCCCAGGCCGCCGGCGACGCCGACTACCAGCGCATGCGGGTCTTCACCGAGGTCCTGGGTGAGATCGAAAGCAAGTACGTCGAGAAGAAGACCCCGGAGGAGCTCATCACCGAGGCGCTCAAGGGCATGGTCAGCAGCCTCGACCCCCACAGCGCCTATCTGACCCCGGACGAGTTCCGCGACCTCCAGATCGAGACCAAGGGCAGCTTCCACGGCGTGGGCATCGAGATAACCCTGAAGGACGGCATCCTCACCGTGGTCTCGCCCATCGAGGGCACCCCGGCCTTCAAGGCCGGCGTGCAGGCCGGCGACCGCATCATCAAGATCGACGGCAAGCTGACCAAGGGCATGAGCCTGATGGACGCGGTGAAGCTCATCCGCGGGCCCAAGGGCAGCAAGGTCACCCTGACCATCCTGCGCGAGGGCGCGCCCAAGCTCCAGGACTTCGCCATCGCCCGCGACCTCATCCCCCTGCGCTCGGTGCGCTACAACCTTCTGGAGGACGGCTACGGCTACATCCGCGTCGCCAGCTTCCAGGAGGACACCACCAACGACCTGGTCAAGGCCCTGCGGACGCTGCAAGCGCAGAAGGCGCCGCTCAAGGGGCTGGTGCTGGACATGCGCAACAACCCCGGCGGCCTCTTGCAGGAGGCGGTGAGCGTGGCCGACCTTTTCCTCAAAGGCGGCGTGATCGTCTCCACCAAGGGCCGCCTGGCCGGCCAGCAGATGACCTATTCGGCCCACAAGGACGCCGTGGCCGGCGACTACCCCATCATCGTGCTGGTCAACAACGGCTCGGCCAGCGCCAGCGAGATCGTGGCCGGGGCCTTGCAGGACCACAAGCGCGCCCTGGTGCTGGGCGTCACCACCTTCGGCAAGGGTTCGGTGCAGACCATCATCCCGCTGGAGGATCGCGGGGCCTTGCGCCTCACCACCGCCCGCTATTACACCCCCAACGGCCGCTCCATCCAGGCCAAGGGCATCGAGCCCGACCTGATGGTGCCGTTCGAGCCGCCGGCCAAGGACAAGAAGGCCGAGGGGCCGCCCCAGGCCATCCGCGAAAAGGATCTGAGCGGGGTGCTGCCGGCCGAGGAGCAGGCCCCGCCGGCGCCGGAGCCGGCCAAGCCGAAGGAAAACAAGGAGCCCCAGGAGAACGACTCCGAGAACAAGCTCTACATGGCGGCCGACAAGCTGAACGAAGACAATCAGTTGGTGCGGGCGCTGGACCTGCTCAAGGCCTGGCAGGTCTTCGCCGGCATGCCGGCCAAGCCCGCCGCCGCCCCCGGCAAGTAGGCGGTGGGCGCCGCGCGGGGGGGCAAGGGCCGGCCCCGGCCCGCCGCCCGCGGCAAGGCCAAGGCCGCCAAGCCCGCGGCCGCGGCTCGCAAGCCCCGGCCGGGCCGGCGCGGCAAATCCCGCGCCGTCGCCTCCGGCTGGCGCTGGCTGCTCTGGCCGGCGGGGCTGCTTCTGGTGTTGGCGGCCGTGGCCCTGGCCTGGTTCTGGCCCGGCCCCGCGCCGGTCAGGCCACCCGCCCCGTCCGCTCCGCCCCAACCAACGGCCACGCCCACCCCGGCCCCCGCGACCCGGGCCGTGGTCGAGGCCATCCCCCCCTACGAGGAGCCCCTGAACGGCGCGGACCTTTCCCACCGCCTGGTGGCGGTGGACGAGGCCCTGTTCGCCGCCCTGGGCCGGGCCGGGGTGGCCTCGGACCGCATCCGCCTGAACATAACCCAGCAGCCCGACGGTGAACTGACCCGGCTGAGGGTGCGCCTGGCCCCAGACCAGGACGCCGGAGCCCTGGCCCGCGCCCTGGCCCTGGCTTTGCGCGGCAAGGCCGACCAGGTGCGGGAGCAGGGCCGGGAGGCGCGGGCGGCGACGATCCTGGTCCACCTGGGCCAGCGCCTGACCCACCAGGTGGAGCTGGAGCCTTCCGGCGCGCCGACGCCCACCCCGCCCGCGCCGCCGCCTGCGGTCGACCGGCCAAGGGTGGCCATCGTCATCGACGACCTGGGCCACAGCCTGGAGGCGGCCCATAAGCTCCTGGCCCTGGATTTGCCCCTGGGTTTCTCGGTGCTGCCCTTCTCGGCCCATGGCCGCGAGGTGGCCCAGGAGGCCCGCGCCAGGGGGCGCGAGGTGCTCTTGCATCTGCCCATGGAGCCCAAAAGCTATCCGGGCCTCAATCCCGGCCCTGGCGCGCTCTTGGCCCGGATGGGGCCGGAGCGCCTGCGCCAGGCCGTCCAGGCCGCCCTGGAGCAGGTGCCCGGCGTGGCGGGCATGAACAACCACATGGGCTCACGGCTCACCGAGGACCGCCAGGCCATGCAGGCGGTCTGCGAGGTGCTGCGCCAGCGCGGCCTGTTCCTCCTGGACAGCCTGACCAGCCCCCATTCCCAGGCCTGGCGTCTGGCCCAGGCCATGGGGGTGGCCTTCGCCCGGCGCGACCTTTTCCTCGATCACGACCCCGGCCGCGAGGCGGTGACGGCCCAGATCGCGCGCCTGATCGAACTGGCCAAGCTGCGCGGCCAGGCGGTGGCCATCGGCCATCCCCACGCCTCCACCATCCAGGCCCTGGCCGAGCAGGCCGGGCGGCTGCGCCAGGAGGTCGAGCTGACCCCCATCTCCCGCCTGCTGACCCGGCCGCCCGCGCCGGGGTCTTGACAACCCCCGCCCCAATCCCTAGGCTCAAGCCAGACCGAAACAAGACCAGGACCTTCCGGAGCGGGCGCTTGAACAGCGAACTGGACGTACTGCGGGATTACCTGGCCGCCCGGAGCATGCGCTACACCCCGGAGCGGGAGGCGGTGGTGCGCGAGGTGTTCTCGCGCCACGACCATTTCACGGTGGAGGAGTTGTACCTGGCCCTGCGCAAGAAGCGTCGGCGCATCTCAAGGGCCAGCGTGTACCGGACCATTCCCCTGCTGGTGGACGCCGGGCTGGTGGCCCCGGTGTTCCAGGAGGCCGGCCAAACCCGCTACGAACACACCTATGGCCACGAGCATCATTGCCATCTGCGCTGCCTTGCCTGCGGCCGGGTGGTGGAGTTTTCCGAGCCGATTCTGGCCGAGGTCGAACGGCGACTTTCCAGCCAATTGGGCTTCACGGTCCATGGTCATAAGCTGGAAGTGACCGGCACCTGTCCTGAATGCCAGCCCAAACAGGGCGACTGATCCGCTCGCGGCCCAGACGCGTCTGCCAATCTCGCCGGCGTCCGCTTGACAAGACCAACCCGCGGCCACGCGGTGCGGCCGCCATCGTTGTGGCCGGGCGGGGGCAATCATTAAACCGGCCATTAAGGCCGGTTTAATGTAGACGATCCACGGTCGGATCGCCGTTGCTTCTCGGCGGGTTCGTTTCGGCGGCGCGGGGCTACTCGGCCGGAATCAAGCGCCAGGCATTGGAGCGGCCGCGCGGCTTTTCCAGGTAATAGCCCGCGCCTTCCTTGGCTCCGGTGAGTTCGCTGAAATCGGAAACCGTCAGCCGGCCGGTGGCGGTGACTTGATAAATCACCTTCTTGACCGGCGCCTTCTGGCGGGAAGCTTGCTTGATTTCGCCAGCTTCCACCATGGCTTGCTTGAGCTGCTGGGCAAACTCGACCGCCGTCATCGCGCGGCTTTTGCCTTTGCGGTCGGTGGTGGCGAAGTCCTCGCGTATCTGCTGCTCCGGGGTGCCTTCGCGCACCAGTTTTAAAAGTTTGGCGCGATCTTCTGCGGTCCAACGGGAAGTTCTTGCCATCACAACTCTCCTTATTAAGTACAGGGGCGTTTATTCCTTTTACCCAGCCCTAATTCAGGGTGTCAAGTACAATTTAATTCCACCGATGGCTGCCGCGATTATTTTTTCTCACAAATCAAAATCAGACGCACTCCCATGTGTGTGACTTCATATTTCGTGCCACGCGTTACACAAGATCAACCCGGACCAAGTCAACGACATTTTGAAGTCCAGCATCGTTAATCACACTCTGTTCCAAAGTGAAAAGAACTGTGGTTGCGTTTATTGAGTTTTCAATCGGTGAGAGAATAATATATCTCTGCCTGGACTTTGGCTGCGGGTGTATACTTTTGCCATATCAAACCAATTTTGAAAATACTGGAGAAAATCCGATGGCCCGCCACCGCTCGCGAACCGTTGCCTGGGTCCTGCTTATCGCCACGCTGCTGGTTTTCTCGCCCGCGTTGGCCGCGGAAACGCCCGATTTCGCCTTCGTGGTCCTGGGCGACACCCGCTCCGAGCCCTTCCTGCCCGGCGGCGCGCCCCAGGCCGACCAGTTGGCCGAGGTGGTGCGCGCGCGTTTCCGGGGGCCGGGCGAGCTGCACTTCGACCCCCTGACCGGCGAACTCAGCCGGGTGGTGCTGCCGGGCAAGGCCGGCAAGCCGGACACCGCCTATTTTTACCGCGACGGCTGGCCGGTGCTGGCCCAGCGCGGCGGCCAGACCTTCATGCGCCGCGAAGGCCAGGACTGGGTCTACCGCCGGGTCATCGCCGAGATGCAGACCCAGGGGCCGCGCCAGGAGCGGGCGGCTTTGTTCGCCCTGCACTCCGGCGACCTGCCCCTGTGGGGCCTGCAAGGGGTGGGTTATGACGAGAACCCGGATTATCAGGATATTTACGACCGCCTCCTGCGCTGGTTGCCGCCCGTCCCGCCGGAGCTGAACCTGCCGGGGCGCATCTTCGTGGCCCTGGGCAACCACGAGACCTGGGGCGACGAGGAGCTGAAGGGCTTCACCACCACCCTGCCCCACCTGGCCAAGCTGGGCTTCAGCAAGGACCGGCGCATCTACGCCTTCGATCACGCCGGCTGCCGCTTCATCTTCCTGGATAGCGGCCCCTACCAGGGAGACAAGGAGGGCTGGTACGGCCGGCAGCCGGATTTCGCCGGCCAGATGCAGGCCCTGACCGCCTGGCTGGAGGAGGCGGCGCGAAAGGGCATGCGCCAGGTCTTCGTCACCTACCACAAGCCCAGCTTCTGCATCTCCGGCCACGGCCCTCTGCCGGATGGTCACAACCCCCACCCCTATCTCAAGCCTTTCGCCCAGCGCCTGAGCATCACGGTTTTCAACGGCCACGTCCACACCACCGAGCTCTTCCGGGTGGACGGCGTGCGCTATCTGCTGCTGGGAGCCGGCGGCGCGCCCCAGGTGCTGGAGGCCAAGCCCGCCCCGGCCGGCTATCCGGACGAACTGTATTGGCGCGGCCAGCCGCGGGTCGAGGAATACAACTACCTGCGGGCCGAGGTGGCCGGAGGCGGGCTGCGCCTCTTGCTCAACCGCTACCGGCCGGGGCAGCCCGGCCATCCCATCGAGAAGTTGGAGGTTTTGGGCCGATAAACCTTGGCCGGGCGGCCGGGCTCTGTTATAGGTTAAGCTTCGCCCCCTACTAGGAGCGCAGCATGGATTGGGCGTGGCTCGCCGTCCTCGTCATTTTGGGCCTGACCGGTCTGGCCCTGGCTCCCTGGCTCGTGGGCCGTCTGCTCCTGCCCGGCCTCACCCTGGGCCTGCTGCGCCGGGGCGGCCGGGGCCTGGCCAGGCTGCTGGATCGCCTGCGGCCGGGGCTGGACCTCAAGCTCCTGGTGCGGGCCGGCAACCGCCTGTTCGCCCGGCGCTACGCCGCCACCCCCTATCGCCGCCGGCTGCTGTTCCTGCCCTTCTGCCTGCGCCCCCTGGATTGCCCGGCCGAGGTGCATCCCGAACGCGGGCTTTGCTGCTCTGGCCCCTGCCCTGGCTGCGAGCTGGGCCGGCTGCGCCAGGAGGCCCTGGACCTTGGCTACGGCGAGGTCTACGTGGTGCCCAGCTCGCGCCTGATGCGCGGCCGGGGGCTTTTGCCCAGCGACCAGTTCATCAAGGCCAAGCTCGCCCAGCACGCCCCCAGGGCCGCCCTGGGCGTGGTCTGCGAGTGGCACCTGCGCAACCGGCTGTTGCCCAAGCACAAGGTGGCCCGCGGCGGCTACCGGGTGAAGGAGGGCGTCAAGGCCGCCCTGCACGGGGTGCTCCTGGAGGCCAAGAACTGCCGCGAGGCCAGGGTGGACTGGGAGCGGGTGCGCCAGGCCATGCTGCTCAAGGCCAACTGACCCCCGCAGCCCGCTCCCGCAACGCCGATCATCACCCTGGACTATGGCTGGACGCTGATGGACGGAGCCCTGGTCATCCTGCTGGCCCTGGCCGCCGACGCGGCCCTGGGCGATCCGCCCGCCTGGCCCCACCTGGTGCGCCTGATGGGCCTGGCCATCCAACGCCTGGAGGCCTGGCTGCGCGCCCGTTACGCCACCCCGACCGAACAGCGCCTGGCCGGCGTGGTCCTGACCTTGCTGGTGGTGGGCGGTTTCGGCTGGGGGGCGCATCTGCTGCTGGCCCTGGCCGGCTGGCTGTGGCCGCCCCTGGGCCTGGCCCTGGCCGCGCTGCTGACCTTCCAGTGCCTGGCCCTGGGCCAGCTCTGGCGCGAGGCCCAGGCGGTGAACCGGCCGCTCATGGCCGGCGACCTGGCCGAAGCCCGCCAGCGCTTGGCCATGATCGTGGGCCGCGACACCGCCGCCCTGGACGAGGCCGGGGTGCGCCGGGCCTTGATCGAGACCGTGGCCGAGAACTTCAACGACGGGGTGGTGGCGCCGCTTTTCTACCTGGGCCTGGGCGGCCCGGTCCTGGCCGTGGCCTACAAGGCGGTCAACACCCTGGATTCCATGGTGGGTTACAACAATCAGCGCTACGCCGACCTGGGCCTGTGCTCGGCCCGGCTGGACGACCTGGCCGGCTTTGTGCCGGCCCGGCTCAGCGCGGTCCTGCTGGCGGCGGCCTGCCGCCTGGCGGGGCTGGAGCCGGCCGCGGCCTGGCGGGGGGCGCAGCGCGACCACGCGGCCCACAAGAGCCCCAATTCCGGCTGGCCGGAGGCCGCGGCGGCCGCGGCCCTGGGCGTGCGTCTGGGCGGCCCCAGCTACTATGGCGGGGTGCTGGTCGAAAAGCCCTGGCTCAACCCCGGCGGCCGCGATCCCCTGGCCGCCGACGTGGACGCCATGTTGCGCCTCTACGCCGCCGCGGCCGTGCTGGCCGGGGGTGCCTGCCTGCTCTTGGTCTTCTTGTTCCGGGGCTGGTTCTAGGCCGGCGCGGGTTTACCAGGCGAAGACCGGAATCGTGGCCCAGCCGCCCATGAACTCCTCCTGGGTGAGGTAGCCGTCACCGTCGCTGTCCAGGCGCTGATAATGCTCGGCCGCGTTCTGGGCGTCCCTCCACTTGGCCATGAACTCCTGCCGGCTCACCCGGCCGTCGCCGTCGGCGTCCAGGGCCTTGAAGCGCTGCTGGAGGTCGTGGGGGGTGAGGCTGCCGTCGGCGTTGAGGTCCAATTGCTTGAAACGGGCCAGGCAGGCGGCGCGGTCCGGGGCCTGGGCGCAAAACTCGTCCGCGTCCACCCTGCCGTCGCGGTTGGCGTCCAGCGCAGCCAGGGGCTTCTGCAGATCGAAAAGCGGGTTCTGGGCCAGGGGGGCCGGGGCCGCCAGGGCCGCCGGGGCCGGGCCGGCCAGCAGGAGGAAAGCGGCCAAGACGGCCAGGCTGATCGGGAAGACGTTTTTCATGCTGGTCCTCGTTAGGCGCTTGGGGTGCGCGGCCGCGGGGCCGCAGTTCAGGCCGGATCATAGCAAGAAAGACATCCCACACCAAATTGTTTCCCGTTGAAAACGCAGGGGCGGGGAAATGCCCCGCCCCTGCGAAATATCAAGCAAAAACAGTTTGATTCTTCCTGGGGGCGGGATTCTCCCCACCCGCGTTTGGCCTTTTGCGGCTCAGCCCCGCAAAAGCCCTCGCTTCTGGGCCATGTAGCGCATCTGGTCGGCCCCGGTCCTGGGCGGCTCGCCGCTGCGCTGGTCCTCCGGCTTCTGCGCCAGGGTGATGGCCTCGGCCGGGCAGGTGATGACGCACAGGCCGCAGCCGATGCAGCGGTCCAGGTCGATGATGGCCTTGCCGTCGGCGTCGATGTCGATGGCCCCCATCTGGCAGCGCTCAAGGCAGGTTTCGCAGCCGGTGCAAGCGGCCGGGTCCAGGCTGGCGTAATGGTTGCTGAAGACTATGCTGGCTGGCTTGGGGTGCTTGTTCAAGGTGGCCAGCACCCCGCAGCAGTCGCCGCAGCAGTTGCACATGCCGGCCGGGTTCTGGGCGGTGCCGGGCTGGGTGACCAGCCCCTCCTGGGCGGCCGCGGCCAGCACCTTCAGCGCCTCGTCCAGGCCCACCTGGCGGCCCATGCCCCGGTCCAGGTAGTACTGGCCCATGGAGCCGAACATGAAGCAGGCCTCCATGACCTTGCCGCAGCCCTGGCCCACGGCTTCCTTGTGCTTACGGCAGATGCAGTCGGTCAGCACGATCTTGTCCACCGAGCGCAGGATCTGGGCCGCGTCCTCGTAGGAGGCCACGTGGTGCTCCACCGGCACCGAGCGCTGCACCGGGATCGGCCGGAGGAACGCGCCGGCGCTGGTCTGCATGGCCTGTTCGAAATTCTTATCGGCGGTGTACTCCTCCACCAACCGGGCCAACTCCGGGTCCAGGTTTTTAACCTGGAACTCGAACAGGCCGTGAATGAAGGGGATGGCCGCGTAGCGGGGCTCGCCGCCCTTTTTAAGCCGGAACAACAGGCCGCGGTTGGCCATGGACTCCAGCTTGACGGCCAGTTCGCCGGGCTCGCGGCCCAGGCGCGAGGCCAGGTCGGCGGCCGATTCCAGGCGGGGGCTCATCTGGGTGAACAGGGCGGCGTCGTCCACGGAGAAAAGCTTGCGCAGGATCTTGAACTCGACCCCGGATTCGGTGGCGGGAAAACCGATGGAATACTGGTCGAGCTGCTTTTGCAGTTTCTGGAAAACTTCCTGGTCCATGCGCTCCTCCCCGGCGGCAGATGGTTTGGCGTCGCTCAGGGCAACATACTGGCTAGGCCTTGGCCGCAAGTCAAGAAATGTTTAGCGTTGCTCAATGATATTATTTTTAACCCAGCGCGAAAAGGCTAACCCAGGTCGCGCTCCCGGCTTGGCCGCCGTCGGCCGTCTCGCTGGCATGTCGGCTTCGGGATGCTCTTTTGCGACCCTCTCCCCTTTGCCGGCCGCCGGCCGGCGTGGTATTGCTTTAAGGCGATCCGCGCCAGCCAACCCGCACCCCTGGAGGGCACCCGCATGGAAGCCAACATCGCCTGGTTCTATCAGCGCAGGGCCGAGAGCGTCATCGAGGCGCTCAAGAAAAACCGCATGAACGCCAGCTTCGTGGCCGACCCGGCCCAGGTGGCCGCCACGGTGATGGCGATGATCCCGGCCAACGCCAGCGTGGCCATGGGCGGGTCCATCACCATGTTCCAGACCGGGGTGGTGGAGGCCCTGCGCCAAGGGCCGGTGCGGCTCATCGACCGCTACGAGCCCGGCATCCCCGGCGAGGAGGTCATGGCCCGGCTCAAGCGCGGGCTCACCGCCGACGTCATCGTCTCCGGGGTCAACGCGGTCACCGAGCAGGGCGAGCTGGTCTTCGTGGACGCCACCTGCAACCGGGTGGCCCCGATCCTCTTTGGCCCGGACAAGGTCATCCTCATCGCCGGCTGCAACAAGATCGTGCCCAATCTGGCCTACGCCCAGGAGCGCATCCGGCATTTCGTGGCCCCCACCAACGCCCACCGCCTGGGCCGCAAGACGCCCTGCGCCGCCACCGGCCATTGCGAGGACTGCGCCAGTCCGGACCGCATCTGCAACGCCACCGTGGTCGTCCACAAGCAGGCCAACCCCAACCGGCTCCACCTGATCCTGGTGGGCGGCGAGCTGGGCTACTAGTTGTCCGAGCGGGGCCGTTTCAGCCGCTGGCAGCGGCTCCAGTTCTGGCTGGCCGCCAACCTGGGCGGCCGCTGCCTGCGCCTGCTGCTCAAGACCTGCCGGGTGGAAATCCTCTCCCCGGCCGAGGTGGACACCTACCTGGTGCGCCGCCAGCCGGCCATCGGGGTCACCTGGCACCGGGGGGCGATCTTTTTCCTGTATTTCTTCGGCCCCTACCGGCCGGCCATCATGGTCAGCCGCAGCAAGGACGGCGAGCTTCTGGCCCGCTTCATCGCGCTCATGGGCGGCGTCCCGGTGCGCGGCTCCTCCAGCCGGGGCGGCGGCGAGGCATTGCGCGCCATGGCCGAACTCATCAAGCGGGGCGAGGTCGGCTTCGCCGCCACCGTGGCCGACGGCCCGCGCGGCCCGCGCTACGTGGCCAAGGCCGGCATGATCCAACTGGCGGCCATGACCGGCCTGCCGCTGTTGCCCATCATGTGGTCGGCCGACCGGGTCTGGACCTTCAGCAAGGCCTGGGACCGCACCATGCTGCCCAAGCCCTTCGCCAGGATCACCGCCAAGGCCGGCCGCGAGCTGCGCTATCCGCCGGAGATGACCCGGCCGCAACTGGAGGCCGCCCGCCTGGAGCTGGAGCAGGAGCTCAACCGCCTGCGCGTGGAGCTGGACCGGATCACCGGCTATCAGGACCCGGCCTAGGGCCTGGTCGGCAATTTGTGTCCGCCCCGCCCCGGCCGAATTTGCCCGCGCCCGGGCCGATGGCTTGGGAATTCGCCGGCCGCATCAAAATAAACTAAGCTTTTACAGTAAATTAGCTTTGAGGCTCCGTTTCCGGGCACAATGGCACGTGCCTTGCTTCCAATCTGGGTGGGTGGTGGCCCGGAGGACCCTCCCAGGCCACCGCCCGCAAGACGCAGGGACGCGTCTTTCCCCTTGCGGTCGCCAGGGAAGGTGACGCCCGGCGTCCCCCCGCCCCGCGGAGGCTCGGTGGCGGGGGGAGCCACCCCGCACCCATGGGACGCTCTCCTCTAGTCGCCCGAAAAGCCTTGCCGCCGCCCCCGCGCTTTTGTTACTTGTTTAAAAAGCGCGACGGCTGCCCCCCGCCGTTCCGGCCCAACCCCCACGCCTGGTGGCGGCATGCTGGAAGAAATCCTGCACGACCCTGAATTCGCGCGCCATTTCCGCTGCAAGTGGCAAGCGGGGCAAACCCTGTTCGCCGAGGGCGAGCAGTCCCAGGACCTCTACCTGCTGATATCCGGCAGCATCGACGTGCTCAAGGGCCAGCAGAAGATCAACCAGATCAACGAACCCGGCAGCGTCTTCGGCGAAATGTCCTTCCTGCTGGGCGCGCGGCGCACCGCCACCTTGCGCGCCCAGACCGAGGTGGAGGCGGTCCGGGTGGCCCGCGACCAGATAGTCGACTTCCTGGCCCGTTTTCCCTCCGCCGCCCAGGAGATCGCCCGTCTCCTGGCCCAGCGCCTGGTGCAGACCTCCCATGTGCTGCAAGGGCTCAAGGAATTCTGCGACCAACTGCCCGATGCGGTGCTTCTCAGCGACCCCCAAGGCCGGGTGCAGGCCTTCAACCTGGCCGCCGCCCGGCTTTTCGGCCGCGACGCCAACCAGGTGATGGGCTCGCCGGCCGAGACCATTTATAGCCAGCCCCAGGCCTACCGCGAGCTGACGGCCGAGGTGATGAAACGGGGCGCCGAGGTGGAGCGAGTGCTGGTGGTGGACCACCCCGCCAAGGGTCAGCGCCATCTGGCCACCAGCATGAGCCCCCTGCGCGACAACCAGCACGAGCTGGTGGGCCTGGTCTCCATCAGCCGCGACGTGACCGCCGGCGAAAGATTCCGCCGCCGCGCCCGCCTGGCCATCCTGTGGGGCCTGCCCCTGGCCCTGTTGCTGGCGCTCACCGCCGCCGCCGCCTATTGGGACATCCCGCCGTTCGACCGCGGGGTGGTGCGCTATGACGCCAGGCAGCAGCAACTGCGCGACCTGGTGGGGCGCGACTACCTGTTCCTCAAAAAAACCGTCTCGCCCGATCTCGCCGCCGGCGCCCTGGGCAAGGTGGCCGAGAAACTAAAGCTGTTCCTGGCCCAACCGGATGGCAATGGTCTTTACCGGGCGGTGCTGGTGCTGGACGCCAATCGCAAGGTCCTGGTCGCCGCCACCCGCGACCCGGCGCTGTTTCCGGTTCTGGAGCCCGGCAGCGCCTACGCCAGCCTGGGCCCGGAGGACGACCAGGAGACCGCCTACCGCCTGCTGACGCTCTACCGCATGTCGCCCGGCCAGCCCGGCGGCAGCAAGTCCCTGGAAATGGCCTTCGCCCTGGGAGGCCAGGGCGGCGCAGGCGGTTGGCTGGTGTTGGCCGTGGACGGCAACGTCTTAAATCAAATATATAATACCGACGAAACCACCCTGCAGAACATGCGCTTCAACACGTACTAGTTCTTGATCACATCACGAAAAACTAGTCCCCATCGGCATTCCTGGCTTGCGCGTCACAGTCCGGCTAATGTAAA
This sequence comes from Thermodesulfobacteriota bacterium, assembly GCA_049322275.1. GTDB lineage: Bacteria > Desulfobacterota > Desulfarculia > Desulfarculales > Desulfarculaceae > JACRDC01. Next base: position 47,445 of record JBMORH010000086.1, read on the forward strand.
CCTGGCGTCAAGGGAGGATCATTTTTGTCGCCCATAACGCCCAAGCGCCGACGCGCGCGCAAGACAAACCGCAGCGGAACTCCCGCCCCCCGCCCACGACCGGCCGACGCCGCGTCTCGGTTCGAACCCCGCGTCAACCGCCGGCTGGCCCCGGTGCTCCAGGCCATCGGGTCGCCGGAGACGGCGCCTTTCGTGCCCGATCCCTTCCAGGTCGAGGCGGTGGAGCTCTTGGCCGGCCGCGACGTGGTGGTCAGCGCCCCCACCGGCAGCGGCAAGACCTGGATCGCCGAGCAGGCCATCGCCCAAACCCTGGCCAGCGGCCGGCGCGCCTGGTACGCCAGCCCCCTCAAGGCGCTGAGCAACTCCAAGTACGCCGAGTTCGGCCAACGATTCGGCCCCGAACGGGTCGGCATCCTCACCGGCGACCGCAAGGAGAACGTCGGCGCCCAGCTCATCGTGGGCACCACCGAGATCCTGCGCAACCAGCTCTACGACGCCATGCACCGCGGCGAGGACCTGGACGCCGGCCTGGTGGTGCTGGACGAGGCCCATTTCCTGGGCGATCCGGAGCGCGGGGTGGTCTGGGAGGAGGTCATCATCTACCTGCCGGTGCGGGTGCGGCTGTTGCTCTTGTCGGCCACGGTGGACAACGCCCGGCAGATCGCGCGCTGGCTGGAGTTCGTGCGGGCCGAGCCCTGCGCCACGGTCTACAGCGATCAGCGCCCGGTGCCCCTGGTGCCGCTCTTCCTGTTCCCGGATGGCGAGCTGACGCCGCTTCACGGCCAGCGCGGCGGGCTTTTCCCCCAGATCCGCCATTGGCTGGAACAGGAAGGCCAGAGCCGCGCCCGCCGCGCCGCCACCCATGTGCCGCCCTTTGGCCAGATATTGCGCGCCCTGGAATCCGCCGACCTGCTGCCAGCCATATTTTTCCTGAAAAGCCGCTCCGACTGCGACGCGGCCCTGGGCCACGCCGCCAGCGCCCACCTGGAGATCGCTCCCCAGCTCCGCCGCGCGCTCAACGCCGAGGTGGACGATTTCGTAGAGCGCTACCCCTTCCTGGCCGGCCATCCCCAGATCGGCTACCTGCGCCACGTCCACGTGGCCGCCCATCACGCCGGCCATCTGCCCCACTGGAAGATGATGGTGGAGATGCTCATGCAGAAGGGCCTGCTCAAGGCCATCTTCAGCACCTCCACCGTGGCCGCCGGGGTCAACTTCCCGGCCCGCACCGTGGTCGTCACCCAGAGCGACCGCTTCAACGGCCGCGACTTCGTGGACCTGTCGGCCACCGACCTGTTGCAGATGACCGGCCGGGCCGGCCGCCGGGGCATGGACAAGATCGGCTTCTGCCTGGTGACGCCGGGGCCGTTCCAAAACGTGCCCCTGGTGGCCAGCCTGCTGGGCTCCAGCCCGGAGCCCATCGAGAGCCAGCTCCACATCAACTTCTCCATGGTCCTCAACCTGCTCTTGAGCCAGCGACCGGCCGAGGTCAAGCAGTTGTTGGGCCTGAGCCTGGCCACCTTCCAGCGCCTGGAGCGGGCCGAGGGACAGGGCCAGCCCCCGCCCACCGGCCCCCAGCAGGCCCTGAAGGGCCTGGCCAATCGCCTGGCCGGCTCCGCCTGCCCCGGACCGGAGGAGGCGGTGGTGCGCCGCCGCCGCCGCCGCCAACTGGAAAACCTGCAACGCCGTCTGGAAAAGGAGCTGACCTCGGCCTCCCAGCGCTCCGGGCTCTGGGCCTCGCTGGTGCGCGGCCGGGTCTTCATGGACATGTACGGCTCCCTGGCCGCGGTGCTCCGGCGCGAGGGCGATGGCGAGCAGGCCGGGGTGCTGGCGGTGAACCTGACCCCGGAGCGCCGGCTGATGAAGGGCCGGCCCCGCCTGGACTTCGTGCCCCTGGACGAGGTGGCCGGGGTGTTCCAGGAGATACTGGATCTCCCCCACGCCGGGGGCGGACGCATGCTGGCCCAGGCGGTTTTGGGGCAGATTCCGGCCGCGCCCCGCCCCCTGGCCGCCCCCCAGATGGACGGCCTGGGCCAGCGCGAGCGCCTGGAGTTGGAGGAGCGCAAGAAGGGCGTGCAGGAGGAGCTGATGGCCCTGGCCTGCGAACAATGCCCGCTGGCCGAGCAGTGCCTGGACCAGAACCACGAGCTGCACGATCTGCTGGATCAGGCCGAGGCGGCCATGCACCGGGTGCAGGAGGAGAGCCACGCCTTTTGGTACGACTTCGTGCGCCACCTGGAGTTTTTGCGCGCCGAGGGCTTCGTGGACGCCCAGGGCCGGCTTTTGCCCGATGGGGTCTGGGCCAGCAACCTGCGCCTAGACCAGCCCATCCTCATCGCCGAGGCCATCCGCCAGGGCGCCCTGCCCGACCAGGACCCGGTGCTGTTGTCCGCCCTCTTGGCCCTGTTCGTGGACGACCGCGAGCGCGAATCCGAAAGCCGCTACCTCAGCCAGCGCCTAAACGACGGCTTCGTCAGACTGCGCCGCTCCCTGGACGGCATTTTGGACCGCATGCGCCAATGGGGCTTCGAGACCCCGGTGATGCCCATGCCCGCGGCCAGCGCGGTCTTCGCCTGGGCCCTGGGCAGCGAGTTCAGCGATGTGGCCGTGCTCTACGGCGCCGGCGAGGGCGACCTGGCCAACCTCATCTACCGCACCGCCGACAACCTGCGCCAGGTGACCAGCCTGGGCCACACCCATCCCCGCCTGGCCGGCTGCGCCCGCGAGGCCGTGGACCTCTTGCTGCGGCCGCCGGTGGTGGTGCCGGTCTGAGATTTTGGGAAATTACATGAAGTAAAGCGGCCCGCGCCCGCCGCGGCCCTTTCCGGGTGGCCCGGACAGCTCGCCTGTCCGGGCGCCCTTGGGCGCAAGAAACAGCGCGCGGCGCCGAGTCGGTTTAGACCCACCGCGCGCAAGCCACCTCGGCCGCGCAACCGACCCAGCAGCCGCCATCAACCCAGCCGCTCGCCTCCCCCTTTTTCCTTCCTGTCCTCCTCCTTATCCATGCCTTTTTCCCTCCCTCTTTCTCTCTTGCTTCCGCCCCTTTGCGCCCCCGGCCTTGACACCACCCGCCGGCCGCCGCTACATTTCGGCCAGCCACGCGACCGTGGCGCGACGCAAGGAGCGCTACCATGGCCATGGACCCGCTGGACGAGATTTTCGCCAAGATTCACGAGGCCTTCGCCGCGCGGGGGCTGTTGCGCCGGGCGCTCAGGGTGGCCGAGGCCGGCCGCGCCTACAGCCTGCGCTGCGACGACGACTGCTTCACGGTCTACCGGATCAACCAGCGGCCCTTCCTGCCGCCGGGCGAGCCGGGCTGGACCGTCTGCCGGCTGGAGCGGAAGGCCTGCTTCAGCCTGGAGCCCGGGCCGGAGGCCTGCCCCCTGCCCCAGGACGAGGCCCGCCTGGCCGCGGCGCGGGAATGGGTGACCATGGCCCTGCGCTGCCTGGCCGCCGCGCCGCCCGAACACAGCGAGGAGTAATCGTGCAGATCTACGTCTCCGGCTCCCTGGCCTACGACCGCATCATGACCTTCGGCGGCCGCTTCAGCGACCACATCCTGCCCGACAAGATCCACATGCTCAACGTCTGCTTCAACGTGGACGGCCTGCAAGAGTGGCTGGGCGGCACCGCCGGCAACATCGCCTATGGGCTTTCGCAACTGGGCGAGACCCCGGTGGTGCTGGCCTGCCTGGGCAAGGACGGCGGCCGCTACCTGGACTGGCTCAGGCTCAACGGCATCGAGACCCGCTGCGTCCGGCAGGTGGACGAGCACTACACGGCCGGGGCCTTCATCACCACCGACCAGGCCCGCAACCAGATCACCGGCTTCAACCCAGGGGCCATGCTCTCTTCCTGCTGCTTCGACTGCGCCGAACTGGACCCGGCCGACAGCCTGGTCATCGTCAGCCCCGGCAACTTCGACGACATGACCAAGCTCCCGGCCGAGCTGCGCCGGCGCGGGGCGCCCTTCATCTACGACCCCGGCCAGGCCCTGAACATCCTGGAGGGTCCGGTGCTGCGCGAGGCCTTTGGCGGGGCCATGGCGCTGATCAGCAACGACTACGAGCTGGAGCTGATCTGCCGCAAGACCGGGCTTGACCAGGACGGTCTGCTCCGGGAGGTGGGGGCCATTGTCACCACCCAGGGCGACCAGGGCTCGCTGGTGGTGCGAAACGGCCAGAAGACCCGCATCCCGGTGGTCAAGGCCAAGGAGGTCCTGGACCCCACCGGCGCGGGCGACGCCTATCGCGGCGGCCTGCTCAAGGGCTTGGCCCTGGGCCTGGACCTGCCCCAGGCCTGCCTGTGGGGCGCGACCCTGGCCTCCTTCGCGGTGGCCTGCCACGGCACCCAGGAATACAGCCTGGACCGGGCCGAGTTCGACGCCCGCCTGGCCGTCGCCCAGGCCGAGTTCGCCCGCCTCAATCCGAGGCTTGGCGCGTGATTACCCAGCCGGGCGAGGTGGTGCTCATCCACCACGGCGGCCAGCCGGCGGCCTATGCGCGGGTCGAGGAGATACTGGCCGACGTCAAGCCGGGCTGGTGGCAGATTCGGTTGTTGGTGCTGACGGTGCCGACCCAGGAGATCACCTGGATCCTGCGCGAGGAGTACATCGACGGCGGCGAGTTCACCATGGGCGGGGTGGCCATGCGGCTGACCCGACTGGAGCCGCCCCGGCCCGCCCGCCCGCCGGAGCCCGATCCCCCGGCCGACGACCAGGGCGGGGCCAAAGTGCTCAGCCTGAGCGCGCGACGGTCCAAATCGTCCTGACCAGGAATTGCCTCGAAATACGCGGGCGGGGCTTATCCCCGCCCGCGTTTCAACTACCGCTAAAAACTACACGATTGATGTTGGGCTGGCATTAGTCGCCGGCCTTCAAGCGCTCGCCCACCATCTGGGCGGCCTTCTCGCCGCTGAGCAGCATGCCGCCAAAGATCGGCCCCATGCGGTAGGAGCCAAAGGAGGCGTTGCTGCACATGCCGGCGGTGAAGACCCCGCCGAAGACCTCGCGGGTGTTGTTCAGGGTGTGGTGCTCGGCCACCTCGGCCCAGAGCGAGCGTTCGCCCACGAACTTGCCGGTCTTGGTGAACAGCTCGGCGTCCACCTTGCGGCCGATGACATTGACCACCTCGGCCGCGTGGCCGGTGGCGTCGATGACGTATTGGGCGCGGATGGTCAGCGGGTCCACGTGCAGGCCGCCCATCTGAACCGCCGTCCAGTTGATGACCAGGCCCACCACCCGCTGGTCGCGCACCATCACGTCCTCGACGCTGATGAGGTTGAAAATGGTCAGGCCGGCCTTGACCGCCTGGGAGGTGAGAGTGCTGACGCACTCCACGCTGTCGGCGGTGTAATAGCCGGGCTCGAACTCGCGGGTTCGCACCCCGAACTCGTCCAGGATGCGCCGGGCCTCCTCTTGCACCACGATCTCGTTCATCATCATGCCGCCGCCCCACATGCCGCCGCCGATGCTGAGCTTGCGCTCGAACATGGCGGTCTTGAAACCGGCCTTGGCCAGGTAGTAGCCCGCCACCAGCCCGGCCGGGCCGCCGCCCACGATCGCCACGTCTATCTCCAGGTGATCGTTAAGCTTATCGAAGTAACGGTTGATGATGGCCTTGGTGATGATCGTCTCGTCCAGCATGGCGCTTTCCTTTCCGCCGGCCGCCGCAAAAGATCGGGGCCGGCTTCCGCATGGGAAACCGGCCCCGTTTTTGGCAAAGGCGCGGCGGCTGCTTCCCTGCGTTGGCATTACCCAACAGGTTCGAGGGGTCTACGTCCGACCACCGGACGTACTCTCAGCCTGGGAAGGCTCCCCCAGCATGCCTGCTAAATTTGCAGCAAGCTTATGCGCGAAGCCGGGGTTTGTCAACCGTCAGGCCTTGACCCGAAGACGATTGTGCCGTCCGGGCCAGGCTGCTATATTAGATATTTAGAAGCCGAAATCGCCCGACGAGGAAACCATGGACGACGCCAACCGCCGCCGCCGCACGCGCGTGAACCTGACCACCAGGGTCGAGGTTCACATCACCGGAGCCCGCCTGGTGGACTTGGAGACCCGCGACTTGAGCCACAAGGGCCTTTATGTCATGGGCGATTTGCCGCTGAAGGCCGGCCAGTCCTGCACCCTGACCGTGCACCTGCCGGCCGAGGGCGAGGACGTGCCGGTGCTGCGCATGGAGGGCAAGGTGGTGCGCGCCGGGCGCGAGGGCGCGGCCATCGATTTCGTCTCCATGGACGCCGAGACCTACCGCCACCTGCGCAACCTGGTCATCCTCAACGCCGAAGACCCGGAGCTGGCGGAGAAGGAATTCACCACCCCGGCCTTCGAGGTGCTGGAGTAGCCCCCCCTTCTGCGCGCTTGACAAAGCCGCCGCGGCCGGGTATCAATCTCCGGCCGACCGCCGCATAATGCCGTTTTGCCGCCACCCAACAGCCAGGCAGGAGGATCCATGCAGTTAGCCAGCCGCGTAACCAGCATCCAGCCCAGCCCCACCCTGGCCGCCGACGCCAAGGCCAAGGCCCTCAAGGCCGCCGGCGTGGACGTGATCAGCTTCGGCGTGGGCGAGCCCGACTTCCGCACGCCCGCGCACATCTGCGAGGCGGCGAAAAAGGCCATCGACGACGGCTATCACGGCTACACCCCGGCCGACGGCCTGCCGGAGCTCAAACAGGCGGTGGCGGACAAGTTCAAACGCGACAACGGGCTCGATTACGGCCTGGACCAGATCATCATCAACGTGGGCGGCAAGCACTCCAGCTACCTGCTCATGCAGGCCCTGGTGGAGCCCGGCGACGAGGTGATCGTGCCGGCCCCCTACTGGGTCAGCTACCCGCCCATGGTCATCCTGGCCGGCGGCGCCCCGGTGGAGGTGCCCACCCGCGAGCAGGACGGCTTCAAGCTGCGCCTGGCCGAGGTGGAGAAGGCCATCACCCCGAAGACCAAGGCCATCTTCATCAACTCGCCCAGCAACCCCACCGGCAGCGTGTACAGCGCCGAGGAGCTTCTGCCCATCGCCGAGCTGTGCGCCCGCCGGGGCGTGATCATCGTCAGCGACGAGATCTACGAGCCGATCCTCTTCGACGGCCGCAAGTTCGTCAGCACCGCCAGCCTGGGCCCGGAGATCATGGCCCAGACCGTGACCTTGAATGGCGTGTCCAAGGCCTACGCCATGACCGGCTGGCGCATCGGCTACATGGCGGGTCCGACCCCGATCATCAAGGCCTGCAACAAGATACAGAGCCAGTCCACCAGCAACCCCACCGCCATCGCCCAGAAGGCGGCGGTGGCGGCCTTGAACGGCCCCCAGGACGCGGTGGAGACCATGCGGGCGGAGTTCGAACGCCGGCGCGACTACATCATGGGCCGCCTGGCCACCATGCCCGGAGTCTCCTGTCCGCGGCCGGGCGGGGCCTTCTACGTATTCCCCAACCTCTCCGCCTACTATGGCAAGAAATGGGGCGACAAGGTCATCTCCGGCTCGGTGGCCTTGTCGGAATACCTGCTGGAGGAGGCCCACATCGCCACCGTGCCCGGCGCGGCCTTTGGCGAGGACGCCTGCGTGCGCTTCTCCTTCGCCACCAGCCAGGAGCTGATCGCCAAGGGCATGGACCGCCTGGCCCAGGGCCTGGCCAAGCTGGCCTAGCTCCCTAAACCACAGCCCTCCGCTCCCGGCCGGGTGTGACTTCCCGGCCGGGAGTTTTTTGTGCAATCGCACAAGCTCGTGGGAGTAAATTGAAGACATGGGCTGGAGGCGAGGCTGAATCACCGCTAAGGGGTGGGAGGGTTGCCATGTCCGACTTGGTCTTCCTGTCTTCGGTGGAGATGTGCCAGGGCTTGACGGTGGAGGAGCTGGCCAGGCTGACCGCCTGCTGCCGGTTGGACACCGCCCAGCAGGACGAACGCATCGGCCTGGAGGGTGAGACGGCCGACGACCTGTTCTTTCTCAAGGAAGGCCAGGTGGAGCTGCGCTTCGAGATGCCCGGCCGCGAGACCAGCCAGGACATGACCATCAGCCGCGTGGGGCCGGGCGCGGCCTTCGGCTGGTCGGCCCTGGTGCCGCCCCACCGCTACACCCTCTCCACCTATTGCGCCAGCCCCCGTTGCAGCTTCTACCGCCTGGGCCGCGACGAGCTCACGGCCCTTTTCGAGCGCGACCCCCGCATCGGCTACATCATGATGCGCAACCTCACCAGGGTCATCGCCAAGCGCTTCAACGCCCTGCAGGAAGACCTGGCCAAGGCCCTGGGCCAGGACATCATGGAGCGGCGTCCGCGCGAGATCTGGTAGTCGGTGGGCCGGTTCAGGCCACCCGGCCGCCCAGCAGGGTGAGCTTGAGCCCGCCGTGGGGGGCGGTCAGACTGACGGCGTCGGCCAGGGGCAGGGCCTCGGCCCACTCCGGACGGTAGAGGGCGATGCCAACCCGCCAGCCCTGATAGGCCTCGGCCAGGCGGCGGCCGATGCGCTCCACCAGTTCGCCGGCCTGGCGCACGCTGCCCAGGCGCTTGCCATAGGGCGGATTGATCACCACCAGCCCCGGCCCGGCGTCCGGCGGCGCGGCCTTGAAGAAGTCCGCCCGCTCGATGGCGATCTGGCCGCCCAAGCCGGCCCGGCCGGCGTTTTCCTGGCAGATGTCCAGGGCGGCCACGGAATTATCGCGGGCGATGATGGGGGCGGGCGGGGCGGCCAGGGCCTGGGCCTGGGCCTCGCGCACCAGGTGACGCCAGGTGGGTTCGCGAAAGCTGGGCCAGGCCTGGAAGGCGAAGCCGCGCCCCCCGCCTGGCGGCAGCCGCCGAGCGGCCAGGCCGGCCTCGATGGCCAGGGTGCCAGAGCCGCAGAAGGCGTCCAAAAGCGGCTCCTCGCCGTCATAGCCGGCCAGGAGCAGCAGGGCGGCGGCCAGGTCCTCGCGCAAGGGCGCCGGGCCGGGGGCCAGGCGGTAGCCGCGCCGGTGCAGGTGTTCGCCGCTGCTGTCCAGGCTGATGACGGCCCGGCGGTCCACCCCGCGCACCTGCACGGTCTGGCGCCCCTCCTCCTCGGCATTGGCCAGTCGGGGCGGATCGAGCCCCAGGCCGGTCAGGCGGGCCTCGGCGGCGGCGAAGACCTCCTCGGCGATGCGCCCCTCATGGCGCAGGTTGGATTGGTGCAGGGTGGCCAGCACCTTGAGGCCCGCCCCGGCCGGCAGCCAGACCTCCCAGGGGATGGCCGCGGCCTGACGCAAAAGGTCGTCCCAGCCGCGCACCCGGAAATCCTTGATCCGAAGCAGCACCCGACCGCTGGTGGAGAGCCAGAGGTTGGCCGCGTACATGAGGTCCAGGCGGCCGCTGAAGGCCACGCCCCCGGCGGCGGGTTGGACGTCGGCGGCGCCCATGGCCCTGAGCTCGGCCGCGCACAAGGGCTCCAGGCCCGGCGCGGCGACCGCGAAAAGCTCGTGGACCGGGGCCCAGGCCTGGCGCTTGACGCGCCGCTCCAGGTTGGCCGGCCCAGGCGGGGGCGGTAGGCTGGTCGGGATGTGCGGGTTGTCGTTCATGGGCCGAGTTTAGCACGCTGGCCGGCCGGACGCCCTGGCCGAGGCGCAAAAAGCGCGGCGGGGCTCAGGGGGTGGGGATCGGGGTCGGGCGCTGCTTGGGCAGGCTGACGGTGAAGACCGAGCCCTTGCCCAGTTCGCTGGCCACCATCACCCGGCCGCCGTGGCCCTTGACGATGGCCTCGGCCCCGGCCAGGCCCAGGCCATGACCCTCGCGCTTGCCCCGGTTCTGGCCCCGGTAGAACACATCGAAGATGTAGGGCAGCTCCTCGGCGGCGATGCCGATGCCCTGGTCGCGCACGCGCACCAGCACCTCGCGCTCGGTCTGGTCGCACTCCAGGGTCACCACCCCGCCGGCCGGCGAGTACTTGATGGCGTTGTCCAGCAGGTTGGTGAAGACCCGGCGCAGGCGGGGGGCGTCGGCCTCGATCACCGGCACGCCCTCCCCCAGTTCAGTGGCCAGCTTGATGCCGGCCGCGTGGCAGCGCTCCTCGTAGACCTCCACCAGCTCCAGGAGCTCCTTGACCAGGTCGGTGGCCCCGAAATTGAGCGAGAGCCGGCCCAACTCCAGGCGGGAGAAATCCAAAAAGTCGTTGATGAGCCCTTCCAGCTTGGCGGCCTCCTTGCGGATGATGTCCAGGTACTTGCCGCCGCGCTGGTTGGGCTGCTTGGCCGCCTCGCTGATCAGGCGCAGGGCGAAGCCCTGGATGCTGACCAGGGGCGATTTCATGTCGTGGGCGAACATGCTGACGATGTTGGCCCGCTCGCGCTCCAGGGCCTTGATCTCGCTGATGTCCTGGAACACCTCCACCCCGCCCACCACCTTGCCCTCCGCGTCGTGCAGGCGGGCGGCCGAAAGCCTGACCGGCACCGCGCCGCGCTCCGGGTGGTGGAGCGTGGTCTCCAGGGGCGTCGGATCCTTTTGGCTGGTCAGGGCGGTCCTGATGGGGCAGCGGTCCTGGCAGGGCGCTCCCTTGAGCACCTCCCAGCAGGGCCGGCCCAGGGCCTGGTCCTGGCTGATGCCCAGGATGCGCTCGCCCTGGGCGTTGAGCTCGGTTATCAAGAAGTCGCCGTCCACGCTGATGACGCCCAGCGGCAGGCTGTTGACCAGGGCCTCGCGCCGCTGGGCAAGTTCGCGCAGACGGGCCTCCAGGCGCTTGTAGTCGCTGATGTCGCGGATGGTCTCGATGGCCCCGAAAACCTGGCCATTGCTGTCAGATAGCGGCGCGGCCTTGCCCCAGAGCACCACCCCGCCGGGGCGGAAGCGATCCAGGGCCACCTCGGTGAGCAGGGTGTGGTTGTCGCGGGTCACGAAGGGATAGCGCCGGGCGGTTTCCTCGTCCCAGTGCAGGCAAAGGTCCACCAGGATGGGCCGGCGCTCGCCATAGAAAGGCAGGGCGTATTCATAGTCGCCCTTGCCCAGCATGTCCTCGGCCCGGACGCCGGTCAGGTCTTCCAGGGCGCGGTTCCAGGCGATGACCACGCCCTGACGGTCCACCGCGAAGGTGGGGTCGGGCAGGAAGCTGATGATGTCGGCCAGGCGGCGTTCGGAGCTGAGCACGGCCTCCATGGCCAGACGCTGCTCGGTCACGTCCACCGCCGTGCCCAGTATGGCCGGCCGGCCTTCATATTCGATCAACGCGGCCGAAAAATCCACCCAGCGCTCTTGGCCGTCCTTGCGCACGATCTTGATCTGATAGCGGCTGGGCGCGGGCTCGCCCCGCAACCGGGCCTGGTAGCGCTCGGCCACCACCTGGTGGTGATCGGGATGGACCAGGCGCAGGAATTCCATGCCCATTAGCTCGGCCTCGGCGTAGCCGCTCAGCTTGGCCGTGGCCGGGTTCACGTAGCGGTAGCGGCCATCCTGGATGATGAGGATGGCGCTGGCCGCGGTCTCGGTCAGGGTGCGGAACTTGCTTTCACTCTCCCTTAACGCCTGCTCGGCCTGCTTGCGGCCGGTGACGTCGGTGATGATGGCCTGCTTGGAAACTCTGCCGTCGGCGTGCAGGATGGGCGTGTTGACCACCGCGTACCAGCGCTGATCCTTGGGGCTCTGCAACTCCCAGCTCACGCTCTCGCCGCGCTCGACCAGGTCGTTGACGCACCAGGGGCAGGGCGACTCCAGGTCGTGCAGGGCCTGGTGGCAGGGCTCGCCGGTGGCGTCGCGCCCGGTGCGCGCGATCAGCCGCTGGTTCATGAACTCGATCTTGCGCTCCTGGGAGCAGACGTAGACGTAGCCGTCGATGGCCTCGACCATGGCCCGGTAGCGGGTTTCCTCTTCCTTGAGCGCCGCCTCGGCCTGGCGGCGGGGCCGGATGTCGCTGACGAAGGACCAGAAATAGCGCCGGCCGTCCTGGTCTACCACCTGGTGCACGTATAGCTCCACCGGCACCAGGTCGCCGTTCTTGTGCAGGAACTCCTTCTGGTAGGGCTGGGGCGGGGCGCCGGCCTTGAGCCGCTCGTGCACCCGGCGGGTGGCCTCGCGCCAGGGCGGGGGGGTGAGTTGGTCGATGACGTTGCGCTGGGCCATTTCGCCCGGCGCATAGCCCAGCAGATCGCAGAAGGCCTGGTTGAAGGCGAAAAGCTGGCCGTCGGCCTGGGCGGCCAGATAGGAAATGGGCGAGGCGGCCAGGATCTGGCTGAGCAGGAGCAGATCGGCGGCGGTGGCGCTCCTGGGCTGGCTAGGCTTGGCCATGGCGCTACTTCCCCGCAGAGGTGATTCGGCTGGAAAACCGTGCCCAAACCCATCATATCCCCTTGCGGACCCGGCTGGCAATTGACCACCCGCGCCGGTTCTGCTATACACAGGACAAAATTGGAGCCAGGAGGCGCGGTCGCCCTCTCCGGAGGGCGCGCGAGGGAAGCCGGTGCCAATCCGGCGCGGACCCGCCGCTGTGAGTGGGGACGAAACCCGCGATGAAGCCACTGCCGGCCCAGGCCCGGAGCGGGCCCCAAGACCGGCGGGAAGGCGCGGGGACTAGGACGATCCACGAGCCAGAAGACCTGCCGAGCCTCCGTGAAAAGCCTGGTGGTGGGAGACGGCAAATCCCCGATCCGCGAGGATCGGGGATTTGCCGTTTTGGCTCCCGGCGGGCCGCGCGCAAGCGGCCCGGCCGTGGTGGGACACGAGGCATGTCTGACGCCAGAGCGGAGAATGACCAAATGACCATAGTCGAGAAAGCAATCGCGGGACAGATCAGCCCGGAGATGCACGCCATCGCCCAGGCCGAGGGTCTTAGTCCGGAGTTGGTGCGCCAGCGCGTGGCCGAGGGGCAGATCGTAATCCCGCTGAACGCCAACCGGCCGGCCCGGCTGGTGGGCGTCGGCCGGGGGCTTCGCACCAAGGTCAACGCCAGCATCGGCACCAGCACCGACATCGCCGACATCGGATCCGAGGTGGAAAAGGCCCAGGCCGCCCAGGCCGCCGGGGCCGACACCCTGATGGAGCTATCCGTGGGCGGCGACCTGGACCGGGTGCGGCGCGAGGTGCTGGCCGCCGTGGAGCTGCCGGTGGGCAACGTGCCTCTCTACCAGGCCTTCAGCGAGGCCGAGCGCAAATACGGCGACCCCAACCAGCTCGACGAGGAGATGCTCTTCGATCTCATCGAGCGCCAGTGCGCCGACGGCATCAGCTTCATGGCCGTGCACTGCGGCATAAACCGCGAGACCTTGCTGCGCCTTCAGCGCCAGGGCTACCGCTACGGCGGCCTGGTGAGCAAGGGCGGGGCCTCCATGGTGGCCTGGATGATGAAGAACAACCGCGAGAACCCGCTGTACGAGCAGTTCGACCGGGTGGCCGGCATCCTGAAGAAGTACGACGTGGTGCTTAGCCTGGGCAACGGCTTCCGGGCCGGGGCCATTGCCGACAGCAGCGACCGGGCCATGGTGCAGGAGCTGGTCATCAACTGCGAGCTGGCCGAGCTGGGCCGGGCCATGGGTTGTCAGATGATGGTGGAGGGCCCCGGCCACGTGCCCTTGGACGAGATCGCGGCCAACATCAACCTGCAGAAGCGCATGAGCAACTTCGCCCCCTACTACATGCTGGGACCGCTGCCCTGCGACATCGGCGCGGGCTACGACCACGTCACCGCCGCCATCGGCGCGGCCCAGAGCGCGCGCCATGGCGCGGACCTGATTTGCTACATCACCCCGGCCGAGCACCTGGCCCTGCCCGACAAGGCCGACGTGATCGAGGGCGTGAAGGTCTGCCGCCTGGCGGTGCACATCGGGGACCTGGCCAAGTATCCGGAGCGGCGCGGCCGCGACAGCGCCATGAGCAAGGCCCGCCGCGACCTGGACTGGCGGAGGCAGTACGAGCTGGCGCTTTTCCCGGACGACGCCCAGCGCATCAGGGGCGAGCGCTGCCCCCAGGGCGACGAGCACGTCTGCACCATGTGCGGCAAGTTCTGCGCCAACAAGGGCGCCAACGCGGTTTTTGGGGAGTTGCTGGCCGATAGCGCCAAGCGCTAGCCGGCGGCGATGTGGGGCGCGGGGGCGGGAATCATCCCCGCCCCCGCTTTTGCTTGCGCCGAAAAGGCCCAGGCGCCGCAGGCTCAAGAAACCCTGGCCGGAGCGTGCGCGAAAATGCACGTCTTGGGCTAGGGTGAGCGCCGCCCCTGGCGGCTATTCCTCACCCTTCTCGCGCTTCACCTTTCCCGCCCCGCCTTACGGCCGGCTGTCGTGGGTCACCTTCCAGAAGAAATCCTCGCCGGGGCTGATGACCCAGGGCTGGTGGTTGCTGGCGTAGACGTAGCCCATCACGCCCTTGAGCACGCTGTCGCCAAAGCCCTGGTTGAGCGCCCAGGCCTGGCGGCGGTACTTGGTGGCGTCCTTGGGGCTGGATTGATAGCCGTGCTCGGTGATTATCACCGGCCGGTCGCCGGTGAGCTCCTTGGTCTTGCCGGCCCAGTACTTCACCTTGCCAGGGTCGTCGTCGTACTGGTGGGCGCTGAAGTAATCGAAGCCGCTCTCGGTGGCCCGCCACACGTTCTTGACCACGTCGAGCTTGGTGTCGTTGAGGGTCATGAAGGGCGAGAAGGCGGTGTAGCCGCCGGCGCTGCGCACCCCGTTGGCGAATCCGTTGAGCAGGGTGATGAGCCCGTCCTTGAACTCGTTGGTGTCGTGTTTGACCCCCAGTCCGATGGGGTCGCCGTTGTCGGGCTCGTTCCAGGCCTCGAAGATGGCGCTGCCCCAGCCCAGCGAATGGACCTTGTTGGTCAGCTTGGCGGCCAGGTTCTGGTAGCGGTTGGACTTGTCCTGCCAGGACAGACCCTTGAGCAGGTACTGGTCGCCGCTGGAATAGCTGGAGTAGCCGGAGAGGTTGATAACCAGGTTGGGGCTGACGCCGGTGTTGGCCGCGGCGGTGCCCAGGCGGCTCAGACCCGGCTCCAGGCGGTACCAGTTGCTCTCGGCCACCTCGTCGGTGTGCATGTTGATGCGCAGCCAAGGCCCGGCGTAGCGCAGGCACAGCTCGAAGTCCCCCACCGACATGGTGTCGATCTGCTGGACGTTCATGCCGTACTTGCTCCAGGTGAAGGGATCGGAGGGAATGCCGGCGTCGCTGTAGCTCGGTCCGGAGACCTGGTCCGCCTTGTCCTTGAACCAGTCGAACAGGTTGGTGAACCAGTCGAACATGCCGGAGGCGTCGCCCTGCTGGCCCAGGGCGTAAAGGTCGGCCGCCAGACGTTGCTGGTCCTGGCTCCCGGCCGGATTGATCTCCTGGTAGCGGGCCAGGGCCTCGGCCGCGCTGGAGGCTCCGGCGGCCGCGTCCAGCAGGCCGGAGGCTAAGCCGGAGTTGAAGGACTGGGCCGCGCGCCAGGCGGCCTGGCTCTGGGCCGCGGCCGGCGCGGGCGCCAGGCACAGCCACAACCCGAAAATGGTCCATGTCAGGCAACCAACCGATATACCATATTTTTTCATGCTGATGGTCCTTCGCCTGGCACGCTTCCGGCGGCCGGATGGAGGGTCGTCGGGTGTCGTTCCCAATACGAAATTTGGTCGAGTATGCCAGGAAGAAGGCAGGAAGTCTACAAAATCTGGTGGGTCCCCAGCCATGACGCACTATGGCTGGGGCAGGCCTGCCGACTGGAGCGGGCGCCCGGCAGCGCCGAGCGCCCAACGTCAGAATGGCTCAGCACTTGCGCGTGGTGCAATTGCCGTTTTTCTCCTTGGCCTTGCACTCGTTGCAGAGCTCCCCCGATGGCCTGCCATCGGTGCACTTCGACTCAAGGTTGGAGGTTGGGAAGTTGGAGCAATTGTTGCACCAATGCCAGGTGTCGCTGCCTTTGGTCCGGTAATACCAAGTCGCCATCCAAAGCCTCCTTGCCAGTGGCCGGCCGTTCCGGCACGCCAAACAAATGGCCCCGCCCCCCTTTGGTGGGGAGTTGAAAACTACTTTATCCCTATTAATCTCCCTTGTCAACCGTCCTATCCCCGCGCCACCCGCAGCCAGGCCGCCTTGCGCGGGGCCTGGGCCACCGGCCGGGCCAGTTCGGCCAGCACGTCGGCCACGTAGGCCGGCCGGCGCATGCCCACCAGCACGCTGCCCACGCCCGTGGTGGAGCGCAGGGCGCGCAGGGCCATCTGGCTCAGGGTGGCGGCCTGGCCCCAGTCCGGCTCGGCCGCGGCCAGGGCGCGCAGGCCCATGAGCTCCCGCGCCGTGGCCGCGCGATAGACCCCGCCCACGCGGGTGAAGGCCTGGCCCACCCTGGCCAGGTGGTTGTCCACCACCCCCCGCAACTCCGGGGTGTCGCCCAGGGAGCGCACGATGAATTGCAGCGCGGCGTGGATGCGGGGCAGGAAGAACTCGCCCTCCAGGTGACGCCAGTGCTCCAGGCCTTGCAGCTCGGTCCAGTGGTCGGCCAGGGTGGGCGCGGCGGCCAGGAAGTCGGCCAACTGCCGGCGTTGCTCCGCCTCCAGACCGAGCTGGGGCAAAAGCTTGGCGATGAGCTCGTCCTCCGAGGCCTTGAGGCTGGAAACGGCCTCCAAGACCTGCTCCGGGGTGGGCGGGTCGCCGGCCTCCAGGTCGGCCAGGCGCACCAGCCCCTGGCCGGGGGCCATGGCGTTGAGCGGCCGGTTGACTAGCACCCCCAGGCCCAGCTCGGTGGCCAGCTCCAGCAGGGTCTGTCCGCCGGGTTGGTTCGGCCCCAGAACCGCGCCGGGCTCCAGCAGGTTGCAGGGGAACTGGATGACGCGCAGGTGGTGGCCGTCGCCCAGGGCCTGGGCCTGCCGCCAGACCTCGTGCAGGCTGGTGAAGCCGGGGCTCGTGGGCGGCAGGGGGAAGGTGTTGGAGCTGACGCCGTAGCAGCCGACGCGGCCGCGGGCCACCTCGTCCTCCAGATGGGCGAAGGCCTGGCCGATGCGGCGGTGGTATTCGGCGCGGGCCTGCTCCAGGGGCATGCCCTGCCCCTCGGCCCATTCCAGGAAGTATTCCGGGTTGTGCAGCAAGAACACGTCGAGGCTCTCCAGGCCCAGGCGCTCCAGGCTGCGTCCGATCTGGTCGGCCAAAAACTCCGGGTGGATGCAGTGCTCCAGGCCGGGTTGCAGCTCCAGCAGCTCTGGAAAAGGCCGGCCCTCCTGCTTGCGATCCTGGCTCAGCTTGTGGTTTCGGCCCTGCAGGTAGCCGGCCTTGGTCACCACCACCACCTGTTCGCGCGCGATCACGCCCGCGCTTATCAGCCGGCCCAGCACCGCGCCCACCAGGCGCTCGGAGTTGCCGTCGGTGTAGTTGGCGCTGGTGTCGATGAGGTTCACCCCGGCGATGAGCGCCCTTTCCAGGGCGGTGTGGTGCTCCTCCACCTCCACGTCCACCCGATAGCAGCCGAAACCGGCCGCGCTGACCATGAGCCCGGTGGCGCCCAGGGGGTTGCAGGCCAGGCCGGGGTGGGCCTGGGCCAAGGCGGCGGTGGCGGCGGGGGTGGCAAAAGTCATGTTAACTCCAGGTGTTAGAGGGTGATAGCCGGGCCGGGGCGAACGCGCGCGGCATTAGTATAGCCGGTCCGGGGAGGCCCTGCGTCCGTAATTTTTGGCGCGCCGGCCTTGACTTACGGCCGCTTATGCCAGAAGATTCAGTTGGCGAAGGAGGTTTGAGATGAGCAACCATGACCATGATTACGACGACGTGGAGGAGTTCTCCTACCACTGCTTCGATGACTGCGAGCACTACCCCAAGGGCTGCAAGGAGTGCGACCACGTGATGCACGAGGGTTTCAGCGAAAAACCCCAAAAACCCCAGCCCGAGGCCGAGGACAAGCAGCCGTAGGACACCGTCCGCCCGCTCTCCGCGCCGCCCGGCGCGGAAAAGGGTGAAAACCAGCGAGAACCAGCCAGGGTCACGCACGCCCTGCCATGGCCGCGAGCCATGGCGGGGCTTTTGTTTTTTTGGGGGGAGACATGAAGGACGAAATCGACCTGCTTATGCAGGAATACAACAACCTCTGGCAGGAAAAGCTGATTCACAAGCAGCAACTGCGCAAATTGAACAACTATCTATCCTACCTGACATCGATGGCTTCCCTGGCCCTGACCCTGCTGGGCCTCTCGGCCACCGAGTTTTTCGCAAAATTCATGAAGGACGAGGGACAACAGGCCTTCAACTACGCCGCGCAGGCCATTTCGCTGATCTGCATACCCTTCACGCCGGTGGTCATCGTCGTGCTTTCCTTCACGCTGACCGAGCTTTACCACATCTACGTCATGGGCCTGCACATCGGGGGTCTTGAGAAAAGGATGAACCAACTAGCACAGGTTGCGGGGCCGGGCCTGACCTGGGAGCACCAAGTCTGCGCCCTGGCCTATGCCGAAGGCGGCGGGAAAGGAGAACCAGAGGCGGTTCTGAACCTGGTAGGTTTCAACACCAAATGGCTGCTGGCCCTGCCGGCCGCCCTGGTCAGCCTTATAACGGCCGTGGTGGGCTTCAAGACTCTGGTTCGCTACGACCTGTGGTGGTTGACCGTCCTGGTGGCCGCCATCTACCTGTCCCTCATCGTGGCCGTCATGATTTCAGGATGCAAGATGATGGCCTACACCGCCGGCAAGGGCGGCCTGCAACCGGGCATCGCCGCCATCAACCGCCAGCCGGCCAAGGGCGGGCAAACCAAGGATTAGCCCAATCCATACTTTTTCATCTTGTAGGCCAGGTTGGACTTGGTGACCCCCAGGGCCTCGGCCGCGTGGGCGGCCACGCCGTTGGCCTCCTGCAGGGCGCGCAGGATCATGCGCCGCTCCAGGTCCTCCACCGCCTGGTTGATGCCCATGTCGCTGGGCGGCTCCGGCGCGCTACAGGGCTCGGCCGCGGCGGGGCTCACCTCCAGGGGCAGGTCCTGGGGCCGGATCTCATCGCCGGCCATGATGACGGCCCGCTCCAGGGCGTTTTCCAGCTCGCGCACGTTGCCCGGCCAGGCGTAGTCGTAGATCAGGGCCATGGCCTCCGGCGAGACCGCCGGAGCGGCGCGCCCCATCTCGGCCGCGTAGCGACGCACGAAATGGGCCACCAAAGCCGGCAGGTCCTCCTTGCGCTCGCGCAGGGGCGGCAGTTCGACCCGCACCACGTTGAGGCGGTAGAACAGGTCCTCGCGGAAACGGCCCTGGGCCACGGCCGCGGCCAGGTCGCGGTTGGTGGCGGCCACGATGCGCACGTCCACGCTGATGGGCTGGTTGCCGCCCACCCGCTCGAAGGTGCGCTCCTGCAACACGCGCAAGAGCTTCACCTGCAGGCTGGGGGCGATCTCGCCCACCTCGTCCAGGAACAGGGTGCCCTTGTCGGCCAGCTCAAAACGCCCCTTGCGCCGGGCGCTGGCCCCGGTGAAGGAGCCTTTCTCGTGGCCAAACAGTTCGCTTTCCAAAAGCGTCTCGGTGAGCGCCATGCAGTTGACCGCCACGAAGGGCTCCTCGGCCCGGGGGCTCTGATCGTGGATGGCCCTGGCGATGAGCTCCTTGCCGGTGCCGCTCTCGCCGGTGATGAGCACCGTGGCCTTGGTGGCGGCCACCTTGGCCACCACCGCGAAGACCGACCGCATGGCCCGGCAGTCGCCGATGATGTGGCCGAACCCGCCCGCCCGGCGGGCGTCCTCCTTCAAGAGCCGGTTCTGGGCCATCAGACGGCGCAGCTTGAGCGCCTTGTCGATGGTGAGCAGCAGCTCCTGGTTCTCGAAGGGCTTCATGATGTAGTCCACCGCGCCCAGCTTCATGGCCTCCACGGCGTTCTCCACCGTGCCGTAGGCGGTCATGACGATCACCGGCAGGTCGGGATAGCGCTCCTTGACCGCGGCGATGAGCTCCAGGCCCGACATGCGCGGCATGCGCATGTCGGTGACCATCAGGTCCGGCTCCTCGTCCTCCAGCATGGCCAGGGCGCGCGCGCCCCCGGCGGCGGCCATGACCTCATAGCCCGCCTCGGAAAGCAGCGCGTCCAGCACCACCAGGTAGTTCTTTTCGTCGTCGACGACCAGAATGCGCTCCACGATTACTCCGCGCGCCTCAGCGCCCCTGCTTGGGCATGGGCAGGTTCGGCCCGAAACGAGCCCGCAGCTCGGCCAGCTCCTCAAAGCGCAGCAGGCCCAGCTTCAGCCCCAGGTCGCCAAGCTCCTTGCCCTTGGCCCGGAACTTGGCCTGGTCGAAGTTGGGCTGCCGCCACAACGCCCGCGTCTCGTCGCCCAGCACCCTGATCTTGGCCCGCAGCTCCTGGCGCGCCTGCGATCGCTTGGCCATGATGGCCTTGGCCTCGGCCTGCTCGGCCGGCGGCAGTTGGCGCAGATATTGGCCCAGGGTGGTTGGCGCGGCGGCCTTGGCTGGCGGCGCGGTCGGCGAGGCGGTTGAGGCGGGCGCGGCGGCGCCGGCCGGCGGCGCGCCGGGCGCGCTGGCCGCCAGGGCCGCGGCCGAGGCCAGGCTCAAGGATAGCGCCAGGATCGAAGAAGCGAATTTTTTGTGTGTGGCGTGCATGCCAATCCCCCCGAAGTTCGAGTGTCCCATCGCAGGCCCGCGCCTGACTGGCGCGGACGTCTCTCAGGCCGGCGCCGCCTTGAGGTGCACCTCCACCCGCGCCCCGCCGCCGGCCGCCCGGCCCAGCTCCACCCGGCCCTGGTGGCTGTTGATTATGCTGCTGACGATGGACAGGCCCAGGCCGGTGCCCTGCTCCTTGGTGGTGAAAAAAGGATCGAAGAGCCGGCCGGCGGCTTCCGGGGCGAAACCGGGGCCGGTGTCCTCCACCGCCGCCACCAGCCAGGCCTGGCCGCCCGCTTCCACCGCCTGGGTGCTCACGGTCAGGGTGCCGCCGCCCTGTTCCTCCATCACCTGCAAGGCGTTGTTGAACAGGTTCAGGAACGCCCGGTAGAGCAGGTCGGGATCACCCATGACCATGGGCGCGCGGGCGGCGTAGCGCCGCGCCACCTCCACCCCGGCCCGGTCCAGCTCCGGCCCCAGCAGTTGCAGGTTGCGCTCCAAGACGTCCTCCAGACGCAGGGGCCGGAGCTCCGGGGTCTGGGGGCGGGCGAAATCCAGGAACTCGGTGACGATGCGGTTGAGCCGCGTGGATTCCTCCACGATGACCCCGGCCAGGGCCTTCTGCTTGGCCTCCAGGCGGCTGCCCAGAAGCTCGGCCGTGGAGCGCACGATGCCCAGCGGGTTGCGTATCTCGTGGGCCACGCCGGCGATCATGCGCCCCAGGGCGGCCAGGCGTTCGGAGTGGTGGAGCCGCTCCTTGAGCGAGGCCTCCAGCGCCGCCCGCTCGGCGGTGATGCGCTGGCCGCGGATGACGATGGAGCGCAGGATCACAAAGAGCAGGGCCATCATGAACAGCAGGGTGCTGACGATGAGCACCTGGTTGAGCCAGATCTCCTCGAAATCCTCGCCTATGTCCAGAGTTATCTCGAAGACCGCCCGCGGCGGCCCCAGCTCGGCCGTGAGCCGGCGTTCGTCGCGCAGGGGGATGAAGGTCTTGAGCACCCGCTGCCGGCCGCCGCCCAGCTCGAACACGTCCAGGGGCGGCTCCAGCACGCTGGCGTAGGAGCCGTTGGCCGCGCTGCGGAAGGCGGCCCCCTCCAGCCCCATGCGGCCGATGTATTCGGGCACGGTGCTGTAGATGATGTTGCCATCCAGATCCAGGATGTTGACCTGGCGCACCAGGAAGGAATGGATGGTGTTGCGCACCACCGCGTCCAGCAGGGTGAACTGGCTGGGCTGGCCCACGTTGATGCCGCCGTAGTCGCGCAAGGCCGGCAGCACGAAGCGCACCATCACCTGGTGATTGAGGTTTTCGGCCAACAGCAGGGCGTACTGCTCGCGCTTGTGCAGCACCAGTTGGGTGGCGCGCTGGGTGACGATGGAGCTGATGGCCAGGGTGAACAGCAGGATGATGACCAGGCTGGTCACCGAGAAGTACTTGACCAACTGGAACGGGCGCTGGGCGGCCGGGTCGCTCTCGGCCACGTTCGCCGGGGTTGCGACCAAGGGGGGCAGGTTTTGGCCGGCCGTGCTCTGCAAACCGTGCGTTCTCCCGTCGGCGTTGAGACGAAAATAAGAAAACTTGCATGAAGGTGAAAGGGTTAATCACCGTGCGGCGGGCTCCGGTCCGCGCCCTTTCCCTGCCGCGCCACCCGTGGTGGTCCGCGCCTGCGCGACGGTCGCGCGCTTTCCAAGCAGCGGCCCAACTCACTCTGCGCAACCCTGGCGCGCTTGGCGCGGCCTAGACCACGAAACGCTCGCCCTGCTCCAGCTCTTCCAGGCGGCGGCGGTGCTGTTCGAAACCCTCGCGGCCCATCAGGCCGTAGGTGAGTTGCTTGCCCAGCTCCACGCCGGGCTGGTCCAGGGGGTCCACGCCCAGCAGCGCTCCGGCGGCCACGGTGGCGGCCTCCAGCAGGAAGACCACCTGGCCCAGGACGTCCTCGTCCAGGCTGGGCAGCCTGAGGCTCAGGCTGGGGCGGCCCTGCTCGGCCAGGGCGGCGGCGGTGGCCTTGGCCTCGGCCTGGATCAGTTCGGCCAGGGAGCGCCCGCCCAGATAGGCCAGGGCGGGGTCCTCCGGGTAGAGGTCGGGTATCTCCAGGTCGCAGCCGTAGTTTTCCAGGGTGAGGAAGCAGACCAGCTTGTCCAGGGGGCCTTCCATGTAGAGCTGAAGCTGGCTGTGCTGGTCGGTGGCCCCCACCGCCGCCACCGGGGTCTGGCCCACGTGGACCGGTTCACCCTTAAGGTTCACCGCCTTGCCCAGGCTCTCGGCCCAGAGCTGGGCGAACCACTGGGCCAGGCCGAAAAGATCGCTGACGTAGGGCATCATCACCAGGATGTTGCGCCCCCGCCGCCAGTATTCCACCGCCAGGGCCGCGAAGAGATAGGCCGGGTTGTCGGCTAGGGCCGGTTCGGCGCAGCGCAGGGCCATGCGCCGGGCCCCGGCCAAGAGCGCGGCCACATCGTGGCCGGCGCAGGCCAGGGGCAACAGCCCCACCGCGGTCAGCACCGAGTAGCGGCCGCCCACGCTGGGCGGCACCGGCAGGGAGGGGAAGCCCTCGCGTTCGGCCAGGGGGCGCAGGCTGCCCGCGGCCGGGTCGGTGGTCACCAGCAGCCGGCGGCGGGCCTCGTCCCTGCCCAGGGCGCGCTCCAGGCGCTCCAGCACCAGGAGGAATTGGGCCGCGGTCTCGGCGGTGGAGCCACTCTTGCTGATGACGTTGAAGGCGGTGCGTTTGGGGTCCAGGCCCTCCAGCAGACCGGCCACCAGCCGGGGGTCGGAGTTGTCGGCCACGAAAAGCCGCATGCCGTCTGGCTTGCGGGGCAGGCTGTGGCGGAACACGCCGTTCAGGGCCATGTCCACCGCCGTGGCCCCCAGGGCGCTGCCGCCGATGCCCAGCACCACCAGGTTGTCGGCCAGGCCCCGGAGTCGGCCGGCCTGGGCCAGGATGGCGTCCAACTCGGCCGCGGGCATGCCCGGCAGGCCCCAGAACCCCAGGCGGCCGGCTTGACGCTGGTTCTCCAGGGACT
Organism: Thermodesulfobacteriota bacterium; assembly: GCA_049322275.1. Classification (GTDB taxonomy): domain Bacteria; phylum Desulfobacterota; class Desulfarculia; order Desulfarculales; family Desulfarculaceae; genus JACRDC01. The sequence continues at coordinate 70,931 of JBMORH010000086.1, forward strand.
CGTGGGCCGTCAGCATCTCGGCGGCCAGGGCCTCGGCCCGGCGGGCGTCCACGCCGCGCTCCTTGCCCAGGACCAGGGCGGTGCAGAAGGCATAGTCCAGGCGCAGGTCGCGTTCGGCCATGGGGCTTGTCCTTTCCGGCCCGCCGCGCCGGGCCCGCGGACCGTTGGTCGTGTTTGTTCGCGCAGTTATGCGCGCGGGCCTTGCCAAGGCCGCGCTTTTGATTATACGCAGGAGCTTGGTGACAAACAAGTTGCGGATGTTTGACAAACCCAGTGATCGGGTCTATATTGACCGGCAATTTGACTAGCGCGATAATGAAATCCGCAGCGACTTGCCCAGGAGTTCGCCCGTGAGAGACACCCTGGACCGAATTGCCGATCAGATCCTCGACCTTGACGCCGAAGAGCTCAAATCCCTGCTGTCCGACATCCAAGCCCGCATGGACCAGCCCGACCAGACCCGCGAGTGGGAGCGGGCGGTGATCAATTTCTTCATCATCAACGCCCTGCGGGTCAAGGACAAGCTCTGCTGCCAGGAGCAGGGGCGGGTCTTCCGCTCCCCCGGCGGCGCCCGCCTGCGGGTGGTCAAGTAAGCCCCGCTCCCTGGGGGGCGCCCTCTAGCCCTCCCCGTCCGCGCGGTCCGGTTCACCGCCGCCGGCCGCGCGCCGCAGCCGGGCCTTGGCCTGGGCCAATTCCCGCATGATCTGGCCGATCTGCTTTTCACGCCCCCGTTCGCTGGGCCGGTAGTAGCGCCGGCCCCGGAGCCGGTCGGGCAGGTATTCCTGGCCCACCACCGCGTCCTGATAGTCGTGGGGATACTCATAGCCCCTGGCGTAGCCCAGGCTCTTCATCAGCCGGGTGGGCGCGTTGCGGATGGTCAGCGGCGCCTCCAGCGGCCCCAGCTTCTCGGCGTCGGCCTGGGCCGCGCCAAAGGCGGTGTAGACCGCGTTGGACTTGGGGGCCAGGGCCAGATAGACCGCCGCCTGGGCCAGGGCCAGCTCGCCTTCGGGCCGGCCCAGCAGATCGAAGGCGCGCAGGGCGGCCACGGCCTGGTTGAGGGCGTAGGGGTCGGCCAGACCCACGTCCTCGCTGGCGAAGCGGATCATGCGCCGCAGCAGGTAATGCGGCTCCTCGCCGGCGGCCAGCATGCGCGCCAGCCAATAGAGCGCCGCGTCGGGATCGGAGCCGCGCAGGCTCTTGTGCAGGGCGCTGATGAGGTTGTAGTGCTCGTCGCCGGCCTTGTCATAGCGCAGCGCGCTCTTGCCCACCGCCTGTTCGGCCTGCCTAAGCTCCACCCGGCGCGTCCCGCCCGGCCCCAGGGGCGCGGTGGTCACCGCAAGCTCCAGGGCCGATAGCATCCGCCGGGCGTCGCCAAAGGCGGTGGCCACCAGGTGCGCGCGCGCCTCCGGGGTCAGCTCGGCCCGATACCCGGCCAGGCCGCGCTCCTCCTCGGCCAGGGCGCGGTCCAGGATCAAGGCCAGGTCGTCCTCGCCCAGGGGATTCAAGACCAGCACCCGCGTGCGCGAAAGCAGGGCCGGGATGATCTCGAAGCTGGGGTTCTCGGTGGTGGCCCCCAGCAGGATGATGACGCCGCTCTCCACGTGGGGCAGGAAGGCGTCCTGCTGGGACTTGTTGAAGCGGTGGATCTCGTCCACGAACAGCACGGTGCGCCGGTCGCGTTTCAGGTTCTCGCGGGCCTCGGCCACCACCCGGCGGATGTCGGCCACGCCGGAGAGCACGGCCGAGAACTCCACGAACTCGGCCTGCCAGTAGCGGGCCAACAGACGGGCCAGGGTGGTCTTGCCGGTGCCGGGCGGCCCCCAAAAGATCAGGCTGGCCGGCCGGCCGCCGGCGATGAGCCGCCCCAGGGGGGCCTCCGGGTGCAGCAGGTGGGCCTGGCCCACGTATTCGGCCAGCTCCCGCGGCCGCAGGCGCTCGGCCAGGGGGGCCTGGCCGCCGGCCGTGGCCGGCTCCGGGTGTTGGGGGCCAAATAGCTCCATCACGCCTCGCTCGTCCGTCGCTGGGTCATGGCCGACCTGGCCGCCCGCCAGGCCCGGCCCAGGCGGTCGCCCAGGCGGTCCTGGGCCAGACGCTCGATGCTGGGCAGGCGCAGCTCGGCCTCGCGGCGTCCGGCGGCCATGATGGCGCTGGCCTGGGCGTGGTCCATCCAGTGCATGCCCCCCACCGCCGGCCGCAGCACCAGGTCGGCCTGCTTGAGCATAAGCTCCGAGAGCAGGGCCGCCTGGATGTCGCCGGCGCGCAGATAAAGCTCCAGGCCCAATTTGGGCAGCGCGTCGCTGACTATGTCGCGGTCCACGCAGACCGCCACCAGGGGCCGCATGCCCATGCGCCGCGCCTCCAGGGTGGGCACCAGGGAGCAGACCCCGCCGTCGATCAAGGCCCTTCCCTGGTGGCGCACCGCCGGGGCCACCCCCGGCACCGCGCTGGAGGCCACCACCGCCTCGCGCAGCGGGCCCTTGTCGATGATCACCGTGCGCCCGCTCTGCACGTCGGTGGCCACGGCGGCGAAGGGAACCCGGCAGGCCTCGATCATGACATCGGGCAGGAAAAACGCAACCACCGCCCGGAAGTAGTCCAGGCCCAGCACCGACTGGTCCAGCACCAGGTTCTTGAGCAGCCGGCCCTTGCAGAAAAGCCGGCCCACCCGGTCGCCCAGGCTGCGGCAGGCCTCGCCCTGGGTCTCGCTGACCATGGCCCGCACCCTGGGATCCTTGGCCAGGGGCGAGGCGGCGAACTCCAGCACCCGCTCCACCATCTGGTCGGGATGATAGCCCAGGGCGTAGCCCGCCCCGGCGATGGCCCCGCTGCTGGTGCCCACGATGCCGCGCACCGCCACGCCCTGGCGGTGCAGCACCTCCAGCACGCCCACGTGGGCGAAGCCCCTGGCCCCGCCGCCGCCCAGGGCCAGGCAAATCCCGCCGCGCGCTTGGCCCGCCATGGCTATCCCCCGAAAAAACTCACACCTCGACCCTTTACAGAACGGTCCGACTTGGCTATATTTACCCCGCGCCGGGCGCTGGGCGGCAACGTCCGCCCCTGGCCAAATCTTACAGCAAAGAAGGTGATAGTAGTGCAAGTCCAGGTCATGGACAACAATGTCGAGAAGGCCATCAAGCTTCTCAAGCGCAAGCTTACCAAGGAAGGCGTCTTCCGGCAGTTGAAGGAGAAGCGCTGGCACGAGAAGCCCTCCGACGCCCGCCGGCGCAAGCAGCGCCAGGCCCGTCGCCGGCTGCGCCGCCAGATGGCCCGCGCCCGCGCCCGCGGCCGCGGCTAGTCTCGCCACTACACTCGCGCACGCAACCACCGCAAGACGGCCCGCCCAAGGCCGTCTTGCGGTGTTGTTAGCATTGCGAACCGGGGGGTTATTGGACACCTCCCACAAAATGATAGTTGACATTGCCAATTTCCGGTATATGATTCGAGTAATCCAGGCCGATTGCCAGATTTTCCGTTTGACATGCCGGCGCAAACCGCGCCCATCTCAGCGAAAGTAGGGTACAAGAGGCCAAGCCTGCCCTCCCGTGATGGGAGGGAGTAATCCGTTGGTAATTTCAGGAGTCCAAAGAAGATGGGAAAGAGCATTTACGTCGGCAATTTGTCCTTCAACTCCACCGAGCAGGGCCTGCGCGGCCTTTTCGAGCAGTACGGCACCGTGCTCTCGGCCCGGATCATGACCGACCGTGAGACCGGCCGCAGCCGCGGCTTCGGTTTCGTGGAGATGGAGGGGGCCGACAGCGAGGCCGCGATCCAGGCCCTTAACGGCGCCATGTTCGAGGGCCGGGCGCTGAAGGTCAACGAGGCCAAGCCCCGCGAGCCCCGCGAGAGCCGCGGCCCCCGCCGCTGGTAGCCCCGGCGCCGGCAACCCGCCCCTAGCCACAACACCAAGGCGGCCATCGCTTGAGCGATGGCCGCCTTGCCGTTCGCCCGCCGCCCCGGCCGGCCGTGGACGCGGGCATGGGGACTTTTCAGGCCCCGGCCTCCAGGAAGGCCCGATAGGCCCGCACGCTGGCCCAGACGTCGGCCTTGTGGATCACCTCGAAGGGCGAATGCATGGAGAGCATGGAAGGGCCCACGTCCACGATCTCCATGCCATAGACGGCCCAGTGCTTGGCGATGGTGCCGCCGCCGCCCTCGTCCACCTTGCCCATGCCCGCCGCCTGCCAGGCCACCCCGGCCGCGTCCCAGACCCCCCTGAGCCAGGCCACGTACTCGGCGTTGGCGTCGCTGGCGCCATACTTGCCGCCGTGGCCGGTGTACTTGGTCAGGCAGACGCCATAGCCCATGCGGGCGGCGTTGGTCTTGTCGTGGACCTCCGGATAATCCGGGTCCAGGGCCGCGTTGACGTCGGCCGAAAGCGCCCGGCTTTTGGCCAGGACCCGGCTCACGGTCAGGTAGTCGGCCTTCTCGCCGCCGGCCTCCAGGAGCCCGGCCACCAGGTGCTCCAGCCAGCGGCTCTGGGCGCCGCTCATGCCCTCGCTGCCGATCTCCTCCTTGTCGTAGAAGATGGCCAGGCAGGGGACCGCGGGGTTCTTCAGCTCCAGCATGGCCCGCAGGCTGGCGAAGGCCGAAACGCGGTCGTCATGGGCGTAGCCGCCCACCAGGGCCCGGTCCAGGCCCACGTCCCTGGCCTGCCCGGCCGGCACGATCTCCAGCTCGGCGCTGACCAGGTCGGCCTCGTTGATGCCATAGCGGTCGTGCAGGAGCTTTAGCGCCGCCAGCTTGACCTTCTCGCCGTTGTCCACCCCGTCCAGGGGCAGCCCCCCCACCACCACATTCATGCGCTCGGCGTCGAAGGCCTCGCTGAGCTTCTTCACCTCCTGGCTCTTGCGGCTCAGGTGGGGCAGCAGGTCCAGCACCGTGAAGACCGGATCGTCCGGGGCGTCGCCGATGTTGATCTCCACCGTTTGGCCCTTGGCGGTGCATACCACCCCGATGATGGCCAGGGGCCGGGCGAACCACTGGTACTTCTTGATGCCGCCGTAGTAGTGGGTCTTGAGGAAGGCCAGGTCCTGGTTCTCGATCAGGGGGTGCATCTTGAGGTCCAGGCGGGGGGCGTCGATGTGGCTGCCGATGATGCGCAGCCCCTGGGACACCGGCCGCCGACCCAGCACCGCCAGGGCCATGGTCTTGCCCGCCTGACCGGCCAGGAAGCGCCCCCCCCTGGCCTTGGCTCCCAGGGGCTTGAAGCCCGCCGCCTCCGCCGCCCGGCGGATGTAGGCCGCGGCCAGGCGCTCGGTCTTGGCCTGGTCCAGGAAGGCCTTGTACTCCTCGGCCAGGGCGAAGATGGCCTGGCGGGTATGCTGGTCGGCCTGCTCCCAGACGGTCTTGGGCTGCAAGAGGAGCTTGTCGCCCAGGGCCTTGAGTTCTTTCTTGCTCAGCTTGGCGGGCGCTTCGGCCTTGGCGGCGGTCCTTTTGGCGGGCATGTGGGCTCCAGGTTGGCGGTTCCCTTTAAATTTTTATCACCCCGCGCAGGTCGGGGCAACCAGGAAGCGAGCGGGTCAGCTGCGGCTGGTGCTGCCCAGGTAGATGGCCGCCAGCGCCCCCACCGCGCCCACCAGCTCGATGGAGGTGGTGGGCCGGGCGAAAAAGACCATGTCCCAGACGAAGCTGAGAGCCGGCTGCATGAGCAGGATGAGGCCGGCCCGGGCGGCGTCCACCTGGGGCAGGCCGCGGGAGATGAGCACCCAGCCCAGCACCTGGCCGCAGACCCCGTAGCCGATCAGCGCCAGCCAGGACTTCAGGTCGGGGATGGCGAAGGATTCGCCCAATAGCCAGGCCTCCGGCCCCAGGCACAGGGCGGTGACCAGCGAAATGATCACCACGTTGGCCTGCACCTCGGCCTGGCCCAGGCCGGCCTGGAGCCGGCGCAGGCTGAGGATGTAGGTGGCGTAGGCCAGGGCGGTGAGCACCCCCAGCACCACCCCCAGGCCGTAGTTATCCGGCCAGCTCTGGCGGTTGAAGCCCACCAGCAGATAGAGACCGGCCATGGCCAGGGGCGCGGCCACGGCCATGCGCCAGCCCAGGCGCTCGCGCAGGAAAAGCGCCCCGATGCCGGCCAGGAAGAACACCTGGAAATTGGAAAGGATGGTGGCCAGGCCCGGCCCCACGTAGTGTATTGAGCGGTGCCAAAAGGTGAGGTCCAGGGCGAAGGCCAGGGCGCTGACCAGGACCAGGGCCGGCCGGGCCGGCCGCAGGCGCAGGCCCTGGCCGGAGGCCATGAGCACGAGGGCCAGGATGAGGCCGCCGAACAGGGTGCGGTAAAAGCCGGCCACGGTGGGGCCCACCTGGGCCAGCTTGACGAAGACGGCCGAGAAGCTGAGCATGGCCGCGCCGGCGGCCACCAAGAGGACGCCCCCCCGCCCGGCCATGAGGCCTTTTTGTCCGCTCGCGCCGCTCATGGCCGCAGATTGTACCGCAAAAGACGGCCCGGTTCCGCTAGGCCGGCCGCCAAGCCAGCAGGAAGAACTCGACGTTGCCGGCCGGGCCGGAGATGGGGCTGACGCACCGGCCCTGCACAACGAGGCCCAGCCCGGCCAGGCAGGCGGCCACCTTGTCCACCGCCGCCTGGCGGGCCGCTTCATCCCGCACCACCCCGCCCGGCCCCACCCATTCGCGGCCGGCCTCGAACTGGGGCTTGACCAGGCAGAGCACCGCCCCGCCGGGGGCCAGGCGGGGCGGAATCTGGGGCAGCACCAGGGTCAGGCTGATGAAGGAGACGTCGAGCACGCAGAGATCAAAGGGGCCGGGGGCCAGGTCGGCCGGCATCTGGCGGGCGTTGACCCGCTCAAAAAGCGTGACGCGCGGGTCCTGGCGCAGCTTCCAGGCCAGTTGGCCATAGCCCACGTCCACGCCGGTGACCGCCGCCGCGCCGCGCATGAGCAGGCAATCGCTGAAGCCGCCGGTGCTGATCCCCACGTCCAGGCAGTTGAGCCCGGCCGGGTCCAGGCCGAAATGATCCAGCGCCCCGGCCAGCTTGACCCCGCCCCGGCTGACAAAGGGATGTTCGGGGCCGTCCACGCTGATGTTGGCCGAGGCCGGCGCGGTCTGGCCGGCCTTTTTGGCCGTTTGCCCGTCCACCCGGACCAGGCCGGCTAGGATCAGGCCTTGGGCCTTCTGGCGGCTTTCGGCCAGGCCCAGTTCCACCAGGCGCTGGTCCAAACGCTGGACTTGGCGCTGGCCCTTGGCCAAGGGCCTAGGCGGCCAGGAGGGCGCGGGCCGCCGCGGCCACCGCGGCGGCGTCCACGCCATAGAGGGAGCGCAATTGCTTCTGGCTGCCGTGCTCCACGAACACGTCGGCCACGCCCACCGCGCGGGTGGCGACGCCGGTGAGCCCGGCCGCGGCCAGGGTCTCCAGCACCGCCGCGCCGAAGCCGCCCATGACCACGTTCTCCTCCACCGTCACCACCCGCCGGGTCTTTTGGGCCAGCGCCAGGATCAGCCCGGCGTCCAGGGGCTTGACGAAGCGGGCGTTGACCACCGCCGCGCCGACGCCCTCGGCGGCCAGCATCTCGGCCGCGGCCTCGGCCGCCGCCACCCCCACCCCGATGCCGATCAGCGCCACGTCGCCCCCATCGCGCCTGAGTTCGGCCTTGCCCCAGGCCAGCTCGCGCAGGGGGCCTTGCGTGGCCACGCCCAGGCCGCGGCCGCGCGGATAGCGCAGGGCGGACGGGCCGTCGTGCCGCAGGCAGGTGTAGAGCATATGGCGAAGCTCTTCCTCGTCGGCCGGGGCCAGGAGGGCCAGGTTGGGCACGCAGCGCAAAAAGCTCAAGTCCAGCAGGCCCTGGTGGGTGGAGCCGTCCTCGCCCACGATGCCGCCCCGGTCCATGGCGAAGACCACCGGCAGGTTGGTCAGGCAGACGTCGTGCACCACCTGGTCGTAGGCCCGCTGCATGAAGGTGCTGTAGATGGCCACCACCGGCTTAAAGCCCTGGCTGGCCAGGCCGCCGGCGAAGGTCACCGCGTGCTGCTCGGCGATGCCCACGTCCACGAAACGCTCCGGCAGGGCCTGGGCGAAGGCCCCCAGGCCGGTGCCTTCGGGCATGGCGGCGGTGATGGCCACGATGCGCCGGTCGGCCCGGCCCAGCTCGACCATGGTCCGGCCGAAGATCTCAGTGTAGGTGGGCGGCGGCGGGCTGGCCGGCTCCTCGGCCGGGGCCTCGGCCTCATAGGGCGCCTGGGGCGGCTTCATGGCCCCCACCCCGTGGAAGTGGCTGGGGTCGGCCTCGGCCGGGGCGTAGCCCTTGCCCTTGGTGGTGATGACGTGCACCAGTTGCGGACCCTGCTGGTTGGCCACGTTGGCGAAGGTCTCGATGAGCCAGGGCAGGTTGTGGCCGTCCACCGGCCCCACGTAGTTGAAGCGGAAGGCCTCGAAAAGCATGCCGGGGGTGGAGAAGGCCTTGAAGGATTCCTCGGAGCGCCGGGCCAGGTCCAAGAGGTCGCGGCCGATGCCGGGCAGGCCCTTGAGCCAGCGCTCCAGGTCCTTGCGGAAGGTCAGGTAGGCCTTGCCCGAAAGCGCGCGGGACATGAACTTGCTGAGCGCGCCCACGTTGCGGGCAATGCTCATGCCATTGTCGTTGAGCACCACGATCAGGTCCTGGTCCATGAACCCGGCCTGGTTGAGCCCCTCGAAGGCCAGGCCCGCGGTCAGGCTGCCGTCACCGATCACCGCCACCACCTTGCCGCTCTCGCCCTTGAGCCGCTTGGCGAAGGCCATGCCCAGGGCGGCGCTGATGCTGGTGGAGGAGTGGCCGGTGTCGAAGGCGTCCCAGGGGCTTTCGGCCCGCTTGGGGAACCCGCTGAGCCCGCCCAACTGGCGCAGGGTGTGGAAGCTGTCGCGGCGGCCGGTGATGAGCTTCTGGGCGTAGGTCTGATGCCCCACGTCCCAGACGATGCGGTCCTCGATGCGGTGGAAGACCCGGTGCAGGGCCAGGGTGAGCTCCACCACCCCCAGGCTGGGGGCCAGGTGGCCGCCGGTCTTGGTCACGGTGTCGATGATGCGCTGGCGGATCTCGGCCGCCAGGCGCTCCAGCTCCTCCGGGGCCAGCCCCACCAGATCGGCCGGGGAATCCACGCGGCCGAGAATCGAATCACTGACAGGCGAATGGTTTGCCAAAACGGTTCCTTCGCTGATTTGACGGGCGGCTGGGCGGGGCCGCCCTGGGGCCTCATGGTGACATTGTGAAGCCTGTCGGCGGGTTGCGCAACCCGGCGGGAGCGAATTGTCAGTGGGTGCGGGCCATGATGTAGGCGGCCAGGGCCTTGAGCGGCCAGGCGTTCGGGCCCAGGGGCTCGATCAGCGCCGCGGCCTCGTCCACCAGCCGCTGGCCGGTCGCTTTGGCCTGGGCCGGACCCACCACGGCGGGATAGGTCATCTTGCCCCTGGCCTCGTCGCTGCCCACGGCCTTGCCCAGGGCGGCGGCGTCGCCCGAAAGATTCAGCAGATCGTCGGCGATCTGGAAGGCCAGGCCGACGCGCCGGCCATAGCGCACCAGGAGCCCCACCTGTTCGCGGTCGCCGCCGGCCACGAGCGCGCCGGCCTGCAACGAGGCGGTGATGAGCGCACCGGTCTTCTTGGCGTGGATGAACTGCACCTGGGCCAGGTCCGGCTCCTGGCGCTCGGCCAACAGATCGGCCGCCTGGCCGCCCACCATGCCCTCCATGCCGGACGCGCGCATGATGACCTGGGCCGCGGCCAGGGCGCGCCAGGGATCCACGTGACCGATGGCGGCCGGGTCGGTCAAGAGCGCCATGGCCTGGGTGAGCAGACCGTCGCCGGCCAGGATGGCCATGCCCTCGCCAAATACTTTGTGGTTGGTGGGCACGCCCCGCCGATAGTCGTCGTCGTCCATGCCGGGCAGGTCGTCGTGGATCAGGCTGTAGGTGTGGACCATCTCCAGGGCGCAGGCGCAATACATGGCCCGCGCGGGGTCGCCGCCCACGGCCTCGGCCCCGGCCAGACAGAGCACCGGCCGCAGGCGCTTGCCGCCGGCAAAGAGGCTGTAGCGCATGGCCTTGAGTATCTGGCCGCCGGCCTCGTCAAAGGGCAGATAGCGCTCCAAGGCCGCGTCCACCTGCGCGCGTTTTTCGGCCAGATAGGCCTTGATGTCAGCGGCCGCCATGGCCTAGTCCTCCGCCGCCGTGGCCGGCTCGAAAGGCGTCTGCACCAGGCCCTTGTCGCGGTCCTTCATGAGCAGGGTCACCCGCTTCTCGGCCGCGTCCAGGCGCGCCCCGCAGGCCTCGGCCAGCTTGACGCCCTCCTCGAACAGGGCCAGGGACTCCTCCAGGTCCAGGTCCTCGCCCTCCAGCCGGCCCACGATCTCCTCCAGCCGGTTGAGGCTCTGCTCGAAGCCGCCTTCCTTCTTCGCCTTGGCCATGCCTTCGCCCTCCCATGCAGCCCCGGTGCGGACGCGGGGCGCGCTTCATCTCCGTTTGGTGGCCGCCCCGCCGCCGGTCTGGCCGGTCTGGCCGGTCAGCGCGATGAAGGCCAGGGGGTCCACCCGCGCCCCGGCCCAGCGCAGGTCGAAGTGCAGGTGCGGGCCGGTCACCCGGCCGCTCGCCCCGGCCAGGGCGATGACCTGACCCGCCTGGACCATGTCGCCCTGGCTCACCTTGGCCGCGCTCAGGTGACGGTAGGCGCTGATGACCCCCAGACCGTGGTCGATGAGCACCGTCAGCCCGCCGAAGAAGGTGTCGCGCACGCAGGCCACCCGCCCGCCGGCCGGGGCCTGGATGGGCGCGCCCACCCCGGCGCGCAGGTCCACCCCGCCGTGGGGGCTGCGGGGCTGGCCGTTGACCAGGCTGCGGCGGCCGAAGACGCCCACCACCAGGCTGTCCACCGGTTTGCGCCAGGGCCCGGACCAGAGCGGCGCGGGCGTGCGCAGGTCGTAGACCGGGCGCATGGCGGCCAGGTCCGCCTGGTGGCGGGCCAGTTGCTCCGGGTCGGGCTCCACGTACTTGCCCTCCACCGTGATGGTGCGGGTGCCGTAGTCGCGGGCGGCCACGTTCAGGGCGCGCGCGGCGACGGCCTTGCCCTCGGCGATGACCTCCAGGCGGTGCGCTCCGGGCGGGGCGTCCAGGTCGGCGGCGATGAGCGCCGACCAGCAGCCGTCCGCGCCCTTGGCCAGGGGGGCTTCGCGCTCCAGCAGGCGCGCGGAAAGCGCCTTCGCGCCCGCCACCCCGCAGACCCTGAGCCGGGCCGGCTGGCCCTGGGCCAGGGCTTCCGGATGCAGGCTGACCACCGGACCGGCGGCCGCCGCCGGCGCGGCCAGGGCCAAGGAGGCCAAAGCCAGGCAAATGACCAGGCAGACCCTCACGGCTCGATCTCCTCCACCCGCACCCGCAGGGCGCCGGCCGCCAGGCGCACCCGCAAGGCCTGGCCCGGCCGGGCCTGTCCGGCCCGGCGCAGCAGCCGGCCCTGATCGTCCTGCACCAGGGCGTAGCCCCGGCCCAGCACCGCCAGGGGCCCCAGGTTGCGCAGGCCGGCGGCCAACTCACCCAAGACCGCCCGACGCTTTCGCAGACTGGCCAGCATGGCCGCGTCCAGACGGCGCGACAATCCGCCGTGACGGGCGGCGAGCTCGGCCAGGCGGCGGTCGGGCCGGCGCTCCAACAGACGCTCGCGCAGCCCGGCCAGCCGGCGGCCCCGGCGGTGCAGGCCCGCCGCGAGCGCCCCCTGGGCCAGGTCCAGGAGGTCGTCCACCCGGAGGCGCAGATCGGCCAGGCGGCGGCGGGGGTCGCGCAGGCCCCGGCGCAGGCCGGCCAGGCGCTCGCGCCGCAGGGACACGATGCGCCCGCCGCGCCGGGCCAGGCGCCCTTGCAGGGCGCGCAGCCGCTGGGCCAGCTCGGCCCGGTTGGCCACCAGGAGCTCGGCCGCGGCCGAGGGCGTGGGCGCGCGCAGATCGGCCACCAGGTCGCTGATGGTCACGTCGATCTCGTGCCCCACCGCCGAGACCACCGGGATGGGGCTGGCGGCGATGGCCCTGGCCAGCCCTTCGTCGTTGAAGGCCCACAGGTCTTCCGGCGAACCGCCGCCGCGGGTGAGCACTATCACCTCCGGCCAGCCCCAGGCGGCCAGGTCGGCCAGGGCCTGGACCATGGCCGGAGCGGCCTCGTCGCCCTGCACCGGGGTCGGGTAGACCGCCACCTGCACCCGGTCGAAGCGCCGGTGCAACACGTGCAGAAAGTCGCGGATGGCCGCGCCGCTGGGCGAGGTGACCACCGCGATCTTCTGGGGCAGGTCGGGCAGGGGCCGCTTGCGTTCAGGCTCGAAAAGCCCCTCGGCCATGAGGCGCTTCTTGAGCTGCTCGAAGGCCAGGGCCAGGGCCCCGGCCCCCCTGGGCTCCACCACGTCCACGATGAGCTGCATCTCGCCGCGGGCGGTGTAGACGCTGACCCGGCCCTGGCAGAGCACCTTCTGGCCTTCCTCCAGGGCGAAGCGGCTCAGGGCGGCCTGGTGGCGGAACAGCACCGCCCGCAGCATGGCCTGGTCGTCCTTCAGGGTGAAATAGAGATGCCCGCTGCCCGGCCGGCGCAGGCCGCTGACCTCGCCCTCCACCCATACGAAGTCGAACCGGCTCTCGGCCAGCTCCTTGAGCTGGCCCACCAGCTCGGCCACGCTGTAGACCTGGCGGCGGGTGAATAGGTCGAGAGGTTCCAACGGATGCTCGCTCAGGGTTTGGCGGCCCCCATCCGGGCCATGGGCTGCCAGGCTTTTTAGCACGCCGGCCGGCCGCCGGGCAACCGCCGGCGGACCGGGCGGCTAGCGGCTCAGTATGGTGTAGTGCTCCACCCCGCCCACCCGCCTGAGCGCCTCGCCCTGGGCCTGGGCCGCCTCGCGGTCGGGGAACCGGCCGTGCACCACCCGGTGCCAGCGTCCCTTGTCGCCCAGGTCCACGCTCTCCACCGCGGCCTCCACGCCCTGGGCGTTGAGCTCCCGCGCCCGGCGCTCGGCCGGGGCCTGGTCGCGGTGGCTTTCCAGCAGCAGGCTGTAGCCCCCGCCGCCTCCGCCGCCCCCGCCGGCGCCGATCCGGGTGCGCGGCACGACCTTGGTCTGGCCCTGGCTGAAGGGCAGGGCCTGGGAGACGGTCGGCGTCTCCTCGCGGACGACCACATCCTGGTTGGGTTGCACGCCCAGGATGACGCGCAGGTTGGGATCGGCGGCCTGCCGGGGGGTGAGCGGCAGGGGGAGCTCCCCGCCGTCGGACGAACCGGCCTGGTAGACGATGCTCTCCCCGGTCTGGCCCTGTTTCACCACATAGCGCCCCGGTCCGGCCCCACCGGCCTGGGACAGCTCGTTGTCGATCAGCATCTGGATGGTCTCGTCGCTCACTCCGGCCTGGCGCAGCTTGAGCGCCTGGTCGGCGGTGAGCGCCCCGGCCGGCCCGGCTGGCGCGATGAGCCACGGAACCAGGCCGGCCAGTATCAAAGCTAGCGATCTTGCCAGGAGCATGGGAGACCTCCGCGCGCAAGGCTGGCCGCGTCCTGGTTCATTTGTACCAGGAAAGGACCGGGCCCCGCCAGGGCAATAGGCAGAAACCGCGCCGGGTTGGCTGGGAGAAGCAGAAGGCTGGCGAAAGGACTGGAATGAACTACCCCGCAGCAAGCTGCGGGGTGTCTATAAACCAAGACAAAGACCGACAAAGCGCAATGCGTGTCATCGTTCATATAATCTTCGGCAAAAGACAGAATGCGGGCGGGGATAAACCCCGCCCGTGTATTTTCGGCGTAAACAATTAAACGGTTCAACACCCGCGCCAGCCTGCAGTGCTCCCCTACTCTGCCCGCGGCAGGCCCGCCAGCCAGGCCTTGGCCGCCTCGGTGTCCGGGCAGCCGCCGGTCTCGCAGGCCGGGTCGGCGTCCAGGTTGCCGGAAGGCATCTCGCCGCCGGCCAGGATCGCCGGCAGCCGCTCCACGACCCCGGCCATGAGGCGCTCCAGGTTGGCTGCGTCGGCCGGGGTGGCCGGCCGGGCGTCCAGCACCGCGATCTCATTCATGTAGCCGCCGCGCCAGCGCATGTAGCCCACGGCCAGGGGTCGGGCGGTGAGGCCCAGCAGCCAGCCCAGGGCGTTGCCCAGCCAGGCGTCCGGCCGCCGGGTCTGGCCCGAAAGCTGGAAGATGAGCGGCAGCTCATCCACGGTCTTCAGCTCGGCCGCCACCGCCGCGGTCAAAAGCTGCGGGGCCATGCGCGCGCCATAGGTCCGTTCCAGGCCGCGCCGCCAGAGATCCAGCCCCTCCGGGCTGGTCAGGCCGGCCGCTTGCCACAGCCAGGCGTGGGCCGGCTGGCCGAGCCACCAGCAGTCCAGGCCCCATTCCACCCGCTTGTGGTCCAGGGGGCTGAGCGAAAAGGCGGCGCCGGCCAGGGGGTTGACCAGCTCGCGGTGGGCGGCCTGGTCGATGAGGGCGTGGGAGAGGTAGCCCAGGGCGAAGGCCCGCTGGGCCGGGGTCTGGGCCAGGTCCAGCAGGGCCCGGCAGACCCGCCAGGGCTCGATGTTGTGGCCGGCCTCGGCCAGGCGGGAATCGCCGCCGGGGTAGTAGCCGGCGTCCAGCACCAGCGCCCCCAGGAAAAGGGCCTGGCGCACGGCCGGGTCCGCGGCCTGGCCGGGGGCCAGGTGCGCGATGCGCTCGGCCAGGATCAAATGGGAAAAAGGCCCCACCGCCTGCGCGCCTCCCGCCCAAAGCAGGGTGAACGTCAGGGCCAACGCCAGGCGCCGCGGCCAGGCAGGCCAAGCCGGTCTGGCCGCGCCGGGTGCGGGCCGGGCCATCAGCGCTCCATGACCAGCACCGCCTCCACGTGGCCGGTGTGGGGGAAAAGGTCCACCACCGTCAGCGACTGGGGGCTGAAACCGGCCTGGGCCAGCTCGGCGGCGTCCCGGCCCAGGGCGGCCGGATGGCAGGATACATAGGCCACCCGCCGGGCGGATGCCTGGGCGATGAGCGGCATCAGGCCCTTGGCCCCGGCCCGGGGCGGGTCCAGCACCACGAGGTCGAAAGTCTCGCCGGCCGCCGTCAGGCCGGTCAGGGCGGTCTCGACCGCCTGGGCCTGGACCATCAGGCCCGCCTCCAGCCCGGCCCAGACCGCTTGCAGATAGGCGCTCTGGCAGGCCTCCTCCTGGCCCTCCACCGCCTTCACCCGCCAGCCGGCGGCCAGGAGCGGCAGGCTGAAGTTGCCCCCGCCGGCGTAGAGGTCCAGGGCGCGGCCGGGGTCGACGCCCGTGGCCGCGGCCATGACCGCCGCCACCAGGTCGTGGTTGGCCGCCCAGTTGACCTGGCAGAATAGGCCGGGAAAGGCTCGCAGGTCGAGCCCGGCCGTTTGGTGATAGACCAGGCCGTGTTCCGGCCGCAGGGGCCAGGGCGCCAGGCCGTCGTCCGTGGCCCAGCGCAGGCCGGCCGCGCCGGTGGCGGCCAGGATGGGCGTGGGGTCCGGGGGCTCGCCGGGACCGGCCCAGCCCAGGCAGAGCAGCGCCGGGGCGGTTTCGTCTCCGGCCAGGACCTCGGCCCACTCAACCCGGCCGGCCCACTGTGGTTCGGCCAGCACCTGGGCCAGGCCGGGCAGCAGGCGGTTCACGCCGGCCGCGGCCACCGGGCAATGGGCCGCCGGGACCAGGCGGTGGCTGTTGGCGGCGAAAAATCCCACCCGGCCCCGCTCGTCCACCTGCAAACGCACCCGGTTGCGATAGCCCCAGGCCAGGGGCGATGGACGCGGGTCGGGCTGGGGCAGGCCCTCCAGCCGGCGCAGGGCGCGCACCACCCAGGCGGCCTTGGCCTCCACCTGGGCGGCGTGCGCCAGGTGCATCAGGTCGCAGCCGCCGCAGTCGCCATAGAGCGGGCAGGCCGGCTCCACCCTATCCGGCGAGGCCGCCAGCACGGCCAGGGTCTCGGCCTCGGCGAAGTCGCGCTTGGCGCGGGTGACGGCCGCCCGCACCCGCTCGCCGGGCAGGGCTCCGGCCACGAAGACCACCCGGCCGTCGGCCAGGCGGGCCACTCCCTTGCCGCCGGCGGCCAGGTCGGTGATGACGGTCTCGAACTGGGCCGGGGGGTTCGAGCCGGGGTTGGGGCGCGGTCTGGGCAAGAACGACTCCTTGAGCTGGGTTGGGGGGCGGCAACGACGCTCGACGGCGGCGCCTTTTTTGGCCAAGCGCCATCTATGCATGTTATCTTATGCCCGCCTTGAGGGCTAACTGTTTAGGGAGGCAGCCCATGTCCCAGGACGCCGTGGCCAAGCTCTGGGCGCGCAGCCAGGCCGAGCCCTTCCGCCAGAAAATGGGCCTGGAGGTGATCGAAATCAGCCCCGGCTACGCCAAGGTGGCCATGGATTTCACCCCGGAGCTGACCAACATCTTCGGCATGCTGCACGGCGGCGCGGTGTTTTCGCTGCTGGACGAGGCCTTCCAACTGGCCTGCAACGGCCACGGCCAGGTGGCGGTGGCCCTGCAACTCAACATCAACTACCTGGCCCCGGCCGAACCCGGCGCACGGCTTTTCGCCGAGGCCAGGGAGATCAACGCCACCCGCAGGACCGCCCTCTACGACGCCAGGGTGTGGCAGGAGGACGGCCGCGGCATCGCCGCCGGCCAGGCCCTGGCCTACCGCATCGGCCGGCCCCTGCCCCTGGACGACCAGGGCCGCTTAATTTCAAGTTAAACCTTAAACAGATATGTAAAGATCGGTATTAATTGGGTTATGTCGCTGGAACGCTTGCTGCCCCGCCCCGTGGTGGCGGTGATGTCTTCGGGCTTTTTCGGCTTTTTCGCCCATGCCGGCTTCCTGCAGGCCCTGGCCGACTTGGGCGTGGAGCCCGACGCCTACGCCGGCAGCAGCTCCGGGGCCTTGGTGGCGGCCTATGCCGCCGGCGGCCTGGACCCCGGCGAGATGCTCGCCCGCTTCAGCCGACTGCGCCGCGATGACTTCTGGGACCCGCCCCGGCCGGCGGCGCTCGTCCGCAGCCTGCTGAGCGGCCTGCGTGGCCAGACCGGCTATCTGGCCGGCGAGGCCTTCCAGACCCTGTTGGAGCAGAACCTGCCCTGCGCCACCTTCGAGGCCTGCCCCCGCGGCTGCCTGATGGTGGCGCTGGACCTGGTCAGCGGCCGCCGGGTGGTGCTGGACCAGGGCCCTCTGGCCCCGGCGGTGCGCGCCAGCGGCGCGGTGCCCATGCTGTTTGCGGCGGTGGAGCACATGGGCGGGCTTTTGGTGGATGGCGGCCTGGTGGACAAGGCCCCCCTGCTGGCGGCGGTCCGGCGCTTCGGCGCAAAGAGCCTGGTGGTGCACCTGTTGCCCTCGGCCAGCCTGGAGGGTCCTCCCCTGGGTTTCCTGGCCCAGCGGGGCGCGCCCTGGCGCTTGCAGGCCAAGGCCGTGGACGCGGCCCGCCAGCAGCACTACGAGGACCAATTGGCCCTGGTCAGGGAGCAAGGCCTGGTCGTGGCCGAGGTGCGCCAGCGGGAGCTGGTCCGCTGCGGACCGCGGCGGCTGCACCTGGGGCCCCAGGCCTTCGCCCAGGCCCGCGCCGCCACGGCCAAGATGTGGAACGATTGGATTTTGCGCGCCAAAATGTAACCCGGCGGCCCTGGATGCCAAGTTGACAATTGGTGTATGCTTTGGGTAAGTAAAAATTGGCCGTCGTTCACGCAAAATTTGCCCGGAACTGGAAATGCAGCATAGATTCGTCAAAGGCATCCGTTACGTACCCACCCTGCCGCCGGTGTTGAGCCAGATACTGGCCCTGCTCAACAACGAGCACAGTTCCGCCGCCGATCTGGAAAAAATCATCACCTACGACCAGTCCCTGAGCTCCAAGGTCCTGGCCGTGGCCAACTCGGCCTACTATGGCTTCCGTCATCAGATTCTCACCGTCAGCCGGGCGGTGGTGGCCCTGGGCTACGAGGAAATCCGCAACATCTGCCTGGGCGCCAGCCTGATGGGCTTTCTGCACCCCAGCTCCTTCCGCAACCAGACCGCGGCCGAGCTGCTCTGGCTGCACTCGCTCACCGTGGCCGACGCCGCCGCCCTGATATCGGATTTCCTGAAAGACAAACAGCGGGAGACGGCCTTCACCGCCGGGTTGCTGCACGACCTGGGCAAGGTCGTGCTGGCCGCCTTTTTCCCGGACGAGGTGGACAGCCTCAAGGAACTGATAGTCAAGGAGAAACTCTCCTATCGCGCCGCCGAGAAGGCCCTGGAGGTGGACCACGGCCAGATCGGCCTGGCCCTGGCCGAACACTGGGACCTGCCGCCGCAGTTCGGCGAGGTCATGGGCTATCACCACGAGCTGCACGCCGGCCTGATCTACCATGACCTGGTGGCCACGGTGCACGTGGCCGATTTCCTGGCCCGCAGCGTGGGCCTGGGCCATTCCGGCAACCCGGACCGGCCGGAGGTGCGCACCTCGGTGCTGACCAAGCTGGGCCTGACCCGCGACCAGTTGGGCCTGCTCAAGGACCAGCTCAACGCCCGCCGCATGGCCGTCATCGGCCTGTGGCAGACCCTGGTCAAGAGCTAGGCTTGCGCCTAGACCTTGGCAAGGGCAAAACGCGGCAGGGATAAACCCCGTCCCAGCGAAACCCAGAGAAAAGCGCCACTTTTTTCGTCGGGCGGGGTTTATCCCCGCCTGCGGATTTTCAAGCCAAACAGCATGGCCTGAATGGATCGTAGCCCAAGTCCCAGGCTCGCCTGCGGCCAAGCCAACCCCCGCCGCTTGGCGGGGGCGGTTTTTTGGCTAAAACACCCAGGATTGAGGTAAAGTGGGTCCGCCTGCCCCGCGGCCAAGCGGGAGCGTCAACATGATCTACACTTATTGCACCGACGCCGAGGACCGCATCGTCTCGCTGGATCAGTCCTGGGTGGTTTTCGCGAAAAACAATTGGCGGCCTGATTTCCGGCCGGATTGGGTGTTGGGCCGCAGTCTGTGGGACTTCATAGACGGCCCCGACACCCAGGAGGTCTATCGCCTGGCGCTGCGGCGCATCCAGATCCACCAGCGCGCCCTGACCCTGCCCTTTCGCTGCGACTCCCCGGACATACGCCGCTTCATGGAAATGACCGTCACCCCCCTGGCCGACGGCGGGTTGAGCTTCAATTGCCTGCTTTTGCGCGAGGAGGTGCGGGCGCCGGTGAACTTCCGGCCCTGCGGCCCCTGCGCGCCGGGGCGCAGCCTCAAGGCGTGCAGCATCTGCCTGCGCCTTGAGCGGCCGGCCTGGACCGACCTGGGGCGGGCGGGGAGCGGAGGCGAGCCCGCCTGGCAGGAGGCCGAGCGGGTGCTGCCCATGGTGGCGTTACTGGAGGAAGGTTACTTCCCGCCCGTCAGCTACCGGGTCTGCCCGGACTGCCGCCGCGCCCTGGATCCGCCCGCGCCCCCGACCTAGCCCTTGGGCCCCCGGCCCGCGGCCACCTCCAGGCGGCACCAGGCGTAGAGGGCGTCGTAGACCACGAACTGACGGGCCAGGTTCTCGGCGTCGTCGGTGCATACCAGGCCGAAGCCCTTGGCGATGGCCTCCAGGCCGGCGGCCACGGGATGATCGGCCAAGCGGTCGGTGTCGGCGGCGCGCACGATCTCGGCCAAGAGCAGCAGAGCCGGATCGCCCAGGGCGTAGCGGGCGATGATGGCGTCGAAGGTGCAGCGTTGGCCCACGTGGCCGAGCGGCGCGCCGGGGCTGTCGAAGGCGATGGCGCCCTCGGCCTCGGCCACCGCCAGCACCTCGGACTTGGGCGCCAGGATGAACTCGGCCCGGCTGTCCACGAAGCGCCGGATGAGCCAGGGACAGGCCACCCGGTCCACGTGCAGGCGCGAGCGGGTCACCCACTTCATAGCCCTATCCTCCGAAGTACCCCTTGGGTATCACCGTGATGCCGCGCTCGGTCACGGTGAAGTGCTTGCGGTCTTCGCTGGGGTCCAAGCCGATGCGGGTGCCCTCCGGCAGGAAGTTGTGCTTGTCGATTATGGCCTTCTTAATCCGCGAGCCCCGCCCCACCACCACGTCGTCCAGGATCACGCTCTCGTCCACCTCGGCCCAGGAGCGCACGATCACGTTCATGCCCAGCACCGAGTTGCGCACCACGCCGCTGATGATGCAGCCCAGGCTGACCAGGGAGTCCAGGGCCTTGCCCACCCGTGGCGGGTCGGCTCGCTCGGACTGGAAGATGAACTTGGCCGGCGGGAACTGGTGCAGGTGGGTGCGGATGGGCCACAATTCGCCGTAGAGGTTGAAGAAAGGGTCCACCCCGCACAGGTCCATATTGGCGTTCCAATAAGAATCCAGGTTGCCCACGTCGCGCCAGTAGCCGCTGTCGCGGGTGCGCTCCTCATAAATGCGCTCTCGCCTGCCGTCGGGCTGGGTCACGTAGGTGAAGTCGCGGATGGCGTTCATGGCCCGGTAGGGATAGGCCTTCACCTGGTAGCGGCCCAAGAGGGCCGGGATGATGTCGTGGCCGAAGTCGGTGCCGGCCGCCTCCTGCAGCACCTCCAGCATCACCTCCTTGCGGAACAGGTAGATGCCCATGCTGGCCAGGGTGCGCTCCGGGTCGCCGGGCATGGCCGGGGGGTCGGCCGGCTTTTCCTGGAAACCCTTCACGTTGAACTCGTCGTCCACCTCCAGCACGCCGTAGGTGCCGGCGGCCACCTTGCGGTCCACCTCGATGACGCTGATGGTCACATCGGCGTTGGTGCGCTCGTGATGGGCGCGAAAGGCGGCATAATCCATCTTGTAGACGTGGTCGCCGCTCAGGATCAGGATGTGGTTGAGCTGATGGTCGCGCTCGATCAGGTAGGCGTTCTGGCGCACCGAGTCGGCGGTGCCCTTGTACCAGTGCTCGCCCATGCGCATCTGGGGGCTGACGATGCGCAGGTAGTGGCCCAGGTCGTAGGAGAAGATGTTCCAGCCCGCCTCCAGGTGGTCCACCAGGGACTGGCTCTTGTACTGGGGCAGCACCATGAGCTTGTAGATGGCGCTGTTGATGCAGTTGCTGAGCGTGATGTCGATCAGGCGGTAGTGGCCGCCGAAGGGCACCGAGGGCTTGGAGCGGTCCAGGGTCAGCGGGCTAAGGCGCTCGCCCTTGCCGCCGGCCATGATGATGGCCAGGATGTCCTGCATGGTTCACTCCCGCGTGGTGTCAGCTTTCATCATACCCTGGTTGATCGGGCGGCGTCCTCCCCTCCGGTGCCGGGTCGCAGACGACGGAGGTCAGGAAATAGCGCTGGTAGACGTCCACCAGCGACAGCAGCATGGCCAGCACCAGGGGGCCCAGGATGAGCCCCACCATGCCGAAGGCCGCCAGTCCGCCCAGCACGCTGAAGAAGGTGAGCAGGGGATGGATGCTGCCAGAGCCGCCCAGGAGCCGGGGGCGCAGGAAGTTGTCGGAGATGGTGCCCACGACCAGGCTCCACACCCCCACCCCGATGGCCTGGCCCCAGTGGCCCAAGACCAGCAGGTAGACGCAGGCCGGCAGCCAGACCAGGGCCGTGCCCACCAGGGGCACCACCGAGGCGAAGACCATCACCGTGCCCCAAAAGGGCGCGTTGGGCACCCCGAAGACCCAGAAGCCCAGCCCGCAACCCAGGCCCTGGATGAAGGCCAGGACCACGGTGCCCTTGAGGGTGGAGCGCAGCGAGGCCAGGAAGTCGTCGCGGATGCGCTGGTTGAGCTCGATCGGCAGGGGCGAGAGCGCCAGCAGGCGCTCGCCCATGCGGTGGCCGTCCATGAACAGGTAGAAGGTGACGAACAGGATGAGCACGAAGCTGATGAGCACGTTGGTGAAGCCCTTGACCAGGCTGGCCAGGTTGGAATAGAGCAGGTTGCTCACCTCCTTGACCCACTCCCCCACGTGCTTGATGACCGCGGCCTGGTCGAAGCCCAGGTGCTGGCGCAGGTAGTCCAGGTAGGGATCCAGCCGGCCCAGGCCATCGTCGAACAGCTTCTGCAGTTGCGCGGTGCCGAGCTGGTGGCTGACGGTGTTGTACAGGTCCAGGGCCTGGGCGGTGATGACCCCGGCCATGAAGAAAAACGGCAGCACCAGGATGACGAAGATTATCAGGCAGGAGACGGCCGAGGCCAGGGCGCGCCGCCGGCCCAGCCAGCGCAGCAGCAGCTCGTAGAGCGGGCCGGCCACCACCACCAGCACCACGGCCAGGAAGATGGGCACCAGGTAGGGCTCCACCAGGCGGTAGGCCAGGTAGAGCACGTAGAGGATGCAGGCCGCGAAGAACCAGCGGCTCCAGGTGGTGGTGAAAGCGTAGCCGTCCCGCCCGTCAGCCATGCCTCAGCCTTTCCGCCAGGCCGCGGGCAGCAGTCTGGCCAGTTGGGCGGTGTCCAGGGTGCGCCGCACTTCCACGACCCGCGCCGGGTCCACCTCGGCCAGGGCCAGGCCCACACCGTCGGCGCAGCGGGCCAAGACCTGGCCCCAGGGGTCGACGATCATGGCCGAACCGAAGCTGGCCCGGCCCCCGCCGTGTTCGCCCCACTGGGCCCCGGCCAGCACATAGCATTGGTTCTCCACCGCCCGCGCGCGCAAGAGCAGCTCCCAGTGCACCTGGCCGGTCTTTTGGGTGAAGGCGCTGGGCGCGGCGATGAGGTCGGCCCCCATGAGCCGCAGGCGGCGGTAGAGCTCCGGGAAGCGCAAGTCGAAGCAGATGCTCATGCCCAGCCGCCCCCAGGGGGTGTCGGCCGCCACCAGGCGGCGGCCCGGCGCCACCAGGCGCGATTCCAGCCAGGCGGGCTGGTCGGGCAGGGCCAGGTCGAAAAGGTGCACCTTGCGATAGACCGCCACCAGTCGTCCCTGGTCGTCGATGAGCGGGCTGGCGTTGCAGGTGCGCCCGCCGGCGGCCTTTTGGCCAAAGCTGCCGCCCACCAGCCACAACCCGCGCCGCCGGGCCTGGCCGGAAAGAAAGTCCAGGGTCGGCCCCCGCAGGGGTTCGGGATGGGGATGGGGTTCGCCTTCGGGCGCCAGACAGCCGAAATGCTCCGGCAGCACGGCCAGCGACGCGCCCTGGGCCGCGGCCTGGGCCAGCAGCCCGGCGGCCTGGTCCCAGTTGGCCCGGCGGTCCCGGCCGGAGTTCATTTGCAGCACCGCGGCGATCATTGGGCCATTATAGTTCCAAACCGCCGGCATCCAAAGCACAAAGCCGCCAAGTGGTTGCCGCCGGCCGGGGGCTGTGCTAGCATGGCCGCGGTCGGGCCTTCGCCCGGCGGGGGCGCTATTGCCCAATCCCGACGCGGTGGGTTGCGATGCTTTCCCGGCAGGAAGTGGCCGAGCTTCTGGACCAGGCCCGGCGCAACGAGGAGATTCAGCAGCGCCTGGACGAGGTGGAGGAGTTCCTGTTGGCCCACCGCGACCTGGCCGGCCTGCTGCGCCATTTCGGCCGGCGGGTGGCCCAGGTCTATCAGCTTGAGGCGGTGACCCTGGTGCTGGACGCCGGCCAGGAGCGCCTGCGCCAGGCCATCGAGGGATACCCCCAGGCCGAGCTGCCGGAGCAGGTCTCCACCCAGCCGCGCAAGGAGCTGCGCCTCATCCTGGGCGACCTGGAAAACCCGTTCCTCAGCAACCGCCCCACCCCGCAGCTGCGCGAATGCTTTTTCCCCACCGGACCCTTCGTGGCCTCGCTGGCGGTGGTGCCGTTGTGGATGCGCGGTGAGTTCCTGGGCTGCCTCAACCTGGGCTCGGCCTCGGCCCAGCGCTACCTGCCCGGCCTGGAGACCCATTTCCTGGCCCGGCTGGGCAGGAAGACCGCGGCCGGCCTGGACGCGGCCCTCTTGCTGGAGCAGGCCCGCATGATGGAGCGGCGCGAGGCGGCGGTGGAGATGGCCGGGGCGGCCTGCCACGAGCTGGCCCAGCCCTTGACCACCCTCACCCTGCAAATCGAGATGCTGCTCAGAACCCTGGCCGCCGACGATCCCTTGCGCGACAAGCTCCTGGCCGTGCGCGAGAACGCCGAGCGCCTGGGCGAACAGGTCCAGCGCATCGGCCAGGTCAGCCGCTACGTCACCCGCCCTTACGCCCAGGGCCTGCGCATCATCGACATGGACGCGGCCTGCCAGGGACCGGAAACCACCGGGGAGGAGGATAGACCATGAGCGACGACTGCATCTTCTGCCAGATCGCCAACAAGAAGATTCCAGCCTATCGCGTCTACGAGGACGAGCGCAGCCTGGCCTTCGCCGACATCAACCCGCTCACCGAGGGCCACGTCCTGGTCATCCCCAAGAACCACGCCGCCAACCTGCTGGAGATCACCCCCGGCGACCTGGCCGCCGTGCACCAGGCCAGCCAGAAGGTGGCCCAGGCGGTCATGAAGGCCTTGAAGCCGGCCGGCATCTCGGTGCTCCAGCTCAACGGCGCCGGCGCGGGCCAGGTGGTGATGCACTACCACCTGCACATCATTCCCCGCAATCCCCCCAAGGACAACATCAAGTTCCTCAACTGGGAGATCAAGCCCGGCGACATGAAGGCCATCGAGAAAATGGCCAACAAGATCAAGGACGCCATCTAACCCGCCGGCGCCGGGAGGTTCGGACCAGCCAGGCCGTCCAGCTTCAGCACCCGACTGTCGCCAAGGCACGGGAAATCCGCCGCGAGCGTGGATTGATCAAGCGCTGAGGCGCTTCTTTTTTTCATTGCCACAGCATGCCTTGCACACAAAGGGAGGCGCACTTGAGCATCCTCTTCACCCCCACCCGCCTCGGAACCATGGAGATTCCCAACCGCTTCTGGCGTTCGGCCACCTATGACGGCGGGGCGGACAAGGGCGGGGCGGTGTCGGCCTGGCAGGTGGAGCTCTACGCCGCCCTGGCCCGCGGTGGGCTGGGCCTGGTGGTCAGCGGCATCTGCAACGTCACCCCGGCCGGCAAGATATCGCCGGCCCAGAACTCCCTGACCGACGACCGCGCCATCCCCGGTCTCAAGCGCCTGGCCGGGGCCGTGCAGGCTAAAGGGGCGCGGCTGGCGGTGCAGCTATTCCACGCCGGCCGCGAGAACTTCCGCCGCCAGGCGGCCCTGGGCGTGGAACCCCTGGGGCCGTCGGACCTGGCCCCCGGCCAGGACCCGTATTTCGAGGGCGGCTGCCGGGCCATGCGCGAGGACGAAATATGGGAGACGGTGGCGGGCTTCGGCCTGGCGGCCCGGCGGGCGGCCGAGGCCGGCTGCGACGGAGTGCAGGTGCACGGGGCGCACGCCTATCTGCTGGCCCAGTTCCTCTCGCCCCAGACCAACCGCCGCGCCGACGCCTGGGGCGGCGGCCTGGAAGGCCGCCTGCGCCTGCACCTGGAGATACTCAAGGCCATCCGGCGGGAAGTGGGGCCGGGCTACCCAGTCTTCATCAAGCTGGGCCTGGCCGACGGTTTCGCCGGCGGGCTGGAGCTGGCCGAGGGCCTCGTGGCGGCCCAACGCCTGGCCGCGGCCGGCTATGACGCCATAGAAGTCAGCCAGGGCCTGCGCGGAAACGACTACAGCCAGGCCGAGTTCCGCCCTAAAATCGTCAAGCGCCAGCGCGAGGCCTATTTCCGCGACTGGACCCGCCAGGTCAAGGCCCTGGTGGACGTGCCGGTGACCCTGGTGGGCGGCCTGCGCAGCCTGGATTTGATGGAGGAGGCCGTGGCGGCGGGCGAGGCCGACTTCGTGGCCCTGAGCCGGCCCCTGATCCGCGAGCCCGACCTGGTGGCCAGCTGGCGGGCCGGCCAGCCGCGCCGGCCCACTTGCATCTCGTGCAACCAGTGCTTCGAAATCATCCGGAGCGGCCAGCGCCTGCGCTGCGGGCTGGAGGAGCGGCGATGAAGCTGGAGGAGCTTGGCTACAACCCTGAACTCGAAAGATATCGCATCGACAACGGCCTTACGGATTTCGCGCCCGGCCGGGTCATCGCGGAGCACAAGGAGAGCTACGTCGTGGGGACCGAATCGGGCGAGCTCAAGGCCGAAGTCACCGGCAACCTGCGTTTCGCCGCCCAGGGCCGGGCGGATTTTCCGGCGGTGGGCGATTGGGTGGCGCTCACCATCTGCGACGCGGACTTCGCCGTCATCCACAAGATATTGCCCCGCTCCTCGGTGATCTCGCGCCAGGCCGTGGGTCAGTTTGGCGAGGTGCAGATCATCGCCACCAACATCGATCATGCCTTCCTGGTCCAGGCCGTGGACCGGGACTTCAACCTCAACCGGCTGGAGCGCTACCTGACCATCTGCCACGCCGCCCAGGTCGGCCCCATAATCGTGCTGACCAAGGTCGACTTGATCGACGAAACCGAGTTGGCCGGGATCATCGACCGCGTAAGGCGACGGATTGAAAATACACCCGTGATCGCCATCAGCAACGCCACCCAAGCTGGCTACGAAGCCCTGCTGGCGCTCATCGAAAAGGGCAAGACCTACTGCATGCTCGGCTCCTCCGGAGTCGGCAAGTCCACCCTGCTGAACAATCTCTCCGGCCGCGCCTTGATGCGCACCGACGCCATCAGCGCCAGCACCAGCAAGGGCCGGCACGTCACCACCCACCGGGAGCTGATCGTGCTGGCTGGCGGCGGCATGCTCATCGACAACCCCGGCATGCGGGAGGTGGGCATCGTGGACGCCGGCCAGGGCCTGGAGACCACCTTCGACAAGATCATGGGGCTGGCGCGGGATTGCCGCTTCAAGGACTGCACGCACGTAAACGAGGCGGGCTGCGCGGTGCTGGCCGCGGTGGCAAAGGGGGGCCTGGACGCCAGCGCCTATGACAGCTATCTGAAGATGGAGCGGGAGAAGGCCCATTTCGAGTCCACGCTGGTGGAACGGAGAAAAAAAGACAAGGACTTCGGGAAAATGGTGAAAAGCGTCAAAAAGCACTTGAAGAAAGGCAAGCGCTAGGCTGGCGGTCAATCGCGCCGCTGCCAGGCCAAGGAACCAAGAGATTGCTTCGCTGCGCTCGCAATGACGGAGGAAGCCAATCCCCGGCCCAGGCTCCTCCAGGGCGCACAGGTTGCAGCCCCGGCGGACGCCGCAATCCCCCGCGCCACACTTCCCGGCCTCATCTCCTTTCATTCCAGGCTCCCAGCTTCTCCTCGCCCTTCCACACTGCGGACCGCAACTCGCTCCCCAGGCCAACCTCCGGTATTTTCCCGCCTTCCCACGGTCGCCTTTCATTGACACCCCCCCGGCCCTAATGTAAGTTAAACCCCTAGTTTTCGCCGGACAGCCATCATGCCGCCAGGCTACACGCGCCGGGGCTGGGCGCGGCGTTCCGCCGAAGTGGAGTGCGTATGGCCAAGATCGCGCTGGTGTTCCCTGGTCAGGGCTCCCAATACGTGGGCATGGGCCGGGCCTTCTGCGAGGCCGACCCCGACTGCCGCCAGATATTCGCCCAGGCCGAGCGGGCCAGCGGCCTGGCCATCAGCCGCCTTTGCTTCGAAGGCCCCCTGGACGAGCTGACGCTCACCGTGAACCTGCAACCAGCCGTGGTGGCGGTGGACCTGTGCGCCTGGCTGGCGCTGGTCAAGGCCGGCATAAAGCCGGCGGCCGTGGCCGGCCACAGCCTGGGCGAGTATCCCGCCCTGGTGGCGGCCGGGGCGCTCAGCGCGAAAAAATGCCTGGAGCTGGTCAGCCTGCGCGGCAAGCTCATGGACCGCGAGGCCAGCGCCCATCCGGGGGCCATGAGCGCCATCATGGGGCTGGGGCCGGAGGCGGTGGCCCAGCTCTGCGCCGACGCGGGCGGAGTGGTCCAGCCGGCCAACTACAACACCGGCTCCCAGACCGTCATCACCGGCGCGGCCGAGGCGGTGGCCCAGGCCAACGCCCTGGCCAAGGAGCGCGGCGGCAAGGCCATCCCGCTCAAGGTGTCCGGGGCCTGGCACAGCCCGCTCATGGCCGCCGCCGGCCGCGACATGGCGGCGGCGCTGGCCGCGGTGGACTTCGCGCCGCTGGCTTGCGCCATCGCCCCCAACCTGACCGGCCAGCCCACCCTGGACGCCAAGCAGGCCAAGGCCGCGCTCATGGACCAGCTCACCAGCCCGGTGCGCTGGGTGCAGAGCGTGGAGGCGCTGCTGGCCATGGGCGTGGACGTTTTCGTCGAAGCCGGCCCCAAAAACGTGCTGGCCGGGCTGATAAAGAAGATCGCGCCGGAGACGGCGCGGGTGTTCAACGTCGAGGATCCGGCCGGGGTCGAAAAGCTCCGGTCCGAGCTGGGCTGAGCGGCTGAAGCCGCCCGGCCGCCACAACCAAGGAAGCGACAGCATGGCGAAGGTTGAGATTCTGGCCGAGCGCTGCAAGGGCTGCGGCCTGTGCATCCTGGCCTGTCCCAAGAAAAACCTGTCCATCGGCGACAAGTTCAACGCCTCCGGCTACGCCTACGCGCAATGGCAGGACGAGGGCTGCACCGGCTGCGCCTTCTGCGCCGAGCTCTGCCCGGACATCGCCATCCGGGTCTGGCGTCCCAAGAAGGCCAAGGCCTAGGCGCGAGCCGGCCACGCCCCGGCGGGGGCCACGGCCCTAACCATCACACCAAGCGGGACGACATCATGGCCAAGCGAGTCCTGGTCAAAGGCAACGAGGCCATCGCCATGGGGGCCATCGCGGCGGGGTGCCGGTTCTATTTCGGCTATCCCATCACCCCCCAGAACGAGATACCCGAATTCATGAGCGCGGAGCTGCCCAAGATCGGCGGCACCTTCATCCAGGCCGAGAGCGAGGTGGCCAGCATCAACATGGTCATGGGAGCGGCGGCCACCGGCGCCCGCGCCATGACCAGCAGCTCCAGCCCCGGCATCAGCCTGAAGCAGGAAGGCATAAGCTACCTGTGCGGCTCCGAGATCCCCTGCGTCATCGTCAACATGTGCCGCTCCGGCCCGGGCCTGGGCGGCATCCACCCCAGCCAGGGCGACTATTTCCAGTCCACCCGCGGCGGCGGCCACGGCGATTATCGCACCCTGGTCCTGGCCCCCAGCACGGCCCAGGAGAACTACGACCTGACCATGCTGGCCTTCGACCTGGCCGACCAATACCGCAACCCGGTGCTGGTCCTGGGCGACGCGCTTTTGGGCCAGATCAAGGAGCCCCTGGAGCTCAAGCCCTACAAGAAACAGCCCCCGGCCAAGCCCTGGGCGCTGACCGGCTGCGCCGGCCGGCCGCCCCAGATACTGAAATCGCTCTACCTGGCCGACGGCGCGCTGACCGTGCACAACTGGAACCTCTACAAAAAGTACCAGCGCATGGCCAAGGAGGTCCGCTACGAGCTTTACCGGGCCGAGGACGCCGAGATGATCCTGGTGGCCTACGGCTCGGTGGCGCGCATCCTGCGCACCTCGGTGGACATCCTGCGCGACAAGGGCAAGCGGGTGGGCCTGCTCAGGCCCATCACCCTCTATCCCTTCCCCAGCCAGGCCGTGGCCCAGGCCGGCCGGGCCGCCGGCCGGCTGATGGCCCTGGAGCTCTCCACCGGCCAGATGGTGGAGGACGTGCGCCTGGCCGCCGGCTGCGAGGCCCGGGTGGATTTCTTCGGCTGCCCGCCGGGCACCATACCCACCCCGGAGGACCTGGCCCGCGAGGTGGAAAAGACTCTGCGCAAGGGAGGTGGCCGATGAGCAAGCCGGCCGCTGTCAAGCAGGACGGTTTGGAGCTGGTCCTGGACCGGCCCCAGGCCCTCAAGGACGTGCCCTGGCACTTTTGCCCCGGCTGCCACCACGGCGTCATCCACCGCCTGGTGGCCGAGCAGATCGACGCCTTCGGCCTGCGCGAGAAGACCGTGGCCGTGGCCAGCGTGGGCTGCTCGGTGCTCTTGTACGATTACCTGAACGCCGACGTGCTGGAGGCCCCCCACGGCCGGGCGGCGGCGGTGGCCACCGGGGTCAAGCGCGCCCTGCCCGACCATTTCGTTTTCACCTACCAGGGCGACGGCGACTTGGCCGCCATCGGCACCGCCGAGAGCATCCACGCCGCCAACCGGGGCGAGAACATCACGGTCATCTTCGTCAACAACGCCATCTACGGCATGACCGGCGGCCAGATGGCCCCCACCACCCTGGCCGGCCAGGTGACCACCACCAGCCCCTACGGCCGCCAGGCCGAGGGCATGGGCCTGCCCATCCGCATGTGCGAGCTGATCGCCACCCTGGAGGGGGCCAGCTACGTGACGCGGGTGGCGGTGGACAACATCAAGAACCTGAAGAAGGCCCGCGCGGCGGTGAAGCGGGCCTTCCAATATCAGGTCAACGGCTGGGGCTACGCCTTCGTGGAGTTTCTGGCCAGTTGCCCCACCAACTGGAAGATGACCCCGGAGGCGGCCAACGCCCGCGTGGGCGGCGAGATGATGGACTACTTCCCGCTGGGCTTGTTCAAGGACAAGCGCGCCCCCAGGCCCCAGGCGGATTGACCCCGGACAGGTGCAACATGTATTTTGACACCATAATCGCCGGTTTTGGCGGCCAGGGCGTGCTCTTCATGGGCAACCTCTTGGCCTACGCGGCCATGGAGGCCAAGCGCCAGGTCACCTTCATGCCGGTCTACGGCGTGGAGATGCGCGGTGGCACCGCCAACTGCACCGTGGTCATCAGCGACCGCCAGGTGGGCTCGCCCATCGTGCACGAGCCCATGAGCGCCGTGGTGATGAACAACCCCTCGGCCGAGAAATTCGGCCCGCGGGTGAAAAAGAACGGCCTGCTCTTGGTCAATTCCAGCCTGGTGGACGAGCAGTACGTGCTGGCGCGCACCAAGAACATCCTGCGCCTGCCCTCGCTGGAGCTGGCCAATGAGGTGGGCAACCCCCGGCTGGCCAACATGGTGCTCCTGGGCGCCCTGGTTCAGCTGAGCGGAGTGGTGGGGATCAAGGACGTGATCCGCTGCCTGCCGGGGGCCCTGGACGCGCGGTACCACAAAATGATCCCGGTCAACCAGGCGGCTCTGGAGCGTGGGGCGCGCTTCGCCATCGAGCAACGCGCGGCGGCCTGAGGCATCGGGGCGGACGGAGGCACGGCCATGACCCGCGACAAGGAGAACGGTCACCACGACCTGATGGACCAGATGGGGTCCTTCACCGACTCGGCCCGCGAGAGCGACTACCTGCGCGGGGTGGCCAAGGTGGCGGCGGCCGGCCAGCCGGAGCCGGCCGACGACGGCCTGCCGGTGGGGCAGCGGGTGCGCCAGATCCGCGAGCACAAGGGCCTGACCCTCACCGACCTGGCCCAGCGCACCGGATTGGCCGAGGAGATGCTGGCGGAGATCGAGCAGGCCTCCTTCAGCCCGCCCCTGGGCGTGCTGGTCAAGCTGGGCAAGGCCCTGGACATGAAGCTGGGCACGCTGATCGCCAACGGCGAGGACCGGCCCTACACCGTGGTGCGCGTCCAGGAGCGCCAGGCCATGAGCCGTTTCGCCAGCCAGCGGGGCACGGCCTATGGTTATTCCTACCAGGCCTTGGCCCCCAAGAAGAAAAACCGCTCCATGGAACCCTTCATCGTCACGCTGGAAAAGGCCGGCACGGACGCACCGCCCAGCGCCCACGACGGCGAGGAGTTCATCTTCGTGCTGGACGGTCAGATGGAGGCCCTGGTGGGCGACGCCCGCGAGATACTGGGCCCCGGCGATAGCATCTATTACGACTCCACCGAGCCGCACCTGGTGCGCCCCCACGGCGACGGGCCCACCCGCATCCTGGCGGTGATCTACAGCCAGGACCGCTGAGCGCGCGCCCGTCTGGCGTGCTGTATTTTAATCCCGTCGCGGGAGGCTAGGCGCGCAGGGCGAGGCTGCGGCATTCCCAGGCCGGGGCCTTGTCTTTCTTGGCGTGGCGGTCGTTATCCGGCGGGTCGGTCTGGAGCAGGCGGGCGCAGCATTCGCCCAGGCTGGCCAGACTGACCGGCTTGCCCAAAAAGGCGTCCACGTCGCGCATGCTGGTGTCCAGTCCGGGCGGCCAGCGGTCGGGCGTCAGCCCGCTGATGAGTATGACCTTGATGCCTGGGTGTAGCTGGCGGGCCTCGTGGGCCAGATCCAGGCCGTTGAGCTGGGGCATGATGAGGTCGCAGATCAGGATTTCGGCTGAATTTGATTGTAGATAGCGCAGGGCCTCGCTGGAGGAGCAGAAGCGCTCCACCTGGTAGGTGCGGCCCAGGTAGCGCGAGAACAGGCTCACCAGCACCGCCTCGTCGTCCACCAGGACCACGCGGGGAGGCATTTCGCCCAAGCTCATATGGCAGGCCTCCCCCCCCGCACGCTGCATTCCACAAGGCTGGCGCGCAGAACACACGCCATCCCATCACTTCCGTCGGCCAGGTAGATATACCTTAATAATTATAAGGTTGGCGGTCAAGCGGCAAATATCGCGCACTTGACCGCCCTTTCCCAGAAAGGCGGCCTTGGTGTCCGGCGGCCAAAATATGGCGGCGTGTTTAGATCGCCCCGATCAGGCGGGCGATGACCAGGCGCTGGATCTCGCTGGTGCCCTCGCCGATGGTCAACAGCTTTTGGTCACGGAAAAACCGTTCCACGTTATACTCCTTCATCAGGCCGTAGCCACCGTGGAGCTGCACCGCCTCGGCCGCCACCCGCCCCATGACCTCGCTGGCCATCAGCTTGCCCATGGCCGCGAACTTGCTGAAAGATTTGTGCTGGTCCTTGAGCCAGCAGGCCTTGTAGAGCAGCAATCGGGCCGCTTCGATCTCCATGGCCATGTCGGCCAGCTTGAAGGCGTTTACCT
This sequence comes from Thermodesulfobacteriota bacterium, assembly GCA_049322275.1. Classification (GTDB taxonomy): domain Bacteria; phylum Desulfobacterota; class Desulfarculia; order Desulfarculales; family Desulfarculaceae; genus JACRDC01. The sequence continues at coordinate 103,577 of JBMORH010000086.1, forward strand.
GGAAGGTGCTGATGGGCCGGCCGAACTGCTGGCGCTCCTGGGCATATTTGAGGGCTAGCTCGTAGGCCCCCTGGGCCCCGCCGATGCCCATGGCCCCGATGGAGAGCCGGCCGGCGTCCAGGGTCTCCAGCATCTGGTGAAAACCCTTGCCGCGCGCGCCCAGCAGGTTTTCCTTGGGCACCCGGCAGTCGTCGAAGTACAACTCGCTGGTGTTGGATGCGCGCCACATCAGCTTGCCGTGCATCTCTCGCGCCTCGAATCCGCGGGTGCCGTTCTCCACCAGGATGCAGGACATCTCCGGCCGGCCGCCCTCGCGGCTGCCGGTCTTGGCCATCACCGTGACCCCGCGGCTGATGGGGGTGCTGGCGTTGGTGATGAATATCTTGGAGCCGTTGATGACCCACTCGTCGCCGTCCAGCACCGCGGTGGTGGCCGCCCCGCCGGCGTCGCTGCCGGCGTTGGGCTCGGTCAGCCCAAATCCCCACAGCGCCTTGCCAGCGCAGAGGTCGGGCAGGTATTTGCGCTTTTGTTCTTCGTCGCCGAAATAATAAAGCGGGGCGATGCCCAGGGAGTTGCCGGCGGCCACCGTGGCGGCGTGGCTGCCGTCCACGCGGGCGATCTCCTCCACCGCGATGATGTAGGAGACGTAATCCATTCCCTGGCCGCCGTACTCCTCGCTGACCACCATGCCAAACAGGCCCAGTTCGCCCATGGCCCGCATGGTGTCCAGGCTGAACTGCTCCTTCTCGTCCAGCTCGCGCGCCACCGGGGCGATCTCCTTCTCGGCGAAGTCGCGCACCGTCTTGCGCAGGATCTCCTGCTCCATGGTCAGCTCGAAGTCCATGCTACCCTCCCGCAAGAATCAGCCAGGGCCTAGATGGCGCCCGGCGGCCCTGGTCCGGCCCGCCGGGTGCGGCCGGGGGCGCGGAAACGCCCCCGGCCGGCGTTCACGCTCTATTAGTCCTTGGGCACCCAGCAGATGTCAAGGATGGTGTAGGTCGGGTTCTCGGTGCGGAATTTGGCCTTGACCGGCATGCCGATGTAGGGCTTGCCGTATTCCAGGTAGCCCTTGAAGATGGTGTCCACCCCCGGAATCTCCACGTCGACCTGCCAGTAGGGGGTTTTCATCTCCACTCCGATGCCGGCGTAGTCCACCATGGTGAAGGTGTATATCTTGCCTTCGGGCTTGACCTTGACCCACTTCATGCGCGCGTAGCAGTCCGGGCAGTCGGCCCGGGGCGGCAGCCACACCGTGCCCTTTTCGGCGCAAGCGGGATTGACGCACTTGGTGGCCATGAGCTTGCCCTCGGTCAGGCCCTGGAAAAAGGGAGTCAGCAGGCCGTAGGTGTGGATGTGCTCCATGGCGCGCGGCCACCTGACCACCCAGGCGGGCTTGTCGTCCTTGAGCTTGAGCGGCTTGCCGATGTACTTGGTGCGGATCGCCTTCTCGAAATTCTCCGCCATGACGACGCCTCCCTTCCCTACCAGGCCTTGCGCAGGATGCCGACGGTCACATGGCTGCCCACGCCGGCGTGGCTGACCCACAGGGCCTGCTTGGCGTCCTTGACCTGTAGGCTCTGCCAGTTCTTGGGCTTCTTCTTGCCGGCCCGCTTCCACCACTTGGCATCGCCGTGGAAGTAGTCGTATTTGTTTTGCAACTGCCATAGGCACTCGGCCGACTGCCAGATGCCGGTGGCGCCCACCGCGTGCATGGTGCCCAACAGGCCGCCGGAGAGGTTGGCCGGGCACTTGCCGGGCTGGCCGGTGTGGGGGTTGGTGTGGTAGCAGTCGCCGCTCTCCACGTAGTCGATCTCCTGGCCATAGGGGCGCAGGCCGATGTCGCCGTAGGTCTGCACGTCGCTGATGGTGAAGGCGTCGTGCAGCTCCACCAGGTCCAACTCCTCCAGGGGATCGTAGATGCCGGCCATGCGGTAGGTGAGATAGGCCGCGAAGCGGGCGGCCAGGAAGGATTCGAACCCCGGCCAGCGCGGGTTTTCCTTGAGCAGGGCGTCATACTGGCCCGGCTTCTCGTTGGGCAGCAGGGGGATGTCCATGGGCCGGCGGTCGGCCACCCGCAGGGTGTGGGAGCCGCCGGCGATGAACACCTCCACCGGCTTGTCGGTGAGCTTGTAGGCCATTTCTTCATCGCACAACAGCACCGAGGCCGCGCCGGCGGTCATGGCGCAGCATTCCAGGAAGCGAAGGGGATAGGCGCTCATGCGGCTTTTAAGCACCTCGTCGATGGTGTGGTCGCCGGGCTGCTGGGCGTTGGGGTTCATGGTGGCGTAGTGGCGGTTCTTCACCGCGATCTTGGCCCGCACCTCGTCGGAGAGGTTGTACATCTGGGCGAAGCGGTTGGCCATGGGCGCGTAGTAGCTGGAGTAGATGCGGCCCATGCGGGTTTCGAAGTCCTTGCAGGCCGCGGTGGAGATGTAGAAGTTGCCGGTGCGGGTGTCCACCTCGTCCATGCGCTCCCAGCCGGCCACCAGGCAGCAGTTGGCGTAGCCGGACGCGATGGCCTGGGCGCCCATCAGCACCGCCGAGCCTCCGGTGGCGCCGCCGGTCTTGATGCCCACGTTGTACAAGGGGTCCAGGCCCAGGTAGTCGTGGATCTTGGCCTCGCAGAGCAGCTGGTCCTGGAAGTGATCGGCGAAGTCGCCGTAGACCGCGAACTGGATGCTGTCCTTGATCTGCTTGGGCGACAGCTTGAGGTCGTTCTCCTCCAGCATCATCTTGTAGGCCATCATGACCAGCTCTTCCAGCTTGTACTCCGGATAGTACTTGCGGAAGGGCGTGCAGCCGCCCGCCACCATGAACACCCTTTTGGACCACTTGGGGATCCTCAGGTTGCCCTCGCCAAACTTGATCATAGCCCTCGACCTCCTCTTGCGTTTGCGGCCCCGATCCGCCCCGCGCCGCCGCCGGTCCACCCGGCCGGCCCGTGCGCGGGGCTGATGCCTGTCCCCTTCGTCTGGCGGGCGCGGCGCGCCCGGTACGCGTGGCTTTGCCCTGCGAGGTCACGGCAGGCAAGTTGATGCGCCGGCAAGACAAATATCACATAACCATCATGGTGATTGCGGATTATAATTCACCCCACCTCACATAGTCCCCACCCACAGGGTGACGGCCAGCTCTGGACCGGGGTTGGTGATGCGCTGGCGGGGCGGATCGCAGAAGAAGTGCACCGCGTCGCCCTGGCCCAGGCTCACCACCTGCTCGCCCAGCTCCAGCTCCATGCGGCCCTGGAGCACGCACAGGATCTCCTGGCCGTTCTTGATGGTCTTGCGCACCGGGATGGATTTGCCCGGCTCGATGAACACGATGGCGCTGTCGATGCCGGTGCGGTATTCGGGGGGGCAGAAGCGCCGGGTGGCGAAGCCGGTGTGGGGCAGGTCCACTTCGCCCCATTCGGACTTGCGAATCGCGAACAGCCGCTCCTGCCGGCTCAACTGGTTGAGGATGTCGCCGGCGTCGGCCCCCAGGGCCACGCTGATGTTCAACAGGGTGTCCAGGGAGGGCGACTTGACGTTGTTCTCCACCTGGCTCAAGAATCCCTCGGACACCCCGGCCTTTTCAGCCAGGGCCTTGAGGGTCAGCTTTTGGGCCTTGCGCCGCTGGCGCAATAGCGAGCCCAGGGTCATCGGGCGAGTCCGGCGGGCATGGCGGCCTCGGCTAAGGTTTGTCTTTGGCAAATATTAACCATTAGCCATTATTTGCAGTCAAGCGTTTTTTAGCAACGGCCGATTTGCGGCTTTTACGGTATTATGTTTTGGATTACATGTTGTTATCCTATCCACCCCGCGCTTGGACGGCCGGATGGGACGGGCCGGAGCCAAATTAGTTGGAAGAAATAGTCAAACCTGACGCCATCGAGGCCGCTCTGGCCGCCTGCGTGCGCTGCGGGGCCTGCATGCAGGTCTGCCCGGTCTACCGCCAGGGACGGCGCGAGGAGTTGGTGGCCCGCGGCAAGCTGGCGCTGCTGAAGGCCGTGGGCCAGGGCGGCCTGGCCGCCGACCGCCGCCTGGCCGAGCTCATGAGCCGCTGCCTGCTCTGCGGCCGCTGCAACGCCAACTGCCCCAGCCAGACCCCGGCCAAGGAGGCCTTCCGCGCCGCCCGCGCCCGCCTGGCCCAGGCCGCCGGAGCCAACTCGCTGGAAAAGCTGATCCTGACCCAGGCCCTGCCCCACCCCCGGCGCCTGGACCTCCTGGCCAGGAGCGCCGGCGCGGCCAACTCCCTGCTGCCGGCGTTGTCCGGCCTGCGCCTGCGCCTGCCCGGCCTGGCAATGGCCGTCCACCTGCCGCCAATCGCCGCCCGGCCCTTCCATCTGGACGCCCCCCGCCGAGCGGCCGGACCGGCCGGCGCGCCGCGCCTGGGGCTTTTCGTGGGCTGTCTGGCCAACTACCTCCAGCCAGAACTGGCCCGGCGCGCCCTGGCCTTGCTGGCCGGGGTGGCCGAGGTGGTGGTGCTGCCCCAGTCCTGCTGCGGCCTGCCGGCGGTGAGCGCCGGACTGGAGGACGCGGCCCGCCAGTTGGCCCGCGCCAACCTCGACCACTGGCGGGCGGCCGGGGTGGACAAACTGGTCACCTTCTGCGGCTCCTGCGCCTACGGCCTGGCCAGGGAGCTGCCCCGCCTCTTGGACGGCGACCCGGCCGCAGGCCAGATGGCCGCCTCGGTGCTGGACATCAGCCAGGTGCTGGCCGAGCGGCCGCGCTATCTGGCCGGCCGGGGCCGGGCCACGGCCGGACCGGTGGCGGTGCACGACCCCTGCCACCTCAAACTGGACCTGGGCGTGTGGGGCGAGCCGCGCGCCATGCTGGCCGCGGCCGGGGTGGAGTTGGCCGAGATGGCCGGGGCCGACGCCTGCTGCGGCGGCGGCGGGCTCTTCGGCCTGCATCACCCGGAGCTGAGCCAGGGCATCTTCGCCCCCCGCCGCGAGGCCTTCCTGGCCAGCGGGGCGGCGGCCCTGGCCACCGGGTGCGGCGGCTGCTTCCTGCAATGGCGGGCCGGCCTGGAGCCAAATCGTCCGGTGCTGCATCCCATTCAGTTGCTCGACCCCGCGCCGGCGTGATATGAACGAGTCTCGCCGGCCGCGCGCCAGAGGGGTCGCCGGCCGGGGCGACAGGCCACCGCTCCCCCACCGCCCCCGCTCTGGAGACACCATGGGGCACTGGCGATTCCTGCCGCTCATCGTCTCGCTGCTGCTGGCCGCCTGCCACGTGCCGGCCGGCCCCGACCGCGCGCCCGACCCCACCGCCACCGCCGGCCTGGTCCACACCCCGGCCCCGGCCTCCAACCAGACCCAAGCCGCCAGCGGCCAGGCCACCCGGCGCGAACTCTACCGGGTCCATCTGCTCCTGCCAGAAGCCGGCCTGCGCCAGGGCGACAACCCCCTGCGCCTGCGTCTGCTCAGCCGCCACGGCCAACCCCTGCCCGGCGCGGTGGTGCGGCTGGAATTCTGGCTGCCCACCGAGGCCCACGACGGCCCCCGCTGCCAGGTGGAGGAGGTGGAGGCGGGACTGTACCAGGTCAACGGCCTGCGCCTGGCCCAGGCCGGAGACTGGATGCTCACCCTGACCGTCAGCCACGGCGGCCGCGAGGACTGGACGGTTTACCAACTGCCGGTGGCTCCGCCCCAACTGGCCGTCGCGCCTCCCGCCCCGGCCCCGGCCGGCAAACCCGTCCCGGCCAAGGCGGCGGCCAAGGCCGAGGGCAATAGCCAGGCCGGCCCGGACTTATCCACCGCCAGGACCAGCGACAAGGGCCTGTTCCAGGTTTCCTACCAGAGCAAGCCGGCCAGGCCGGCCGTCAAGCAGGCCGCGACCTGGCGGATCACGATCAAGGCCCGCAAGGACAAGAAGGCCGGCAATGTCGGCGATGCCGTGGTGAACCTCAGCGCCCGACCCGCCCAGGGGGCTGGCAAGCCGGGCTTCGGCCCACTCGCCGCCAAATCCCTGGGCAAGGGCGTCTACCAGGCCGGCGGGCTCAAGTTTGCCGCACCGGGTCTGTGGCTGGTGGTCCTGGACATCAACAGCCGCCAGGGCCGGGACCGGGTCAGCTTCCACCTGCGCCTGGACTGAGGCTCCTCCCGCGCCGGCGCAAAATATTTTTACACCCCTATCCCAGCTCGCATAGAATTTTCGCCCCGGCGCTGGAGCCCAGCGCGGGGCTTGCCTTTTTATCCTTTGATATCGTTGATGTTTTTAGAACAGACCCGACTTGGCACGCTCGATGCTTTCTCTGGGGGCAAACACGGAGACGTAAACCACAAGGTCTTAATGACATTCGCCAAGGAGGAAATCAAATGAAGAAGTTCGCCGCCGTCACCGCCGCCCTGGGCCTGGCCGCCCTGATCAGCACCGCCGCCATCGCCGCCGGCCCCGGCTACGGCCCCGGCATGGGTGGCCCCGGCCGCGGTCCGGGCCATTACGCCAACCTGACCCCGGAGCAGCAGACCGAAGTGGACCAGGCGCGGGCCGCCTACATGACCGAGACCCTGAAGCTGCGCCAGGAGCTGGCCAACAAGAAGGCCGAGCTGGCCACCCTGCGCGCCCAGACCAGCCCCGACCAGGCCAAGATCAAGGCCGTCAGCGACCAGATGGTCGATCTCCAGGCCCAGTTGGCCAAGAAGCGCAACGAATACGCCTCCAAGCTTCCGGCCGGCGCCTTCCGGGGCATGGGCATGGGTGGCGGCATGGGCATGGGTGGCGGCATGATGGGCAAGGGCCGCTGCCAGGGCGGGTCCTTCTAGCCACCGCGCCCTAGCCTGGGCTACAATCAGGGGCCGGGGCCAAACCCCGGCCCCTCGTCATTGGGGCCAACGCTGCCTGGGAGTTGGATGACATGCATCGGCCCGCCGACCAGTCCCGGACCCGCTCCGGCTTCACCGGCCTGATCCTGGCCGGGGTGCTGGTGCTGCTCCTGGTGGTCCTGGCGGTCAGCACCCAGGACCGGTTGCAGCGCACCCGCGAGCTGATGGTCCAGTCGCTCACCCACCACGCCACCCTGGTCATCCAGGCCCTGGAGGGCTTCACTCGCGCCAGCGTGCGCCAGGGCATGTGGCGGCTGATGATGCTCCAGGCCTTGAGCGAGGAGCTGGTGGAGCACCCCCACGTCAAGACCATCGTGCTCCTGGCCACCGATGGCCGGGTTTTGGCCACGGCCCAGCGCGAGGCCGCCGGCGGCGGGGCCGCACCGGTGGACTCCCTGGCCGGCCTGCCCGAAACCATCCTGCAAAAGGTCAAGGACCGCCAGCCGTTGTCGGTCTTCCTGCCCGGCGAGCTGGTGGTGGGCCGCTATTTCGAGCCCCTGCGCCGTCTGACCCGCCCCGACGGCCCGCCGCCGCCCTGGGGCCAGCGCCCGGAGCCCAACGACCCGCCCGCGCCGGGCCCGCCCCCCGGCGGCCCGCCCGGCGACGACGAAGGCGGTCCGGGTTGGCGCCGGGGGCCGGGCATGATGCATCGGGGCATGGGCGGTGGCATGGGCATGGGCCCGCCGGCCGACGCCGTCCGCCTGAACCAGGCCTACGCGTTGGTGCGCCTGTCCACCCAGGCTTTCGAGGAGGCCCGCGACCAGGACCTGCGCCAGGCCCTGCTGCTGGCCGGCCTGATCTTCCTGGCCGCCGGCCTGGTGGCCCTGGGGCTCGTCACCGCCGCCCGCCGCCGCGACCGCGAATTGGAGCGCCTGCGCGGCCAGGTGGCCGAGGCCGCCCACCTGGCCGCCGTGGGCCGCCTGGCCGGCTCGGTGGCCCACGAGGTGCGCAACCCGCTCTCGGCCCTGCGCGGCCTGGTGCAATACCTGGCCAAGGGCGCGGCCCCGGATTCGCGCCAGGCCGAGATGGCCGGTCTGGCCGTCTCCGAGGTGGACCGCCTGGAGCGGGTGGTGTCGGGGCTGCTGGAATACACCCGGCCCCGCCCGCCGCGGCGGCTGGCCATGGACCTGGGCGAAACGGTCAAGGCCACCCTGGACCTGGTGGCCGACGACCCCCGCGCCGAGGGCGTGGCCATCGCCTACCACGAGGCCGAGGGCCTGCCCCAGGTGGCGGCCGACCCGGACCAGATGCGCCAGGTGGTGCTAAACCTGGCCCTCAACGCCCTGGAGGCCATGAACGGCCGCGGCGGCCTGGAGATCAGCCTGAACCGCCAGGGTCAAAACCTGGTGCTGGCGGTGGCCGACCAGGGTCCGGGGCTGCCTCCCGGCGATCCGGAGCAGGTCTTCGATCCCTTCTTCAGCACCCGCGAACGCGGCACCGGCCTGGGGCTGGCCATCGCCCGGCGCATCGTGGAGGCCCACGGCGGCCGCATCAGCGCCGCCAACCGGCCCCAGGGCGGGGCGGTCTTCAGCCTCAGCCTGCCCCTGAAGGGAGACGCAAGGTGAGCAAGACATCTCCCCCCGGCCAGCCCGCCATCCTGGTGGTGGACGACGAGCGCGCCCACCGCCTGATGCTGGCCGCCCACCTGGAGGACGCCGGCTACCGGGTGCTGGAGGCCGGCGACGGCGAACAGGCCCTGGCCCTGGCCGAAAAGGAGCCGGTGGACCTGGTGCTGATGGACGTGGTTATGCCCCGCCTGGACGGCATGGCCGCCCTGCCCCGCCTCAAGGCCCTGCTGCCAGAGGCCCCCCTGCTGATGATGACCGCCTACGGCAGCATTGAAAGCGCCGTGGCCGCCCTCAAGGCCGGAGCCGAGGACTACCTGCCCAAGCCCCTGGATGTGGAGGAGGTGCTGATCAAGGTGGCCCGCCACCTGGAGCGGGCCAACCTGGCCCGCCGGGTGCGCGATCAGGCCGAGCGCCTGGGCGAGCGCTTCGACTTCTCGGCCCTGATCGGCCTGAGCCCGCCCATGCTGCGGCTCAAGGACGCCCTGGCCCTGGTGGCCCCCAGCGAGGCCACGGTGCTCATCACCGGCGAAAGCGGCACCGGCAAGGAGGTGGTGGCCCAGATCATCCACCAGAACTCCCGACGCAAGGACGGCCCGCTGGTCGAGGTCAACTGCGCGGCCCTGCCGGAGACCCTGCTGGAAAGCGAGCTTTTCGGCCACGAGAAGGGCGCCTTCACCGGAGCCGCCGCCCGCCGCGAGGGGCGTCTCAAGGCCGCCGACCACGGCACCCTGTTCATGGACGAGGTGGGCGAGATGAGCCCGGCCACCCAGGCCAAGCTGCTGCGCGCCCTGCAGGAGGGCGAATACACCCCCCTGGGCTCCAACCGCACCCTGCACGCCGATGTGCGGGTCATCGCCGCCACCAACCGCGACCTGGCGCACGCGGTCAAGGAGGGCTCCTTCCGCGAGGACCTGTTCTACCGCCTCAACGTGGTCAACCTGGAGATGCCCCCCCTGCGCGCCCGCGGCGAGGACGTCATCACCTTGGCCGAAAACTTTCTGGGTCGCTTCAACGCCAAGAACCGCCGCGACCTGCGCGGCTTCAGCCCGGCCGCCCGCTCGCGGCTGTTGGCCTACGCCTGGCCGGGCAACGTGCGCGAACTGATCAACGCGGTGGAGCGCGCGGTCATCATGGCCCCCGGCCCGCTCATCGAAGCAACCGACCTGCCCCTGGCCCTGCAGGAGCCGGGCGCGGCCGCGGGCGAGGCCTGCCTGCGGGCGGGCATGAGCCTGATGGAGGCCGAACGCCTGCTGATTGAAAAGACCCTGGAGGCCACCCAGGGCAACCGCACCCAGGCCGCCGCCCTCCTGGGCGTCACCCGCAAGACCCTGCAAAACAAGATCAAGGAATACGGCCTGCCGCCGGCGGACGCCAGCGGGCGGGATGACTAGCCAGGAACGCGGGAGGGTCTGGGGGGGCGCAGAGGCTCGGCCGGCAGGGTCGGCCCCCCAACAGCATAACCGACCCTGCCGCCAGCCTGATAATCAACCCTGCGCACCATTCTAGGACAGATCGGGCCGCCCGGTTAATAGGCTTGAGCAGGCATTTATCCCTACGAAAAAGTATTAGGCCATCCTCCAGGCAAAGGACCGCCCGGCAAATTCCCGTGCGCCGATCAACTTCAGGCGTAAAATATGGTTGCAGGCAGGTGCGTCCGCTGGCGAATTTTTATGCACCCCGGTTGGCGTTCATAAACCTGACGCATGATATAGACCTGACATCATGGCATTTGTTGTTTGACGGCCGGTGGCGGGATTTTTGCTTTCATGGTCCGGTAAGCGCGCGAGACGGCATCGGCCGGCCAACGCCGCGCGGAAGGCCGGCTAGGCCGGGGGAGAGCAGCCATGTCCATGCGCAATGGTCATCTCAGACGTTTTGTGGCCGTCTGCCTGGCCGGCCTGCTGGCGGCCGCCGGCCTGCTGGCCCCGGCCGCCCCCGCCAGCGCCCGCCCGCCGGACCGCGACCTCCGCGGGCCGGGCTGGGATGGTGGCCGAGGCCCGGTCTACGGCCGACCACCCCATGGCCACGTCGTCGTGCGCCATGGCAGCCACCCCTACTACTATCACCACGGCTATTACTACCGGCCCTATCCCCGCGGCGGCTACGTGGTGGTGCGCCCGCCGGTGGGCCTGTTCATCGCCGCCCTGCCCATCGGCTTCGCCACCCTGACGCTCGGCGGCATGACCTATTACAGCTATGCCGGGGTCTACTACCGGCCCGCGCCGGGTGGTTACGTGGTGGTGGATCCGCCGGCGGGCTACGTGGCGGCTCCCCCGCCGCCGCCGGTGGTGGTGCACCAGCCGCCGGCCGCGGTTGGCGACCCCAGCCAGGTGGCCGCGGCCAGCGTCACGGTCATCACGCCCTCGCTCAACCTGCGCAGCGGGCCGGGGCTCAACTTCCCGGTCGTGACCGTGGCCGCCCAGGGCGAGATATTGCAGGTGCTGGGCAACGCCCCCGGCTGGCTGTGGGTGGAGACCCAGGCCGGCCAGACCGGCTGGGTGGCCCAGCACTACACCGCGCCGGTGGTCGATTCCGGCGCCAGCGGTTAGCAGGGCGCTGAACACACCCTGCTAACGCGGACCATGGATGGTCCGTCGAAGCCTATTAGGCGCCTGCCAAAAGGGCGAACCTGACCCGACGGCCTGGGGGCCGGGTCCCACGTCCGCTCGGAGCGGGACGGGGGTCGTGATGCAGGAAGCTCCATCCCACGACGATCAGGGGTCCATGACCGGGGGGCTGCGGCGCATCCGGCCGGAAGGCCGCCATCTGCTGCGCTCCTGCGCCGAAATCCTGGCCGGTTGGGCGGTGCGGCTGCACCAGCGCCGACGCCTGGGCCGCTCATCCGGCGCGGTCGGCCGGGGCCCGGTGTCGGATCGCCGCGGTTAGCGCCCGCGCTCAATAGGCCAGGACGTTCAACGCCGCCGGCAGCGCCTCGATGGCCAGCGGGGACCAGCCCACCGGCTCGCCATCCGCCCACAGCTCCAGGCCCTGGGCCTCGACCACCAGCCGCCGGGTGCGCGCGAAGCTCACCTCCGGCAGGCGGCCGTGCCTGCCCATGAGCAACAGTGGCAGCACCGACAGCACCCGCCAGAAGCCGGCCGTTCTCACCAGGCACAGATCCAGCAGACCGTCCTCGGCCCTGGCCGCCGGGGCGATGGGAATCCGGTTGCCATAGGTCGGGGTGTTGGCCGCCGCCGCCAGCAGAAACGGCCCCTCCCAGCCGCCGCCGTCCCAGGTCAGCCTGGCCGGGGGCGGGTTGTAGCCCGCCAGCACCCGCAGCACGCCGTAGAGATAGGCCGACTGGCCCTTGAGCGGGCCTTTCAGGTTGTCCACGAAACGGCTGACCTGGGCGTCGAAGCCGATGGCCCCCACCGTGCAGTAGATGCGATCGAAGCCCTGGCCCTGGGCGCGGACCAGGTCCACCTTCCGGCTTTGGCCGGCCGCCAGCGCCGCGGCCAGGTCTTTGGGCGACAACAGCGGCCCCAGGTAGCTTGCGAAATCGTTGCAGCGCCCGGCCGGGGCCACCGCCAGGGCCGCGTCCCGCCCGGCCAGGGCCTGGGCCGCCTCCTGCACCGAACCGTCGCCGCCCACCACCACCACCCAGCCCCCGTCCCGGCCGGCCGCCCGCTCGGCCAGCACCCGCACGTCTCCCCGGCGGGCGGTGGCGAACACCTGGTGCTCCAGACCCCGCGCCACCAGGGCGGCCTGCAACCTGGCGGCGTAGCGCAAGGCCCGGCCCCGACCGCTGGCCGGGTTGACGATCAGGCTGATGGGGCTGTCGGACGCCATGTCAGAACAGGCCCAGTTGCCGGTGTTTGCGGCCACGCCCGCCGCCCTCGGCCCTTTCCACCAGGCCGGCCGGCAACCCGGCCAGGAAAGGCGAAGGCCCCGGCTGGCGGGTCTGGCCATGCAGGCTGCGCCGGCCGGCGCGGCTCAGGTGCAGCCGCTGGCCGGCGCGGGTCAGGGCCACGTAGAGCAGGCGGCGCTCCTCGGCCGGGTCGGCCGGGGCGTGCTCCGGCGGCTGATAGGGCAACAGGCCCTCCTCCAGGCCGGTTACGAAAACCACCGGAAACTCCAAGCCCTTGGCCGCGTGCATGGAAAGCAGGCTCACCCGCTGGGCCTTGAAATCCAGGGGGTCGGTCTCGGCCAGGGGCTCGCGGGCGGCCACCTGCACCGGCACCCCGGCCCTTTCCAAGGCCTCGGCCAGGAGCGGGGCCTGGGCGTGCAGGCGGTAGAGCACCGCGATGTCCCTGGCGGCGAAGCCGTGGCCCTGGTCGGCCCCGGCCTCCACCTGGCGCGAGTCCAGCCCGCCCAGAAGCTCCACCACCCGCGCCGCCACCCAGGCCGCCTCGGCCTCGGCCGTGGGCAGCGCCGCCATGACCGGGGCCGCGCCCGCCGTGATCCGGGCCGCCTGGGCCGGTCGGCCGGGGTCTGGCTCGGCCGCCATGACCGCCTGGGCCAGGGCCAGCACCGGGGCCGGGTTGCGGTAGTTGTGGGTGAGGGCCAGGGCGGCCGCGCCGGGAAAATCCGCCCCAAAGGCCGCGAACCGGGCGCGGTCCGCCCCCCGAAAGCCGTAGATGGCCTGGTCCGGGTCGCCGATGGCGGCCAGGGCCGTGCCGGGGCCTTTGAGCAGCCGCAAAAGCCCCACCTGGGCCGGGTTCACGTCCTGATACTCGTCCACCAGCAGATGGGCGAAACGGCCCCGCCAGGCCGCGGCCAAGCCGGGGTCGGCCGCCAGCAGCTGGGCGGCCCGGCGCACCAAGTCGTCCAGGTCCAGCGCCCCGGCCCCGGCCAGGGCGTCCTGGTAGGCCCGGAACCAGGGCCGCAGCCAGGGCTCGACCGGGTCCTCCAGCCTCTGCTTGGCCAGGCTGAGTTGACTGGCCAGCTCGCCCGCCCTGAGCCCGGCCTTCCTGGCCAGCTCCGCCACCAGACGTTGGCGCTCATCCTCGGTCAACACCAGGGGCGGCCCGCCCTGGGCCTGGGCGATGATCTCCCGGCCCAGGCCGTGGAAGGTGCCGGCCCGCACGCCGCCGCCGGGGCAGGCGTTGGCCAGGCGCAGGGCCAGTTCGCCGGCCGCCTTGCGGGTGAAGGTGACCAGTTGCACCGCCTGGGCCGGAACGCCGTCCTCGATCAGCTCGGCCGCCCGCGCCACCAACAGGCGCGTCTTGCCGCTGCCCGGCCCGGCCCGCACCACCAGGGCGGCATGGCGCGCGGCCGCGGCCTGGGCCTGCTCCGGGTCCAGGCCGCCGGACGGGGCGGGGGCGGCGGCCAGGGGCAGGCGGGATTCGGCCGGGGGCGGGGCCTGGGCGGCGGGGTTGGTCCGGCGGCGGCGGGGGACGGGCGCGGCGGTCGCCACCGCCCACAGCCCGTCCTGTCCGGCCAGCTCGCGCCGTTCTTGGGGCGAGAACACCCGCACCACCCCGAACTCGCCGTCGTAGCCGCCCTCCAACCAGACCCGGCCCGCCCGCGCCCGGCTCACGGCCTCGGCCACCAGCGGTCCGCCGATCCGGGCCAGGTCCTCCAGCGGGGCCTGGCGCAGCAGGTGAAGCTCCGGACCGATTTTTTGAAGCAGATCATGAAGCATCAAATTAACACTTTTGGTTTTCGAACCTTTTTCTAGAACCTCCCCCAGCAGTTCGGCCAAGGGCACCAGAGATTCGAAATGCGCCCGCCGGGTCGGTCCGCCGCCGGCCGGCCGGTCGGCCAGCTCCTCCACCCGGCTCAGCACGCCAACGGTGATGGGTCCGCCGCAGACCGGGCAGCGCCCGCCATGGGCGCGGGTCTCAGCCGGCGTCAGCCTCACCGCGCACTTGCGGTGGCCGTCCAGGTGATACTTGCCCTCGTCCGGAAAAAACTCCAGGGTCCCGCCGAAGCCATGGCCGGCCGGGTCACTGAGCGCGGCGGCCAGGTCGGCGAAGGTGGGTGGGCAGGCCAGCAGGTTGGCCTCGCGGGCCAGGTTGGCCGGCGAGTGGGCGTCGGAGTTGCTCACCAGGGTGTAGCGGTCCAGGGCCGACAGCCGCCAGTTCATGGCCGGATCGCTGGAGAGTCCGGTCTCCAGGGCGTGGATGTGCCCGGTCAGGTCGGCGAAGCAGTCCTCGATGCGGTCGAAGCCGCTCTTGCTCCCAAAAAGGCTGAACCAGGGCGTCCAGACGTGGGCCGGGATGAAGATCGTCTCCGGGCAGACCTCCAAGCACAGCTCCAGGAGGTCGCGGGCGTCCAGGCCCAGGATGGGCCGGCCGTCGCTGGTGATGTTGCCCAGGCGGCCCAGGCGGGCGTTCAGGGCCTCGGCGGCGGCGAAATCGGGCAGGATGATCAGGCAGTGGATCTTGCGCGTGGCCCCCAGGCGCTTGTAGATGCAGCTTATCTCGCCGCTGATGAGAAACCGCACCGGCCGGCGGCAGGCCGGCGGCACTTCCATCGCCAGGGGAGCGGTCAGCTCAGGGGCCAGCTCATAGGTCCCGTCGCCGGTGGGGCGCAGCTTGGCCTGTAGCTCGCTCAGCCACTGGGGGTGGGTGCAATCGCCAGAGCCCAGCAGGTCCACGCCTTTGAGCTGGGCGGCCAGCCAGAGGCTCTCCGGGCTCAGGTCGCGGGCGGTGGCGCGCGAAAAGCGGCTGTGGATGTGCAGGTCGGCCACGATCATGGTTCGTGCAACCTACACCGGCCGGCCGGCGCCTGGCAAGCCCGACTCGCTCCGGCCAGCGCCAACGATGGATGGGTTTTTGTGCATGCGTTAAATCTAACTACGGCGGAATGGGTGCCGATACGGTACATGGCCGCCGCGGGAGCCTCGATCGGCGCAGTGGACGACTAGCTTCACCACCACCACGATCGCCAGCCCCAGCGCCGGCTTGCCCTTGGAGCTGACGGCTGGTCCGCGGAGCTAAATACCGGCGATCAAACCTGACGCTGGCTGCCGAGGGGTGTCCGAAATAGCGCTGGCTTCCAGGGGTTGGGCTTGCCCCCTGGCGGCGGCGCTTGGCGTATGCCTTGCCCCCACTGTCCGAAAATGATACAATCCTGGCGCAAATCTGGAATTAACCGCCCGCGCCGGAGGATCCCCTTGGAAACCGATCCCCTTTGGACCCGTTGCGCCCATCTCAGCGCCGGCACCTGTCCCCAACTGCTCACCCAGGGGCAAGGGCTCAGCGGCCAGGGCGCCCCCCGGCCGGAGCTGAACCAGGACCTGGCCCTGGAGCGCCTGGCCCAGGCCTGCCGCGCCTGCGCCCTGGCCCCGGAGTAGGTCCGCCGTGGCCGACCCGGCCCTGCCGCGCATCAAGACCGACGCCCAGATCCTCATCGTGGAGGACGAGCCCGACAGCGCGCTCTTTTTCCGCGCCCTGATGGAATCCGAGGGTTTCCAGGCCGAGGTCTGCCCGGACGGAGAGTCGGCCTTGCAGGCCCTGGCCGCCAACGACTTCGACCTGGTGCTTTTGGACCTGATCCTGCCCGGCCTCAGCGGCTGGGAGGTCCTTAGACAAATCAAGGGCGACGGCCGCCTGCGCTACGTGCCGGTGGTGGTGCTCTCGGCCTTGAGCGACAAGGCCCACGCCCTGGAGGCCCTGGAGCTGGGGGCCGAGGACTTTTTGACCAAGCCAGTGGACGTGGAGACCATGCTGAGCCGGGTGCGGGTGATGCTGCGCATCCGGGCGCTTTATGAGAACCTCAGCAGCGAGCGTTTCGGCCGCCAGCAGGCCCAGCGCACCCTGGAGATGCGCCGCCACCTGGTCAAGGTCATGGGTGGGTCGGCCAAGGTGCAGGAGATGGCCGACCTGTTGGACAACGTGGTGGCCACCGACACCACGGTGCTTCTGGAGGGCGAGTCCGGCACCGGCAAGGGTCTCCTGGCCGAGACCATCCACCGCTTCAGCAAGCGCGCCGCCGGCCCCTGGGTGGTGGTCAACTGCTCGGCCTATCCGGAGACCCTGCTCGGCTCCGAACTCTTCGGCCACGAGAAGGGCGCCTTCACCGGAGCCATCCGGCGCAAGGCCGGGCGCTTCGAGCTGGCCAAGGGCGGCACCATCTTCCTGGACGAGGTGGCCGAGATCAGCCCGCTGACCCAGTTGGCCCTGCTGCGGGTCATCCAGGACCGCGAGTTCGAGCGGGTGGGCGGGGAGCAG
Source organism: Thermodesulfobacteriota bacterium (assembly GCA_049322275.1). GTDB lineage: Bacteria > Desulfobacterota > Desulfarculia > Desulfarculales > Desulfarculaceae > JACRDC01. Next base: position 120,070 of record JBMORH010000086.1, read on the forward strand.
ACCCTGGCCGCCGACGTGCGCATCGTGGCGGCCACCAACAAGGAGCTCCGGGACATGGTCGACCGGGGCCTGTTTCGCGAGGACCTTTACTACCGCCTCAACGTGGTGCGCCTGGAGGTGCCGCCCCTGCGCCAGCGCAACGAGGACATCCCCTTCCTGGCCCATCACTTTCTGCGCCGCCAGACCGAGAAGCTGGGCAAGCCCATCCTGGGCTTCTCGCGCGAATGCCTCAACCGCATGATTAGCTACCAGTGGCCGGGCAACGTGCGCGAGCTGCGCAACGCCGTGGAGCGCGCCGCCCTGATGTGCCGGGGCGAGGTGGTGGAGGTGGAGCACCTGCCCCCGGCCATGCACCAGGGCGACGATGCCCCGTCCCCGGCGGCGGCCAGCGGCAGCCTCCTGGACCATGAGCGGCGCATAATCCTGGCGGCCCTGGAGCAGGCGGGCTGGAACAAATACCAGGCGGCCAAGCGCCTGGGCATCGCCCGCTCCACCCTCTACGGCAAGATCGACAAGCTCGGCCTGCAACCGCCGCAAGACAACCCGGCCGCCAACAACTAAACTGAATGCATCCCTCACCCGCTCCGGCCGCCGGGCCGGAGGGAGGCTGGCATGCGTTTCCACAGCCTGCGGCAGCGCTTCTTCGTCCTGCTCCTGGCCCCGGTCTTCCTGGTGCTCAGCCTGGCCGGCCTGGTTGGCTTCTGGCAGATCCACCAACACCTGCTGGACTCCTGGCGCACCTCGGCCCGCTTCAGCCTGGAGGAGGCGGCCCACGCCGTGGACATGCGCCTGGCCCGTCCCGACGAGACCCTGCGGGTGGTGGCCGCGCTCCAGGGCGGCCGGGAGCTGGCGGCCGCGGGCTGGCAGGATCTGCTGGCCCAGGTGCCGGGGGTGGTGCGGGCGCGGGTGGCCGCGGCCGAGCCCGCCGCCGGTGCGGCGCCCGGGCCGAGGATGGGCTCCGGCGGCGGCCGGGGCATGGGCATGGCCGCACGCGGCGACGGCCAACCGCGCGGCGGTGGAGGCATGATGCGCCTGGGACGGTTGGCCCCGGCCCGGCTGGAGGGTCCCCGCCTGGACGCCGGGGCCGGCCGCAGGCTGGTCACCCTGTCCTACGCGGTCCTGGGCGAAAACGGCCAGCCGTCCGGCCGGATCGAGCTGGACATGGCCTTTGATTTCTTCCTGGAAGACCTGCAAGCCTTGTCCTGGTGGCAGTCCACCCAGGTGCTCCTGGTGGCCGAGGACGGGACCATCCTGGCCAGCCATGGCTATGACCCGCCCCGCACCGGCCGCCTGGGCGGCGAAGGCGACCCCTTGGAGCAGGCGGTGCTGGCCGATTTCGCGCGCGACAGCGCCGGCACCCGGCTTTCCGGCCACCCCGCCCGCCGGGTGATGGGCTTCCATCGCCTCAAGCGCGCGCCCTGGTTCCTGGTGCTCAGCGCGCCCGGCGACCGGGTCCTGGCCCCGGTCTTCAGCTTCCTGGCCAGCTACAGCGCCGCCGTGGTCATCGCCGTGCTCCTGGTCAGCCTGCTCATCCTGGCCGTCACCGGCGGGGTGGCCCGCCGGGTGGCCATGATCAGCCGGGCCACCGGCCGGGTGGCCGGCGGGGACTATGCCGAGCTGCCGCCGGAGGCCTGTTGCGACGAGGTGGGCCGGCTGGCCCAGGGCTTCAACCAGATGCTGGCCGGGCTCAAGGAGCGCGACTACATCCGCGACACCTTCGGACGCTACGTGGACGAGACGGTGGCCAAGAAGCTCATGGCCCGGCCGGAGGCCCGCCGCCTGGGCGGCGAGGCGCGGGTGGTGGCCATCCTGATGACCGACGTCCGGGGCTTCACCCAGGTCAGCGCCGGACTGGGGCCGGAGCGGACCATCCAGGTGGTCAACCGCTATCTGGAAGGCGTGATCGCCGCCATCGCCGACCACCAGGGCATCATCGTGGATTTTTTGGGCGACGCCGCCCTGGCCTTCTTCGACAGCCTGGACCGGAGCCCCCAGGAGGCCGCCCGCCTGGCCCTGTGCTGCGCCCTGGCCGTGCGCCGGGCCAGCGACGAGTTCAACCGCCAGGCCGAGGCCGAGGGCCTGCCCCGCCTGGAGACGGCCATCGCCCTCAACGCCGGCCAGGTGGTGGTGGGCAACATCGGCAGCCGCGCCCGCACCAAGTTCGGCATCGTGGGCGGACCGGTCAACCTGACCCAGCGCATAGAGACCCAGGCCGAGGCCGGCGAGATCGTGGCCAGCCGGGAGTTCGTGGACCTGTGCGGGTGCCGAGCCCAGGTGGCGCGAAGCTTCACCGCCAGCCTCAAGGGCGTGGCCGAGCCGGTGGAGCTGATGGTGCTCCAGGCCGACGAGCGCTGCGCCCGCCGGGCCCGGGGCGAAGAAAAGGCGGAGCCGGCCTAACACCGACTCCGCCGCGCTGATTCTGCCAGCCGCCGCCCCGAACCGGGCGGTGGTTTACTTGCGCCCCTTGCCCGCGGGCTTGCCGCCGGCCTTGGCCGGCTTTTTGGCCGCCGGCTTGCTGGCCGACTTGCGGGCCAGCTCGCGCAGGCGCTCCAACTCCCGCTCCACCAGGTGGTTGACCGTGCCCTTGGGGTGCCTGCCGGACTTGCCCCGCGCCCCGGCCGGCAGGCCGGTGAAGAGCTCCAGGGCCTGGTCCAGGTGCTCCACCGCGTAGATGTTGAATTTCTTCTTCTTGACCGCCGCCACGATGTCCTGGTGCAGCATCAGGTTCTTGACGTTGGCCGCCGGGATGACCACGCCCTGGGTTCCGGTCAGGCCGCGGGCCTCGCAGAGGCGGAAGAAGCCCTCGATCTTCACGTTGACCCCGCCGATGGCCTGGGCGTTGCCGTGCTGGTCCATGGAGCCGGTCACGGCCAGATCCTGGCGCAGCGGCGTCCCCGCGAGGCGGCTGATGAGGGCCAGGGCCTCGGCGATGGTGGCCGAGTCGCCGTCCACCCCGCCGTAGCTCTGCTCGAAGACCAGGCTGGCGGTGAGCGTCAGGGGGCCGTCGTTGGCGTAGCGGTCGCGCAGGAAACCGGCCAGGATGAGCACGCCCTTGGTGTGGAATGGGCCGGAGAGGTCGCTCTCGCGCTCGATGTTGATCAGCCCCTCGCGCCCCAGGCCCAAGGCGGCGCTGATGCGCCCCGGCTGGCCGAAGGCGTGGTCGCCCTGGTCGATCACGGCCAGGCCGTTGACCTGCCCCACCCTGGCCCCGGCGGTCTCCACGTTCAGGAAGCCGCGGGTCACCGCCTCGCGCAGGCGCTCCTCGATCAGGGACGACCGGTGGCGCCGCTTGTCCACGGCCTTTTGCACCTCGTCGGCCCCGATCTCCTGGCGGCCGGCCTGGTTGGCGAAAAAGTTGGCCTCCTTGAGCACGTCCTCCACCATGGCCAGTTGCAGGGTCAGCCGCTCGCGGTCGCCGGCCAGCTCGGCGGCCAGCTCGATGAGCCGGGCCACGGCCTGGCGGTTGATGGGCAGCATGCTGCGGTTGCGGCCGATGGTGCACAGGTGGCTGATGAAGCCCTGCACCTCGGCCTCCCCCCAGTTCATGCGGTCGGCCATCTGGGCGCGGACCTTGAACAGCTTGGGGAACTGGGGGTCATAGGCGTAGAGCAGATGGTATAGCTGGGTCTCGCCCACCAGGACGACCTTGAAGTCCAGCGGGATCGGCTCCGGGCGCAGGGTGCGGGTGGCCATGAAGCCCATCTGCTCCAAAACGTCCTCCATCACCACCTGGCGCTCCTTGAGCGCCCGCTTCAAGGCCTCCCAGGGCAGCCACAGGCGCAGCAGCTCCAGGGCCGGCAGCACCAGGTAGCCGCCGTTGGCCTTGTGCAGGGCCCCGGCCCGGAGCAGGGTGAAGTCGGTGACCAGCGCGCCGAACTGGGCCTGGCGCTCGATGCGGCCGAAGAGGTTGGGATGGGTGGGGTGGTTGACCACCACCACTGGCACGCCCTCGGTGTCGGAGTTGTCCACGAAGACGTTAACCTGGTACTCGCGGAAGCTATGCTCGTCGGTGGGCATGGCGAAGGGCAGCTGCGGCTGCTCCTTCTTCTTGAAACGCTCGTAGTTGTCGGCGATGTCCTCGCGCACCTGCTCCAGGTAGACCAGCACCTCGCGTTGCTCGGCGTACTTGTCGAACAGCTCGTCCAGCACGTGGCCGGCCGCGGCCAGCACCGTGGTGCGGTCCAGTTCGCGCAGGGCGGCGTTGAGCTCCTTCTCGTTGGCCCCCACCTGGCGCAGCACCTCGCCCACCCGCTGCTGGAGATAATCGCTCTTGGCGCGCAGCTCGGCCCGCTTCTCCTCGCCCAGCTCGCGGATGCTGGCCTCGGCCATGGGCTCGCCGTCCTCGCCCATGGGGGCCATCATGATGCCGGTGGCCTCGAAGCGCAGCAGGTAGCCCCGCTCGCGGGCCTCCTGGTCCAGGCCCTGGAACAGCTCGGCGCGGTTGCGCTTGAAGGCGTTGACCAGCTCCTCGCGGGCCGCACTGTAATCATCGCTTTCGAAAATGGCCGGCAGCTTGTTCTTCAGCCATTCCACCAGCCCGGCCATGTCCTTGGCGAAGGCCTTGCCCTCGCCGGTGGGCAGCCGGAGGGCGCGGGGCTGGTCGGGCTTGCGGAAATTGTGTACGTAGACCCAGTCGGGCGGGGGCGGCTCCTGGCGCGCGATGCGCTCCACGAAACTGCGCACCAGGTGGGTCTTGCCGGTGCGCTGGTTGCCGGCCACGAATACGTGATATTCCATGTCGCGCATGGCCAGGCCGAACTCCAGGGCCTCCTTGGCCCGGTCCTGGCCCACCACCGGCTCCATGCATTCGGGCATCTGGTCGCTGGTGTCAAAGGGCACCAGCCTGGGGTCGAACTCGCGGCGCAGGTCCTTGGGCTTGAGCGGGGCGAGGGGCGCGGGCATGGGGGCGTCCTCCGGAGGTGATTCAGGGCGCGGGATGGCTACCGGTTCAAGGCTGAGGATAGCACACCGCCCGGCGGACGTGGCAAAACCAGGGCAAAAATAATCGGGGCCCCGGAGGGCCCCGCGAGGACGGGCCGCGTCCCGCCTAGCAGGTGGGCGTCACGGCCCGGGACCAGGACAGGCGCAGGGCCTCGCTGCGCAGGGAGGCGATCAGGGGGGCGACGTCGGAGGTCTTGGGCATGATGCGCAGCTCGCCGTCCTCCTGGGGCGGGGTCTCCAGGGTGCGGCCCAGCAAGAAGACGGGGCCGCCGTGCACCTGGCGCACCTGGGGCAGCCAGCGCTTGAAGCGTCCGCCGGTCGAGCCCAGATCGGTGACCACCACCTGGGCGGGCTCCTGGGCCAGGCGCACCACCGCCACCTCGATGTCCGGCAGCACCTGGACCGCGAATCCGGCCTCGCCCAGCTCCTCGCGATAGAGCCGGGCCACCACGGGATCCTTTTCCACCACCACCACCCGCAATTCCATCTCCACCTCCCCTGGCCCAGGCCCCGCGCCGCGGCCCGCGCCCAGGACGCAACCTAACCTTCCGCCCTTTTCGGCGGCTGGTGAGCTCGCATTGGTGTATTTCCGGTTTCTCCTTATGTAGAGCAAAAAAAGTGCCACCGACCCCCACCTGTTTACGCGGGGTTAGGGCCATCTGCCGGGCCCTTTCTGTCCGAAATCGGACATACTCCGCGAGGCGCGGCCGAACCGGGAAACATTTCCCCGTGTTTGATCGCGGTTGACCACACTGACCGGAATCCGTCATATGTCCGGTTTTCGGCGCATGTTCGCCGGCCGGGCGAAGCGCCGCCAACCAGGCGACCAGTAAACGCCAAGCGCCGGCCCATGCGGATTACTGGCTGTAATCATGACATGTTTTTGGCATGACTCCCGCGGAGGCCGCCAGCCGGCTAGTCTTGGCACGCAGCTTGCCATTGGCTGAGTGCGAAGCCGGACCACCCAGATCATCGTGGAGTAGGGAGCAGATCATGCGCAGAGCCAAGAAGAGCCGCGGCAAGTCCCCCCGCTTCAATCCCAGCCTGGATGTCAGCGCCTGGTTGCAGGACAACCCGGAGGCCCTCATCACCTGTCCGCACCAGCCCGGCAACCTGCGCCTGATGCCCGCGGCCTGCGTCAAGCGCCACCAGGCGGCCAACGAGCCCAAGTGGTCCACCATCGGCGCCGAGCCTTTCCACCTCTTCGTCTTCAAGATGAACCTGGTGGCCTGCCGCAACTGCGAGATCGGGGCCGGCCTGGCCCGCCAGCGCAAGGCCATGGTGGCCTGATAAACCACGCCCCCACCTCCCCCCAGCCGGACTGACCATCCGGCGCCAGTCGGCCCACGCCTCCCCCGGCGTGGGCCTTTTTTTGGGGCGGCCGGGCGGATACGCGCGGTTGCGCAGCCAGCCGCCAGGGCCTAAAATCCCGCCAAGCACACGCCTGTCCGACCGCAGCCGAGGAGAAGCATGGCCCTGAACCTCACCCAGAAGATCATCGCCGCCCACTTGCGCGAAGGCGAGCCCGTCCCCGGCCGCGAGATCGCCCTGGCCATCGACCAGACCCTGACCCAGGACGCCACTGGCACCCTGGCCGCGCTGGAGTTCGAGGCCCTGGGGCTCGACCGGGTGCGCACCGAGGTCTCGGTCTCCTACGTGGACCACAACCTGCTGCAAACCGACTTCAAGAACCCCGACGACCACCGCTTTCTGCGCAGCTTCGCCGCCCGCTACGGCCTGTGGTTCTCTCCGCCCGGCAACGGCATCTGCCATCAGCTCCACCTGCTCAACTTCGCCCGCCCCGGGGCCACCCTGCTGGGTTCGGACTCCCACACCCCCCACTGCGGCGGCCTGGCCATGCTGGCCATGGGCGCTGGCGGCCTGGACGTGGCCGCGGCCATGGCCGGCCACCCCTTCTTCCTGGCCTGCCCGGCCGTGCTGGGGGTGCGGCTCAGCGGCGCGCTCAAACCCTGGGTGGGGGCCAAGGACGTCATCCTGGAGCTCTTGCGCCGGCTCACGGTCAAGGGCGGCCTGGGCTTCGTGCTGGAATACTTCGGCCCCGGCGTGGCGAGCCTATCGGTCAGCGACCGGGCGGCCATCTGCAACATGGGCGCGGAGCTGGGCGCCACGGCCAGCCTGTTCCCCAGCGACGAGGCCACCCGCGCCTTCCTGGCCGCCCAGGGCCGATCCGAGACCTGGCGGCCTCTGGCCGCCGATCCGGACGCTGGCTATGACCGCGTGGAGGAGATCGACCTGGCGGCCCTGGAGCCCCTGGTGGCCTGCCCCTCCAGCCCGGACAAGGTGCGCCCGGCGGCCGAGCTCAGCGACGTGGCCGTGGAGCAGGTGATCGTGGGCTCCTGCGGCGGCGGCTCCTACGAGGACCTGATGACCGTGGCCCTGGCCCTGAAGGGCAAGCGCCTGGCCCAGGGCGTGAACCTCTACGTCAACCCAGGCTCGCGCCAGGCCCTGGCCCAGACCCTGGCCGCCGGCGGGCTCATGGACCTGCTCGCGGCCGGGGCCAGCGTCTTCCAGTCCGGCTGCCTGGGCTGCATCGGCATGAGCCAGGCCCCGGCCACCGGCACCGCCAGCCTGCGCACCTTCCCGCGCAACTTCCCCGGCCGCTCCGGCGCCCAGGACGACGCGGTCTATCTCTGCGGCCCCCAGGTGGCCGCGGCCACCGCCCTGGCCGGCCGCATCGCCGACCCGCGCGCCCTGGGCGCGCCGCCGGCGATCCCCCCCACCCCGGACGCGCGGCCGGAGGCCCTGGCCCCTCCCCCGGCCGACGGCTCCGGCGTGGCCGTGCTGCGCGGACCCAACATCGCGCCCTTCCCGGAGCTGGGGCCGCTGCCGGAAGACATCACCTGCACGGTGGTCCTCAAGGTGGGCGACAACATCACCACCGACCACATCATGCCGGCCGGCAGCCGGATACTGCCCCTGCGCTCCAACATCCCGGCCATCAGCCGCTTCGTCTTCAGCGCGGTGGAGCCGGATTTCGCCCAAAAGGCCCAGGCCGCCGCGCCGGCGGCGGTGGTGGGCGGCGAAAACTATGGCCAGGGCTCCAGCCGCGAGCACGCCGCCCTGGCCCCGCGCTTCCTGGGCGTCCAGGTCAAGCTGGCCAAATCCTTCGCCCGCATCCACCGGGCCAACCTGGTCAACTTCGGCATCGTCCCCCTGGTCCTGGCCGACCCGGCCGACTACGACCGCATCGCGCCCGGCCTGCGCCTGGAGTTCACCGGCCTGCGCGCGGCCATCTTGGCCGGCGACCAGGAGATAACGGCCATGTTGTCCGGCCGGCCCTTGCGCCTGATCCTCCAGGCCAGCCCCCGCGAGCGCGCCCTCTTGGCCGCCGGCGGCCTGCTCAGTTTCATCAAGGGCGGGCTATAGCCAACTGCACAAATTAGCGCGGAAAAGGGTTGCCAGGCCGGCGGCGGGGGCCTAATATTGTGACCACCTGGTCACTGGCAGACCCGCCCCCAGGCGAAACCTCAGCCGCGGCCCCAGGGCCGCCAGGGAGCCAGCCCAACCATGCCTGTCTCCGGCACCGCGCCGCTGGCCCAGTTCGCGGCGGCCCCCCTGCCGCCCCTGGCGGTGGACAAGAACCTGGTCTCCGATCCGGCCCTGAAGCCGGTGGCCCAAAAACTGGCCGCCGGCCAGCGCCTGGAGTTCGAAGACGGCCTGGCGCTCATGACCAGCCGCGACCTGATCGGCTTGGGCGCCCTGGCCACGGCCGTGCGCCGGCACCACAACCAGGACCTGGCCTTCTACGTCCTCAACCGCCACGTCAACTATTCCAACGTCTGCGTCAACCAATGCGCCTTCTGCGCCTTCTGGCGCGACCACGGCCAGGACGGAGCCTTCCTGCTCGACCCGGCCGAGGCGGCGGCCAAGGCCGCGGCCGGCCTCAGGGTGGACGAGCTGCACATCGTGGGCTCCTGCCACCCCGACCTGCCCCTGGCCTATTACGAAGACCTCCTGCGCGCCCTGGCCCAGGCCTGCCCCCAGGCCACCCTCAAGGCCTTCACCCCGGTGGAGATCGACCATCTGGCCAGCCTCTCCGGCCTGGTCCCCTTGCAGGTTCTGGAACGGCTGCGGGCCGCCGGTCTGGCGGCCATGCCCGGCGGCGGGGCCGAGATATTCAGCCCGCGGGTGCGCGAGAAGCTCTGCCCCAAAAAGACCAGCGCCGCGCGCTGGCTGATGATCAGCGGCCTGGCCCACGGCCTGGGCATCCCCACCAACGCCACCATGCTCTACGGCCATATCGAGACCCCGGCCGAGCGGGTGGAGCACCTGCTGGCCCTGCGCCGTCAGCAAGACGTCAGCGGCGGCTTCTCGGCCTTCATCCCCCTGGCCTTCCACGCCCACAACACCAAGCTCGACCAGCCGGCCACCAGCGGCCTGGACGATCTGCGGGTCATCGCGGCCAGCCGGCTGATTCTGGACAACTTCCCCCACGTCAAGGCCTATTGGGTGATGCTGGGCGAGAAGCTGGCCCAGGTGGCGCTCTCCTTTGGGGCCGACGACCTGGACGGCACCATCGTGGAGGAGCGCATCACCCACATGGCCGGGGCCACCACCGCCCTGGGCCTGACCGAGGCCGAGCTGCGCCGCATGATCCGGGCGGCGGGGTTCAGACCGGTGCGCCGCGACAGCTTCTACAACCACCTGCCGGCCAGCGAGTCCGGCCCGGTGAGCGCGTGAGCGTCCCGGACCCCGCGCCTCAAGCCGCCGGCCCGGAAGAACCGACCGCCGGCCTGGACGCCGGCCTGGACGCCGCCCGGCGGGGCCTGCGCCTGAGCCCGCAGGCGGCCCTGGCCCTGTGGGAGGGGGCCGACCTGCTGACCCTGGGGCGCCTGGCCCACCAGGCCCGCCTGCGCCACAACCCCGCGCCCGTGGTCACCTACGTGGTGGACCGCAACATCAACACCACCAACGTCTGCCTCTCCGGCTGCCGCTTCTGCGCCTTTTTCCGGCCGCCGGGGGGCGCGGGCGGCTACGTGCTCACGCGCGATGAGCTTTTCCGCAAGATCGAGGAGACCCTGGCCCTGGGCGGCACCCAGATACTGATCCAGGGCGGCCTGCACCCGCAGATCGGCCTAACCACCACCTGCGAGACCTTCCGGGCCATCAAACAGCGCTTTCCCATCCACATCCACGGTCTGTCGCCGCCGGAGGTGGTGCACATGGCCGCGCTGGAAGGCGTGGAATTGGACGAGGCCCTGGACATGCTCATCGCCGCCGGCCTGGACTCCATCCCCGGCGGCGGGGCCGAGATCCTGGTGGACCGGGTGCGCGCGGCCATCGCGCCGGGCAAGTGCAGCGCCGATGAATGGCTGGAGGTCATGGCCCTGGCCCACGCGCGCGGCCTGATGACCACCGCCACCATGATGTTCGGCAGCCTGGAGACGCCCTCCGAGCGCATCGAGCACCTGGCCCGCCTGCGAGAACTCCAGGACCGCAGCCTCGCGCAAGGCCGGGGCGGCTTCACCGCCTTCATCCCCTGGTCCTTCCAGCCGGCCAACACCGCCCTGGCCCACCTGAGCCCGGCCACGGCGGCCGAATACCTGCGCATGCTGGCCCTCGCCCGCCTGTTCTTGGACAACTTCCCCCACCTCCAGGCGAGCTGGGTCACCCAGGGGGCCAAGATCGCCCAGGTGGCGCTATCCTTCGGAGCCGACGACCTGGGCTCGACCATGATCGAGGAGAACGTGGTGGCCGCGGCCGGGGTCAGCTTCCGCCTGGACCGCGCCGAGCTGGTGCGCCTGGCCGAGGATATGGGCTACCAAGCCCGCCAGCGCGACATGCACTACCGCCTGCTATGACCCCCGCCTCCGCACGGGCCATCGCCTATCGCGCGTCCTGGCTCTGGGCCGGGCCGGGCGAGTTGCGCGCCGGGGTCTGGGTGGTGGTGGAGAACGGCCGCGTGCGCGAGTTATGCCGGCGCCCCCCGGCCGACGCCAGACGCGAGGACCTGGGCGAGGGCCTCATCCTGCCCGGCCTGGTCAACGCCCACACCCACCTGGAGCTGTCGTTTCTGGCCGGTGCGGTCCCGCCGCCGGCCGGAGACTTCGTGGGCTGGCTGGAGGCCCTGGTGGCGGCCCGGCCCGGCCACGACCACCAGGCCGCCGAGGTGGCGGTGGAGTCCGCAGTGCGCCAGGCCCTGGCCAGCGGCACGGTCCTGGTGGGCGACATCACCAACACCGGCCGCGCCCGCCAGATCGCCCGGCGGGCGGGCCTGCACGCGCTGAGCCTGTTCGAGGCCATCGGCCCCAGCCGGGCCGAGCCGCCCGCTCCGGAACTGACCTGGCAAGAAGGCGTGCTCAGCGCCCAGGCCGTGGCCGCCCACGCGCCCTACTCCATCCCGGCCTGGCGCATGCGCGCGCTCAAGGCCAAGGCCGGCGCGATGACGTTTTGCATCCATCTGGCCGAGTCGCGGGCCGAGATGGAGTACCTCGCCGGAGAAGGGGCCGAAGGCCAGCGCCTGGCCGGCTTCCTGCGCGGTCGAGGGCTGATGCGCGACAGCCTGGACTTGCAGGCCGCGCGGCCCCTGGATCATCTGCTGGCCCTGGGCGTGGTGGACCAACGGACCCTCTTGGTGCACGGCGTGCAGCTTGATCGCGACGAACTGAGGCGGGTGGCCCAGGCCGGGGCCTCGCTCTGCGTCTGCCCCCGCTCCAACTTGGGGCTCACCGGGGCCATCGCCGACGTGGCCGCGGCCCAACGCCAGGGGGTGAACCTGTGCCTGGGCACCGATTCCCTGGCCAGCACGCCGGATCTATCCTTGTGGGGTGAAATGGCCGCTGTGCGCACGGCCTGCCCAGATCTGGAGCCAGAAGCCATCCTGGCCATGGCCACCGCCGGCGGGGCGCAGGCATTGGGGTTGGCCGGTCATTTTGGCTTCATCCAACCAGGCGCCATCGCCGACCTGATATTATTACCCCTGGCTTCCACCGCAGATTCGGATATAATCTGCGCGGCCGTGGAGGGCCGCCACGCCGGACCGCCACGCCGCCTGTTTTTGGGGGGAGTCCATGCGAGCCTTCCCACATCCACGAGACTATAAGCTTCCTGAGTGGACATGAACGAATCGGAGCCGCTCGCCTGTCCCAGTTGCGGCGGTCGCCACCTGCGCCTTTCCCGGCGCACCTCGTTTTGGACGCGACTGCAAGGATTTTTCATCCGCAGGCTGCCCTATCGCTGCCGCGACTGCCGAGCCAGGCTCTGGCTGACCTGGCGCGAGCATCGCTCCCTGCGCCGGGGCGGACGCAACGGCCTGCTGCGTCGCCTGGTCATCCGTTTGGCCAATTACCGGGGGCGCGATCTGCGCTGCCCCGTCTGCGGGGCCCACAGCCCCCGCCGGGAGCGGGCCTACAGGCTGCACCACAGGCTTTGGTCGCGCATGGAGCGGCTGCTGGTCTGGGAATGCCCCTACTGCCGCAGCGTCTTCATGGGGCAGAAGGCGGGCAGGTGCGAGCCTGAGGACTGAGGATGTTCAGCGAATCAGACTGGCGATGCGCGACCAACGCACGCCGAAGGACTCGTCTTCCCAGGACCAGTAGATGATGACCGCGCGGCCCAGGATGTCACTCATGGGCACAAAGCCTCCCTTGCCCCCGAACCAGAAGCGCGAGTCATAGGACTGGTCCCGGTTGTCGCCCATCACGAAGTAGTTGTCCGGCGGCACCTTGACCGGGCCGAAATTGTCGCGCGGCTGCACGCCGGGAGGCAGGATCACCCGGTCGGAATAGCGCCCCCAGGGATCGTCCAGGGGCCGGCCGTCGATGTAGACCTGCTTATTGCGCACCTCCAGCGACTCGCCGGGCAGGCCTATCACCCGCTTGATGAAATCCTTGTCGCGGTCCTCCGGGAACTTGAAGACCACGATGTCGCCGCGTTCGGGCGCGCCCAGGGGAATCAGCATGCGATCGCTGAAGGGCAGCTTCACGCCATAGGACGACTTGCTCACCAGCAGGTGATCGCCAATAAGCAGGGTGGGCTTCATGGAGCCGGAGGGAATCTTGAAGGCCTGGACCACGAAGGTGCGGATGACCAGGGCCAGAATGACCGCCCAGAGCAGGGCCTCGAAATATTCGCGGAAAACCGAGCGCGGCTTGCGGTCTTCCCGGCCGAGCAGGCGCTCATGACGCGCTTTGAACCACACGGGCGCTTCTCCTGGCCATGGGGACGGGCGCGATGCTCCGCCCTGGCGGGCCAAGGCGGCTTTTGCCACCGTCCACAGGCAGATAGCAAATCAAAAAGCCCGCGGGCAAGCATACTGGCTGCGGCCTTGGCTGTAAAGGCCCTTACTCCGACCCGGAGCCCCGGCCGCGCCGGGGCCTGAGCCACCAATACGTGGCCAGGGTCTGCAACCCCGAAAGCCCCACGAAGTACCAGGCCCACGTCGGCAGCCCCAGCCAGAGATCGCCCACCTTGTCCCAGCGCCAGTAGTCTTGGCCTGCCGCGAAGATCAGGGCGAAGACGGCCGCGAAGCGCCAGGCCCGGGTTGAGACCTGGGGCCGACCGGATGAGCCCAGGGCTAAATGCACGGTCAGGTAGGCCACGGTGGACAACGCCATCACCGGCACCGCGGCCAGGAAGCCATCCGGGGCCGCCAGCCAGCCGGCGGCGTAGGCCAGGGTCAGGCCCTGGCCGGCCAGGATGGATGCCAGCCCGGCCGCCGCGCGGGGTCTGGGCAGATATAGCCCGAAGAACACGGTGGGAAAAAGCACCGCGAAGCCGGTGAAGGCCCAGGTGGCGATCTGCAGGATGCTGGCCGGCGGGTTGGCGGCCAAGGCCAGCCCGGCCAGGGCCAGCACCAGCACGAAAACCCGCCCCCACAACGGCGAAACCTCTTTATCGCCGCGGATCAGGGGCAGCAGGTCGCGGGTGAAGATCGAGGACAGGGTCAGCAATTGCGAGTCCATGGTGGACATCAACGCCGCCAGGCCCGCGGCCAGGATGCAGGCGCCCAAAAGATCGCCGCCGATGCGGGTGGCCAGCATCGGCAGGATGTTGTCGGCCTGCTTGCCGGCGAGACCGCCGAACTCCAGCCGGCCCAAGAGGCCCAACATGATGGGCAGGGCGAAGACCAGGGTGCAGATGGCCGGGTACCACATGGCGGTGCGGGCCAGGCCGCGCGGGCTCCTGGCCGAGTAGAAGCGCTGGAATAGTTGGGGGAACATGGGGTCGCAATAGAACCAGAGCAGAAGGTAGCTGAACCAGACTCCCGGCAGGTACACCCCCTGCCCGCCCGGCCGGCTGAAAAGCTCCGGGTGTTCAGCGTGCACCCGGCCGAAGGCCTTGGCCAGACCGCCCTCGGCCCCGGCCACCGCCACCAGGGCGGCCAGCATCAAACCCACCATGAGCAGGCCCTGGAACACGTCGGTCCAGGCCACGGCCCGCAACCCGCCGCGCATGGTGTAGGCCGCGATGACCAGGGTGACGACGCCGGCCCCGGCCCATTGCGGCAGGCCGAAAAGCTCCTTCAGCACCAGGCCCCCGGCCAGGGGTTGCAGGGCCAGGTAGGGCACGGTGAAGACCACCAGCACCAGGGCGAAGAGCGCCGACAGCCCGCGGTGGCCATATATGGCCCCCACCAGTTCGGCCGGAGTGACCAGATTCTCGCGCCGGCCCCATTCCCAGACTCGGCGGCCGATGATCCAAAAGCTCAGGGCCATGAAGCCGGTGCCGAAGGCCATGATGGGGAAAAAGGCCAGCCCGTCGCGGTAGCCCGCGCCCGAAGCCCCAAACACCGTGAAGGCGCTGAAGTTGGTGGCGGCCATGGTGCCGATGAGCACGAAGGTGCGCAGGCCCCGGCCGGCCAGGAAATACTGGGCGGGGTCGTCCTTCAGCCGGCTTTTGGCCAGTAGGCCCAGGGCCAGCACCACAATGAAATAACAGGCTAAAACGGTCAGACGCGTCGCCATGGGCGCCTCCAAAAAATTAACGGCCACCCCGCCCTGGTCGGGATGGCCGCTTGGCCTGGCATAACCAGCGTCCCTTCTATACCCTGGATGGCCGGTCTTGGCAACCCCACGCTCGCCCCTGGTCGGCCTCTGTCCCGGTTAGGTTGACGGCTCCAGGGGGTTATGGTAAATAACCGCCTGCCGACACCATTCCCCGGTAGCTCAGTCGGTAGAGCAGGTGGCTGTTAACCACCCTGTCGCTGGTTCGAGTCCGGCCCGGGGAGCCAGAAAGATCAAGGGCTTAGGCTTTAAACGCCTAGGCCCTTAATTTTTACAGGAAGCATATAGGAAGCACGCGGCGCGATTTGGGCCTGTTTATGGTCGCGCAACTGTCGGCCCGCTTATGCCAGAGGTGGACCCCCAAAATTTGATCCTGCCCAGGTTTTGCGGACACCTTGGTAAGCGAGTAAATTTCGCTGGAGAGGTGATCCATGAGCAAACAGAGCAATGGTCAGGCAGTGTCCCGTCGGCGGCACTCGGCCAAGTTCAAGGTCG
>JBMORH010000087.1:0-129907 GCA_049322275.1 Thermodesulfobacteriota bacterium
ATTCCCCGGTGTGCTCCGACACCAGCCGAACCGCCCGCTCCCTTACCTCTGGTGAATATCTGCTTTGCTTGCCCATGACCCCATCCTCTCAAGAATCGGAGTCTCCGGCAATCCCGGGGCGGTTCACGGGGCGGGGGCCGGGGTTTCGGCGGCCAGGCCCGGGGCGACCAGGGCCAAACTTAGGGCGGCGGCCAGGGCGGTCCAGGCATCCGGTGGGTCAACCGATCTTTTTTATTGCGCATTGCCGTCTCCTTTCCTTGGCTGGGGCAGGTGGTGGAGGCCCCACCGCGGGCCGTCGCGGCGGCGGGGGCCATAAATTAAATATGCCCACAAATAGCAGGTGTTTCAAGCCCGACTGCGAAATAACGCGGGCGGCCCGGCGCATGGCCGAGCCGCCCGTTGCATCTTGCCCGCCCCCGCGCTGGCGCGGGCCGGCGGGGCTGATCGCCGCGTCTACGCCCGATTGAAGACGTAATTGATCTGGCCGCCCTTCAGGGGGTTGGCCTCGGTCTTCAGCTCCATGCCAATGGCCAACTGCTCGAAGGGCACGTTGCCGATGCGGCCGAAGACCTTGTAGTCGCCGTAGTCCAGCACCGCGATGACGTAGGGCACGTCGTCGGTGAAGCCCACCGGCGCGTACATGAGCTGGCTGTAGGTGACGAGCTTGCCCAGGCCCTGCACCGGGAACCACTCCATGTCGCTACTGAGGCAGGAATAGCAGTCGGCCCGGGGCGGGAAAAAGACCATGCCGCAGGTCTTGCACTTGGTGCCGCAGACCTCGCCCTTTTCCAGGTGGTCGATGAAGTCGTTGACCTTGGTGGTGGCGGTGAAGGCCACGGTGCCGAAGCGGTTGAAGCGCAGGTCGGCTTCCTTCTTCTCCTTGGCCATGGCTCTTACCTCCCCAGAATGCTGACGTTGCCGTAGAGGCCCACGCCGCCGATGTTGTGCACCAGGCCGATCTGCGGGTCCTTGACCTGCATGGCCCCGGCCTCGTCCCGCAGTTGCAGCACCACGGTGCGGATCTGGCTGCCGCCGGTGGCGCCGATGGGATGGCCCTTGCTGAGGAGGCCGCCGTCCACGTTGACCGGGATGGAGCCCTCGGCATAGGTCTGTTTGGCCCGGATCAGCTCCTTGCCCTGGCCGGGCTCGGCGAAGCCCAGGTTCTCATAGGCCATCATCTCGGCGATGGTGAAGCAGTCGTGCACCTCGGCCACGTTGACCTGCTTGGGCCCGATGCCGGCCATCTTGTAGGCCTCCTGGCTGGCCAGCTGGGCCACCTTGAGGCCGGTGAAAAGATCGCGGCCGGCCATGTTGACCGGCGCGCTGGCCGCGCCCACGCCCAGCACCCACACCGGCTTCTTGACGCCGAAGTTCTTGACCCGCTCCTCGCTGGCCACGATGAAGCAGGAGGAGCCGTCGGCGTTGGCGCAGCAGTCGAAGACCTTCAGCGGGCTGGCCACCGGGTCGGCGGCCAGGCAGGTGGGCACGTCCACGGCCTTCTTGAAGCCGGCCTTGGGGTTCATGGCCCCGTAGTGGGCGGCCTTGACCCGGATCAGGGCCAGATCCTCCTCGGTCACGCCGTATTGCTTCAGGTAGGCGCGGGCGTACATGGCGTAGTAGGCCGGCATCATGGTGCCAAAGGGGCTCTCCCACTGGATGTCGGCCCCGCGGCCCATGCGCTCCTGGCTCTCGGCGCTGGTGATCTCGCTCATCTTCTGGAAGCCCAGCACCAGCACGCAACTGTGCAGGCCGGACTTGACCAGGGAGTAGGCCAGCTTCAGGCCGGTGGAGGAGCTGCTGCACAGCGTCTCGGCGTAGAAGGTGGGGGCGGGGGTTAGCCCCAGGTACTCGGCCATGACTCCGGCCGGGCTGCGCTGCTTGTCATACTCCGGGGCCGAGCAGACCACCGAGGCGTCCACGTCGGCGCTCTTGATGCCGGCGTCGGTCATGGCCTCCTTGAAGGCCTCGAAGGCCAGCTCGCGGATGGAGCCGGGGTATCCGCGGGTGAAGGCGGACTGCCCCACCCCGATGATGGCGACCTTTCCCATGCTTTGCTCCCTGCGAAGGGCTGGTGTGACCAACTCCGGCGGCATGGGGCGGGCTGCCCGTCAGGCGCGCCGAGTCAGCGCTAAATTGTAGCTACAATATAGATGCTTTGTCTGGAGGCCACAAGCAAAAAACGCCCCCGGCGCGGTGGCGAGGCCCGGCTGGCGGGCGGTCTAGATTTTCGCTGACATAGGTTGGTTAGTTAAAGTAGACTGTCAGCCAATGTGAGCTTGGCTGGCCAATTGGCTGGTTTGGCGGTAAAATTTGCCTTGGCCGCGCCGTCGGGCGCGGGTTTGCGGTTTGACACCCGCCATCTGGTGTGCTACTTTCGTGGCGGGCCATATCTTGTGGATTTGGCTGGGCATGCGCTGTCGCCGCGCCCCAGCGGGGAGCCGAAGCTTGCTGGACCTGAAGTTCGTGCGCGACAACCTGGCCGCGGTGCGCCAGGCCTGTGAAAACCGCCGGGCCGCGGTGGACTTGGACGGCTTCGCCGCCCTGGACCAGCGCCGGCGCGACCTGCTGCCGGAGCTGGAGGGCCTGCGCGCCCGGCGCAACGAGGTCAGCGCCCAGGTGGGCAAGGCCAAGCAGCAAAAAGCGGCCGGCCAAGACCTGGCCCCGGTCTACGCCGAGATGAAGGAAGTGGGGCAGAGGATCAAGGCCCTGGAGGACGAGCTCAAGACGGTCCAGGACCAGCTCGACGCCCTGCTGCTGACCATCCCCAACCTGCCCCACGCCTCGGTGCCGGTGGGCGCGGGCGAGGAAGACAACCCGGTGGCGGCGGTCTGGGGCGACAAACCCGTCTTCGATTTCGAGCCGCTCAACCACTGGGACATCGGCGAGGCCCTGGACATCATCGACTTCGAGCGGGCGGCCAAGATCACCGGTGCGCGGTTTGCGGTGCTGAGGGGCGCGGGCGCCCGCCTGGAGCGGGCCATCACCGCCTACATGCTGGACCTGCACACCACCAAGCACGGCTACACCGAGATACTGCCGCCCTTCATGGTCAACAGCCGGGCCATGACCGGCACCGGCCAGTTGCCCAAGTTCGCCGAGGACCTGTTCCGGCTCCAGGGCACCGATTATTGGCTGATCCCCACCGCCGAGGTGCCGGTGACCAACCTGCACCTGGACGAGGTGCTTTCGGCCGAGGACCTGCCCATTTGCTACACCGCCTACACGCCCTGCTTCCGGGCCGAGGCCGGCAGCCACGGCAAGGACGTGCGCGGGCTCATCCGCCAGCACCAGTTCGACAAGGTGGAGCTGGTGCGCTTCGTGCGGCCAGAAGAAAGCTACGCCCACCTGGAGGAGCTGACCGCCAACGCCGAGGCGGTGCTCCAGGGCCTGGGCCTGCATTACCGCAAGGTGGTGCTGTGCACCGGCGACATGGGCTTCAGCGCGGCCAAGACCTACGACCTGGAGGTCTGGCTGCCCGGCCAGCAGAAGTACCGCGAGATCAGCTCGTGCAGCAACTTCGAGGATTTCCAGGCCCGGCGCATCAACGTGCGCTATAAGGAGAAGGGCCAGAAGGGCGCCCGCCTGGTGCACACCCTGAACGGCTCCGGCCTGGCCGTGGGGCGCACCCTGGTGGCGGTGTTGGAAAACTATCAGCAGGCCGACGGCGGCGTGAGGATTCCCCCGGCCCTGGTCCCCTACATGGGCGGGCTGGAGGTCATCGCGCCCCGCCGGGGCTAGGGACGCAGGGCAAGAGACGGCCGCCCCCAGGCGGGCGGCGGGAAGCGGGCGAGGCATGCGGAATCGGGTGGCGCGCAACTGGGTGGCCGGGCTGGTGGGCCTGGCCTTGGCCGTTCTCCTGGCCCTGCCCGCCGCCGCCGCCGATCCCGCCGCCCCCCCCCGGCCCGCCGCGCCGGCCCGCCTGGACAAGCCCCAACTGGCCCAGGTCCTGGCCCCCCGCCTGCGCCAGGTGACCGCCGGCCAGCCCTTCCAGGCCTACAGCCCCCGCTGGGGGGCCCTGGTGGTGGAGCCCACCATCTCCCGGCCGCTCCAGGCCGAGGCCGAGGAGCTCCTGAACGGCCTCAAGAGCGCCCGCGCGGCCATGGCCCTGGTCGAGGTGCCCAGCGGCCGGGTGCTGGCCCTGGCCGGGGTGCGTCACGGCCGCCTGGACCCCGGCGTGGCCCTGGACGGCTCGGCCCCGGCCGCCAGCCTCTACAAGATCGTCACCGCCGCCGCCGCGGTGGAAGAAACCCAGCTCAACCCCATGAGCCGGCTGACCTTCACCGGCCGGCCCCACAGCCTCACCCCCAACCAGGTGCGCATCGGCAAGGCCCGCCAGGGCGCCCAGGCCACCCTGCGCGAAAGCTTCGCCATCAGCAACAACCCGGTCTTCGCCAAGCTGGGCGTATACCACATCGGAGTGGACCTGCTCACCTGGTACGGCAAGGCCCTGGGCTTCGAGTCCCGTTTGCCCTTCGAGCTGCCCCTGGGCACCAGCCGCCTGTACGACTGCGACAGCGACTTCGAGGTGGCCGGCCTGGCCAGCGGCTACAACAGCCAGACCACCATCAGCCCGGTGCACGCCGCGCTGCTGGCCGGGGTCTTCGTCAACCGCGGCCGCCTGATGGAGCCCTACGTGGTCGCGCGCGTCAGCGACCCGGCCGGCAACCAGCTCTATCAGGGCCGGCCCAGCTCCCTGGGGCGCATCGTCAGCGACGCCACCTGCCAGGCCATGCAGGAGATGTTCGAGGCCACCATCACCGAGGGCACCGCCCGGCGCGCCTTCCACCACCTGGGCCAGGACCGCGTCCTGCGCGACATCAGCCTGGGCGGCAAGACCGGCACCATCAGCGGCCCGGACAAGAGCGAGCTCTTTGAGTGGTTCGCCGGCTACGGCCGCGACGACTCCACCGGCCGCACCATCGCCGTCTCGGCGGTGGTGGTCCACCACTCCATCCGCCACGCCAATCCCAAGCAGCTTTCCCGCCAGCTGTTGCGCGCCGCCTTCAGCGGCAGCACCCACGTGGTGAGCCAGCGCCAGCCCCACGGCCCGCGCCTGTAGGCCCCGCGCCCCTGGGGAGAGGGCCGGGCGAAGGGGCTCCCCGCCTTCTTGTCATCGCGCAAAACCCGCGGGGCGACGATGTAAGCGCGCCCACGCCGGCCGCATTAGCCTCGCGCCTGGGCGGGTCTCGCCGGCCGGGTGGCCGTGGGCGTTTTTTGCGGGGCAGGTTAATGCGGCCCAGGCCTTGGCCCCTGGCGATGGGGCCTTTTCTTTCCTTCCAGTCAATCCCCCTGACCAAGCCTCGACCCACCGGCCGCGCGCGGCGTGGCAGGCCGTGCCAGATCCCTTAAGAGCGGCCGGCAGGCGTCAATCGTCCAGGCTGAAGCCGTGCTCGCTCTTGTATTCGTTGAGCTTGTTGCGCAGGGTGCGCACGCTGATGCCCAGCACCTTGGCGGCGTGGGTGCGGTTGCCCTCGGTCTGGTCCAGGGCGCGCATGATGAGCATCTTCTCGGCCTCGCGCAGGGTGGGGGGCAGGCCCAGGTTCTCGGCCCCGGCCGCGGCGGCCGAGGCGGTGGTCATGGTCTCGCTGGCCTCGGCCGGACCGGGCAGGTGGTCCTCGAAAAGCAAATCGGCCGGGGTCACCTCCGGCCCCTGGGCCAGCAGCACCGCCCGCTCCATGGTGTTCTGCAGCTCGCGCACGTTGCCCGGCCAGGCGTGGGCGATGATGGCCCGGCGGGCGGCCTCGCCCAGCCGCAGGCCCGGCTTGCCGTTCTCGGCCGCGTAGCGGGCCAGGAAATGCTCGGCCAAGAGCAGCACGTCGCCGGGGCGCTCGCGCAGGGGCGGCACCTTGAGCGGGATGACGTTGAGGCGGTAAAAGAGGTCCTCGCGGAACTCGCCTTTTTCGATGTGCTCCTTGAGGTCGCGGTTGGTGGTGGCCACCACCCGCACGTCCACCGGCACCGGCCGCTTGCCGCCCACCCGGTCGATCTCGCCCTCCTGGAGCACCCGCAGGAGCTTGGCCTGGAGCGCGGGGGCCATCTCGCTGACCTCGTCCAGCAGGATGGTGCCGCCGTGGGCCAGCTCGAATTTGCCCGGCTTCTTGGCGATGGCCCCGGTGAAGGCCCCCTTCTCGTGGCCGAAGAGCTCGCTTTCCAAAAGGCCTTCCGGCAGGCTGGCGCAGTTGACGGCCACGAAGGTGGCCCCGCAGCGGGATGAGTTCTCGTGCAGATAGCGGGCGAAGAGCTCCTTGCCGGTGCCGCTCTCGCCGCTGATGAGCACTGTGGCCCGACTGTCGGCCACGGCCTTGGCCATCTCCAGCAGGCGCTTCATGCGCGCGTCCTGGGTGACGATGGGCCGTCCGCGCCGGCCGCCCCCTTCGCCTGCGGCCGCCGGCGGTTTGAGCATGCGGCTGGAAAGCTCCTCAAGCAGCTCCACCGTCACCGGCTTGAGCAGGAAATCGGCCGCGCCCTCGCGCATGGCCTCCACGGCGTGGCGCACCGAGCCCTGGCTGGTGAGGATGACCACCGGGGTGGCGGGGTCGTGGCGCTTGGCCCGGCGCAGGATCTCCATGCCGTCGACCCCGGGCAGGTTGAGCGCGGTGATGACCAGGTCGAAGGCCGCGCCGTCGTTCAGGGCGGCCAGGGCGTCGGCCCCGGTGGCCGCCACCCGCACCTGGTGGTTGGTGCGGCTCAGGTAGCCGGCCAGGGTCTTGGCCAGCTCCAGGTCGGTGTCCACGATCAGGACTTTTTTGGCTTGGCTCTCCGGCATGCTCCCTGCCCGGAACGGGGCCGCCCCTTCCCTGGGGCCATCTGATGCGGCCTAATATACCCCTATTTGCCCACCTGGGCCAAGCGCGGGGCCAACTGGAGATCCATCAGGTGGCGCTGGGCCAGGCCGGACCAGGGCTGCGCCTGCATCTTGGCAAGCTCGGCCAGGATGTCGGCCGTCTCCTGGGTCTTGCCGGCCATGATGTGGGTCTGGGCCAGCTCGTACATGGCCTGGGCCTTCTGGTCCTCGTTCTGGGCCAGCCTCTGGGCCACGCTCAGGTGGCCCTCCGCGGCCTCGTACATCTCGCCCTCGCGGGCCACGCCGCCGGCCTCCAGGCAGTTGAGATAGCAGCGCTGGCGCAATTCGGGCCTGTCCGGCTCCTCCTGCATCTGCTGGCGCAGGAGCTTCTCGGCCTGGTCGAAGGCCTCCACGGCCTGGCCCAGGCGGCCCAGGCGCCTGAGCGCCCGCCCCCAGGCCGCGTAGTCCTCGCCCGTGGCCGGCGGATCGCCGGCGGCGCCGATGAATTCGGCCAGCACCGCCTCGGCCCGCTGGTTTTGGCCCGTCTGGACCAGGGCGCGGCCCAGCAGGGAGGCGGCCGCGCGCCGGCTGGGGCCGGACAGGGCCTTCATCTCGGCCGGCCCCAGGGCCTTGACCACGCCCTCGTGATCGCCCTCCACCATCAGGTTGCGGGCCAGGGCCAGGGCCAGGTCGGGTTCGTCCAGCCCCCGGCTGACCAGCACCCGGTAGGTGCGCGCGGCGCGGTCGTTGAGTCCGGTGCGCTCGTAGGACCAGGCCAAGAGCTTGAGCACGTCGTTGCCGTTGGGCCGGAGCAGGTAGGGCCGGAGGCGCAGATAGGCGTTCATCAGCTCCATGGGCTGGTTGGCCTGGCGCAGGTTGTCCAGCTGGCCCAGGGCGGCCAGGTTCAGGGTGTAGTCGGCCTCCGGCTTGAATGGCGAGCGGGGATGGTCGTTCAAAAGCTTTTCCAGGGCGGCCAGGCTCTGGGGATAGTCCTTGATCTTGTAATAGTAGACCCCCAGCTTGAGCTGGGCCAGTTGCCCCACCGCCCGGTTGGCGTGCTTCTCGGCGATCTCCTGATAGGTCTTGAGCGCGTCGGTGGTGGCCTTGACCTGGAAGATGTCCCAGGGGTGCTGGGCGTCCTTTTCCGGCGATTCGGCCAGGCGGATGCGGGCCACCAGGGCGCCGTCGCTGTTGGGATAGAGGTTGACCACCTGCTTGTAGACGTCCTGGGCGGTCTTGTGCTCGCCCTCGTACTGGTAGGTGTCGCCCACCCGGGCCAGGATGATGTCGTTGTCGCGGATGTCGGGCTTGATGTTGAGCACCCACAGGAAGGCCGCGCGGGCCTCCGGATACTTGCGCTGCTGGAACTGGGCCTCGCCCAGGTAGTAGAGCACCTCCGGCTCCTCCAGGTAGAGACGGGGCTGGCGGGCGAGCATCTCGCCCAAAAGCGCGGCGGCGCGGTCCCAGGCGGCCAAGCCGAAGTAGGCCTGCACCAGGCCCCACTCGGCGTCCTTGCGGTAGCGGTGGTCGGGATAGCGCTCGGTCACCTGGCGGAACTCATCCAGGGCGCGGTTGTAGTCCAACTGGGCCAGGTAGGCCTGGCCGCGCTGCACCATGGCCAGGGAGGCGTAGTCGCTCTTGGGATAGTCCTTGATGACCCACTCGAAATAGCCCTGGGCGCGGTAGGGCTCGCCAAAGAGGTTGCTGGCCTTGCCCATCATCAACAGGGCCCAGGGCGCCTGGTCGGAATCCGGGAAGCGCTCCAAGGCGAGCTGGTAATAGGCCATCACGTCCCAGAACACGGGCTGCAGGTTGCGCTCGTGCTGATAGAAGAAGGCGTCGGCCCGGCGGAAGGAGGCCTCGGCCGCCAGGCGGTGGTCGGGATACAGCTCCAGCAGGCGCTCGAAACCCCGCACCGCCTCGGCGTAGCGGCGGCTGTCCAGGTCCAGCTTGGCCCGCGCGAACAAGGCGTTGGCGTCGCTGTCGGCCACGCCGGCCGCCCCCAGCAAGCCGCCCTGGGGCGGGCGCTCGCCCATCTTCTCCACCCCGCGTCCGGGCTTGGGCGGGGCCAGGGGCAGGTCCTGCTCGGCGGGCATGGGCAGGGAGACCTGGGCCGCCTCCCGGCCGGTCTGGCGCAGGCGCTCCAGGGTGGCCTGGGTGTCGGGCGGGGCCTGGGAGAGATCCGGGGCCGGCCCGGCCGGGGCCTGGCGGGGATGGGCGGTGGGCGAGGGCGGCGGCAGGGGCGGGATGGCCCCCCGCGCCGCGGCCGGGTTGGTCTGGCTAACCCGGCCCGGCGCGGCCAGGGGCGGCTCCGGCAGCGCGCTGGGCGCGGCCGCCGGCCCGGGGCGGGCCGGAGCGGCGGCCGGGGCGGGCGGGGCCGGTTGCGCGGTCTCGGCCGGGGCGGCCGGCGGGGCCGGGGCGGCGGTTGGAGCGGCGGCCGGCGCGGGGCGGGGCGGCGGGGCCGCGCCGGGCGGCAGCACGTCCACGTCCAGCACCAGTTTCTTGCCGCCGTCCAGGTAAAAAATCTTGTGGCGGCCCAGGGGGCCGGACAGGCGCAAGAGCAGCTCCAGGGGCTCGGCCGCGGCCAGGCTAAGGTCGGCCACCCGCCGGTCGGGCCGGGGCAGACCCACGCCGGGGGCCAGCACGGCGCGCTCCAGGGCCAGCACCGCCTCGGCCCCCAGGGGCTTGAGATGCCCGGTCAGGGGGGCGTCGGCGTCCAGCACCAGACGGGTGTAGGCCGGGTGGGTGCCCAGGCGCACCTGGTTGACCCTGGCCGGCGGGCCGGCCGGGCGGGCGGGCCTGGCCGGAGCCGGGGAGGGGGGCGGCGCTGATTGCGCGGCCTCGGCCTTGGCCGGCGGGGCCGGGGCCGGGGCGGCCTTGGTTGGGGCGGCGGCCGGGGCGGACGGCGGCGATTCCTCGATTTTTCCGCTGGCCACGTCCAGGAGCCGCGCCGGGGCCGGCTCCGCGATTCCAGCCGGGGCCGCCGGGGCTGCCGGGGCCGGGGCCGCTTTGGCTGGCGGCGCCGGGGCGGTTTCGCCGGGCGGGGGCATGGGCGCGCGGGCCTGGGAGGCGGGGGCCGGGTCCGCGGCGCTCAGGGCGGACCCGCCGGCGTCGGCCTTGACCTCCACCGCGTGGGATCCGCCCAGCTCCAGGGTGAGGCGGCGGGTCGAGGGCTCGTAGAAGGGCAGCACCGTGACGCCGGGGGCGCGGGTGCGGATGACCAGGTCGCTGCCGGCGGGGGTGGGGCGCACCTCCAGGGCCTTGACCAGGGGGTCGGTGGCGGTGGCGGGCAGGCGGCGGATCTGGTCCACGCCCGTGAGGTGCAGGACCACGGTCTGGGGATCGCCCAACTCGACCTGGTACGACAGAGGCGCGTCGGCGCTGAGCACCAGGCGGGCGGTGCGTCCGCTGGAGATGATCTCCACGCTGGAAACCACCGCCGCGCCCAAGGGGGCGGCGGACGCGGCCAAGAGCGGCAGCCAGGCCAGGAGCCATATCCACCAGGGGCGCGAGAGGCGCAACGTACACCTTCCTAAGGGGTTCATCCTGGGTCGCGGGGACCCCCTTGGGTAGGGCAGCAAGAACAGTGCCAGTATTTTACCGCCGTTCCTTCCGGGAAAAATGTTGATATTGCAGGATAAACCAAGCCAACCCCCCGCGGGGGGACGCCGGGGCCGTCAAAAACCCGGCGCGGTCTAATCCAGGCCGGGACGGCCGGGCGGATTGAGCCCCTTTTTCTTGATTTTTTCCACCAGGGTGGTGCGGTTGAGCTGCAACAGCGCCGCGGCCTGGTTTTTCACCCAGCCGGTGCGCTCCAGGGCCTGGAGGATTAGGCTGCGCTCGAACTCGTCCACGGCGGCATTGAAGTCCAGGCCTTCCTCTGGCAGCAGCGCGGGGCCGCCGGGGGCCGCGGCCGCCGACGCGGGTTGGTCCTGCTCCAGCGGCGGCAACCCGGAAAATCGCGGCGGCAGATCCTGGGGCAGGATGATCTCGTCATCGGACAGGATGACCAGCCGTTCCAATAGGTTTTCCAGTTCGCGCACGTTGCCGGGCCAGTTGTGGCGCATGAAGCCTTCCAGCACCTGGGGGTGCAGGGTCTTGACGCCCAACCCCTTGGTGCGCCCCAGGCGCTCCAGGAAGTAGTCGCACAACAGCGGGATGTCGCTGCGCCGCTCGCGCAGGGGGGGCACCTTGATGGGCACCACGTTGAGGCGGTAATAGAGGTCCTCGCGGAACTGGCCGTCCTCCACCCGCTTCTTGAGATCGCGGTGGGTGGCGGCGATGACCCTGATGTCCACCGATAGGGTCTTGGCCCCGCCCACCCGCTCGAACTGATGATCCTGGAGCACCCTGAGCAGCTTGACCTGGAGCATGGGCGACATGTCGCCCACCTCGTCCAGGAAGACGGTGCCGCCCTCGGCCAGCTCGAAGCGGCCCAGGCGGGTCTTGATGGCCCCGGTGAAGGCGCCCTTTTCGTGGCCGAAAAGCTCGCTTTCCAGAAGCTCGGCCGGGATGGCCCCGCAGTTGACCGGCACCAGGGGGCGGCCGGCCCGGGCCGACTGGGAGTGGATGGCCCGCGCCACCAGCTCCTTGCCGGTGCCGCTCTCGCCCAGGATCAGCACCGTGGCGTCGGTGGCGGCCACCTTGTGGATGAGCCGGAAGACCTCCTGCATGGGCCGCGATTGGCCCACGATGTTCTCCACGTCGTACTTGCGCGCCAGCTCCTGGCGGCGCTCCTTGCGGTCCCGGCGCAGGCGGCGGAATTCCAGGGCCTGGTCCACCGCCATGAGCAGGCTTTCCTCGTCCTGGGGGTCGGCCACGAAGTCGAAGGCCCCCAGGCGCAGGGCGTCCACCGCCGCCGGCACGGTGGGTTCGGGCGAGGTGACCACCAGGATGGTCTCCGGCAGCCGCTCGGCTAACCTGGCCACCATCTGGTCGGTGGAGGCCCCGGCCAGGCGCTCGGCCAGGAAGATGACGTCGAAATACTGCTGTTCGGCCATGAGCAGGCAGGTTTCGGGGCGGTCGCAGGTGCCGACCTGGTAGCCCCGGCTGGTCAGGGCGTCGGCCATGCGCTGGGCAGAGGCCTGGCGGCGTTCGGCGATCAGGATGGAAATCGGACTCTGGTTGCCGATCATGGCTGCTCCGCGTGGTGGGCGCCGCGGCCGGATGGCGGCCCCAAACCCATCCCGGCGGCGTAGGGCCGCCCGCCAGGCGTCATAATTCCGACACAGGTTATTCTCAGGAAACGCGGGGCGCTTTGCAAGCCCCTTTTGGCGGGCGGATGGTTAAATTTTAACGCCTGCTGCGGTCTTATGACCCCGCGCCTCTCCGGCCCGGCCGGGGTGGGTCGGCGTCATGCCAGGGCGTCAGCGCCCCGGCGCCGGCGGCGAGACAACCGGGAAATCAGGCCGGGGCGGCCTCCTCCATCATGCCCGCCACCTGGCGCAGCACGGCCGCGATGGGTTCGCGCTCCTGGGGCTGAAGCCGGACCAGCCCCCCGGCCAGGCGGCGTCCGGCGGCGGTGGCGTAGAGCAGCACCCGGCGGCGCTCGACGAGCCCCCGGTCCTCCAGGCGGTCCAGGATGCCGGCGACGGTGGCCTGGGACAAGGCCATGCGCCGGGCCAGTTGGCCGGGGGTCAGGGCCGGCTCGTCGATGAGCGCGCGCAGGCAGATGAGCTGGGGAGCGGTGAGCCGGCAGCGGGCGGCCAGGCTGCGGCTGAGGATGTCCAGGGCGCGGCTGATGTGGCGCAGGCTGTCCAGGATGTCGGCGTCGTGGCTGGCGGGCACGCGGGCCTCCCGGATGGTGGCGCAGGCGCGAAAGGGGGCTCCCGCCTGGGAGCCCCCTTTTGCGCCGTCTAGACGGGGCGGTTACTCAACGTGGTCCTCCAGCAGGCAGCGCCACTGGGGATGGCGCAGGCGCTGCAAGGCCTTTTTCTCGATCTGGCGCACCCGCTCGCGGGAGAGGTTGAAGACCTGGCCCACCTCCTCCAGGGTGTGCTCGTCCTCCTCGCCCAGGCCGAAGCGCATTTCCAGTATCTTGCGCTCGCGCGGGTCCAGGGCCTCCAGGGCGGCGGAGAGGTGGTTGTGCATCTCCTGCTCGCCGACCTTGTCGAAGGGGCACTCGGCGTCCTTGTTCTCGATGAAGTCGCCCAGCTCGTCGCCGTCCTCGCCCACCGGGGTCTCCAGGCTGGTGGAGTCCAGGGTCAGGTTGACGATGTCCTTGATCTTCTCCTCGTCGATGCCGACCTTCTCGGCCACTTCCTTGGGCAGCGGCTCGCGGCCCAGCTCCTTCAGCAGGCCGTAGTAGACGCGGAAATACTTGGACCTGAGCTCCAGCAAGTGGATGGGGATGCGGATGGTCCGCGCCTGGTCGTAGATGGCCCGGCTGATGGTCTGGCGGATCCACCAGGAGGCGAAGGTGCTGAACCGGTAGCCGGTGCGGTAGTCGTAGCGGTTCACCGCCTTCATCAGGCCGATGTTGCCCTCCTGGATCAGATCGGCGAAGGACAGGCCCCGGAAGGTGTACTTCTTGGCGATGCTCACCGCCAGGCGCAGGTTGGCCTCCACCATCTCCTTGACCGCCCCCTCCACCGAGTTGCGCGCGCGCTCGATCTCGCCCAAGAGCTTGGCCAGCTTCTTGGTGGGTTTCAGGCGGTTGGAGCAATAGACCACCTGCTCCTTGGCCTCCTGCATCACGTCCTCCACCGACAGGGGGGACTTGTGGCTGTCCTCCAGCCAGCACTCGATGCGCTGGCAGGTGTCGGTGGCCTCCTTGACGCTGCGGATGATCTGGAGGCTCTTGTTCAGGATGATCTCCCGGCCGTCGCGGATGGTCTTGCCCAACTCCAGTTCGCGCTCAGGGGTGAGCAGATCGCGCCCCTCCACCTCGCGGAAATAGGCGACGGGGGTGTCCAGGCTGAGATCGCCGGAACGCTCCTCGCGGCTGGCCTCAATCACTTCTTCCACCCTTCTATCGTTCTCCGGGGCCTCGACCTCGTCTTCCCAGGTCTCGGCGGCGGAATCGATCTCCCTAGCCATGGCGACCGCCTTTTGTACAAAGGTTGCGGTAACTTGGATTCCCGCCTGGTCGAGCCCCCGATTCCGGTCGCGCCTCGCGGCCAGGATTCGGTTTTGGTTTTCGGACGGCTTGCGGGGTCTTGTTCGCGGCCTTTGCGGCCTAATTGCGACCCTCGATCTCCGTCCCGTCCTCCAGTCACCGGCGCGCCTTGCTTGGCTTCCGGCCCGGGGGCTTATTGGCGGGGGCCGGACGCGCTGACTGCGCCGGCTCCTATTTCATTCGGGGCCTGGCCGCCCTGGCGGGGGCCAGGCAAGGCGACACACTATCTAACGTAAGACCTGATCGGACGCGGGCAAGGCTAGCCATCGCTCGCTCCCGCTTTCTGGGCCGCGCGGCCCCGCAGCATGGCGCCCACCAGCTCCGGGAAGGAGCCATAAGGCGCGGGCTTGGGCCGGGGCCGCATGCCGATGGCCCCGGTGGGGCAGGCCAGGACGCAATGCCCGCAGCCCAGGCAGAGGCCGGCGTCCACGGCCATGGTCTCCGCCGCCGGCTGGGGGGCCTCCACCTGGCAGACCTCGCGGCACTGGCCGCAGCCGGTGCAGTTGTCGGGATCCACCACCGCCAGCCAGGCCGCCTGGGCGATGGCCCCTGGGCGCTTGAGCTGGGTGACGGTCTTGAGGAACAGGCAGCAGCAGCCGCAGCAGTTGCACATGAAGTTGGCGCCGCCGGAGGTGTTGTCGGTCACATGCACCAGCCCGGCCGTCTCGGCCCGCTCCAGGGCGCGCATGGCGGTCTTGAAATCCGCCGCCTGGGCCAGGCCCTTGTCCACCAGGAAATTGGCGAAGGGGCCGAAGGTGAGGCAGACGTCCTTGGGCGCGCCGCAGCCATGCCCGTTGAGCTCGGCCTCCTGGCGGCAATAGCAGTTGCTCAGGCTGACGGCGCCGGCCTCGCGGATCACGGCCTCCGCCTGCTCAAAGGGCAGTATCTCCTGGTTGTTGGCGATGGCGCGCCCCACCGGGATCACCCGGCCCATGGGGGTTCCGCGCTCGCCGGCCGCGGCCAGGGCCGCGCCGGGCCCCACCGGATAGTAGTCGGCGAAAAGCCGGGCCAGGCGGCGCTTTTCCTCGTTGACCACCCCGTCCATGAACTGGGTCTCGGCCATGCCCGGCACCACCGGCAGCAGGCTGTAATAGCCCCCGCTGGCGGTGCGGCGCTCGAAGCACAGGCCGCGGTCGGCCATGGCGGCCAGGACGGGGGCGATCTGATTCGCCGGCCGGCCGGCCGCCGCCGCGATCTGCTCCAGGCCCAGGGGGCGGAAGGGGACGCTGACGGCCAGCTCGGCCTGCTCCGGGGTGAACAGGGCCTTCAGGATGGCCATGAGCTCCGGGCCGGCCGGCGCGCCCAGGGCGGCGCCATCCAGATGCTCGGCTAGCCGTTGGTAAGCGTCCATGGTATACTCGACTTCCAAAAGGTCCCGCAACGCGGACGAAAAAAGCCCTACCCATCCTCTAGGCGAGGATGGGCCACGGTGCTAAACCCCAAGGGTAGACTATCCGCCCCTGGCGCGTCAAGTATTTTTTCGCGCCAGGGGCCGTTTTTTGGCCGCGCGCAACCCCCGACAAGTTAGTGGGCATTGGCGGAGGCTTGCGAGCGGGCCTCCCATGGGGCCGGCGGCGGCCGGGTCCAGCCCAGCCGGGTCGTCGCCCAGAAAGGCGGCGGCCCCCGCCGAGCCGGCGGGGGCCGCGTTCGGTCTTCGATCGGGCGGCTCTAGGCCACCGAGGCCTGGCCCATGACCGGGGTGGCCTGGGCCGCCGGCGGGACGGCCTCGGCCTCTTGGCTGGGGGTCACCAGTTGCCAGGCGCTGGGGTCGGCCAAAAGCTTCCGGAACAGCTTGTTGTTCAGGTCGTGGCCGGATTTGTGGGCGGTGAAGCGGCCCAGCATCGGCCGGCCCACCAAGGCCAAGTCGCCCAGGAAATCCAGCACCTTGTGGCGCACGAACTCATCGGGGAAGCGCAGGCCGTCGTCGTTTAGCACCCGGTAGTTGTCCAGCACCACGGCGTTGTCCAGGCTGCCGCCCAGGGCCAGGTTGGCCTGGTGCAGCCGGCGCATGTCGGCCAAAAAGCCGAAGGTGCGGGCGCGGCTGATGTCGTGGGCGTAGGACTTTTCTTCCAGGTCGAAGCCCATGCGCTGGGTGCGTATGGCCGGGTGGCTGAAATCGATGGTGAAGTCCACGCTGAGCTTGTCGGCCGGGGCCACGCTGACTTCCTTGCCGTCCTCGCTGATGCTCATCGCGCGCCTGACGCGGTAGAACTGGCGGGGCCGGGCCTGGCTGGTCAGGCCGGCGCTCTTGATCAGGAAGACGAAGGGCCCGGCCGAGCCGTCCATGATGGGCAGCTCCGGGGCGTCCACCTCCACGATGGCGTTGTCCACTCCCATGCCGGCCAAGGCGCTCAGCAGATGCTCCACGGTGGAGATGGCCACGCCGTCCAGGCCGATGGTGGTGGAGAAACGGGTGTCGACCACGTGGTTGACGTCGGCGGGGATGAGCGGCGCGCCGGGCAGGTCGCTGCGCTTGAACATGACCCCGGTGTCCGGATCGGCCGGGCGCAGGTTCAGGTTGACCTTGCGTCCACTGTGCAGGCCGATGCCGGTGCAGGTCACGGGGCGGGTGAGGGTGCGCTGGAATATCTGCATCGCCGTCTTTCCTCGCGGGCAAGTTACGCTCGGCGCAGACTTAATGCAATAATCGAGCCATGAGCCCAGACGGGTCCGGCGGGGCTGGCAGCCAAAACGTGCAGCGATAACTGGTAGTTGCCATGTTGGAATCTGGAGCGGCCGTGCTCAGTCCACCGCGCGCCGCGGGGGGTGTGTCCCTGGGGCCACACTCTCGCCCGCGGCTGTGGCAAACAGCCCACTGGCCCGGGCCGCCGCCTCGGCCGCCGCCAGGTCCTGGGGAAAGTTCAGGTTGAGGAAGCTCAGCATCCGGGGGTCCAGCGCCCGCGTCTCCTCGGCCGGCAGGAACTCGGCGTTCACGGCCTTGAACAGCATCCGCGTCCGGCGCTCGCCGCGCTCCAAAAGGCGCAGGGCGGCCGGCAGGCAGGCGCGGGAGTAGTAGGCCATGAGCGGTTCGGGCCAGCCCTGGGGGCCGATGGGGGCCAGGGCCTGGCAATGGCCGTGGCCGGCGGCCAGCCGGGCCAAAAGGGCCGGCCGGGCCAGGGGCAGGTCCACGGCCAGGACCAGCAGTCCGTCGGCGTCGCTGTCCAAAAAGGCGGTGGCCAGGGCGGCCAGGGGTCCTTGGCCGGGCCAGCGGTCGGCCAGGACGTCGCAGGGCAGCTCGGCCATGTCCGCCGCGTCCGCGGCCAACACCATCACCCGTGGGCAGGCCAGCGCCAGGGCCTCCAGGGCCAGGTCGATGAGCCGCCGGCCGGCCAGCTCGCGCCAGGGCTTGCCCCCGCCCATGCGGCTGCCCGGCCCTCCGGCCAGCAAGGCCCCCCGGAGGCCCCCGCCGCCCGCCCCCTGGCTCATGATCCCATGGGGGCCTGGCCGGCGGCCGGGGCCAGCACCCGGATGCGGTCCTGGCCGCGGGCCAGCCAGACCGCGCACTGGCTGCAGGGGCCGCCGCACAGGGTGGCGGCGTGGTTGCGGATCTCGTAGCAGGGCCGGTGGGGCTCGCGCCAGGCGGCGCACTGCTCCTTGTCGGCGCAGGCGAAGATGTTCCAGCAGGGGGCCAGCACCAGCAGGTTGCGCAGGCAGGCCAGGGTGAAGCCGTGCTCGTGGATGAGCTGGTTGATGCGCAGGATCTGGGCCACCTCAAAATCAGAGTAGATCCGGTTGTTGGTGCGCGTCTCGCGGCGGGGGCGGATGAAGCCCTCCTTCTCGTATTCGCGGATGCGCTTCTGCGAGAGGTTGACCGTGCGGGATACGTCGTTGATGAGGTACATGCTTGCCGCCCCGGCGTGGACAGGTCTATACGTTATTGTGTGCAGGCCTGCTCTGCATAGCACAGCCGCGCCGGCCTGGCAAGGGCCGCCGCCCCGGAAGCCTTATTCCGGCGGGCCGCGCCTGCCCCCTTGCCCCCGGCCCGCGCGCGGGTTATTTTAGGGGCAACCTTGACGGCCGCACAATCTTGGGCAGGGGGAGGCGGGGCCAAGCCCGGCAGCCGGCCCCCGGAAAGGGTTTCGTCATGCCAAGCCTTGCCAAGCTTCGTTACGGCCTGTTGCTCATCCCGGCGCTGGCCGCCCTCTGGGCCTTGCCCGCGCCGCCGGCCGCCGCCGCCGACCTGATGACCCAGGCCGCCGCCGCCTATGACCAGCGCGGCGATCTCAAACAGGCCCAGTTGGCCGCCGATCTCTACGCCCAGGCCCTGGCCGCCGACCCCAAGAACGAGGCCGCCGCCGTGCGCCTGGCCCAGGCCTGGTTCTGGCTGGGCATGAACGCCCCGGAGGGCAAGGACCTGGAGCCTTTCGAGAAGTCGGTGAACGCCGCCAAGCAGGCGGTGGCCATCAACCCCGACTCCCTGCCCGGCCACTACTGGCTGGGGGTGGCCTACGGCGTCTACGGCAAGGCCAAGGGCGTCATGAAGAGCCTCTCGCTGGTGGACCCCATCAAGGAAGAGATGAACTGGGTCATCACCAAGGACCCCAACTACGAGAAGGGCGGCCCCTACCGGGTGCTGGGCCGGCTCTACTTCAAGCTGCCGGGGCTGTTTGGCGGCGACACCGGCAAGGCCATCGAGAACCTCAAGAAGGCCGTGCAGCAAGGCCCCGACCGCTGGATCAACCATCTCTACCTGGCCGAGGTCTATCTCAAGGAGGACATGAAGCCGGAGGCCCGCGCCCTGCTCAAGCAGATCGTAGCCGGCCCGGCCGAGGCGGGTTTCGAGCCCGAATACAAGCTCTGGAAGGCCGAGGCCGAGCAGTTGCTGAAGAAGGCCAACTAGGCTCGCACCGAAATACGCGGGCGGGGACAACCCCGGCCCCTACATTTCGGATTTCTTGATGTAGGGGCGGGGTTTATCCCCGCCCGCGTCTTGTCTTCCGCTGAAACCAGATGACTGACGATGGCTTGGTGTTAAACTGGGCGTCAGCATTCCGATTCAGCCTTCGTAACATCCGGAGCGATAGCCATGGCGACGTTGCCCCCCCTGGGCCAAGGCCCCTTGAAGACCCCCAGCCTGGTGCAGACCCCGGTGGCCGGCTTCAAGGCCGGCGCGGCGACGGCCGGCCTGCGCAAGGACGGCCGCATCGACCTGGCGCTGATCGCCGCCGAGGCCCCGGTCAGCGCGGCGGCGGTCTTCACCAAAAACCGCCTGGCGGCCGCGCCGGTGCAGGTGGCCCGCCGGCATGTCGCCGCCGGCCGGGCCCAGGCCATCCTGGCCAACAGCGGCGGGGCCAACGCCGCCACCGGCCAGCCGGGGCTGGCGGCCGCCGAGGCCTGCTGCCGGGCGGCCGGGGCGGCCCTGGGCTGCGATCCCGGCCTGGTGCTGCCCTGCTCCACCGGGGTCATCGGCCAGTTGCTTGATTCGGCCAAGGTGGCGGCTGTTCTGCCGGGCCTGGCCGCCGGCCTGAAGCCCGACGGCCTGGCCCGGGCCGCCCAGGCCATCATGACCACCGACGCCTTCGCCAAGATGGCCGAGGAGCGGGTGACCCTGGCCGGGGCGGAGGTGACCATGGTGGGCATGGCCAAGGGCGCGGGCATGATCCACCCGGACATGGCCACCATGCTGTGTTTTGTGCTCACCGACGCGGCCGCCAGCCCGGCGGCGCTCAAGCAGGCCCTGACCGACGCGGCGGCCGAGAGCTTCAACCGGGCCAGCGTGGACGGCGACACCAGCACCAACGACAGCCTGCTGCTCCTTGCCAGCGGCCGGGCCGGCAACCCGGAGCTGGGTCCGCAGAGCCCGGATCTGGCCGCCTTCACCGCCGCCCTCGTCCGGCTCTGCCAGCGCCTGGCCGCCATGCTGGTGGCCGACGGCGAGGGGGCCGAGCATCTGGTGCTGGTGCGGGTCACCGGCGCGCCCGACGACGCCCAGGCCCTGGCCCACGCTTTTGCCATCGCGCACTCGCCCCTGTGCAAGACCGCCCTGGCCGGGTGCGACCCCAACTGGGGGCGCATCGTCTCCACCGCCGGGGCCGAGGCCGGCCGGCGGGGCTGGGCGTACGCCATGGAGCGCCTCAACCTCTGGATCGGCGAGCACCAGATCTGCCGCGACGGGCTCTACGCCGGCCCGGCGGCCGAGCAGGGCGCGGCGGCGGTGATGAAAGAGCCCCGCTACGCCATCCGGCTGGACCTGGGCCTGGGCGCGGGCGAGTCCTGGGTGCTCACCAGCGACCTGGGCCACGAGTACGTCAGGATCAACGCCGACTACCGCACCTAGGCGCGCCACCCTCGCCTGTCCTCTCCCCTCGCCGGGGCCTGGCAAGAATTTCATGAGGGTAAGCAAGGGGCCGGCTCGCCGCCGGCCCCCGGTTCATTAAGCCCTTGACCCCCGTCGGCGGCGGCACCAGACTGGAGAAAATCATTCCCAGGAGGAGCGCGTGAACACCAGCCAGATCATCGCCAGGGCCCGCTCCCTGGCCGAGGCCTTCGTGGGCCAGGGCCGGGACGAGGTGCGGCTGCCGGTCTTCGACTACGAGGACTGGCGCGCCATCCACCGCAAGCCGGCCCAGGGCTACTCGCTGGCCGAATGGCGCGAGCAGACCCGGCTCAACTGGTACCTGATGCATTTCCTGCGCGGTATGAACGCCGAGGTGACGCCGGTGCCGGTGCGGGCCGAGGCCTTCGCGGCCTGGGCCGCCGGCGGCCGGCGCGACCTGGCCGACGGCCACGAGCTGGCCCACGCCCTGGGCGAATACGTCAACGCCCCGCTGGCGTCGCCGGCGGCCTGCCGGCACTCCGACCCCACCGGCGGCGTGGCCCTGGGCCAGGGTCCGCCGCTGGCCACCCTGACCGTCTTCGGCGAGAGCGCCGAGGAGCCGGAGGCCATGGCGGTGGCGGTGCACCGGCCCGACGGCCAGGTGCTGGCCAGCCTGGAGGTGCTGGCCGCCGAGCACAGCCCCCAGGAGGCCTGGGAGCAGGTGGAGCGCTTCCTGGGGCGCTGGCGGCCGGCCAAGGTGTTCCACGACCAGACCGTGCGCCGGCCGGAGTTCTGCGCCGACTGCAACTCGCTGCTCTTGAGCATCGCCTCGCAGCAGGACATCGCCGCCGCGGCCGACCAATAGGGCGGGGCGAAGGGCCTTCACGCCCGCGCCGGCGCGGCCGGGTTGGGTTGGCCAGGATTAGGCGGGCGGGGTTTGTCCCCGCCCGCGTTTTTCTTCTGCCAAAACCATCCCCGTGATGCGAGATCGCGCTCAGGCCTCGTCCCAGAGCCCGGCGTAGATGAGCGCCAGGACCTGGGCGTCTTTGACGACGGCGTCCAGGTCCACCCATTCGTCGGGCATGTGGGCGGCGTCGTTGGCGGTGGACCAGACCGCCGCGTCGAGCCCGCGCTGGCGGAAGAACGCGGCCACGGTGCCGCCGCCGATGCCGCCGGGGGCGGCCTCCACGCCATGCACCCGCCGGATGGCGGACTGGAGCGCGCGCACCACCGGCGCTCCGGCCGGAGTGGCCGGCGGGGCCTGCAGGCGCTGCATTTCGCTGAAGCTCACCCCCGCCCCCTCCTCGGCCGCGATGGCCGAAAAACGCTCCCGGAAGGCCGCCGCCACCTGGGCCAGGGGTATGGCGGGCAGGATGCGGCAGTCCAGGTAGAAAACCGCCCGGCCGGGGATGGTGTTGACGTTGGCCACGCCCTCCTCGATCCGGGTGGGCTCCAGGGTGGAGCCGGGCGGCCGGAACAGGGCGTCGGTCTGGGGGAAGCCCGCGGCCACCTGGCGCACGGCGGCCATCATGCGCGCGGCGGCCATGAGCGCGTTGACGCCCTTGTGGGGCGTGGAGCCGTGCACCTGCTTGCCGCTCACCTCCACCCTCAGCCAGTAGATGCTTTTTTCGGCCACCTCGATCAGGCTGGCGTCGGGCCGGCCGGCGTCGGGCACGATGATCAGGTCGGTCGGGCCGAAGGCGTCGGGCCGGGTCTTCAGCACGTGGTCCAGGCCGAAGCCGGAGCCGGTTTCCTCGTCGGCCACCAGCACCAGTCCGGCCGGACCGGGCGGGGTCAGGCCCAGGTCGATCAGCGCCTTGAGCGCGAACAGCGAGCTGACCAGGCCGTGATGGTTGTCCTCCACCCCGCGGCCGATCAGCCGGCCGCCGTCCACCCTGAGCGTCCAGGGGTCGCCGGTCCATAGGCCCGGATCGCCGGGGGGCACCACGTCCAGGTGGCTCAGCACCCAGACCGCCGGGCCGCCGCCGCCGGGCAGGCGGGCCAGCAGGTTGGGGCGCAGGCCGGCGGCCACCCGCGCGTCCGGGGCGTCCACCCGCTCCAGCTCCAGGCCCAGGCCGGTCAGAAAGGGCATGAGGGCTTCGAGCTTGGCCAGCTCGCCCTGGCCGCCGGCGGTGGGCCCCAGGGCCGGCGTGGCGGTGAGCAGGCGCATCAGCTCGATCATCCGCGGGGCGTCGCCCGCCACCTTCGCCAGCAGGCTTTCGGCCTGGGACATGGCTGCCTCCCCAAAATGTGGTGCCAGGGCAAGCCTAGCCAGGCTCATGGCGGGCGTCAAGCCGCATTGACACCCGCGCCCCGCGCCGGGTAGATTGACAATTTCACGGAGCAGGCGCAGATGTTTTGCGGGCCGGCGGCGGCCGGTCCGGGCGAGGAAGGCATGCAGGGCGCCAGGGTAGGTCTGCCCCCGGAGGTGAGGCGGTTTTCCGGGCTCTACCGCTTCATCGCCCCGGAGCGCTTCGCGGGGCTGGGCATCGACCCGGAGGACGTCCCCCTGGGGACCTTCCCGGCCGAGGACCACCCGCCCTTTTTGCCCGACCGCTTCGGGGGCAACGCCTACGGCCTGGGGCTTTTCGAGCAGACGGTGCTGCCCGACGAGGAATCGCGCCTGCTGGACAGCCTGGACCTGGGCGACCCGGCCCAGGTGGCCCGCCATCACCGCGCCCTCAACGACATCCTCAAGCGCCTGGGGCTTCTTATCCGCTACACCGCCCACGGCCGCCCCTTCTATCTCATCCCGCGCCAGTTCGTGGCCCATTTCCTGGTGGAGGTGCGGGCCAAGGCCGACCTCATCGCCCAGTTTTTGGGCGAGCTCATGGCCCGCCGCCTGCGCGAGACCCTGCGGGTGGCCCTGGTCAGCAGCGACAGCGAGCTCCTGCTGCCAGAGCTGCAAGGCCGACTGCCCCACCTGGACCTGGTGGTGATCGACAGCCTGGAGGCTCTCACCGCCCGGCGCAGGAACCCCTTCGCGGCCGTGGTCATGGTGGGCGATCCGCGCAACTTCGCCCTGCGCCAGCTCGGCCGGACCGGTCGCGAGCAGCCCCGCGACCGCGCCCGGCGCGAGGCCTACGGCTATTTCATGGCCGGTCGGTTCTACGACCTTTTGGAGGAGGAGGGCGAGGTGCTGGCCCTGGCCGACCGGCCCCTGGGCTCCAGCCGCGAGACGGTGGGCGTCCAGTTCCGCGGCCAGGACGAGTTCAAGCGCTTTTTGCTCTTCAGCCACGTCTACCGCACCCGCCGGCGCTACAAGAGCGCCGAGGGCCTGACCATGCAGGTCAACCGCTTCGACTTCAACGCCTTCCTCACCGGCCTGGGGGTGTATCACGAGACGGTGGAGGGGCTTTTGGGCGGGCGCAGCATGCCCAGGGTCGATCCCAAGGAGATCGACGCCCTGGACTACCAGGACCTGCCCCTGCCCCGCGGCTCGGCCCCGCGGCTGTTGGCCGCCTGGCGGCGCTGGTTCGGGCCCTATTTCCACGGCCTGGAGCTCACCACCGTGCTGCCGGAGATGCAGAAGCGCGAATGGGAGGAGCGTTACCGCATCGACGGCGAGTTCCCGCCCACCCAGGTGGTGTTCCATGGCCGTCGCCGCCGGCCGCCCATGACCCTGGCCCGCCTGGAGTCCCAGGCCAGCCGCCGCCACCTGGCCGGCTGCGACCGCCTGCTCCTGGCCGACTACAAGAACTCGCTGGACTACGTGCTCAAGGTGCTGGCGGTGCTGGCCCAGGTGCGCGACGGGGCCTTCACCAGCGTGCCCGGCCTGGAGCTGTCGCGCCTGCGCAAGCCTTTCGAGAGCGCCCAGCGCCACCAGCAAACCCAGGACGTGCTGGCGCTCATGGAGCTGGCTCCGCGCCTGGCCCGCCTGGGCCAGCGGCTCAACCCCGACGGGTTGATGGGCCAGCGCACCCCGGTGCTGGAGAACCTGGAGAAGTTCTCGCTGCTGGGGCTGGAGGAGGGCCACCTCAGCCAGCTCTATCTCATCGTGCTGGGCCACTCCACCATGACCAGGGTCACCTTCGGCAAGCTGCCGGAGACCACCCTGCGCCCGCTCACCGACCTCTCCCGCTACCACAGCCTGGAGGAGGCCGTCGCCCTCATCCGGCTCTACCGCCTGCTCTCGGTGGCCGAGGCCGCCGCGGCCAGCGAAAACCGGCTGAGCAGCGAGCAGGTGGAGGAGATGTTCAGCCTGTATGACAACGCCATCCGGGTGGCCACCGACCAGGAGTTGGACTGGAGCGACATCCTGGACGACCAGATCAGCCGCATGGGCGGGGTGCAGGCCAAGGCCGCCCGCAAGATGCTCAAGCTCTTCGACCTGTTCGAGTTCCTGGAGCGCTGGCGCGACCTGGAGCTGGCCGGGCCGCGCGCCAAGGAGGCCATGGCCGACTACGACCCGGCCAAGCTCGCGCGCATCCAGCAGGTCATCGAACTGCTCATGCAGGCGCGGCGCTTCGTGGGCCGCTTCTACGCCGGCGACTCCTCGGCCCGGCCCTATTTCTTCCGCGCCCTGCTCAACTGCGAGCTGCACGGCACCGGCCGCCTGCTGACCCGCCTGGGCACGGCGGCCGGCTTCACCCTGCTCTGGATCTGCGTGCACACCAGCGAGCGCCGCCTGATAAACATGAACCGCCTGCTGGAGGTGGAGCCGGACCAGTTGGAGGCCCGCCTGGACATGCTGCGCCGCGCCCTGGGCGCGCTGCCGCCGGACCTTTTGAGCCCCGAATGGCTGGCCGGCCTGCGCGATTCGCTGACCCGCCAGGGCGAGGCCTACGTGCGCGATTCGGGGCTGTATCTCACCGTGGACCAGCCCACCGGGGCGCTGACCCCCCGCTTCGTGGACGTGCTGGAGGAGTTGGCCCGGCTCAAGGCGGAGCTCAACCTGACCCTGGGCCGGCCCCTGACCGAGATCCCCGACGAGCGCCTGGCGGCCATGGACCGCCGCGCCCACGAGGTGGGCCGCTTCATCCGCGCCCAGGAGAGCCAGGGGCGCAGTCCCGGGCCGGACGGCGGCCTGGGGCCGGGCATCGCCCAGGAGCACCGCGGCCTGACCCGGCAGTTGGAGCACTACCTGCTGGACGAGTTGTTCATACTGCCCACCTTCGCCGACAACCTGCGCCGGCTGGTGGAAAACTGTCCCCACTTGCTGGACCGGCTGCTGCCCCAGCCCACCAGCCATCCCATCACC
The DNA here is from genome assembly GCA_049322275.1 of Thermodesulfobacteriota bacterium. GTDB lineage: Bacteria > Desulfobacterota > Desulfarculia > Desulfarculales > Desulfarculaceae > JACRDC01. Next base: position 25,358 of record JBMORH010000087.1, read on the forward strand.
GCCCAGCGCCTGGCCGCCGCGGCCAAGCTGAGCGCGCTTTACCAGCGCCGCCTGGATTTTTTCCAGGACATGGCGCTCAGCCACGACCTGGCCCGGGCCGAGTTCGGTCCGGCCGCCGCCGGCATCGTGGGGGTGTCGCCGTTGCAGTTCCAGACGCTGACCGCCAGCCTGGCCCAACTGCTGGCCAACCAGCCCCGGCTGGAAATCCTCTTGATGCTGGCGACGCTGCTCTACGACCCCGAAGCCCCCCACCAGCGCGGACGGCCCGACCTGGCCTCGCCGCTGACCCACCGCTTGGAGCTGGCCCGCGCCCTGCACCTGGACCTGGACTTCCTGCTGGCCTACGTGGACCGCCCCCGCCAGGTCATCGCCGGCGAGGCCAGCCTGGTGGCCCTGGACCCGCTATTGAGCGTCCAGGACCCGCCGCTGGTGGAGGCCCTGTTCCTGCTGGCGGTGGTCACCACCGCCGCCCGCAAGGAGGGCCTGCTCACCGAGGACCTGCTGGAAAGCCTGTTCACCCTGCAGGACCGTGTGCGCGGCCTGACCCGCAACGGCCACCACGCCCGCTGGGCCCAGGAGCGGGCCATCGAGGACAGCGCCCGCCAGCAACTGGCCTGCGAGCACTATCTGGAGATCCAGCGCGGCGACGCCCCCGCCGCCAGCCTGCGCCAACTGTTGGAAACCACCAACCTGCCCGGGCGGGAGCCGGAGCGCGGCAACCTGCTGGCCCAGGGCCGCCTCAACACCGGCCTGGAGCGGCTGCTGAAGCTGCGCGGCCTGCCCTTCGTCACCGCGCTGGACCTCACCCTGCTGCGGGCCGACGTGCCGGTGCCCTACATTTACCGTCTCAAGAACCTGCGCTCCCAGGGCATCACCCATTTCGAGCGCGATTTGTACGAGGGCCTGCGCCTCTACCGCGGCCTGCTATCCCTGCCCAGGCAGTACCAGGGCTTCGTGCTCAACTCCCTGGCCGACCCGGCGCGCGGGGTGCGCCTGGCCGGCTTCGCGGCCGCCGCCGAGCGCCTGACCTACCCCAACCAGGTGCGCCTGCTGCTTCTGGGCCTGGCCGCGGCGGCCAAGCTGGAGCTGGGCTCCGGCGGGCTGGTCACGGTGAGCTTCAATCCCCTGGCGCGGGTGATGGAGACCAAGTTCGAGATGGTCAACGAGGCCTTCAGCCAACTGGAGCCCGGCGTCATCCTGAACAGCCCGCGCGGGCTCACCAAGCTGCTCAACGCGCGCGAGGGGCTGACCCTGCGTCCGGACCCCCTGGCCCGCATTGTCAGCGTGGACATGGCCGACCTGGCCCGCTTCGACCGCAAGATCGAGGCGGTGCGCCGGGCCAGCACCCCGGCCAAGCTCAAGCGCATCTATCACGAGGAGCTGCGCCGGCTGAAGCTGACCACCTACAGCACCCTGGATTACCAACGCCGCCTGGAGGCCGCCTTCAACGAGAACCTGGGCCGCCTGGGCGAGGCCGCCATGGAGCGCGCCCGCCAGCGCATGTCGGCCGAGGACGACCTGGACCGCCTGGAGGCCCTGTTCCAGGCGGCCTGGGAGGAGGGCCTGGAGCTGCCCCTGGGCCAGGACCGCCAGCAGAGCCTGCGAGACTTGTTCGAGATGAACCTGGAGCGCCTGCGGGCCAAGCTGCTGGAGGAGGCCAGCCGCCGCCTGGCCGGCCTGGAAAGCTTCGCCGAGCTGGACGCCCTCTGGAACGAGGTGCGTCCGGCCCTGGCCAGGCACCGGCGCTATTTTGGCAAGGACTTCGACCTGCTGTTGGCCGCGCGTTTCGACCAGCGGGCGCGCGAGCTGCGCGCCGGAGGCGGTGTGGCGGTCTGAGCGCGCAGAGCCGGACCGCCGGGGGCCTAGGCCTGGCCGTTCTTGCAGGCCTCCAGGCGGGCGCGCAGGGTGGGGAACTTGTCGGCCAAGCGCTCGCGCACCACCATGGGCACCAGGCCGTTGATGTCCCCGCCCAGGCTGGCCGCCTCCTTGATGATGGTCGAGCTGACGTAGAGCCACTTGTAGTCGGTCATCAAAAAGACCGTCTGCACCTTGCGCGAAAGCTTGCGGTTGATCAGCGCCAACTGGAACTCGTAGTCGAAATCGGAGAGCGCCCGCAGGCCGCGCAGCACCACGTTGGTGCCGCGGCGCACCACGTAGTCCACCAAGAGCCCGTCGAAGGTCTCCACCGTCACGCCCTTGAGGTTGTGCTCCCGGATGACGTCGCCGATCATGTCGATGCGCTCGGCGATGGTGAAAAGCCCCTTTTTCTCGGAGTTCTTGGCCACGGCCAGGACGACCTCGTCGAATATCTCCAGCGCCCGGCGCAGGATGGAGAGATGGCCGTTGGTGATGGGGTCGAAGGAGCCGGGGTAGACGGCGATCTTCATGCAGTTGGGCCTTTCTCCGCTTCGGGCGGGGAAGCCTGTTGGCGCGCGCTCAGAAAGCTCACCTCGGTCTGGCCATATGCCCGCCGGTCGTCGAGCGCCAGGCCGCAAGGCGGGGCCGGACGCTCGGCCGGGGCGTGTTCGATGACCAGCACCCCGCCGGGGGCCAGCAGGCCGCGCGCGGCGCATAGCCCGACCAGGGCCTCCACCTGGCCACGGGCGTAGGGCGGGTCGGCCAGGATCAGGTCGAAGGGGCCGGCGGCGGCCAGCCCGGCCGCGGCCTTGGCCACGGCGGCCGTCAGCACCTGGGCTTGGCCGGTCAGGCCCAGGGCGGCCAGGTTGGCCATGAGCAGCCTGGCCGCGCCCCGGTCCTCCTCGACGAAGACGCAGGATGTCGCCCCCCGGCTCAGGGCCTCCACGCCCAGCGCGCCGGAGCCGGCGTAGAGATCGGCCGCGCGCGCCCCGGCCACCCGGCCGGCCAGGATGTTGAAGATGGCCTGGCGCACCTTGGCCGCGGTGGGCCGGGTGGCCAGCCCCGGCGGGGTGCGCAGGTTGCGCCCGCGCAGCTCGCCGCCGGTCACCTTGATCACCGTGCGGGCTCCAGAGGCCTTGCAGGCTGTCGCCAGGCAGCCTGCGCGGGCCAGGGACGGCCCGCCGAAAAGCGCAGGCCTTGCCGCAAGGCCAAGCTTTTCGCCGAGCTGACCGAATTCACTTCGGGCAGATCGGGTTGAAAAAGGCCATGGACGGACTTTTTCAACATCCTGCTATAGATACTTTTCGGCCAGGACCTCGGCGATCTGCACCGCGTTGGTGGCCGCGCCCTTGCGGATGTTGTCGGCGCTGATCCACAGGTCGATGCCGCGCTCCTGGCTCAAGTCCTCGCGGATGCGCCCCACCAGGGTGAGGTCCTGGCCGGCGGCGTCGATGGGCATGGGATAGGCCTTGTTGGCCGGGTCGTCCACCACCTTGACGCCGGGGGCGGCGGCCAAGAGCTCGCGCACCTGTTGTGGGCTGATCTTTTGGCGGGTGGCGATGTTGATGGCCTCGCTGTGGCCGTAGACCACCGGCACCCGCACGCAGGTGGCGCTGACCCGTATGTCGGGGTCGCCCATGATCTTCTGGGTCTCCAGCACCATCTTCATCTCCTCCTTGGTGTAGCCGTTGTCGAAGAAGACGTCGATGTGCGGGATCAGGTTCAGCGCGATCTGGTGGGGATAGACCTTGGCGTCCAGCGGCCGCCCCTCGTACCAGGCCCGCATCTGGTTGGTCAGCTCGAAGATGGCCTTCTGGCCGGTGCCGCTGACCGCCTGGTAGGTGCTGACCACGATGCGCTCGATGCCCGCCGCGTCGTAGATGGGCTTCAGGGCCACCACCATCTGGATGGTGGAGCAGTTGGGGTTGGCGATGATGCCCTTGGTGGTGTAGCGGGCGATGTCGTCGGGATTGACCTCCGGCACCACCAACGGCACCTCCGGGTCCATGCGCCAGGCGCTGGAGTTGTCCACCACCACCGCGCCGGCGGCCCAGGCCTTGGGCGCCCAGGCGAGGCTGGTGGAGGCTCCGGCCGAAAAGAGCGCGATGTCGATGCCGTCGAAGGCGCCCTCGCCCAGCACCCGCACCGGGATGTCCTGGCCCTTGTATTTCAGCTCCCGGCCGCGGCTGCGCTCAGAGGCTATGAGCCGCAGCTCGCCGATGGGGAACCCGCGCTCCTCCAGGCACTGGATCATCTGGTTGCCCACGGCGCCGGTGGCGCCGCACACGGCTACGCGGAACTGCTTGGCCATGACACCCGACCTTTCAGTTTGGCGGACAAGAGGCTGTCCGGTCGCGCCAGCGCGGCGCGCCACCGGCTTTTTTATCCAAGCCGGGGCCTGATTGCAAACTATTTGTGCACTAGCGTCCCGGCCGGGGCCTAACCCCGCCGGGCCACGCGGGCGGCGCGCTTCAAGAGTCCGCCGTCGCCGGCCAGGGCCACCAGGTAGGGGTCCAGGGGCTGGGCCTGGAAGCCGATGCCCTGGTCCAGGTCGGTGATGACCCCGCTGTGGGGGTCCAGCTCCAGGTGGTCGCCGTCGTGCACCCGGCTGAAGGCCTCCGGGCATTCCAGGACGATCAGGCCCAGGTTGAAGGCGTTGCGGAAGAACATGCGCGCGAAGCTCTGGGCGATGACCGCCCCCACCCCGGCCGCGCGCAGGGCCATGGGGGCCTGCTCGCGGGCCGAGCCGCAGCCGAAGTTGCGCCCGGCCACCACGAAGTCGCCGAAGCCCACCTCGCGGGGGAACTCCGGCCGCAGCACCTCCAGCACGTGCTCGGCCCAGGCCCTGGGCGAGTTCACGTTGAGGTGGCGGGCGGCGATGATGGCGTCGCTGTCCACGTGGTCGCCGAAGATCCAGGCGCGTCCGCTCTGCATGGCTAGACCTCCTCCGGGTCGCAGACCCGTCCGGCCACCGCCGAGGCGGCGGCCACGGCCGGTCCGGCCAGGTAGACCCGGCTCTGGGGATGGCCCATGCGCCCCATGAAGTTGCGGTTGGTGGTGGCCACCGCCACCTCGCCCGCGGCCAGCACGCCCAGGTGGCCGCCGGGGCAGGGGCCGCAGCAGGGCGGCCCCACCGCCCCCCCGGCCGCCAGGAAGATCGAGAGCAGGCCCTCGGTCAGGGCCTGGGCGTAGACGGCCGGGGTGGCCGGGATGACCATCAGGCGCACGCGGGGATGGACCTGGCGGCCGTCCAGCACCCGGGCCGCCTGGCGCAGGTCCTCGATGCGGCCGTTGGTGCACGAGCCGATGAAGACCACGTCCACCGGCTCGTAGCCGGCGCGCCGGGCCGGCGCCACCTCGTGGGGGCTGTGGGGCCGGGCCACCAGGGGGACCAGCTCGCCGGCGTCGATGGTCAGCCGGCCGGCGTATTCGGCGTCGGGGTCCGGGGCCACCGCCCGCCAGGGCCGCCGGGCGCGGCCCGCCAGGTAATTTTCGGTCACCGCGTCGGCTGGGAACAGCCCGGCCTTGGCCCCGGTCTCCACCACCATGCTGGCCAGGGTCTGGCGGGCCTCGGCCGAAAGCGCCGCCGCCAGCGGCCCGCCGAACTCGATGGCCTGGTAGTGGGCGCCCTCTGGCCCCAGGCGGCGGTTAAGCTCCAGGGCCAGGTCCTTGGCCGAGACCCAGGGGCCCGGCTCGCCGCTTAGCGTCACCTTGAGGCTGGCCGGCACCTTGAACCAGGCCTTGCCGGTGATGAGCGCCGCGGCCAGGTCGGTGGCCCCCACCCCGGTGGCGAAGGCCCCCAGCGCGCCATAGGTGGTGGCCCGGCTGTCGGCCCCCACGATGAGCTCGCCGGGCAGGGCCAGGCCCGACTCGGCCACCAGGGCGTGCCCCACCCCGCCGCGGCTGGGGCCGAACTGGTGCGCCAGCCCCTGGCGAGCGGCGAACTCGTGCAGGCCGCGGGCGTTCTCGGCGCTGGCGATGTCCTTGTTGGGGGTGAAATGATCGGCCACCAGCACCACCCGGCCGGGGTCGAAGACCTTTTCGCCCCCGGCCTGGCGGAAAAGCCCCAGCACCAGGGGACCGGAGACGTCGTTGGCCATCACCTGGTCCAGGGCCGCCTCCACGATCTCGCCGGGGCGCACCGCGTCGCGGCCGCAGTGGGCGGCCAAAATTTTCTGCGCCAGGGTCTGGCCCATGGCCGGCTCCTTGCCGAAGGGGGAGGGGGCCGGGCGTGCGGCCCGGCGGCCGGCGGGCGATGGGCGATGCGCTCGCCGCCGGCCATGGGGTCTTATTCCATCATATGGCCGCCGTGGCAAGCCGTATTTGGCTTTTCGAAATTTGTCAAGTAAAGTCTGGGTGTTGACTAGGTAAGGCGCTCGCGGTTCATGGCCTGAGGCTGGCTTCACGGCCGGCAATCAAGCCCCCCATGGCCGGCGGTCAAATGATAGCCGTCATCGCGAGGAGCAGTCCGGAGGGTTTGCGACGCAGCGAGCTTTTGAGCTTCTTTCCGGGTGGCCCGGATAATTCATTATCCGGGTCGCGCCAGCGGCGAGAGGTTGCTGCGCGCGGTGCGGGGGATGGGCGCGTGGCCGCGCCGCCGGCCGGGTTTTCCGGCCCCCTCTCCCCCCGGCGGGGGGAGAGGGGGCCGGGGTCGTCACCGGCCGGCCGCGCCTAGATGTGGGCCACGTTGCCGTTGGTGGGCAGCGGATTGTGCTTCAGGTATTCCAGGCGATTCAAGCCGTTCAGGTAGGCCTTGGCCGAGGCCACCAGGATGTCCGGGTCCGCGCCCTTGCCCAGCACCACGTTGCCGTTCTCGCCCAGGCGCACCGTCACCTCGCCCTGGGCGTCCAGGCCGCCGGTGACGCTGGCGATGCCGAAGCGCAGGAGCTTGGCGCCGGTGCCGGTGATCTTGGCGATGGTGTTGTAGACCGCGTCGATGGGCCCCACCCCGGAGCCGAAGTCCTGCTTCATCTCGCCGCCGTCGCTGATGCGCACCGTGGCGGTGGGCACGGTCACGGTGCCGCTGACGATGTTCAGGTATTCGAGCCTCCAGCGCGAGGGGATGCGCAGTATCTCGTCGGCCACCAGGGCCTCCAGGTCCTCGTTGAAGACCTCCTTCTTCTTGTCGGCCAGGATCTTGAAGGCGGCGAACAGGCGCTCGAAGTCGGCGTCGCTCAGCTCGTAGCCCATCTCCATCATGCGCGCCTTGAGCCCGGCCCGGCCGGAGTGCTTGCCCAACACCAGCAGGTTGGTGGTCAGCCCCACCTCGGCCGGGGTCATGATCTCGTAAGTCAGGGGCTGCTTGAGCACCCCGTCCACGTGGATGCCCGACTCGTGGGCGAAGGCGTTGGCCCCCACGATGGCCTTGTTGGGCTGCACGCCGATGCCGGTGATCATGGTGATGAGCCGGCTGGTGGGATAAATCTCGGCCCGGTTGACGCCGGTGACCAGCCCCAGCTCCTTCTGGCGGGTGGCCAGGGCCATGACCAACTCCTCCAGGGCCGCGTTGCCGGCCCGCTCGCCGATGCCGTTCACGCAGACCTCGGCCTGGCGCGCGCCGGCGGTGATGCCGGCCAGGGAGTTGGCCACCGCCAGGCCCAGGTCGTTGTGGCAGTGCACGCTGAGCACCGCCTGGTCCACCTCCGGCACTTGCTCGCGTATATATTTGATGAGATTGTGGAACTCTTGCGGCAGCGCGTAGCCCACCGTGTCGGGGATGTTGATGGTGGTGGCCCCGTGCCTGAGCGCGGTGCGCACCACCTCGCACAAAAAGTCGGGGTCGGTGCGGCTGGCGTCCTCGGCCGAAAACTGCACGTCGGCGCACAGGCTCCTGGCCAGGCTCACGCCGCTTTTAACCTGCGCCAGCATCTCTTGGCGGCTGATGCGCAGCTTGTACTGGAGGTGAATGTCCGAGCTGGCCACGAAGACGTGGATGCGCGGGCGCTGGGCGTCCTTGATGGCTTCCCAGCAGGTGTGGATGTCCTCCGGCCGGGTGCGGGCCAGGCCGCAGACAACCGGCCCCTGCACCTCCCTGGCGATGAGCTGCACCGCCTCGAAGTCGCCGGGGCTGGCGGCCGGGAAGCCGCACTCCATGATGTCCACCCCCAGCTGGGCCAGCTTGTGGGCGATGCGCAGTTTCTCCTCGCGGTTCATGGAGGCGCCGGGCGATTGCTCGCCGTCGCGCAGGGTGGTGTCGAAGATGAATACGCGGTTGTCCATGACGGTGCTCCTTAAAAAAAGCCTCGCGGACGCGGCGGGCGCGCCTGGCGGTTCGGTTCGGGATTGGGATGCTTGCTTCAGACAGGACGGCTAGGCGCTGGTGACCTGCTCGTCCAGGGGCTGGGTCTGCTCGGCGGACGTCTGCCTTTTTCGGGCCATGTACCTGGCGCCGAAGGGCCCGCCGAGCACGTATAGGGCCAGTAGGACGAATCCCATGATCTGGGGCTGCACCGCCACCAGGATGAAGAACAACAGGGTGGCCACCAGCCAGTTGAAGGACTTCAGCCGGGCCAGGCCGAGCTCCTTGAAGGACAGGTAGTGGATGTTGCTGACCATCAGGAAGCTGAGCCCGAAGACCAGGAAGACCAGGGGCAAAAAGTCCACCGGAGCGGTCACCCCCAGGAATTCGCAGAACAGCACCGTGGTCACCAGCATGCTGGCCGCGGCCGGGATGGGCAGGCCCACGAAGTACTTGGTGCCCACGCTGTCCACCTGGACGTTGAAGCGGGCCAGGCGCAGGGCGCCGCAGGCCACGAACAGGAACGCGGCCAGGACGCCCAGGCGGCCGAAGGCCTTGAGCGACCAGAAATAGAACAGCACCGCCGGGGCCACGCCGAAGGCCACCAGGTCGGACAGGGAGTCGTATTCAACCCCGAAGCGGCTGACCGAGCCGGTGGCGCGGGCCACCTTGCCGTCCAGGCCGTCCAGGACCAGGCTGGCCAGGATGGCCAGGCAGGCCTCGATGTAGCGGCCCTCGATGGCCGAGATCATGGCCCAGAAGCCGGCGAAAAGACTGAGGGAGGTTATGAGGTTGGGCAGCACGAAGATGCCGCGTCGGCGCTTGATCTGGCGCTCCTTGCGGCCCGGCCTCTTGCGGCGGCGTGACATGCCCGTCAAATTCCCTAGACTTCGCTTTCCTGGCTCAGTTCGGCCAGCGCCGTGACGCCGGCCTTCACCCGGTCGCCGGGCCTCGCCAGCGCCCGGCTGGCGGGCGGCAGGTAGAGATCCACCCGTGAACCGAATCTAATCATACCAAATCTCTGGCCGCGATGCACCCATTGACCGGGGGCCAGGCGGCATTCGATGCGCCGGGCCACCAGCCCGGCCACCTGGACCACCAGCACCAGTTGGCCGGCCTCGGTCTGGATGAGCGCCTCCTGGCGCTCGTTGGCCAGCCGGGCCTCGGCCCGGTCGGCCGGGACGAACCCGCCCGGCCGGTGGGCCAGGCGCACCACCTTTCCGCTGACCGGGGCGCGGTTCACGTGCACGTCGAAGACGTTCATGAACACCGAGATCATCAGCGCCTGGCCGCCGGGCAGCTCCGGGCGCTCCACCGCCTGCACCGCCACCACCTTGCCGTCGGCCGGGCAGATGACGGCCCCCGGTCCGGCGGCGGCGAAGCGGGCCGGGTCGCGGAAGAACCAGATCATCCAAAGCGTTATGACGCCCAGGGGCCAGGCCAGCCAAGGCAGGCGAAGCATGGCCGCCACCAGGGCCAGGAAGCCGAAACTCAGGATGTAGGGCCAGCCGCTGGCGGCCAGGGGAAACTTGTCGAAAACTTGCACAGGCTGATCCGATGCGGGGCCGGCCTAGCCCTGCTGGCGATGGCCGGCCAGGATGGCCTCGATGCGGTCGCGGCCGGCCAGCTTGAGTTTTTGCAGGCGCTTGCGCTCCACCTGCTCCTCGGCGGTCAGGTAGAGGCGCTGGTTCATGGCCTCCAGGGCCGCTTCCAGCTCCAGGTGCTCGCGCCAGAGCTGGTCCAGCTCCGCGTCCCGCCCCTGGAGCCGGGCGATCAGTTCCAAGTCCTTGTCTTCCATGGTCCGCCAATATTCAGTCGGTTGTTGGGATTATGCGGATAATTACACGCCGCGGCCGGCCCTGTCAACGCGCGCGCCCCGCGCGCCTTTCGCTCAGGGCTCCCGGAGCTGGTAGCTGGCGGTGACGCCGGCCTCCACCACGATCCGCCCCGGCTCCAGGGGCGGGGCCGCGCCGGACTCGGTCGGCCCGGCGCGCAGGGCCTCCGTGCGCAGTGGCCCCGGCGGGCCGGAGTCGCTCACGCTCAGGCTGGTCAGCCGGCCCAACCTGAGCCCGGCCGCCGCGGCCAGGGATTCGGCCAGGGCGCGGGCGTCGTCGAGGGCCAGGGCCGCGGCCCGGCGGCGGGCCGCCTCCGGCGCGGCCAGGGACCAGTGGGGGCCGTCGACGCGGTTGGCCCCGGCGGCGGTGGCGGCCTCCAGGACCTCGGCCACGGTCTGGGGTTGGCGGCTGGTGAGCGTCACCAGGTTCTCGGCCTCATAGCCCAGCTCGCGCCAGCGCCGGCCGGCCTGGTCCCATTCGCGCCGGGGGCTCACCCGATGGCTGCGGGTGGTCAGCGCGTCCTGGGGCCCCAGCTTGGCCTTGACCGCCGCCAGCACCCGCGCCATGGCCGCGGCGTTGTCGGCGGCCGCCTGCCGGGCGCTGGCCGCCTCGCTGACCACCCCCAGGCCCAGGCTCACCTGGTCCGGGGCGAGCTCCAGGCGGCCGTGGCCGCTGACCGTGATGAGGCCCGGCTCGTCCGCGGCCTTCTCGGCCGCGCCGGCCGCCCCGGCCTCGGCCAGGGCCGGCAAAAACAGCAGCGCCAGGGCCAGGAGGCAGGCGATGCCCAGCCGGGGAAAAAGGCGGAGCCCCAAGACCCCCTCACCCCGCCCTCTCCCCCGCCAGGCGGGGGCGAGGGTGGAAGAAGGGGCCTCCCCCCGCTCGGCGGGGGCGGGGGTGAAGAACGGCCGGCCTGGCCCGCGCCCGGCCGGGGTTTTCTTTGCTCCCTCTCCCCCAGCCCCTGGGGGCGAGGAGGGGGCGAGGGGGGCGTTTTCGGCGCTGGCGTGCTCGGACAGCATGATTTGCGCGCGCATGGCCGCCTCCGGTGGGGGTTCATCAGGGCCATCATAGCACGCCCGGCCGGACGGGGGCGCGCGGGCGGCTCACTCGATGAGGCGGTAGTCGTCCAGGGGCAGGCCGAAGCGCACCTCGGCGTCGCTGGGCCGGCAGTAGCGGGGCCGGACGGCTTCGGGCGCGACGCCCTGGCCGGCGGCCAGGCGCTTTTCGCCAATCAGGGCCAGCAGGCCGGGGCGGGGCAGGTCGTGGACCGGCGGGGCCAGCTCCAGGCCGGGGCGCAGGAGCAGGCCGGCGTGCAGGCGCGCGCCGGAGCCGGCCAGCAGGGCCGGGGGCGCGATGCGCTGGGCCAGGCGGGCGGGGGCGTAGGCCGCGTCTTGCTCCAGGCGCTCCATGTCCTCGCCGGCCAGGCCAAAGGGCGCGGCGTAGACCAGGCCCCTCCGGGCGTCGGCCACCGCCCAGACCAGGCCCGCATGGCCCAGGAGCCCGGCGGCCAGCAGCCGCAGGGACGACACCCCAACCACCGGCAGGCCCAGGCCCAGGGCCAGGCCCTGGGCGCTGGCCAGACCGATGCGCAGGCCGGTGAAGAAGCCCGGCCCCAGGCAGACGGCCAGGCCGGTCAGGTCGGCCTTGGCCAGCCCGCATTGGTCCAGCAAAAAATCCAGGGCCGGCAGCAGGCGGCGGGAGTGGGTGGCGGCGCTGGTGGTGACCACCTCGCCCAGCACCCGGCCCTGGCGGGCCAGGGCCAGGCCCAGATGGGCCTGGGCGGTGTCGATGGCCAGGACCGCCACGGCCGCCTACTGGGGGCCGCCGGCCACCAGCCGGGCGATGTCGTTGTAGAAAATCAGGACCATGAGCAGCAGCAACAGGGCCATGCCCACCTGCTGGGCCTTTTCGCGCACGGCCAGCTTCACCGGCCGGCGGGTGAGGGCCTCCCACAGGAAGAAAAAGATGTGTCCGCCGTCCAGGGCCGGGATGGGCAGCAGATTCAGGATGGCCAGGTTCACCGAGAGCAGCGCGGCCAGGTCCAGCAGGGTGGCCAGGCCCTGGCGGGCGGCCTCGCCGGCCACCTGGGCGATCATGATCGGCCCGCCCAGGGTGTCCACCGAGACCTTGCGCTCCAGCATCTTGACCACGCTGAGCACGATCAGCTCGCCGGCGGCGTAGGTCTTCTGGACCGCCAGGCCCAAGGCCTCCACCGGGCCGACCTCCTTGATAAGGCTTTGGCCGCTGGCCACGATGCCCACCCGGTAGACCTCGGTCTGCTCGCCGAAGATGTTGGTCACCGCCACCGGCTGGGGGGTCAGGCTCAGGTCCACCCGGCGGCCGGCGCGCTCCACCGCCACCGCCAGGGCGCGCCCGCCGCTGCCCTGGATGAGCCGCACCATGTCGCCCCAGTGCTCCACCGGCCGGCCGTCGATGGCCAAGACCGTGTCGCCCTTCTGCACCCCGGCGATGGCCGCCGGCTGGCCGGGGGTCACATCGCCCACCTGGGTGGTCAGGGTGGGCAGGCCCCAGAAGAGCAGCAGCCCGAAATAGGCGATCAGGGCGAAGAGCACGTTGGAGACCGGTCCGGCGGCCACGATGGCCAGCCGCCAGCCCACCGGCTTGTGGCTGAAGGAGCGGGGGATGTCGGCCGGGTCCACCTCCTCGCCGGGGTGCTCGCCCACCATGCGCACGAAGCCGCCCAGGGGGATGGCCGAGAGCCGGTAGTCGGTGCCGCCGCGCTTGAAGCCGATGAGGCGGGGGCCGAAGCCCAGGCTGAAGGTGGTCACGCCCACCCCGGCCCGCTTGGCCACCAGGAAATGGCCCAGCTCGTGCACGAAGATGAGCAGGCCCAGGACGACTACGGCGCTAAGTATCGTTATCATGGCACCAAATATATATCAGGAAGGGGCCGCCAGCCAGGCGCGGGCCGCCGGTCAGGCTTTGGCCGCCAGTCAGGCCCTGGCCGCCAGTCAGGCCCTGACCGCCAGCCAGGCCCTGGCCTCGCGCCTGGCCCAGCGGTCGGCCGCCAGCACCGCGGCCACGCTTTCGGCCGAGCCGCCCTGGTGGCGGGAGAGCACCGCCTCCACGCAGTGGGCGATGCCCAGGAAATCCAGTTCGCCGGCCAGGAAGGCCGCTACCGCCACCTCGTTGGCCGCGTTGAGCACGGCCGGGGCCGCGCCACCGGCCCGGCCGGCGGCGTAGGCCAGGCCCAGGGCCGGGAAGCGCTCAAGGTCGGGCTCGGCGAAGGTGAGCGGCCCCATGCGGGCCACGTCCAGGCGCGGCCAGTCGGCGGCCAGGCGCTCTGGATAGGCCAGGGCGAAGAGGATGGGCAGGCGCATGTCCGGCGCGCCCAGTTGGGCCAGCACCGAGCCGTCCACGTACTCCACCAGGGAGTGCACCACCGACTGCGGGTGGATCACCACCTTGATGCGCGATAGCGGCTGGTCGAAGAGCCAGCGCGCCTCCAGCACCTCCAGGCCCTTGTTCATCAGGGTGGCCGAGTCCACCGTGATCTTGGGGCCCATGGCCCAATTGGGGTGCTTGAGCGCCTGGTCGGGGGTGACGCGCCGGAGTTCGTCCGGGGTTTTTTCGCGCAAAGGCCCGCCGCTGGCGGTGAGCCACAGGGCGGCCACCGCCGCCGGGTCGTTGCCCAGCAGGGCCTGGAAGATGGCCGAGTGCTCGCTGTCCACCGGCAGGATGGCCGCGCCGCTTTTCCTGGCCGCCGCCGTCACCGCCTCGCCCCCGGCCACCAGGGTCTCCTTGTTGGCCAGGGCCACGTCGATGCCGGCGGCCAAGGCGGCGTAGGTGGGGGCCAGGCCGGCCGCGCCCACCATGGCCGAGAGCACCAGGTCGGGCCGGCAGCCCGCCGCCGCCTCCAGGTAGCCCTGGGGGCCGTGCACCACCCGCGCGGCGAGATCGTCTGGCAACAGCGCCTTGAGGGAGCCGGCGGCGGCGGCGTCCAGCACCGCGATGACCTCCGGCCGCGCGGCGCGGGCCTGGGCGGCCAGGGCGGCCACCGAGCGGGCCGCGGCCAGGCTGGCCACCTGGAAGCGCTCCGGGTGGGCGGCGATGACCTGCATGGCGCTCAAACCGATGGAGCCGGTGGAGCCCAGCAGGGCGACGCGCTTCATCGCCACCACAGCTCGCGGCAAAGCAGCAGCAGGGGGGCGGCGGCGATGATGCCGTCCACCCGGTCCAGCATCCCGCCGTGGCCGGGCAGGAGCGTGCCCGAATCCTTGGCCCCGCCGGCGCGCTTGAGGACGGATTCCAGCAGATCGCCCACCACCGAGACCGCGCCCAGGGCCAGGGCCAGGGCGGCCCCGGCCGGGGCGGTGGTGTCATTGAGCCACAGCCCGGCGAAGGCCGCGCCCACCAGGGCCGCCAGCAGCAGGCCGCCGGCCAGGCCCTCCCAGGTCTTGCCCGGCGAGAGGCTGGGGGCCAGGCGGTGGCGGCCGGCCAGGTGGCCGGCGAAATAGGCCCCGGAGTCGGCGGCCACCACCGCCGCCACGCCGAAGAGGATGAGGGCGCGGCCGTGGGGATGGGCGGCCAGGAGCAGATAGCAGGAGACCAGGCCGGCGGTGTAAAAGAGCCCCCAGCCCAGGGTCAGGCAACGGCGCTGGATGGCGGCCGGTTCGCCGCCGCCCACCAGGCAGAGCAGGGCGGAGAGCACCAGGCCCAGGCCCAGGGCCCCGGCCAGTCCGCCGCCGCCGGCCAGGGCCGCCGGAGGCACGGCCGCGGCCAGGGCCAGGGCCAGGGCGCGCGGCGCTCCGGTCAGCTCCGGCAGGGCCAGGCGCAGGTATTCGCGCATGGCCAGCGCGGCGATGGCCGCCACCACCAACGTCAGCGCCCAGAGCGGGGCCAGGAGCACCACCAACACCGCCGCCAGGGCCAGGGCCAGGCCGGTGGCCACCCGGAGCCCCAGGCCGGCCATCACCCGGCGGCCGCCGATCTCAGCCACGTTGGCGCCTGCGGGCGGAAGGTGGGGCCACCTGCTCGCCGGTCTTGCCGAACCGGCGCTGGCGGCCGGCGTATTCGGCCAGGGCCGCGCGCAATTGGGCCTCGCGAAAGTCGGGCCACATCAGGGGGCTGAAGATGAACTCGGCGTAGGCGATCTGCCAGAGCAGGAAGTTGCTGACGCGTTTTTCGCCGCTGGTGCGGATGACCAGGTCCGGGTCGGGCATGTCGTGGGTGAACAGGCGCGCGCCCAGGTCGGCCTCGCTGATCTCGGCCGGGTTCAGGCGGCCGGCCGCGGCCTCGGCGCAGAGCCGGCGCGCGGCGAAAAGTATCTCCTGGCGGCCGCCATAAGAGAGCGCCAGGGTCAGCACCATGTCCTGACCGCCGGCAGTCTCGCGCATGGTCCGGGCCAGCTCCTCGCGGGTGCCGGCCGGCAGGCGCTCCAGCTCGCCGATGGCGTTCAGGCGTATGCCCTGCTTGAGCATGGTGGGGCGCTCCTGCTTGAGGAAGCGCTTCAAGAGCTTCATCAGCGCGCTCACCTCGGCCCCGGGCCGGCCCCAGTTCTCCTCGCTGAAGGCGTAGAGGGTCAGGTAGGAAAGCCCCAGGCGGCGGGCCTCCTCAACCACCTTGCGCACCGACTCGGCGCCTTCCTCGTGGCCGCGCACCCGGCTCTGCCCGCGCTCCTGGGCCCAGCGCCCGTTGCCGTCCATGATGATGGCCACGTGGCGCGGCAGGGCCGCGGGGGCGATCGTCTCTTGGCTGCTTTGGTCGGCTTGGCTCATGCCCGCCTTCCCGCGCCGAGGGCGGCGGGATCAGAACTCCAGGATTTCCTTTTCCTTCTCGGCCAGGGCCGCGTCCACCTTGGCGGTGAACTCGTCGGTGAGCTTTTGCACCTCCGTCTGGCCGCGGCGCATGTCGTCCTCGGAAATTTCGCCCTCGTTCTTGTATTCCTTGAGCATCTCGTTGGCGTCGCGGCGGGCGTTGCGCACGGCCACCTTGGTCTCCTCGCCCATCTTGCGGATGACCTTGACCAGCTCCTTGCGGCGCTGCTCGGTCAAGGGCGGGATGGCGATGCGCACCACCTTGCCGTCGTTCTGGGGGGTCAGCCCCAGGTCGCTTTTCAGGATGGCCTTCTCGATCTCGGCGCAGCTCTTGGGATCCCAGGGCTGGATCATGATGAGCCGGGCCTCCGGCACCGAGACGCTGGCCATCTGGTTCAGGGCGGTGGCCTGGCCGTAGTAGTCGGCCCGCACGCCATCGAGGATGCTGGCCGAGGCCCGGCCGGTGCGCACCCGGTTGAAGTCGCGCTTGAGCGACTCCAGGGCCTTTTCCATCAATCCCTTGGCTTCCTGCTTCACGTCTTCGATCATGCTCATCCCTCCACGCGCGAACCCACCGCCTCGCCCCGGATGACCTTGGCGATGTTGCCCTGGCGCATCAAGTCGAAGACCACGATGGGCAGCCGGTTGTCGCCGGCCAGGCTGATGGCGGTGGAATCCATGAATCTGAGGTGGCGGGCCAGCACCTCGTCGTAGGTCAGGCGGGCGATCTTGACCGCGTCCGGGTTTTTTTGCGGGTCGCTGTCGTAGATGCCGTCCACCTTGGTGGCCTTCAGGAGCACCTGGGCGCCTATCTCCTCGGCCCGCAGGGCGGCGGCGGTGTCGGTGGAGAAATAGGGGTTGCCGGTGCCGGCGGCGAAAATGACCAGGCGGCCCTTGTCCAGGTGGCGTATGGCCCGGCGACGGATGTAGGGCTCGGCCACCTGTGGCATGGTGATGGCGGTCATCACCCGCGTGGGCAGGCCCCGGCGCTCCAGGGCGTCCTGCAGGGCCAGGGAGTTCATGACCGTGGCCAGCATGCCCATGTAGTCGGCCTGCACCCGGTCCATGCCCTTGGCCGACTCGCTCACCCCACGAAAGATGTTGCCCCCGCCCAGCACCACGCCGATCTGACAGCCCAGCCCCATGGCCTCGGTCAGCTCCTGGGCCATGTATTCCAACACCTGGAGGCTGATGCCGAACTCGGACCGGCCCAACAGGGCCTCGCCGGAGAGCTTGAGTAGCACGCGGTTGAAGGCGGGGGGCTGGGTCATGCGATTGGGCTCCCGCGGGGATGACCGGGGCCCTTTGGCCCCGGCCGGCCCGGTTTATATCTGCTCGCCCAGGACGAAGCGGGCGAAGCGGCGGATCTGGATGTTCTCGCCGGTCTTGGCCCGCATCTCGTTGAGCAGGTCCTCCACGGTCTTGTCGGTGTCCTTGACGAAGGTCTGCTTGAGCAGGCAGACCTCGGTCTCGAACTTCTTCAGCTTGCCCTCGATGATCTTGTCCCAGATCTTTTCGGGCTTGCCGGAGTCCTTGACCTGGCCCAGGTAGATATCCTTCTCGCGGGCCACGACCTCGGCCGGCAGGTCCTCCGGGGAGATGCAGATGGGGTTGGCCGCGGCGATCTGCATGGCCAGGTCCTTGGCGAACTGGATGAACTCGTCGGTCTTGCCGGTGAAGTCGGTCTCGCAGTTGACCTCGACCAAGACGCCCAGCTTGCCGCCGGCGTGGATGTAGCTCATGACCTGGCCCTCGGTGGCGGCGCGGTCGGCCCGCTTGGTGGCCACGGCCAGGCCCTTCTGGCGCAGCCAGTCCACGGCCTTGGTCATGTCGCCGCCGCACTCGTTCAGGGCCTTCTTGCAGTCCATCATGCCGGCGTTGGTTTTCTCGCGCAGCTCTTTGACCATGCTGGCGGTGATATCCACGGTGCACGCTCCTTTGTATGATCCCGGCCCCGGCGCGATGGGCGCCGGGCCGGGGGAGTATGGTCGGATCGGGGCGGGGCCTAGGCCTGCTGGTCGCCGGGGCGCTCGGCCCGGCGGATGACCAGGACCTCCGGGTTCTGCTCCTCGCCGCGGCCCACGGTCAGCTCCGGCATGTCCTCCGGAATCTCCACCATCTCGCGCTCGGCCGGGCCGACTCCCCGGCGGGATTCGCGCAGGGCCAGGCCCTCGTTGATGGCGTCGGCGATCTTGCCGGTGAACAGGCGGATGGCCCGGATGGCGTCGTCGTTGCCCGGCACCACGTAGTCGATGTCCTCAGGATCGCAGTTGGTGTCCACGATGGCCACGGTGGGGATGCCCAGGCGCTTGGCCTCGCTGACGGCGATCTTCTCCTTCTTGATGTCCACCATCACCACCACCGCGGGCAGGCGGCCCATGTCCTTGATGCCGCCCAGGTTGTGCTGGAGCTTCTCCAGCTCGCGGCCCATGGCGATGGTTTCCTTCTTGGGGAACTTGTTGATGGTGCCGTCGGTGAACATGCCCTCCAGGTACTTGTAGCGCTCGATGGAGCGCCGGATGGTCTGGAAGTTGGTGAGCATGCCGCCCAGCCAGCGGAAGTTGATGTAGTACATCCCGCAGCGCTTGGCCTCTTCCTCGATGATGTCGGCGGCCTGCTTCTTGGTGCCCACGAAGAGCACGTCGCCGCCGCGGGCCACCGCGTCCACCACGAAGTCGTAGGCGGTGCGGAACATCTTGACGGTCTTCTGCAGGTCGATGATGTAGATGCCGCTGCGGGCCCCGAAGATGTAGGGCTTCATCTTGGGGTTCCAGCGCCGGGTCTGGTGGCCGAAATGCACGCCGGCTTCCAAAAGCTGGCGCATGGTGGCGTAAGCCATCTAAAAACCTCCTTTTTTGTTTTTCCGCCGCCCCCATCATCCGCGACGGGGCCACCGGCCCGGCCAGGCCGGCACAAGGTCCCTTGCGTCCGGGGGCGTGTGTAGTTAAACCGCCGAAGGATATCATGCGGTTCGGCCGGGCGCAAGCCGGGCCGGAGAGCGCGGAAAAGCCGCGGCGGCCGGAGGGCCGGCCGCCGCTGGGATGCGCGTCAGGTTTGGCCTAGGCCTTGGCCCTGTTCTGCCGGCGGCGGAGCCAGGCCCCCAGGCCCAGGCTGCTGGCCAGGAGCAGGCCGGTGGCCGGCTCCGGCACGCCCGGCACCGGGGTGCTGCTGCCGGTCAGGCTGCCGCTCAGCGAGGCCCAGGTGGACTTGCTGCCGGAGTTGAGCACGTTGACGAAGCTGCCGTAGCCGGTGCTGGTCTTGCTGCCCAAGGTGATGCTCAGACTGAACTCCACCAAGTCGGCCTCGGCCAGGTCCTGCAAGACGGCGCTGGTGGTGTACTGGCCCAGGGAGATGTCGCTCAGATAGCCGCCCAGGTTGATCTCCCAGTTGCTGGTGAAACTCACCGAGGTCAGGTGGATGCGGCCGCCGAAGTCGAAGTTGGCGGGCTCCTGGTTGCGGGCGGGGCTGGACCAGTTCACGCTGCCGCCGTAGAGCCAGAAGTCGATGTCGTTGCCGAAGGTGTAGTCAAATCCGGAGTATACCTGACCCACCTGCACCCAGCTCACGTCCAGGGCATCAAAGAGGTCCAGGCGTTCGAACCCCACCTTCAGGTTGTTGATCGCGTCGCTGGGGCTGCCGCTGCTGTTGGTCACGTTGCTGTAGTACGGGTCCAGCCGCCCTCCGGATTGCACCTTGATGCGGTTGTTGCCGCCGAACTCGAACGAGGACGCCAACGCCGCCGAAGGGTGCCCGGCCAGCAGGACCGCCACGGCCACCGCAGCCGCAACAATCCAGAAATGCTTGCGAATCAGCTCGGCCATCTCACCCCTCCTTTCCATTCCCCATCTTCCATCTATCAAATATAGTAGGGGCTATCGGCTGTGATTACAAGCGGGGATGTGCGTTTTGTTCCTGTGACATTGTGGGCGGCGCTATGCGCCCAGCTCGCGGCCGCGGGCGGTGGCGGCGGCCACCGCGTCCATGATGACGCCGCGCAGCCCCCCGCGCTCCAGCGCGTGCAGGCCGGCGATGGTGGTGCCGCCGGGGCTGGCCACCATGTCCTTGAGCTGGGCCGGGTGCTGCCCCACCTGCAACAGCAGCTCGGCCGCGCCGGCCACGGTGCCGGCGGCCAGGGTCAGGGCGGTGGCCCGGTCCAGGCCCTGGGCCACCCCGGCGTCGGCCAGGGCCTCGATGAAGAGGAAGACATAGCCCGGCCCGGAGCCGGAAAGGGCGGTCACCGCGTCCATCAGGGGCTCCTTGACCACCACCACCCGCCCCACTGCGGCGAAAACCGCCTGGGCGCGCTCCAAGAGCTCCGGGGCCAGGCCCTGGGCGGGGGCCAGGGCGCTGACTCCCCGCCCCACCAGGGCCGGCATGTTGGGCATGGCCCGCGCCAGGGGCTGGCCGGGGGGCAGCAGGGCGGCCAGCCTGGCCAGGGGGATGCCGGCCACCAGGGTGATGACCAGGGATTCGGGCTTCAGCGCCGTGCGGGCGGCCTGGACCGCCTCGGCCAGGTCGGCCTGCTTCACCGCCACCACCAGGGTGTCCACCGGGGGCAGCCCGGCCGGGCTGGCCGCCACCTCCACCCCCAGCTCGCGGCGCACCTTCTCGGCCGTGGCGGCCAGCTTTTCGGCCACCACCACCTGGCCGGCCCCATAGGTGCCGGCGGCGATGAGGCCCTTCGCCAGGGCCGAGCCCATGTTGCCCCCGCCCAGGATGCCGATTCTGCCCTCATAAGCCATTATAGTTCCTCCTCTAAATCCCGAACCCGGTAGCGCCGGCCGCCGCGGTCGCCAACCACCGCCACCAGCCCGGCCTCGACCAGGGTCCTCAGCAGGTTCTTGGCGGTGGAATCCGAGCAGCCCACCAGATCGCGCACGTCGCGGTTGGCCAACTCCCGCCCGCGGCGCTCGGCCAGCAGGCCGGCCAGAGCCCCGGCGTGGCGGCCGGCCGGACCGTCCATGGCCTCCAGGCGCCGGCGCAGGGCCTCGCCGGGGCCGTCGGCGCGTCCGAACTCCGGCGGCAGGGCGGCGGGGCCGATCTCGTAGTCCGGGGCCAGGGCCACCAGGCGCTGGATCAGGTGCATCAGCTCGCGCAGGTTGCCCGGCCAGGCGTGCTCCATCAGCCTCCGGCGCAGCTCCGGGCTCAGCCGGCGGGTGCGCCGGGCCTGTTGGCAGGCCTTGGTCAGGAAATGATCGATCAGCTCCGGCAGGTCCTCGCGGCGCCGGCGCAGGGGGGGCAGGTGGATGGGCACCACCTGCACCCGGTAGAACAGGGCCTGGTTGAAGCCGCCCGCCTCCACCAGGCCGGCCAGGTCGCGGCTGCTGGCCGCCACCAGGCGGAAATCCACCCGCTGGCCGGTGGCCGCGCCCACCGGCACCACCACCTGGTCCTCCAGCACCCTGAGCAGGCGCACCTGGAGCTCCGGGCTGGCTTCGCCCAGCTCGTCCAGGAACAAGGTGCCGCCCTGGGCCGCGCGCAGATAGCCGGCGCCGGGGCCGTCGGCTCCGGTGAAGGCCCCCTTGACGTGGCCGAAGAGCTCGCTCTCCATCAGGCTCTTGGCCAGGGCCGCACAGTTCACCGCCACGAAGGGGCCTTGCCGCCGGGGCGAGAGCCGGTGCAGCCGCCGGGCCAGGACCTCCTTGCCAGTGCCGGTCTCGCCCAGGAGCAGCACCGGCAGGTCGGTTTGGGCCACCTGCTCCAACTGGCCGAGCACCTTGGCGAACTCCGGCGAGAGCCCGCCCACCGGCTCTGGTTCGGGTTCGCGGGCGGCCTGGAGCGGGGAGATGCGCAGGCCGCCGGCGGCCAGGCGCATCAGCTCCGGCAGGTTGACCAGGCCGGGCAGGCTGGCCACCAGGCGGGCGCGCACCCCGCCGGCGGCCGCGCCCAGGCGGTCCAGGTGGGCCTCGGCCGCCCGGCGCAGCGCCTGGCCCAACTCGGCCTCGGTCAGGCCGCGGCCGGAGAGCGCCAGCACCGTCTCCACCACCTGGCGGGCCAATTCCTCCAGCGCCTTGAGCCGGGGGCCGGCCTCCTCGCCGCCCGGCTCCTCCATCACCGCCTCGGCCACCCGCGGCCGGGCGGCGGGCGCGGGGGGCAGCAGGCGGCCGGCCAGTTCGCGGGCCGCGGCGGCTATGAGGTGCTCAGGCAGGGTCATGGCGACTCCGGTGGCGTGGTTCTTTTCTATACCAGCCGGCGGGGGGCTGGCAACAAGTCTTGGGAATCCCGGCGGTTTGGCCAGCGGCCCGCCAGCGGGGCGCTGCGGGCCGCCTTGCCAGGGCCGGGGGGCGATGTTATAAACACATCGGCATGACTTGCATTTTCCGGCCCGGGGCCGGATGGGGAGCGCCGGCGATGGTCAAGATCAGGCTGGAGCGCCTGCGGGCGGCCCTGAAGCGCAAGAGGCTGGACGGCCTGCTGGTGACCCACCCGGCCAACCGCCGCTATCTCTCCGACTTTTTGCCCGGCGACGGCCAGTTCGGCGAATCCTCCGGCGCGCTCTTGGTCACCCAGAGCGACGCCCTGCTGCTCACCGATTTCCGCTACGCCCTGAGCGCGGCCCAGCAGGCCCCGCTCCTCACCCCCGTCGTCCACCGCCAGGGCCTGGGGGCCGAGCTGAAGCGGATCGCCCAGGACCTGCGCCTGAAAAAGCTCGGCTTCGAGGCCGACGCCCTCCTGGTCTCCCAGCAGATGCGCCTGGCCGAGGCCCTGTCCGGAGTGGAGCTCGTCCCCACCACCGACCTGGTGGCCGGCCTGCGCATAATCAAGCACCCGGACGAGGTCGCGGCCATCTCCGCCAGCCTGGCCCTGATCGAGGGCGTGCTGGACGGGATCATGGCCCAGGACCTGACGGGCCGGACCGAGCGGGCGGTGGCCGGGGATATCCTGCGCGGCATCGAGCAGGCCGGCGGCGAGGGCCCCAGCTTCGCGCCCATCGTGGCCAGCGGCCCCAACGCGGCCGAGCCCCACGCCGAGCCCGGCGGCCGGGTGATCCAGCCCGGCGACAGCGTGATCCTGGACGTGGGGGCCAAGCTGGGCGGCTATTGCTCGGACATCACCCGCACCATGGTGGCCGGCGGGCCGGCGGCCGCGCCGCCGGAGTTCAAGGCGGTCTACGCCACCGTGCGCCGGGCGCTGGAGGCGGCCCTGGCGGGCATCCGGCCGGGCATGAGCGGCAAGCAGGCCGACGCCCTGGGGCGCGAGGTGATCGAGGCGGCCGGTCACGGCCAGCGCTTCGGCCACTCCCTGGGCCACGGGGTGGGCCTGATGACCCACGAGGACCCCCACCTGAGCCCGGTTTCGACCGAGACGCTAAAGGCGGGCATGGTCTTCACCATCGAGCCGGGCATATATCTGCCGGGCTGGGGCGGGGTGCGCCTGGAGCAGACGGCGCTGCTGACCCCCGGCGGCTGCCGGCTGCTCAACCGCCTGGACCGGTTCTATGACCTCTGAGGCCGCCGGCCTGCTCCCGGCCCTGGAGGCCTACCTGGGCGTGCTGGCCGCCGAGCGCGGCCTGGCCGCCAACACCCTGGAGGCCTACGCCGAGGACCTGGGCGAGCTGGCGCGCTATTTGGCCGGGCAGGGGGTGGCGGCCTGGCGGGAGGTGGAGGCCCTGCACCTGGTGGGCTTTTTGGCCGAGATGGCCCGGCGGGGCCTGTCGGCCTCCACCCGCGCCCGGCGGCTCTCGGCCGCGCGCGGCCTGCTGCGCCACCTGCTGGAGCGCGGCGGGCTGGCCGGGGACCCCCTGGCCACGGTGAGCGGCCCCAAGCAGGCCGAGGGCCTGCCCTATTTCCTGAGCCCGGCCGAGGTGGAGCGCCTCATCGCCTCGCCGGACGTGGAGACCGACCTGGGGCTCAGGGACCGGGCCATGCTGGAGCTGATGTACGCGGCCGGCCTGCGCATCAGCGAGGTGGGCGGCCTGGAGGTGGGCGACGTGCAGTTCCAGGTGGGCTGCCTCATGGTGCGGGGCAAGGGCCACAAGGAGCGCCTGGTGCCGGTGCACCAGACCGCCCTGGCTTGGCTGTCGCGTTGGCTGGAAGGCCCCCGCGGCCGCATCCTGGCCGGCAAGACCCGCGAGGAGGTGTTCCTGAACAAGGACGGCGGACGCCTGAGCCGCATGGGCCTGTGGAAGATCGTGCGCCGCCACGCCCAGCGGGCCGGGCTGGCGCAGCAGATGACCCCCCACACCCTGCGCCACACCTTCGCCACCCACCTGCTCATGGGCGGGGCGGACCTGCGCAGCGTGCAGCTCATGCTGGGCCACGCCGACGTGGCCACCACCCAGATCTACACTCACGTGGACAACCGCCGCCTGGCCGAGGTCCACCGGCGCTGTCACCCCAGGGGCTGAAAGGCTTTGGCCAGCGTGAGCGCAACCGCCCGCAAGAGCCCGGCCCGCGACGTGGAGGTCATCACCACCCACGTCAACGCCGACTTCGACGCCCTGGCCAGCATGCTGGCCGCGGCCAAGCTCTACCCGGAGGCCATGCTGGTGCTGCCGGGGGCCCAGGAGCGCAACCTGCGCAACTTCTTCGTCGAGTCGGTCTGCTACTTCTACAATTTCGTCAAGGTCAAGAACGTGCCCTTCGACCGGGTGCGCCGGCTGATCCTGGTGGACACCCGCCAGAAGGACCGCATCGGCCCCCTTTCCGAGCTGGCCGACGACCCGGCGGTGGAGATCCACGCCTACGACCACCACCCGGACAGCGAGACCGACGTCAAGGCCAGCCGGCAGGTGGTCAGGCCGGTGGGCAGCACCGTCACCGTGCTCAGCGGCCTGATGCGCGAGCGCGGGGTGGCGCTGAGCGAGGACGAGGCCACGCTGCTGGCCCTGGGCATCTACGAGGACACCGGCAGCTTCACCTTCCCCTCCACCACCGCCGAGGACTTCGCCGCCGCGGCCTGGCTGCTGGGCCAGGGCGCCAACCTCAACCTGGTCTCCTCACTCATCACCCGCGAGTTGACCGCCGAGGAAGTGGGCCTTCTGAACGACCTGATCCACTCCGCCCAGCCGATCCTGGTCAACGGGGTGGAGGTGGTGGTCAGCGAGGTCAGCCGCGAGCGCTACGTGCCGGAGATGGCGGTGCTGGTCCACAAGTTCATGGACATGGACAACCTGGACGTGCTGTTGGCCCTGGCGCGCATGGAGGACCGGGTCTACCTGGTGGCCCGCTCCCGCCTGCCCCAGGTGGACGTGGGAATGATCGCCAAGGCCCTGGGCGGCGGCGGCCACCCCACCGCGGCCAGCGCCACCCTGCGCGACCTGACCCTGGTGGAGGCCCGCGACCGCCTCATGGCCGCGTTGCAGGCCGCCATCAACCCCAGCCGCAGGGCGCGCGACCTGATGACCAGCCCGGTCATAACCGTGGAGCCAGCGGCCAGCATCGACGACGCCCACGAGAAGCTCACCCGCTACAACATCAACGTGCTGCCGGTGGTTGACGGCGAGAAGGTCCTGGGCATCATCAGCCGCCAGACGGTGGAGAAGGCCATCCAGCACCAGCTCAACCGCCTGCCGGTGAGCGACTACATGGACCAGCGGGTGCGCCCCATCATGGCCGAGGCCCCCCTGTCGGAGGTTGAGCAGGCGGTGGTGGACCGCCGCCAGCGCCTGGTGCCGGTGCTGGAGGGGGAGCGCCTGGTGGGGGTCATCACCCGCACCGATTTGCTCAACACCCTGATGGAGCACCCCATCATCGCCGAGACCGGCGCCGAGGACCTGGCCGGGGCCGCCGCCCGCCAGAAAAACGTCGTCAGCCTGATGCGCGAGCGCCTGCCCCGGCCGGTGGTCGAGGTGTTGCAGGAGCTGGGGCGGCTGGCCGACGAGCTGGGCTACAACGCCTACCTGGTGGGCGGCAGCGTGCGCGATCTTTTCCTGCGCCGGCCCAACCTGGACCTGGACGTGGTGGTGGAGGGCGACGGGATTCTCTTCGCCCGCGCCTTCGCCCAGGGGCGCAAGGACGCGCGGGTGCGGGCGCACAAGAAATTCAACACCGCCAAGATAATCTTCACCGACGGACTGGTCATCGACGTGGCCACCGCCCGCCTGGAGTACTACCAGTCGCCGGCCGCCCTGCCGGTGGTGGAGATGAGCTCCATCAAGCTGGACCTGTACCGACGCGACTTCACCATCAACACCCTGGCGGTGCGCATCAACGCCCAGAGCTTCGGCATCCTCATCGACTTTTTCGACGGCAGCCGCGACCTGAAGGAAAAGGCGGTGCGGGTGCTGCACAACCTGTCCTTCGTGGAGGACCCCACCCGCATCTTCCGGGCGGTGCGCTTCGAGCAGCGCTTCGGCTTCCGCATCGGCAAGCTGACCGAGGGCCTGATCAAGAACGCCATCAAGATCGACGTGTTCCGCCGCCTGAGCGGCAAGCGGCTCTTCGCCGAGTTCACCCTGCTGATGGAGGAGGAGCGCGCCATCGACTGCGTCCGGCGCCTCAAGGACCTGCGCCTGCTGGAGGTCTTCAGCCCCAAGCTGCGCCTGGAGGCCAAGGACCTGGCGCTGTTGGAGGCGTCCGAGGAGGCCCTGGCCTGGTACCGCCTCTCCTTCCTGGATCGCCCCTTAAGGGTCTGGCTGGCGCGCTACCTGGCCCTGTGCGACCCGCTCGCCCCCGCGGAGCTGGACGCCCTGTGCCGGCGGCTGGCCATGGCCCCGCGCCTGTGCGCCGAGATCGCCGTCATGCGCCAGCAGGCCCTGGACGCCCTGAACCGCTTCCAGCGCGGCCCCAC
The DNA here is from genome assembly GCA_049322275.1 of Thermodesulfobacteriota bacterium. Classification (GTDB taxonomy): domain Bacteria; phylum Desulfobacterota; class Desulfarculia; order Desulfarculales; family Desulfarculaceae; genus JACRDC01. Next base: position 51,793 of record JBMORH010000087.1, read on the forward strand.
CCCGGCCTCGGCCGTCTACGCCCTGTTGATGCCGCTCAAGCCCGAATACATGCTGTTCATCATGGCCAAGGCCAGCCAGGAGCAGGCCAAGAAGGCGGTGAGCAAATACCTGACCACCCTGGCCAACACGCGCCCGGCCCTGACCGGCGAGGACCTGAAGGCCATCGGCTTCGCGCCCGGCCCGCTGTTCCGCACCATCCTGGACCGGCTCTTGGCCGCCCGCCTGGACGGCGAGGTGAGCGACCGGGCCGGCGAGGAGGCCCTGGTCCGGCAGGAGTTCAGCCATCACCTGGAGGCGGCCCCATGATGGATTCCATCCTCACCATCGTCATCAAGCTGCTGCTCTTGGCCCCGCCCATCCTGATGGCGCTGACCGTGCACGAGGCGGCCCACGCCTGGGTGGCCAGCCGGCGCGGCGACCCCACCGCCCGCCTGGCCGGCCGGGTCAGCCTCAATCCCATCCGGCACCTGGACCCCATGGGCACCCTGGTCTTCTTCCTCACCGCCTGGCTGGGATCGGGCTTCGGCTGGGCCAAGCCGGTGCCGGTGGACTGGCGGCGGCTCCAGGACCCCCGCCGCGACATCATCTGGATATCGGCCAGCGGCCCGGCCGTGAACCTGCTCTGCGCCGCGCTCCTGGCCGGGGCGCTCAACCTGCTCATCGCCGCCGGGGCCTTCGCCGGGGCCGGGCTGCTCATGCAGTACCTGGGCCAGCTTCTGGTCTTCGGGGTGCAGGTCAACACCGTCCTGGCCTTCTTCAACCTGCTGCCCCTGCCCCCCCTGGACGGCTCCGGCATCCTGACCGGGCTCTTGCCCCCGCGGGCCGCCGCCAGCTATCAGGGCTTCACCCGCTACGGCTTCGCCATCCTGCTGGCCCTGATCTTCCTGCCCGACGTCATCGGCGGATTCCCGGACGTCATCGGCCTGGTGGTGCTCACCCCGGCCAGGGCCTTCATGGCCTGGCTGATGCCCGCCCTCATGTAGCCGGGAGCCCGCGCCATGGAACTGCCGGTCAAGCTGGAGATATTCGAAGGCCCCCTGGACCTCTTGTTGCACCTGATCCGCAAGAACGAGGTGGACATCAACGACATCCCCGTGGCGCTCATCACCCGCCAGTACCTGGACTACCTGGACGTGATGCGCGAGCTGAACATCAGCCTGGCCGGCGACTTCCTGGTCATGGCCGCCACCCTGGCCCACATCAAGAGCCGCACCCTGCTGCCCAGCCACGGCGTCAGCGCGGGCCAAGACGAGGCCGAGGACCCCCGCTCGGTGCTGGTGGCGCAGCTCATGGAGCACCAGCGCCTGAAGGAGGCGGCCGAGGCGCTCAACCAGCGCCCCTGGCTGGACCGCGACGTTTTCGGCCGCAGCGCCGGCCGCCAGGAGGTGGCCGCGGCCGTGGCCGGCCAGCCGGAGCTGATCGTGGCCGGCCTGTTTGACCTGATCGAGGCCTTCCGCCGCCTCCTGGGCGCGCGCCAGGGCGATCTTTCCTCCTTCAGTCTGCCCGCGGCCCAGGTCTCGCTGGAGGACCGCATCGGCCAGCTTCTGGAGCTGTTGCGCGAACGCCAGACCGCCACCTTCGTCGAACTGTTCGCCGGCGACCACAGCCGCGCCCAGTTGGTGGTGACCTTCCTGGCCGTGCTGGAGCTGACCCGGCTGGGGCTGATCCGCCTATACCAGGAGCGGCCCCAGGCGGCCGGCCCCGGCGACGTGGATTGGGGGCCGTTGCGAATCTATTTCACCCCGCTCAGCGAGGCCGAGGCCGAGGAGGTTGAGTAGTGAGCGTGGACCTGAAGCGCATCGTGGAGGCCCTGATCTTCGTCTCCGAGGCCCCTCTGCCCCTGGCCCAGCTCTGCGCGGTGCTGGAGACCGAGGACAAGGAGGCGGTGGCCGCGGCCCTGGCCGAGCTGGTGCGCGAATACCAGGAGATGGACCGGGCCTTCATCATCGTGGAGGTGGCCGGCGGCTATGGGTTCCGCACCCGGCCGGAGCTGGCCTTCTGGCTGCGCAAGCTCAAGCGCGACCAGGTGACCCGGCTGTCGCGGGCCTCGCTGGAGACCCTGGCCGTCATCGCCTACAAGCAGCCGGTGATGAAGGCCGAGATCGAGCGCCTGCGCGGGGTGGAGGTCAGCGGCGTGCTGCGCATGCTGATGGAAAAGGACCTGGTCAAGGTGGTGGGGCGCAAGGACCTGCCCGGCCGCCCCCTGATCTACGGCACCACCAAGCGCTTTTTGGAAGTCTTCGACCTCAAGGACCTCAAGGACCTGCCCACCCTGGAGGAGATGCAGGCCCTGGCCGGCGCGGACGCGGCCCTGGCCGGGCCGGGCGAGACCGGCGATCTTTTCGCCCCTGGGGCGGTGCGTTTCGAGGGCGAGGACGATGCCCGGCCGCGCTATGCTGAAGATGGCGGTGATGACCAGCCCGGCCTGGGGTATGCTGGAGGCGGGGGCGGCCAGGACGCGGAGCCCGCGCCGGAGGACCCGCCGTCTCTGGCCGTGGTCCCGCCGGTCGATCCCCTGGGCCTGGGGCCGCGGGGCGACGACGAGCCGCCCAGCGCGGCCTGAGGCGCACAACGCGAGTTGGCCGGGGCGAATCCTCCCGGCCGGGATGCGGGGCACATGGCCTTGGAGCGATTGCAGAAGATCCTGGCCCGCGCCGGGGTGGCCAGCCGCCGGGCGGCCGAGGAGCTCATCACCGCCGGCCGGGTGGCGGTGGACGGCGTGGTGGTGCGCGAGCTGGGCAGCAAGGCCGACCCCCAGACCCAGGCCGTGAGCCTGGACGGCCAGCCCCTGCCCGGGCCGGAGGCCAAGGACTACTGGATGGTGCACAAGCCGGCGGGGGTGGTGAGCACGGTCAAGGACCCCCAGGGCCGGCGGCGGGTGGTGGACCTGCTGCCGCCGGAGGTGGCCTCGCGGCTTTTCCCGGTGGGGCGGCTGGACTATGACTCCGAGGGCCTGATGCTGTTGACCAACGACGGCGAACTGGCCCACCGCCTGCTGCACCCGCGTTTCGGCGTGCCCAAGCTCTACCGGGTCTGGGTGGCCGGGCGGCCCTCGGCCGAGGCCATCGCCCGCCTGCGCGAGGGCATCGTCATCGACGGCCGGCGCACCGCCCCGGCCAGGGTGCACTTCAAGGGCGGCACCGAGCTGCGCAGCAAGCTGGCGCTGATCATCAACGAGGGGCGCAAGCGCGAGATCCGCCTGATGTGCGAGGCGGTGGGCCATCCGGTCCAGCGCCTCTTGCGCGTGGGCCTGGGGCCGCTGCACCTGGGCGAGCTGCCGGCGGGCGCGGCCCGGCGGCTTGGCCAGGGCGAGCTGGAGGCGCTGCGGGCCGCCGCCGGCCTAATCTCGGCTTGCAAACCCGCCGGCCATGGTGTAAAAAAACCTCCGCGTCCCCGCGCCGCCGCCGACCGCCGCCCAGACGGCAAGCCGACGGCGAAAACCGGGGCCAAGCCCCAGGGGCGGACTCGAAACACAGGGCTGTAACTCAGCGGGAGAGTGCCATCCTCACACGGTGGAAGTCACGGGTTCAAATCCCGTCAGCCCTACCAGCAAAGATAACAGGCGGTTAGCTCGACAAGGGCTAACCGCCTGAGTCGTTTTTAGGGTCTTTTCCGGTTGACAACGGGGTGACAACAGCCAGGGCCGTCAACCGCTGGCGCAGCACCTCTGCGTCGTCCTGCACGTAGGTGCGCCTGGTGTGGTGGGTGGAGGCGTGGCCAAGCATGCGGGCGATAAGGTGAGGCTGCTGCATGAGCGCAGATGTGTTCCACGGTTTACGCGCCAATTTAACAACTATTTTCATGTTTCACCGCGCAGCAGCCTCACACCACTCCGTTGGACTCTAACCACTGGCCCGCGATGAACTCCACCAGGCGATGAGAAGAATGGCCATCGAAGGGATGCAATTGCTCCCGCAGGCAGCGCTGGCGTCCTTCCTGGTCAAGGTTGGGATGCCGCAGATAATTGATTAGGGCGTCTTCGAGCTGCGCGTAGCTATGGACGAGTTTGACTCCGCGGGTCTCCACCACGGCGGAGTAATGCTCGGATTTGAAAAGCTCCCCCACGCTTTCCGCGCTTGGAACGTGCAGGTCGCCATCGAAGGCCAAATTGATCACTTTGGTGTCCAGGGCGATCGCGTCCAGGCTGATAGTTCCCCCTGTCGATAATAACACTTCGCCGTGATAAAGCAGATTGGCCAAAAAGTCCAGACGTCCCCACTCTGCCTGCAGGACAACCACTTTGGGCGGGTTGCGCAGGTGGCCGAAACGTTTTTCGTACAGGCCGTCTTTGGGGTGGGGCCTGATGATTAGGCACAAATCTTTAGTCAGCTCATGGCGTTTCAAAAAATTGACGAGGTGCGAAGCTATGGAGGGTTCGTGAGCGCCGAGGCGGGCGCTGTAACCGGCCAGCAGAACGTAGCGGTGTTTTTCAGATAACCCAAGCTCCGCCAAAAATTCGTCGCGAGGCTTAAGCACTCCAGGCGTTTTGTAATAATCCATCTGCGGCCAGCCGGTGACAACAATTTGGTCTTGGCGGAAGCCATGATAGCGCTGAAGCTCGCGGGACATGTTTTCACTCTGCACCGCGATCTTGCTCAATCCAGGGCAAATCGGGCCCTTGGTGGTGGGCTGATCCCAGCTTCCCACTATGCCCAGAAGGGGTATGCGTCTGCGTCTCGCGGCCGTGTTATAGGGACGCAGACATTCGACCTGCACGGGGTGTAGCACGACCCGGTCCGGTTGAAAGCTGTCGAAAAATGCCTCCACGGAAGGTTCGCTGTACCAGGTGGCATAGTACATTTTGTACAGCAGGTTGAAGAATAAACGGCTGTTGGGGAAAGGCCATCCTAGTGCTTGATCCAAGAAATTGCCGGCCTGGGCCTCGCGCACCCTGCGGGCGTGGGGCAATTTCTTTTTTTGGGCGTGCATCACAAAACGCTGCAACTCATTGAACCGGTATGCGAGATTTCCAAAGCCAGCGATTGTCAGAAATGGACGCATGCATATCCGTTGCGCCAGCCTCGGCCCAGCGGCCCTAAACCCGCCATGGCCAAAGCCAATGTTGGCCAACGGCTGATGCAATAGAAACCACGAAAGATGCTCAGCGCCAGTGTCTTGAATTACCTTTTGGTCATGCTCCGAAGGAGTTAGGATGGCAATATCTAGGTCGCGCCGGGATATGAGCTCGCTGAAAACCGGGGTGTAAAACGTGTTTCGCACCGCAAAGGTGTTGCCCAGGACTATGGCCACCCTAGGTTTGGGCATAAATGAGTCGTCTTTCTTTTTTTGATCGTTCATGCGCGCGGATAGGGCAGCTTGATTGCATCCAAACGGGCTTGTCCCGAAGTTGTTGGCAGGTGAGCGAGCATGCCCTTGCCGGCTGGTGAAGGCTTCCCTTTCGGCGCCTGACGGCGGCCTTGACTGCCCAAGGCTTGGCTGCCACCGGATTAATTCTCAAAACGCCACCAACTTCGGGACAAGCCCATCCAAAATGGCCGGCGTCGCGATACGGCATGAAGGGGAGAGTGCTGGTTGGCCCCCAAGAAAACGCCATCCGCCATATCGAGTCAGGCCATCCGGCCTTGCGGGATTATCCCAGTGCGATTGGTGGTGTATATCATAAAAGCGCCGCGGGAGCCAGGTTGGCCGGGCTCCGGCCACGGCCTGCGGCGGGGCCGCCGGTTTCGGGTTGGCGGTCAGGACGGCCGGCTGGCGCGGGTCTGGGCGCAGATGGGGGGCGTCTCGGCGTCGAAGTCGACGCAGAGCACGAAGCGGCGGCCGTCCTGGCCGGTGAACCAGGTGGAGATGGTGATGCAGAGATTGCCAGAGGCCAGGGAGATGTAGGGGTCGCTGGTGTATTTTTCCAGCCCGGCCTTGAGCAGCAGATAATAGTTCTTGAGCGACTGGTCCTGGCCCCGGGCCGCGGGCCAGAAAATGCGGCGGCGCTGGGCGGCCAGCTTGCGGGCCTCGCAGACCGTCTCGCTGATCTGGCGGCCGGCTTCGTCCAGCACGTAAAGACATTCCAGGGCCGGGTGCAGCCCGATCAGCTCGCCCAGGCGCAGGTCGATCTCGCGGCGGCCGCTGCCGGCAAGACTCTTGGCCAGCACCCGCACCACCTCGTCATAGACCCGGTGCTTGGCCTTTTTGGCCGCGATCTTCTGCACGGTGTAGCCCCGATAGCGGGCGGCCAGTTGGCCGATGCGGCGACGGCAGGCCTCCACGCGCTCCAGGCCGGGGCCGGGTTGGGAAAGGTAATAGCCCTGGAGGATGTCCACCCCCATCTCCAGGGCCAACAGCGCCTCGGCCTCGCGCTCCACGCCCTCGGCCACCACCAGGGCCCCGATCTTGCCGGCCAGGTTCAACAGGCTGCGGGTCACCTCCTGCTTGTACCAGTGCCGGTCCAGGCCGCTGATGAGCGAGCGGTCGATCTTGAGCACGTCCGGCCTGATTAGGGCGATGCGCTCCAGGTTGGAATGCCCCGATCCCAGATCGTCCAGGGCCAGCAGAAAGCCGTAATCGCGGTGCTGGTCCACGAAGCGCTCCAGGGCCGCGATATCGCCGACCCGCGACTCCACGATCTCGATGATGACCGCGTTGGGCTCCAGCCCGGCCTGGCGCACCTGGCGCAGCAGATGGCCGGAGCCCACCACGCCCTTGTCCAGCAGCGCGGCCTCGAAATTGAGGCTCAGCACCAGCGAGGGATGGCGCGCGCGCAGCTCGCGGAAGGCCTCCAGGGCTTTTTTGCGGCAGAGCCGGTCCAGGTCGATGAGCGTTTGATCGTCGCCGGCGGCTTGGCAAAACAGCAGGCCCGGCGGCACCAGCTCGCCGGTGAGCGGGTGCACGCCGCGGACCAGGGCCTCGACGCCGAGGATGTTCTGGGAGCGCATGGTGACCAGGGGCTGGAAATGGATCGTCACGCTCTCGCGGGCGATCAGCTCCGCCAGGTCCAATGCGCCTGCCTGCTGAGTTTGCATGCCCGGCCTTCGGCTCCCCATCCCCGTAGTTCCGATGCTGGCCAAGGTGTGCCGCGCGGGGGCGGGCGCGGCGTGGCGGCGGCCGAGGGCGTGGAAAGCTCCGCGCCGGGAACAATGACCACTGATTCAGGCAAAAGGCGGGCCACAGCGCCATCTGACCGGACGCTGCCAATGTTTCAAGACGGTTAGGTGATGGCGCGGCAGGCCGCCGCGGGGGCGGCCCGCCGGATGACATGACATTTTCGTGGGTCTGGCGAGGATTGTCCTACCTGACGGTATCCCGCCCGGCCCGGCTCGCCGCGCCGGCCTGGCTGCGCCCCAAGGCGGCGTGGATGGCGCCGGCCAACCCGATGGCCGCCGCCATGCCGCCGTTTCCGGGGTCGGCCAGCAAGGGGCGCATGAGGGCGCTGCCCACGATGACCCCGTCGGCCGCCCCGGCCAGGGCGGCGGCCTGCTCCGGCCCGGAGACCCCGAAACCCACCGCCACCGGCAGCGGGCTCTTGGCGCGCACGGCGGCGAGCTTGGCCATGGCCCCGGCGTCCAGGTTCAGCGCCGCGCCGGTGACGCCGGTGAGGCTGACGTAGTAGAGGAAGCCCCGGCAGGCCTCCAGAATCAGGGGCAGGCGTTTTTGCGGGGTGGTGGGAGCGGCCATGAATATGGCGTCCAGCCCGGCCGCTTGGGCGGCCTCGCGCCAGGGGCCGGCCTCCTCCGGCGGCAGGTCGGGCACGATCACCCCGGCCGCACCGGCCCCGGCCGCCCGCCGGGCGAACTCGCCGAGACCCATGCGGGCCACCGGGTTGTAATAGGTCATCAGCACCAGGGCGGCCCGGATCCGCGGGGCCAGGCCGGCGGCCAGGTCCAGCACCCCGGCCGGGGTCATGCCGGCCATGAGCGCCCGGTGGCTGGCGGCCTGGATCACCGGGCCGTCGGCCAGGGGATCGGAAAACGGCACCCCCAGCTCGATCACCTCGGCCCCCACGGCGTCCAGCGAAAGGACCAGGTGGGCGCAGGCGTCCGGGCTGGGGAACCCGCCGCTGACAAAGGGCACGAAGGCCGCGCGGCCCTGGGCGGCGGCGGCGGCGAAGGCCTGGGCGATGGTGGCGCTCACTTCTCAGTCCTCCAACAGGCCGGCCAGCTGGGCGACGTCCTTGTCGCCGCGGCCGGAAAGGCAGATGAGCAGGCTGGCGTCGCGGGCCAGGGCCGGGGCCAGCTTGACCGCCTGGGCGATGGCGTGGGCCGATTCCAGGGCGCAGATGATGCCCTCCCGGCGGGCCAGGAGCATGAGGGCCGCCACCGCCTCGTCGTCGCTGGCGCTCAGGTACTCCACCCGGCCCAGGTCCTTGAGCAGGCCGTGCTCCGGCCCCACGCCGGGATAGTCCAGGCCGGCGGCGATGGAGTGGGCCTCTATGATCTGGCCCTGGGCGTCCTGCAGCAGATATTGGCGGCAGCCGTGCAGCACGCCCGGCTGGCCGGCCCCCAGGCTCATGGCGTGCAGCCCGGTATTGAGCCCCTTGCCGGCCGCCTCCACCCCGATCATGCGCACCTCGTCGGGCAGGAAGGGATGAAAGAGGCCCAGGGCGTTGCTGCCCGCGCCCACGCAGGCCATGAGCGCGTCGGGCAGGCGGCCGATGCGCGCGAGCATCTGGCCGCGCGCCTCGCGGCCGATCACCGATTGGAACTCGCGCACCATCAGGGGGTAGGGGTGGGGGCCGATGACCGAGCCGATGATGTAGTGGCTGTCGGCCACCCGGCCCACCCATTCGCGGATGGCCTGGTTCACCGCGTCCTTCAAGGCCTGGCCGCCGCTGGTCACCGGCTCCACCGTGGCCCCCAGCATGCGCATGCGGGTCACGTTCAGGGCCTGGCGCTCGATGTCCAGCGCGCCCATGAAGACCGTGCACTCAAGCCCCAAGAGCGCGGCGGCGGTGGCGGTGGCCACCCCGTGCTGGCCGGCCCCGGTCTCGGCGATGAGCCGGGTCTTGCCCATGCGCCGGGCCAAGAGCGCCTGGCCCAGGGCGTTGTTGATCTTGTGCGCCCCGGTGTGGGCCAGGTCCTCGCGCTTGAGGAATATGCGCGCCCCGCCCAGATGGGCGGCCAGCCGCCCGGCCTCGTAGAGCGGGGTGGGCCGGCCCACGTAGTGGGCCAGCAGCTCGTCCAGCTCCTCCCGGAAGGCCGGATCGCGCCGGGCCTGGCCAAAGGCCTCGGTCAGCTCAGCCAGGGCGGGCATCAGGGTTTCGGGCACGAAGCGCCCGCCATAGTCGCCGAAGCGTCCGGCGGCGTCGGGCTGCTCAGCCCAGAAGCTTGGCGTTGGCGATGAAGCGGCGGACAAGTTCATGGTCCTTCCTTCCCGGCGAGGCCTCCACCCCGCTGCTCACGTCCACGGCAAAGGGCCGCGCCACGGCGATGGCCTGGCGCACGTTCTCCGGGTCGAGCCCCCCGGCCAGGATCACCGGCCGGCGGGCGCAGACCGGCGCGGCCAGGGTCCAGTCGAAGCTGCGGCCGCCGCCCCCGCCTTGGGGGCTGGCCGCGTCCAGCAATATCTGGGCTTGGGCATAAGCGGCCAGGTCGGGGACGCGCCCGGCCACTCCCACGGCCTTGATGACCCTGGGCGCGCAAGCGGCCACGTACTGCCAGTCCTCCGTTCCGCACAGCTGCAGCCAGTCCAGGCCGCAGAGCTTGCGCAGCCGCAACGCCTCGGCCAGGGGGGCGTTCTTGAACACCCCCACCGTGGCCACCAGGGGGGGCAGGCGCTCGATGATCTCCCGCGCCGTCTCGGCCGCCACCTGGCGCGGGCTCTCCGCGAAGACGAAGCCCAGGGCGTCGGCCCCGGCCGCCACGGCGGCCAGCGCGTCGGCCGGGTTGGTGATGCCGCATATCTTGACCCGGATCATCGCGCCGCCTCCGCGAGCGCCCGCAGGGCCAGGGCCGGGTCGGGGCTTCGCATCAGGGCCGTGCCCACCAGGAAGGCCCGGATGCCGGCCGCGGCCAGGCGGGCCACGTCGGCCGGGCCGGCGACCCCGCTCTCGGCCACCACCGGGATGTGGTCAGGGATGATCCGGCGCAGGCGCTCGGCCGTGGCCAGGTCCACGGCCAGGCTGGCCAGGTCGCGGTTGTTCACGCCGACCAAGGGCGGGTCCAGCGCCAGCACCGGCCCCAGTTCGGCCTCGGCGTGGACCTCGATCAGCGGGGTCAGGCCCACGGCCCGCGCCTCGGCGAAGAGATCGGCCAGTTGGCTGGGCGTCAGGGCGGCGGCGATGAGCAGCGCGGCGTCTGCCCCGGCCAGGCGGGCCTGGTGCAGTTGCAGGGGGTCGATGATGAAGTCCTTGCGCAGGATGGGCAAACCCACCGCGCCCCGGGCCGCGGCCAGGTCGGCCAGCGAACCGCCGAAGAACGGCGCGTCGGTGAGCACCGATAGCGCCGCCGCCCCGCCGGCGGCGTAGGCCCTGGCCTGGCCGGCCACGTTGAGCCCCGGCCGGATGGCCCCGGCCGAGGGCGAGGCCTTCTTGATCTCGGCGATGATGGCGATGGGCCGGGCCATGAGCGCGGCGGCGAAGTCCATGGCCGGCGGCGCGGCCAGGGCCTGGGCCCGCAGGCGCTGCGGGTCCAACCCGGCGCGCAACCCGGCCACCTCCCCGACCTTGGCGGCCAGGATGCGCCCCAAAACCCCCGGCGCGGCCACGGCCCTAGGCCCGGCCCGTCGCGCCGGCCGCCGCGTCCGCGCCGGCCAGGCGGTTGGCCACCGTGACGAGCCGCTCCAGCTTGGCCAGGGCCGCGCCGGAATCCAGGCTGCGGGCGGCCAGGTCCACGCCCTGGCGCAGATCGGCCGCCGCTCCGGCGGCGGCCAGCGCGGCGGCGGCGTTCATCAGCACCGTGTCCCTGGCCGCGCCGGGCCGGCCGTTCAGCACCGCCAGGCAGAGGCGGACGTTGTCGGCCGGCAGCCCGCCCCTCAGCTCGGCCGGATCGCCGCGCGTCAGGCCCAGCTCCTCCGGTGTCAGGCTGAAGGACTCCACCCGGCCGTCCTTGAGGCGCGCCACTCGGTTGACTCCGGTGCTGGCCAGCTCGTCCAGGCCGCCGGGGCCGTGGACCACGTAGGCCGAGGCGCAGCCCAGGCTGCCCAGCACCTGGGCCAGGGGCGCGACCAGGTCGGGGTCGTAGACGCCCAGCACCTGGGCGGTGGCCCCGGCCGGGTTGGTCAAGGGCCCCAGCAGGTTGAAGATGGTGCGCAGGCCCAGCTCGCGGCGGGGGCCGATGGCGTGGCGCATGGCCAGGTGCAGGGCCGGGGCGAAAAGAAACCCGATGCCGGCCTGGTCGATGCAGCGCCCCACCTGCTCCGGGGTGAGACCCAGCGGCACGCCCAGGGCCTCCAGCAGGTCGGCCGAGCCGCAGCGGCTGCTCACCGAGCGGTTGCCGTGCTTGGCCACCTTGACCCCGGCCCCGGCCGCCACCAGGGCGGTGACGGTGGAGATGTTGAAGGTCTGGGCGCCGTCGCCGCCGGTGCCGCAGGTGTCCACCAGGGCCTCGCCGGGCGCCAGGCTCACCGGCACCCGCAGGCACTTTTGGCGCATGACCTGGGCCGCGCCGGCGATCTCGGCCACGGACTCGCCCTTCATGCGCAGCGCCACCAAGAAGGCCCCGATCTGGGCCGGGGTGGCCCGGCCCTCCATCACCTGATCCATCACCCCCACCATCTCCGCCTGGCTCAGATGGGCCCCGCCCACCGCCTTGTTGATGGCCGCCTGGATCATCGCTCGCCTCCCGCGCCGGAACTGGACCACAAAAAAGGCCGCGGACCCTGGGTCGGGTCCGCGGCCGGGTGCTGCCTTTGTTAACCTGGGGCTAGGGGCAGAAATCCCGCGCCGGCGGCCGACCCAAGGTCGCCGCCCACCACCAGTTGCGCCAGGAAATCCGCTCGCCCACGTTCAACTCCTGCGAATTTTTGTATACAGTATACCTATGCCGCCGCGCCGTCAAGCCCCTTTTCGCCCCCGTTCACCCAAGCGGCCACCGAGTCCAGGCCCCCGGCCAGGCCGTTCCAGTCGCCCTGGGCCACCTGGCGGGTCATCTCGCCCAAAACCTCGGCCAGGGATTCGACCGCCGGCGCGGCGGCGGGGTTGGCCAGGGCCAGGTCGGCATACAGCGCCCCCGGCTGGCGGCACTGCCGGACCAGGAGCTCCCAAAGCTGGTTGAACCAGGGGCCGGTCAGGGCCAGGTCGGCGGGGTCGAAGCCCTGGGCGGCCAGGGCGCGGCCCAGGCCGGCCAGCAAGAGGTGCCTGAGGCTCTGGGTCAGCGCCATGAGGCGGTCGTGGCGCCGGGGGTCGATCTCGGCCAGCAGCGCGCCCTGGCCCTCCAGCCAGATGGCGAGATGTCGGGCCAGGGGTCCGGGCCGGCCGGGGCAGACGAAGACGGTCTGGCCGGCCAGGCCGGAGGCGGCGGGGCCAAACAGAGGGTGCAGCCCCAGCACCTGGCCGGGGAAGCTTTTCAGCATCATCTCCAGGGGCGCGGCCTTGAGCGAGCAGAGGTCGGCCAACAGGGCGTCGGCGGGGACGAACGGGGCCACGGCGGCCAGGGCGCGGCCCAGGGCGGGCAGCGGCACCGCCAACAGGACGAGCTGGCAGCCGGACACGGCCTGGGGCCGGAGGGGGCCGTCGGCGGTGTCGGCGATGGCCGTGCGCCAGCCGCTGGCGGCCAGGCGGCGGGCGAACCAGGCCCCCATGCGCCCGCGCCCGCCCACCACGCAGGCCTTGAAGCCGCTAAAGCCGTCCTCCGCCGCCATCGCGCCCCCCCGCTCTATACCGCCAGGACCGGGTCGCCGGCCGGGTAGGAGCCCAGCACCCGCACCTGGGGCACCTCGCTGGTGAGCGCATCGAGGGCCGAGCGCAGCGGCTCCTCGTCCTGGTGGCCCTCGCAGTCCAGGAAGAACGCGTATTCCCAGGGCCGGTTCTTGGCCGGTCGGCTCTCGATGCGGGTCATGTTGATGCCCCGCTCGGCGAAATGGGCCAGCGAGCCGTAGAGCGAGCCGGGCTGGTGGGCGGCCAGGTAGAGGATGCTGGTCTTGTCGGCCCCGGTGGGCGGGCAGGATTGTCGCCCCAGCACGAAGAAGCGGGTCATGTTGTGGGGGTTGTCCTGGATGTCGGCGGCCAGCACCGGCAGGCCGTAATGGCCGGCGGTCATCTCGCTGCCCACCGCGGCCGCGCCGGGTTCATTGGCGGCCTGGCGGGCGGCGGCGGCTGTGCTGCTGCTCTCCACCAGCACCGCCTGGGGCAGGTTGCGCCGCAGCCAGCCCCGGCACTGGTTGAGGGCCTGGGGGTGGCTGTAGACCTTGGTCACCCGGTCCAGCCCCTCGGCCCGGCTCATGAGCATCTGGCGCACCTTGGAATAGATCTCGCCGCAGACGCACAGGTCGGAGGCCATGAACTGGTCCAGGGTCACGCTCACGCCGCCCTCGCTGGAGTTTTCCACCGGCACCACCCCCACCTGGGCGTGGCCGCGGCCCACCTCCTCGAACACGTCCACGATGGTGGCCAGCGGCGCGAAGTCGCAGGAGCTGCCGAAGTGCTGGCGGGCGGCTTGGTGGCTGAAGGTGGCCTCCGGCCCCAGGAAGGCCACCCTGAGCGGGCGCTGCACGGCCCGGCAGGCGCTGACGATTTCGCCGAAGACCTGCTTCAGCCCCCGGTCGGAGATGGGGCCGCGGTTGCCGGCGATGAGCTTGCGGATGATGAGGCTCTCGCGCTCCGGGCTGAATTCCGGCCGGCCGGCGGCCTCCTTGCAGCGGCCGATGGCCAGGGCGTGCAAGGCCCGCTGGTTGATCAGCTCCATGATCTGGCGGTCGATCTGGTCTATGTACTCGCGCTGCTGCAAAATCTCCTGTTCCTGCACGTCGCTGACTCCATGGAAGGCGGGGGCGTGGCTGGGTTGGGCAAGTGATTGCATGGCTGACCTCGCTATTTTGCCAGAACCGAAATGAACTACAAGGCGCGGTGCAACGGACCGCCCATGCCGGCCAGGTCCTCCATCATGTGGGAGAAATCCTCCGGGGCCAGGGACTGGTCGCCGTCGCATAGGGCCTTGTCCGGCGCGCAGTGTACCTCGACCATGACCCCGTCGGCCCCCACCGCCATGGCCGCGCGGGCTAAAGGCGCCACGAAGCGCCGCGCGCCCACCGCGTGGCTGGGGTCGACGATCACCGGCAGGTGGGTGCGCTCCTTGAGCACGCAGACCGCGCTGAGGTCCAGGGTGTTGCGGGTGGCGGTCTCGAAGGTCCGGATGCCGCGCTCGCAGAGCACCACCTGGGGGTTGCCGGCGGCCAGGATGTATTCGGCGCTCATCAGGAATTCGTCGATGGTGGTCATCAGGCCGCGCTTGAGCAGGATGGGCAGCCGGGCGCGCCCCAGCTTCCTGAGCAGCGAGAAGTTCTGCACGTTGCGCGCGCCCACCTGGATCATGTCGGCGTAGTCCTCCACCAGGTGGATGTCCTCGCTGTCCATGACCTCGGTCACCACCGGCAGGCCGGTCAGCTCGCGGGCCATGGCCAACAGGCGCAGGCCCTCCTCGCCCATGCCCTGGAAGCTGTAGGGGCTGGAGCGGGGCTTGAAGGCGCCGCCGCGCAGCACCACGGCCCCGGCCCGCTTCACCGCCAGGGCGGTGTCCAGCATCTGGGCCGAGCTTTCCACCGAGCAGGGGCCGGCGATGACCACGAACCGGGGGCCGCCGATGGCGATCTCGCCCACCTGGACCACGGTGTCGTTGGGTTTGGCGTCCCGGCTCACCAAGTTATGGCGGGGCTTCTCCTTGGCCATGGCCTGGGCAGCCGCCCCGGCCAAAACCGCCTCCGCCGCCTCCATCGTCCGCATCGCGCTCATCATGACCATCCTCCACTCTGTCCTGGGGTCCCGGTCCGGCGACCGCCTCGCCTCCGGAGCCGCCCAAAAAAACTTGGGGAGCCTGGGCTGGACTCCCATGGCTCCCCGAAAAAGAGGAAGGGCCATGGGCAGCCCGTTTGCCGTCTGCCCATGGCCCTTGGTTTGGTTTAGTTAGCTTTGGCTCCTAGACCTCCCCCGCCACCGGGCAGACGGCGGTAAAATAATAGTAGCTAAAGTAGAAAAATCGCCCGGACACGGGGGCCTTGCCCGTCCGCGCCTGCGATTCCGCTCTAGCCGCCATCCTGCCCGACATGGAGTCTCCCAAAGCTTCAGCCTGCACCTAATAAACACCCGTGGGCGCGGGGTGTCAAGGGTCAAAATCAGGCCCCGCGCATTTTCCATAGCTGCGACACAGCTTTGCGGGGGTCAGCCCAGCCTGCGGCGGGCGAACCAGATCAGCGCCAGGGCGTAGGACTGCCAGCCGAAACCGCTGATGGAGCCGGCCGCCACCCCGGCCAGGTGGGAGACATGGCGGAAGGGCTCGCGGGCCGCCGGGTTGCTCAGGTGCACCTCCACCACCGGCGCGGGGCAGGCGGCCACGGCGTCGCGCAGGGCGATGCTGGTGTGGGTGTAGGCGGCGGCGTTGAGCACCACGCCCTGGCTCTCGCGTCCGGCCCGCTGGATGAATCCCACCAGCTCGCCCTCGTGGTTGGACTGCACGCACTCCACCACCATGCCCAGCTCCGAGCCCAGGTCCCGCAGCTCGCCCTCGATCCACTCCAGGGTGTTGCCGCCATAGATGTGGGGCTCGCGCGCGCCCAGCAGGTTCAGGTTGGGGCCGTTGATGACCATGATCCGCATGGCTTGCTAGCTCCTCGTTTCCTAGCCCAAATCCAGGGGCGGGCCGCCGATGGCCGCCCGCTGGGCCAGCCAGGCGTCGGCCAGCGCCAGGGCGGCCATGGCCTCGGCCACCGGGGCCACCCGCGGGCAGAGGCAGGGGTCGTGGCGGCCCTTGATGCCGATGGTCCGGGGCCTACCCCAGAGGTCCTGGGTCTGTTGCTCCCTGGCGATGGAGGGCGTGGGTTTGACCGCCAGGCGCAGGACGATCTCCTGGCCGGTGGAGATGCCGCCCAGGATGCCGCCGGCGTGGTTGGTCAAAAACCCTTCGCCGTCCATCTGGTCGTTGTTGGCGCTGCCCCGGCGGGTTGCCACGGCGAAACCAGCGCCGACCTCCACGCCCTTGACCCCGCCGATGCTGAGCATGGCCCCGCCCAGGACGGCGTCGAGCTTGGCGAAGACCGGATCGCCCAGGCCGGCCGGCACGCCCCTGGCCCGCACCTCCACCACCCCGCCGATGCTGTCGCCGGCGGCCATGGCCTCGGCCACCGCCGCGGCCATGGCCGGGGCGGCCTGGGGGTCGGCGCAGCGCAGGGGGTCATGGGCGGCGCAGGCCAGATCGAAGCGGCCGGCCTTGACCGAGCCCACCTGGACGGTGGCCGCCGCGATCTCCACCCCCAGCGGGGCCAGCAGCCGGCGGGCCAGGGCCCCGGCCGCCACCCGGCCCACGGTCTCGCGCCCGCTGCTGCGTCCGCCGCCGGGCTGGGGGGGCAGGCCGTATTTCTGGTAGTAGGCGTAGTCGGCGTGGCCGGGGCGGAAAATCTCGGCCAGGGCGGCGTAGTCGCCGGAGCGCACGTCTTGGTTCATAACCACCAGCGCGATGGGCGAGCCCAGCGTGCGCCCGTTGGCCAGGCCGGAGAGCACCCGCACCGCGTCGGGCTCGGCCCGAGGCGAGGTGAAGCGGCCCTGGCCGGGGCGGCGGCGGTCCAGGTCGCGCTGAATGTCGGCCACGTCCACCTTGAGGCCGGCCGGCAGGCCCTCCACCACCACGCCCACCGCCGCGCCGTGGCTCTCGCCAAAGGTCATCACCCTGAGGTGTCGTCCCCAGACGCTACCCATGGCCGGCCACCCCCAGGGCGTCCAGGGCCTTGGCGATCTCGGCCGGGGTCACGTCGTCGGCGATCCGGGTCTGGCCCAGGCCGGCGAGCAGCACGAAGACCACCCGGCCGCCCTGGTTCTTCTTGTCGTTGGCCATCAGCTCCCAGGCGGTGGCGGCGTCGGGCCAGGCCAGTTTGTGGGCGATGAGGCCCTGGGCGGTGGTGCAGATGTCGTCGGCCAGGCGCGGATTGAGCCAGCCCCGGCCCTGGCTCACGCGCGCGGCCAGCATCAGCCCGGCGGCCACGGCCTGGCCGTGGCTGACCCGGTAGCGGTTGTGGGCCTCCAGGGCGTGGCCGTAGGTGTGGCCCAGGTTGAGCACCCGGCGCAGGCCCTTTTCGCGGAAATCCTCGCCCACCACCCGGCTCTTGGCCAGGGCCGAAAGCCGGGCCGCCTCCACCAGGCCCAGCAGGTCGCCGGCCTTGAGGGCCTTGAGGTCGTGCTGCACCAGCTCGGCCAGCGCGGGTTCGGCCACCAGGCCGGTCTTGTAGGCCTCGACGAGCCCCTCGGCGATCTGGGGCCGCGGCAGGGTGGCCAGCGCCAGGCGGTCCAGAAGCACCGCCCGCGGCGCGGCGAAGGCGCCCACCACGTTCTTGGCCCCCGGCAGGTTAACCGCCGTCTTGCCGCCCACCGCCGCGTCCACCGCCGCCACCAGGCTGGTGGCCGCCAGGACGAAATCCACCCCGCGCTTGAAGGTGCTGGCCACGAAGCCGGCGAGATCGGTGACCACCCCGCCGCCCAGGCCCACGATCAGGTCCCCGCGCTCGACGCGGGCCTTCAGGAGCGTCTCGTAGACTCGCTTGGCGCTGGCCAGGCTCTTGCTGGTCTCGCCGGGCGCGAGGCTGACCACCGCCGCCGGCGCGAGGCCGGACTCGGCCAGGTGGCGCGGCAGGTGCAGGGCCTCCAGGTGGCGGTCGGTGATGATCGCCACCCGCCGGCCCTGGGCCAGCCCGGCCAGGGCCTGGGGGGCGCGCCAGGTGGAGATGATCTGGCATTGGCCGCCGCCCAGGTTGAGCGGCCAGGCCTGCTCCGGGGCCAGCCCCTCGATCAGCTCGATCAGCAGGGCCTCCGGGGTCTTGCCGTCCACCGCCAGGCAGAGGTCGCAGTCGGCGTAGGCCTCCTGGCGGCGCGCGTAGATTTCGGCCAGGGCCTGGGGTTCGCGCCACAGGGGCCGGCCCTTGACGCCCGCCGGCCCCAGGTGGGCGCGGCAGGTGGCCAGGCTGGCCATGAGGCAGACCACCCGGCCGGAGGCGCGCAGCAGGTGGCGGTTGGCCGGATCGGCCGGCAGGCCGCCGCCGGTGGCCACCACCAGGTGCGACTTGCGGCTGACCCGGTGCAGCTCGGCCGACTCGGCCTCGCGAAAGGCGGGCTCGCCCCGGTTGGCGAAGATCTCGGCCACGCTATGGCCGAAGCGCTTGACCACCCGGTCGTCCAGGTCCACGAAGCGCCAGCCCAGGAGCTTGGCCAGGGCGCCGCCCAGGGTGGTCTTGCCCGCGCCCATGAAGCCGGTCAGGTAGATGTTGCCGTGGTGCATGTCTCCGCCTTGGGCCGCCGGCCCCCGCCGCTCAGGCCGGCGGGGCGGGCAGGGCGGCCAGAAACTCGGCCGGGTCGAGGGCCAGGCCGGTCCAGAGCGCGAAGCTCATCGCCGCCTGGGCCGCCAGCATGGGTCGGCCGTCCAGGAAGGCCGCGCCCGCTTCTTGGGCCATTTGCCGCCACAGATTAACACGGCGGCCATAGTTGATGTCCAGCACCAGGCGGCAGGCGGCCGGATTCCAGGCCCCGGCCAGATCGGCCAGCTCCGGCCCCTCGGCCGGGTCGCTGACCGGGCTGGCGTTGACGATCAAATCCGCCCGCGCGGCCGCGGGGGCGGCCTCGGCCAGGGCCGCGCCCCGCCCGCCCAGCTCGGCGGCCAGGGCCTGGGCTTGTTCGGCGCGCCGGGCGGCGATGGTCACGCTGGCCGCGCCGGCTTCGACCAACCCCAGCACCACCGCCCGCGCCGCGCCGCCAGCGCCCACCACCAGGCAGGCGGCCCCGGCCGGGATGAAGCCGGCCCGGTCCAGGGCCCAGAGCATCCCCGGCAGGTCGGTGTTGTGGCCGCTGAGCGCGCCGGCCTGGTTGACGATGGTGTTGACCGCGCCCAGGCGCTTGGCCAGGGGATCGAGCCCGTCCAGGTGGGGGATGACCGCCCGTTTGTGGGGCGCGGTGAGGTTGACCCCGGCCAGGCCCAGGGCGCGCACCCCGGCCACGGCCTGGCCCAGCCGGGCCGGCTCCACCGCCAGGGCCACGTAGACTCCGTCGACGCCATGGGCCTGGAGCGCGGCGTTGTGCATGGCCGGAGAGAGGGAGCGGGCCACGCGGGCGTCGCCGATGACCGCAAACAGCCTGGTCATGCCAGGAGCGCCCGCAGGTCGGCGGCGAAGCCGGGATAGGAGATGGCCGCGCATTGTTCGCCCGCGATGGCCGGTTCGCCCCCGGCCAAGAGCCCGGCCAGGCGCAGGGTCATGGCGATGCGGTGGTCGCCGAAGGAATCCAGGGCGGTCGGGGCGATTAGCGGCGTGGGGCCTTCCACCACCAGCTCGTCGCCCTCGGCCGCCAGCCGCGCGCCCATGGCGCCCAGTTGGCTGGCGATGGCGGCCAGGCGGTCGGACTCCTTGACCCGCAGCTCGCCCACGCCCTGGAAGACGGTCTTGCCCTGGGCCTGGCTGGCCGCCAGGGCCAGGATGGGCACCTCGTCCACCAGGGCCGGCACCTCGGCCGCGGCGATGGTGGTGGCGCGCAGGCGGGGGCCGAAGGCCACCCGCGCCCGGCCCCACTCCTCCGGCTCGTCGCCCTGGCGCTCCACGCTCAGGTCGGCCCCCATGCGGCGCAAAACGTCCAGGAAGCCGATGCGGGTGGGGTTGAGCAGCACGCCCTCGGCAATGACGTCGCTGCCGGGGATCAGCGCGGCGGCGCAGAGGAAAAACGCGGCCGAGGAGGCGTCGCCCGGCACCCGCAGGCGCTCCGGCAGGCGGATGGCCGAGGGCTCCACCCGCACCCAGCCCCGGCCCTGGGCGATGCGCGCCCCGCAGCGGACGAGCAGCCGTTCGCTGTGGTCGCGGCTGGGGCCGGGTTCGCGGACGGTGGTGGGGCCGTCGGCCTGGAGCCCGGCCAGGAGCAGGGCGCTTTTCAGTTGGGCGCTGGCCACCGGCAGGGCGTAGTCGATGCCGCTCAGCGCCCGGCCCTGGATGGCGACCGGCGGCCGTCCGTGGCTGGTGGCGACCTCCGCGCCCATCAGGCGCAGCGGGGCGGCCACCCGCTCCATGGGCCGCCGGCGCAGGGACTCGTCGCCGTCCAGGGTGTAGCGCCCCGGCCGCCCGGCCAATAGGCCCATCAACAGGCGCAGGGTGGTGCCGGAGTTGCCGCAGTCCACGCTGGCCTCGGCCACCAGGCGGCCCTGGCGGCCCTGGAGCAGGATGTCCCGGCCGTCTTTTTCCACCCCGCCGCCCAAGGCGGCCACCGCGCCCAGGGTGGAGGCGCAGTCGGCGCCGGGCGCGTAGTTCTCCACCCGGCAGGCCCCGGCGGCCAGCAGCGAAAAGAGCCCCACCCGGTGGGAGATGGATTTGTCCCCCGGCGGATTGAAGGAGCCCTTAAGCCTCATGGCCGGGCCAGCCCCCGGCCCACGGCCTGGGCCACCTTTTCCAGATCGCGCATCATGGCGGCGAATCCTTCCTCGGTCAGCGACTGGCGGCCGTCGGAGAGCGCCCGGTCCGGGTCGGGGTGGACCTCGACCATGACCCCGTCCGCCCCGGCGGCGATGGCGGCCCGGGCCAGCGCCGGCACCAGCTCGCGCCGGCCGGCGGCGTGGCTGGGGTCCACCACCACCGGCAGGTGGGTGTGCTGCTTCAGGACCGGCACCGCCGAGAGGTCCAGGGTGTTGCGGGTCTCGGTCTCGAAGGTGCGGATGCCGCGCTCGCAGAGGATGACCTGCCAGTTGCCCCGCGCCAGGATGTATTCGGCCGAGAGCAAGAGCTCCTTGATGGTGGCCATCATGCCCCTTTTGAGCAGCACCGGCTTGTCCACCTCGCCCACCGCCTCCAACAGCGCGAAGTTCTGCATGTTGCGCGCCCCGATCTGCAACACGTCGGCGTAGCGCGCCACCAGGGGCACCTCCACCGCCCTGAGCACCTCGGTAACCACCGGCAGGCCGGTGAGGGCGCGCGCCTCGGCCAGGTGCTTCAGGCCCTCCTCGCCCAGGCCCCGGAACGAATAGGGGCTGGTGCGGGGCTTGAAGGCCCCGGCCCGCAGGCAGGCGGCCCCCAGGGGGGCCAGGGCGCGGGCGGCGGCCAGGATGGCCTCGCGGCTCTCCACCGCGCAGGGTCCGGCCACCACCGCCACCTCCGGCCCGCCGATGCGCGCCCGGCCCACCGGAATCACCGTGTCCTCGGCCCGGAAGGCGCGGCCCACGAGCTTCCAGGAGCGTTCGAAGTTGTGGATGTCCTCCACTCCGTCCATGGCCGCCACCGCCGTCATGATTTCCTGGGCGGCCGCCCGGCTCATCTCCTCCACCACCCCCAGGATGACCCGCGCGCCGGAGGAGATGATGCGCGCCTCGAAGCCGTGTTCCCGGAGCCGTGCGATGACCTGGGCCACCTCGCTCTTTTGGCAGCCCGCCTGCATGGCGATTACCATATCCCGACCTCCCACGCCAGTGCCCCGCCGGCCGCGGCCGGCGGGAGGCGTTCGTCAAGGGCGGCGGGCCGGCCGGCCCCGCCCGATCCGGTTCAGTTGGCCCCCAGGTGCATGCGCAGGAAATTGCGGAAGATCAGCTTGCCGGGCTCGGTGGCGATGGATTCGGGGTGGAACTGCAAGCCCTCCAGCCTGAGCTCCGGGGCGCGCAGGCCCATCACCTCGCCCTCCAGGGTGTAGGCCGAGACCGTCAGCGGCGGGCGCACCGTGGATTCGGCCACGATCAGCGAGTGATAGCGCGCGGCGTGGAAGGGATTGCGCAGGCCGCTGAGGAGCCCCTGGCCGTCGTGGAAGACCTCGCTGGTCTTGCCATGCACCGGCCGCCTGGCCCGCTGCACCCGGCCGCCGAAGACCTGGCCGATGGCCTGGTGGCCCAGGCAGACGCCCAGGATGGGCATTTCGCCCGCGAAGCGCTTGATGGCCGCGCAGGTTA
The DNA here is from genome assembly GCA_049322275.1 of Thermodesulfobacteriota bacterium. Lineage (GTDB taxonomy): Bacteria > Desulfobacterota > Desulfarculia > Desulfarculales > Desulfarculaceae > JACRDC01. Next base: position 73,777 of record JBMORH010000087.1, read on the forward strand.
TGCCGGCCTCCTCCGGCCGGCCGGGCCCCGGCGAGATGACCAGGGCTTCCGGGGCCTTTTGCGCGATGGCCTCCAGGCCGATGGCGTCGTTGCGGGCGACTTCCACCTCCTGGCCCAGCTCGCCCAGGGCCTGGACGATGTTGTAGGTGAAGGAGTCGTAGTTGTCGATGACGAGGATCATAGCAATCCCTCCGCCGCCGCCTTGAGCGCGGCCAGGCCCTGGGCGGCCTTGTGGTGAATCTCCTGGTATTCCATCTCCGGCAGGCTGTCGGCCACGATGCCAGCCCCGGCCTGCAGCGTGACCCGACCGGCCTCGAACTGGATCATGCGGATGGCGATGCAGGTGTCCATGCGCACCCCCGGCCCGAAAAACCCCACCGCCCCGGCGTAGGGGCCCCTGGGCTCCCGCTCCAGCTCGGTGATGATCTCCATGGCCCGCACCTTGGGCGCGCCGGAGACGGTGCCGGCCGGGAAGCCGGCCATGAAGGCGTCCCAGGCGTCCAGGCCGGGGCGGAGCCGCCCCTCCACCTGGCTGACGATGTGCATCACATGGCTGTAGCGCTCCACGCTCATGTAGGGCTCCACCTTGATTGAGCCGTACTCGGCCACCCGCCCCACGTCGTTGCGCGCGAGATCCACCAGCATCACGTGCTCGGCGCGCTCCTTCTCGGAGGCCAGCATCTCCCGCTCCAGGGCCAGATCACTGGCCGCGTCCACCCCGCGCTGGCGGGTGCCGGCGATGGGGCGCACGAAGACGCGGCCGTCCTGCACCCGCACCATGGTCTCCGGCGAGGCCCCGGCCAGGGCGACCCCGCCCAGGCGCAGGAAGAACATGTAGGGCGAGGGACTCTTGACCCTTAGCCAGCGGTAGGCGGCCAGGGGGTCCAGGTCGCTCAAGCCGGTGAAGCGCGCGGAGAGCACCACCTGGAAGATGTCGCCGGCGGCGATGTATTCCTTGGCCCGCTCCACCGCCGCGATGAAGCCCTCGCGCGGGGGCGGGTCCAGGCTCAGGCTGGCCCGGCGGGGGGCCAGGCAAAGCGGCCGGGCCAGGGCGGCGCGCATTTCGGCGAGCTTGGCCGCCGCCCCGGCCGGGTCGGGGTCGATGGCCACCAGGGTCAGGAGCCGGCGCAGATGGTCGAAGACGGCCAGGCGGCTGGGATAGCCCAACTGGGCCACCGGCAGGTGATGGGGCGGGGCCGGGGGCAGGCGCTCGATCAGGCGCACCGCCTCGAAGGAGAGATAGCCGGCCAGCGCGCCCGCGCAGGGCAGGGGGGGCAGGTCCGGGCAGACCAGCTCGGCCTGGAGCCGGCGGGCCAGGGCGAAGAAATCGGCCGCCGGGGCCTGGCGGGGGCCGCCCAGGCCGCTCAGCTCGGCTCGGTCCGGGTGGAGCACCAGGCGGGCCAGGGGGTCCCAGGCCGCCACCGAGAAGCGCCCCACGTTCTCCACCGTCTCGCCGCTCTCCAGCAGCAGGGCGTCGCCGGTCTGGCCGCAGAGCTTTACAAAGGCCGAGACCGGGGTCTCGGTGTCGGCCAACAGTTCCTGGTGGGCCACGGCCAGTTGGATCATCGCGCTTCATCCTTAATCCGGGCGGAAAAAACAAAAGACCCACCGCGCCGGGCGGTGGGCCGTTTCGATTGCCGTTGGCCTGGATCAGCTAGCCAGGGCAAACCCGCGCGCCCACCCCCAGGGGGCCGCACCACCAAAACCGGCGCCAGCAACGGCGCGCGGCGCGGCCTGGCTTCTGGCTGGGCTGGGGGCTGGGGTTCATGGCGCGTCTCTCCGGGCAAGGGCCTGACCAGGTTTGGTCCAAGTGTGGCCCGGCGGGGCGCGGCTGTCAAGGGATATTTGTATACAGGATACAAAACAGCGCGCCGCCCCGGAGCGTGCTCCAGTCCGGCGCATGATGATTTAACCAGGATGTGAAGCAGATTACAAGGCGGCAGGGGCCTGGCGGAGTGTCTTGCCGCACAGGACGCAATCCTGGCCGGCGAGACATTTCGCCAGGCCCCTGCCGCGCATGATGGCGTCGATGGTTTGGGTCTCGTCGTTCATCGCGGGTCGGTCCTCCCCTCTCGGCGTTTCGCCCCCGGAGCGCTCCCCTGGCTCACTCCCGCCCCCCGTGGCCTGGCAGGTTGCCGGTCTTGGCCATGAAAACCAGCAGCACCTTCTCCAGCATGGGCAGATGGGGCTTGATCTCCCGCCACCAGGTGGTGTTCTCGCTGCCGCTGGGCGGGTGGGGCCCCTCTTTCAGCTCGGCGATCAAGGCGTCGCGGATGCGGACGTCCGGGCCGTGGCGCGCGGCCAGGTGCTGGGCCAGCAGCAGCAGGTTGGCGGCGCTGGCCAGCCAGTGCGGAAAATGCTCGACGCCCAGCAGTTCGCAGGCCTCCTGCGGCGTCAGCCTCCTTACGTAGTCCTCCCATGACGCCTGCTCAGCGTCGGAGGAGCGCAGCGGCAAGGCCATAACAGGTCTCCCTTTCTTCTGGCGGTTCGTAATGATCGGAGATGATGGGCATCAACGGCACCCGCCTGGGCCAGCGGCCGGTGCGCAAAAACAGCTCCAGCATGCTCTCGGAAGGAGAGATAACCACCGGCGCCGTCGCGGCGTCACGCTCGATCATCGCCATCCTCCTTTCCCGCGCGGTTGGCGCGCCTGGGTTCACCTCACACGGAAGCAAATTGCGTACCAGTTTCCCGCACAAGCGCTCAAACAAGGCAACTTCCCGAAATTGCGCGCCTTGGCCAAGCTCGAAGCCTTCCGTGCGGTATGAGTGTTGCCAATGTCTACCAACTTGTAACTCCTAGTCGTCTTATCGGATATGACGGGTCGCGACGTGAGGGGAGTTTTTATGCGGGGTGCGCAAAAATGTGCGCCCCGCCGGGAGCGGCGGGGCGGCGGGGCGGGCCGGGCGCGGGATCAGTAATAGCCCCCCACCAGGCCGGTGCGCACCGCGTCCATGGCCCGCCACACCCGCTTAAGCTGCTCCAAATGGGAGGGAGCGGTCAGGTCGGCGGCGAAGGCGTCCGGCTCCAGGGCCTGGATTTGCACGAGCTTCTGGCGCAGGCCCTGGGTCCAGCCGCTTTCGCCGGTCAGACGCTCGCGCACGGCGGGATAGTTCCGGGCGACCTGGTCGGCGAAGCCGGACAGCGCTTTTAGCCGGCCCTGGGGGGTGGCCCGCAGGCCGATCTCGCCCAAAACCCGCGCCCGCTCCTCCAGGGGCCGGGTGACGCGGTCCTTGAGCGAGGGGCGCAGCAGGTCGGCGTGCAGGTCCAGGTAGCCCATCAAGTCGTTGTATTGGTTTATCAGGGCGCCGAGCGAGCGGAGCAGCGGGCCGGCCCCCTGCTCCACCGCCACCGTGGCCACGCCATCGCTGGCGGCCAGCGCCTGCACGGCCACCTGGCCGCGGTCCAGGCTGGCCGCGCCGTCGGCGCTGTCGGCCAGCGCGCCCATGAGCCCCAGGCGGGCCGGTCGGCCGGGGATGCCGGAGTTCAGGCCATAGGCGCTCACCAAGGAGCCGGAGACGTCCTCCAGGCGGAAATCCGGACCCTGGGCCGCGCCCACCGTCTCGATCTTCAGCCGCACCGCCCGCCCCAGACGGCGATGGCGTTCGCCCAGGTCGCGGAAGTCGGCCTGGGCCGGCTCCACCTCGGCCCGGATGCGGGGGTCCACCCCGGAGATGACCCTGGCCAGGCGGCCCAGGATTTCTTCCTGACTGTCCGGGGGGCCGCCGTCGCCGTTGTTCACCGTCAGCGTGAGCGCGTGCTCCACCCCGTCGATGACCAGTTTGAAGACGTGCTCGCCGTCGTCCAGGTCGGTGAGCGCGATGGGGTTCTGGGGCGTGGAGAAGACGCTCCCCGGCGCGGCCGGCCATTGCACCTGCACGCCATGGCTGGCCGGGGCGGCGGCGCCGGCATCGGCCGTGGCGGTCAGGGCCTGGGGCTGGTCGCTGGTGGCGGTGACCTCGGTCTGGGGCAGGTCGCCGGCCGGCAGGGGCAGGCGGTCGATGGCCGCGGCCAGGGCGTCCACCCGGAGCCTCACCTGGGCCAGGACCCGCTCTTGCTCGGCCTGGCGCAGGCCCAGCGGCAGCTCGGCCCCGCCGCCGCTGAAATAGAGGCTGCTGGCGCTCAGGTTGGGGGTGGGGCTGGGCGGGGGCGCGGCCGGGAACCGGCCCGTGGGCGTGACCAGGATGGGCTGGTCCCGCAAACCCAGGTACTTGACGGTGATGCTCACGCCCCGCCTCCGCCGCGGCTGGCGCGCCCCCACCGCGGGGGCGCAGATCCACGCCTACGTTATCGGCAGGCGCGGACGTGAACTTTAACGGTTTCGTTGCAGTGCGCGTGTCCACATAATATGAGAGTGCTGCACGGGGCAGGACGCCCCGTGCAGCACTCTCAAAAAAGACATTTTCAGTGATGGCAGCCTTGCTGCCAGTATTGATATCGGCGGGCAATGGCAAGAACTGGGCGGTGGTCCGCCGCGCCGGCCGTCCGACCGCCTGGTGAGGCGGGAGCGTCCGGAGCGGGTTGCTTACCTGCCCCCCGCGCCCACGCCGGCCGCATCAGCCTCGCGCTGGGGCTGGTCTCGCCGGCCGGGCGGCCGCGCGCGTTTTTTGCGGGGCAGGTTAATGCGGCCCAGGCCTTGGCCCCTGGCGATGGGGCCTTTTCTTTCCTTCCAGTCCATTTTTGGGTATTCACCGGTTGGCGCGAAAAAAATCAGGCGGCGGCCATCGGGAGGGGGCAACTCCGGCTGGTGGCGCGGGCAAGTGAATGTTCTCCGGGATCAGAAAGCCGCCAAGGACAAGGCCGCGCCCGCCAGCACCACCCACAGGATGTCCACCTTGCGCAGCAGGGCCGCCAGGGCGGCCAGGAACAGGACCGCCGCGGGCAGGCTCCAATGCGCGTCCAGGGCGAAGCGCACCGCCACCGCCAGCAACAGCCCCACGAAGGAAGCCAGGGAGCCGCGCAGGACGCGCTGGAAAACCGGATTTCGCCGTAGGCGCTCGAAGTGGGGAAAGACCGCCCAGAGGATGATCAGGGAGGGGGAGAAGACCGCCGCCGTGCCCACCAGGGCTCCCAGGACGCCCTGGATCAGATAGCCGGCGAAGGTGGCGGTGATGACGATGGGGCCCGGCGTGACCTGGCCCAGGGCGATGCCGTCCATGAAGGTTCCGCCGTCGAGCCAGCCGCGCAGCTCCACCATCTCGTGATACATCAGCGGCACCGAAGCGAAGCCGCCGCCCATGGCGAACAGGTCCACCCTGGCCATCAACGCGGCCAGGTCGAAAAGCTGCTTGTCGATGAAATAGAGCCCGGCCATGCCCGCGATCATGGCGGCCAGGGCCAACCAGGCGAATCGGCTCGAAGCTTGCCCGCCAGCCACAGCCGGGCCGGTTGGTTGGGCTTCCGGTGCGGCCATTCCGCGATAGGCCAGCAGGCCGGCCAGGGCGCAGCCGCATATGGCCAGGATGGGATTGCCCCCCGCCAGGATGAAAGCGCCCGCTCCCAGGGCCAGGACCGCGTCCGGCCAGCCCTTGAAGCTCTTGCGGCCGAAGTCGTAGGCGGCGTTGGCCGCCAGGGCCACCACGATGACCTGGAGACCGGCGAATATGGCCAGGACGGCCGATGCGTCCCGCGTGCTGGCGTAAGCCGCCGTCAAGATCAGCATCAAACCGAAGGCGGGCAGGGCGAAGGCCAGGAACGCGGCCAGCGAGCCCAGCGGGCCATTCACCCTGAGCCCGATGTAGGCCACCAGTTGCATGACCGTGGCGCCGGGGATGGACTGGCACAGGGCCACGCCGTCCTGGAACTGCCGGGGCGTCAGCCAGGCCCTTTGCTCGACGGCCGCCTTGCGGATGTAGGGAGCCATGGCCGGCCCGCCGAAGGCGGTGAGACCCAGGCGCAGGAAGGTGAGGAAGAGGATGGCGGCGGAAACCCGCTCGGAGCCTGGCGGCACGATATACCTCAATGTTGTAGAGGTAAGAGTATCCGCCCCGGATTCCGGCGCGTCAAGGGCGCTCCCGGAGCCAGCCCACGGCGCCGGCTCCGGGAGCGTTGCGATCTCTGCTAAACGGGCTTGATCGACGGCCGCGGCGTTGATTGCCGGCGCTGGCTTTGCCGCCTGATCGCCGGACCGCCCCCGACTTGGCCTAGAAATCGAACCGCACGCGGGTGGTGAAGACGTCCTCCTGATCCAGCCTGACGCCGCCGCGTATGATCTCCTGAGCGAACCAGGCGTGGTCATAGTTGAGGCGCCAGCGGGAGTCGAACTGCAACCAGCCGCCGATGCGCAACTGGTCGTCAGGGCCTTTGAGGTGGAAGCCGTCGTTGTAGATGGTCTCCGGCTTCTTGTCCTTATCCGTCTGCGCGGCAAGGCCAACCGAGAAAGGAGCGAGACTATCCTGATCGAAAACACCTCCAGGCCCCGGGCCGAGCACCAGACCGACGAATGCTTCGACTTGGACTTGCCCACCGCTCCGGGGGTCATGGTGGGCGAGGAGGTCGTGGCCGAGGGCAAGGACGTGGACGAACACGGACTGGAAAAAATCATCTGCCGGCATCTGGGCCTGCCCGAACCGCAGCCGCCGGCCAAGAAAGGCGTTTTGGTCCGATTTTTCAAGGGATGACGGCCGAACGGCGCCAAGGCATTACACCAGAACCCGGCCTATGGACAAGCGAGGGGGCGACATGATCCGCCTGCGGTTTTTCCTTGACGAGCCCAGGGGCAAGACCTGTATCCATTTCGAGGAGATGCCGCCCAGGCTGGGCCGCGAGCCTGGCATCAAGGTGGATGCGACCGCACTGCCGCGCGAGGAATGCCGCCGGGAAGGATACATCAGTTCCGGCTTGCCGGCGGCGCCGGCTATCATGATAAATGACGAAGTGGTGATTCAGGGAGCCGGCCTGGCGCGGCCTTCCTGGGTTTGCCGGCGGCCAAGCCGCCCGCCCGTTCCGAGACATGATGCAGAAGGGATGAATCACGACCATGGCTGACAGCGGCGGCAAACCCAAGCGTCCGTGGTTGCGGCTGGCCTTGCTGGCCGGCCTGCTGGCGGCCGGCTTCGTGGCATTGCGCGCAAGCGGCCTGGCCGGCCACCTGACCCTGGACAATCTGCAAGCCCTGGCCCAGCGGGTTCGCGAACTGGGCTGGATCGCCCCGGCGGTCTACGTGGCCTTGTGGGTGGCCGCCTGTCTGTTCTTCCTGCCGGGCCTGCCCGTCACCCTGCTGGGGGCGGTGGTCTTCGGGGCCTGGTGGGGCATGCTCTGGGTGGTGATCGGCTCCAACCTGGGGGCGCTATTGGCCTTCCTGGCCGCCCGCTACGCGGTTCGGCCGCTGGTGGAATCCTGGGCGGCTCAGAATCCCTTGTTCCGCCGCATCGACCAGGGCGTGGCCCGCCATGGCTGGCGCATGGTGATGATAACCCGCCTGGTGCCCCTGTTTCCCTTCAACCTGCAAAACTACGCCTACGGCCTGACCAGCATTGGCTTGCCCACCTACGCCCTGGTCAGCCTGACGTGCATGCTCCCCGGCACCGCCGCCTATTGCTTCGCGGCTGGAGCCCTGGTCAGCGGGCGGGGGGAAATCAAGAAGACCCTGCTTTACCTGGCCGCGGGAGCGGTGTTGCTGGCCCTGGCGTCGTTGATTCCGGGTTGGATCAAAAAGAGGATGGCTGACGCCGACCTTGAATCGAAGGCCTGACCGTTCTGAGGAGTTCTTGCAGCTCGGCCAGCTCTGGCTGCGGGGGCAGCCCGGCCTTGGCCCGCGCGATGCGCCAGGCCCCGGCCTCGATCCGCTCGGCGGGAATCTCTCCGGCCAGGGCCAGTTCGGTCAGGCGGTCCAGGGCCTCCAGGGCGTATTCCCAGCGCCGGCAGATGAGCAGCAGGTCGCAGCCGGCCAGGTAGGCGGCCACGGCGGCCTCGGCCGGGGTCAGTTCGGCCGCCACCGCGCCCATCTCCAGGTCGTCGCTGAGCACCAGGCCGCCGTAGCCCAGCTCGCCGCGCAATAGGCCCTGGATCACCGCCGGGCTCAGCGAGGCCGGGCGGCCGGGGTCCAGGGCGGTGAAGACCGCGTGGCAGACCATCACCCCGGCCACGCCCTCGGCCGCCGCCCGCCGGAAGGGCGGCAGCTCCACGGTTTCCAACTCGGCCCGGCTCAGGTCCACCTGGGGCCGCTCGCGGTGGGTGTCCAGGGTGGTGCGCCCCAGGCCGGGGAAATGCTTGGCGCAGGCCAGGCAGCCGGTGGCCTGCATGCCGGCGATGAAGGCCGCGCCCAGCTCGGCCACCCGGGCCGGGTCCGCGCCCAGGCTGCGCCTCTCCTGCACCCCGCCGGCAACGGCGTGCACGTCCAGCACCGGGGCCAGGTCCCAGTTGAAGCCGGCCGCCACTAGCTGGCGACCCAGGGCCGCGCCCTGGGCGCGCAAGAGGTCGGCGTTGCCGGCCGCGCCCAGCTCCTGGAAGCCGGGGCCGTCGCGGAAGGGGGCCTTGAGCCGGGCCACGCTGCCGCCCTCCTGGTCCACCATGACCATCAGCGGCGGCCGGCCGGCCGCGGCCGCGGCCTGGCGCAGGCGGCGGTTCTGGCGCCAGACCTGTTCGGGTTCCTCTATGTTGCGGGCGAACAGGATCACCCCGCCCAGGCCATGCCCGGCCGCCAGGGTCTCGGCGTCCTCCACCCGGTCGAAGCCCGCCACCAGGGACTGGGCCAGGGACGCGCGCAACTGGGCCGCGTTCATCGGGAGGTTTCCGGCTGGGGTTGGGTCGGGGATGGCTTTGCGCCCGGCTGCACGCGCTGCAAATAGCGCTGGCGGCCGCCGGGCGGGTTCTCGCCCCGGGCCAGGGCCTCGTCATAGGCGTCGGCGTAGTGGCTCTGGGCGTGCTTCTGCTCATAGGAGCGGAAATCGAAGTCGCCTTTGAACTCGGCCCGGAAGGTGATGGTGTTGCGCCAGTTCTCGTTGAACAGCATCGCCAGGGGAACCTTCCAGACCACCCGTTCGCCTTCGGGGGTGATGATCGCGGCCGCGGTGCTGGCCCCCAGCACCAGGGGTTGGGCCTTGGTCACCCGGCCGGGCGCCACGAAGGAGACGGTGAGGTAGTGACCGGCCAGGCCGCGCGCCCGGAGCGCCCGCGCGCGGCGGGCGGCGGGATCGTCGGGCAGGGGCTTGGCGGTCTTGCCGGTCTGCTCCAGGCCGGGCAGGGCGTCGCGGTCGGGCAGGTCGCCCTCGACCATCTCCAGGTGGGCGGTGATGCGGTAGGTGTAGTCGCCCAGCCCGGCCACGCCGGTGCCGATCTCGTCGACCCTGAACAGCACCCGCCGGGCGGCCAGCTCGTCCAGGTCGGTGAATCCGCTGCGCTCGCTGATTATCAGGCGACCCTCGCGCTCGGTGCGGTCGCGGGTGGGCGGCGGAAAAACCAGGGTGTCCAGATGGCCGGCGGCATAGTCCGCCGCCAGGGACGCGGGCAGGATCAGACGCACCTCGGTCCAGCCCTTGCCGGTGGGGGTCAGGCCCAGCTCCACGTAATAGTCGAAACAGCCGCTCATGAGGGCCATGGCCGCAGCCAGGGCCAGGCCGGCCAGGGCGCGGCGCAAACGTCTTGGCTGCATGTCCGTCCTCCGGCCGGCTGATGCGCGCCGGCCCGTCAGGCCATCATGACCCGGCCGGGGCCGCCGGTCAAGGCCGGGGGCGGCCCGGCCGTATGGCGGCGACGGGTGGGTTGTGCTAATTTAGCCTTGCAGTTGGCAAAAAGACGAGGAATCGGCCCATGAACGCCATGGTCCTGGCCGCCGGCCTGGGCACCCGGCTGGCCCCGCTCACCCTGCGCCGGCCCAAATGCCTGATGCCGGTCATGAACACCCCCCTGCTCGGCTGGTGGCTGATGCGCCTGGCCGCCTGGGGGGTCGGGCGGGCGGTGGTGAACACCCACCACCTGGCGGGAATGATCCGGGCCTGGCTGGCCGCCAATCCGACGGCCGGCATCGAGGTGGTGGAGAGCCACGAGCCGGTCATCCTGGGCACCGGCGGCGGCCTGGTGGCGGCGCGGGAGACCCTGGGTCCGGGGCCGTTTTTGCTGGTCAACGCCGACGTGCTGGCCGCGGCCGACCTGCGCCCCCTGGCCGAGGCCCTCTCCGCCGCCGGCGCGGCGGCCGTGCTGGGCCTGGTGGACGACGCGCGCTTCAACAGCGTGGCCGTGGACGCCCAAGGCCGGGTGCTGGGCTTCCGGGGCCGGACGCTGGCCGCCCCGCCGGCCGCCTGGCGCACCTACGCCGGCCTGGCCGCCATCGCCCCGGCCCTGTTGGACCACCTGCCGCCCACGGGACAGAGCAGCCTGGTGGACGGCCTCGACGCGGCCATCGCCGCCGGCCGGCCGGTGCTGGGCCTGGAGTTGACGGGCTTCTGGGACGACCTGGGCACGCCCCAGCGCCTGCTTTTGCTGCATCGCCAACTGGTCCACGCCCCCCCGGCCGGCCTGGAGGCCCTGGCCGCGCCGGGGGCCGTCGTGCTGGGGCCGGGGGCGGTGGTGGAGCCTGGGGCGCGAATCGAGGGCTTTTGCGTGCTTGGAGAGCGGGCGCGGGTGGCGGACGGGGCCTGGGTGAAGGACAGCCTGCTGCTGCCCGGCGCGGCGGCCACGGCCGGGGCGCGGGTGCGGGAGGCGGTGCTGGGCGACGATTACGCGGCCCGCGGAGACATCGACGGAGGCGCCTTTGCCTGAGACGATCCATCTGGAGCTGGCGGCCTGGGCGCGCACGGTCTGGCCCGGCGGCGACCCAGGCCCCCTGGAGCGGGAGCCCATCACCCCCGACGGCTCGGCGCGCCATTTCGTGCGCCTCATGGGCGGCGGCCGCCACCTGGTGGCCATGGCCAACCCCGACAACCCGGCCGAGAACCGGGCCTGGCGCTACCTGGCCCGCCATCTGGCCCGGCTGGGCCTGCCCGTGGCCGAGGTCTGGGCGGCCGACCTGGAGCGGGGCCGCTTCCTGATGCAGGACCTGGGCCGCGCGAGCCTGCAGGAGGCGGCCCGGGCCCGGGCCGGCGACGCCGAGGCCCTTTTCGCCCTCTACGAGCCGGTGTTGCAGATGCTGGCCTGGATGCAGGCCCAGGCCGCCCAGGACCTGGACCTGGGCGTGTGCTTCGACGGCCCCCGCCTTGACGGCGACTTCCTTTTCCGGCGCGAGGCCAGCTATTTCCTGGGCCAGTTCGTGGCCGGGGCCTGCGGCCTGGCCCCGGAGGCCTGGCCGCCCAACCTGACCGCCGAGCTGGCCGAGCTATCCCGTCTGGCCGGTCGGGCGCGGCCCCAGGGCTTCGTCCACCGCGACTTCCAGAGCCGCAACCTGGTCTGGGAACAAGGCCGCCTGGGCCTGGTGGACTTCCAGGGCGGCCGCCTGGGGCCGGCCCAATATGACCTGGCCTCGCTGGTCAACGACCCCTACGTGGACCTGCCCTGGCCTTTGCGCGAGCGGCTGGTGGCGCGCTACCTGCAGTTGCGCGAGCCCCTGGGCGGCCTGGACGCCGCCCAGTTCCTGGCCGGCTGGCCCTACGTGGCCCTCTGCCGGGCCATGCAGAGCCTGGGGGCCTACGCGTTCCTTTGCCGCCAGCGCGGGCGCGGCCATTTCGCCGCCTACGCGGCCCCGGCCCTGGCCACCCTGCGCCGCCTGGCCGCCCTGGACGAGCTGGCCAGCTTCCCCAGCCTGGGCCGGCTGCTGGCCATGCTGCCCGATCCCCTGCCACCCCAGGCCCTGGCCCCCCAGGCGGAGGCTGTAGCGTGACCCCGATCATCGCCATCGTAGGGAGACCGAACGTAGGAAAGTCCACCCTGTTCAACCGTCTGACCCGCAGCCGCCAGGCCCTGGTGGACGACCTGCCCGGCGTCACCCGCGACCGGCTCTACGGCGTGGTGGCGGTTGACGAGCGCCGCTTCAACCTGGTGGACACCGGCGGGTTCGATCCCCCGGCCGACCAGGCCTTCGCCGGCCTGGTCCACGCCCAGATCGAGCTGGCCATCAACGAGGCCGACGCCATATTGTTCCTGGCCGACGGCCGGGCGGGGTTGAGCCCCCTGGACGCCGAGGTGGTCCGCCGCCTGCGCCGCACGGAGAAACCGGTCATCTACGCGGTGAACAAGGTGGACGGCCCGGAGCACGAGGACGCGGCCCAGGAGTTCCAGGCCCTGGGGGTGGATGAATTGCACTTCATCAGCGCCGCCCACGGCTATGGCGTGCGCGACCTGGTGGCGGCCATCCTGGCCTTGTTCCCGGCCGAGCCCGAAGCGCCGGAGCCGGAGGACGGGCAGGCGCCGGAGGCACCGGCCGGACCGGTGCGGGTGGCGCTGTTGGGCCGGCCCAACGTGGGCAAGTCCAGCCTGCTCAACGCCCTGGTGGGAGGCCCCAGGGTGGTGGTCTCCGACGTGCCCGGCACCACCCGCGACGCCATCGACACCCCCTTCAGCCTGGACGGCCGCGACTACGTGCTCATCGACACCGCCGGCATCCGCCGCCAGGGCCGGGTGGACACCGGCCTGGAGAAGGCCGGGGTCTTCCGCTCGCTCAGGGCGGTGGAGCGCAGCCACGTGGTGGTGGCGGTGCTGGACGCGGGCGAGGGGGTGACCGACCAGGATCTGCGCCTGATCGGCCAGGCGGTGGAGGCCCACCGGGGCCTGGTGCTGGCGCTGAACAAGTGGGATCTGCTGGCCGGCGACCCCGACCGCCAGAAGGAGGTGGCCGACCAGACCGGCCGTCTGGCCAAGCTGGCTCCCTGGGCGCCGGTGCTGCGCATCAGCGCCAAGACCGGGCGCGGGGTGGCCAAGCTCATCCCGGCCGTGGACGCGGTCTTCGCCCAGTATGGCCAGCGCCTGGCCACCGCGCCCCTGAACCAGGCCCTGGAGGATCTGACCGCCCGCCACCAGCCGCCCATGGTCAAGGGCCGGCGGCTCAAGTTCTATTACGCGGCCCAGGTGGGGGTGCGCCCGCCCCGGGTGGTGGTCTTCGTCAACGACCCGGCGGCGGTGCATTTTTCCTACCGCCGTTATCTGCATAACGGCCTGCGCCAGGCCATGGGGCTGGATCAATCGCCCCTGGCCCTGGAGTTCCGCCAGCGCTCCGGCCGGCGGCCCCGCCGGGGGCGCTCTTGACAACTTATGGGCATCCGGTTATTTTTTGGCACTTCCCTGCATCTCGACCACAAGGGGGATGGCGATGCTGTCATTAGCCGTGACCAGCCTTAACAACGCCCTTGCCGTGATCGAGGCCTTCGGGCAGAGCGAGCTGCCCCTGGTGGAACAGGCGGCCGGCCTGATCGCCAAGGCCTTCACCCAGGAGAAGAAGCTGGTGGTCTTCGGCAACGGCGGTTCGGCCGCCGACGCCCAGCACCTGGCCGCCGAACTGGTCAACCGCTTCCAGTTCGACCGGCCGCCCCTGCCGGCCCTGGCGCTGACCACCGACACCAGCCTCGTAACCTCCATCGCCAACGACTTCAGTTTCGACGAGATTTTCGCCAAGCAAATCAAGGGATTGTGCGCCAAGGGCGACATTTGCCTGGCCATCAGCACCAGCGGCCGCTCGGCCAACGTGGTCAAGGGCCTGGTGGCGGCCCGGGCCAAGGGCATGGTCACCCTGGGGCTGACCGGCCGCGATGGCGGCGACATGGCGTCCCTATGCGACCTGGTCATCCGGGTTCCCAGCGACGACACCCCCCGCATCCAGGAAGTCCACGCCCTGGTTATCCACCTCATCTGCGAACTGGTGGACTACACCCTTTTCGGACGCGCTAAATGAAACAACCGCCAGTGGACCTGACCAGACTGCGTCTGTGCGATCTCGACCTCAGACAGTCCAAGGTGCAGAGCGGCATGCTGGGGCGGCCCTGGCGCCCCGGCGGCAGCCTGCGCGATTTCGTCAACAGCCTCCCCCAGGCGCTGGCCGCCGATGACCTGCGGGCGGTGGCCGACGCCATGGCGGCGGCCCGCCGCGCCGGCCGGCCGGTCATCCTGGCCATGGGCGCCCACGTCATCAAGGTCGGGCTCTCCCCGCTGATCATCGACGCCATGGAGCGCGGAATCATCACCGGCCTGGCCCTGAACGGCGCCGGCATGATCCACGACGTGGAGATGGCCCTGGCCGGGCGCACCAGCGAGGACGTGGCCGAGGCCCTGGCCGACGGCAGCTTCGGCACCGCCCGCCAGACCGGAGAGTTCATCAACACCGCCGTGGCCGCCGAGCCCTCCCTGGGCCTGGGCGCGGTGGTGGGCCGGGCGCTGAACCAGGCCCGGCCCCAGTGCCTGGAGCTGTCGCTCTTGGCCGCGGCCCAGCGCCTGGACCTGCCGGCCACGGTGCACGTGAGCCTGGGGGCCGACATCATCCACATGCACCCCAGCTTTGACGGCGCGGCCACCGGCCAGGCCAGCCACGCCGACTTCCGCCTGCTCACCGGCCAGGTGGCCGAGCTGAGGGGAGGGGTCTACCTCAACGTGGGCTCGGCGGTGATGCTGCCGGAGGTCTTCCTCAAGGCGCTGTCGGCCGCCCGCAACCTGGGTCACGCGGTGAAGGACTTCACCACCGTGAACCTGGACATGCTGCGCCACTACCGCCCCCTGACCAACGTGGTCCAGCGCCCGGTGCTCACCGGCGGCAGGGGCTATTGCATCACCGGCCACCACGAGATCAACCTGCCCCTCTTGCTGGCCATGGTCGCCGAGGCGCGGGGCTAGGCCGGCGTTGCCGGCGGCGGCGCGAGGATATATTTTCATATGTAGCGGCCCGCCCGCGGCCGCGCGAGGTTAATCAAACTCCGGCGTTCGGCGTCGGCCCCAGGGGTGCGTGACATGCCCATCTACGAGTTTCACTGCCAGAAATGCGGCCAGGATTTCGAGACCCTGGTCTTGAGGAGCGACGAGAAGGTCAACTGCCCTGCCTGCGACAGCAAGAAGGTCAAGCGGCTGATGAGCGGCTTCGCCCACAAGAGCGAGGGCGGCAAGATGGTCAGCAGCCACTCCGGCTGCGCCTCCTGCGCCGGCGGCTCCTGCTCCTCCTGCCACTAGCCCCATGACCAATCTGACCATCGCCACCCGCGGCAGCCAGCTCGCCCTGGCCCAGGCCAACCTGGTGGCCCGCCAGTTGGAGGAGGGCGAGCCGGGGCTCAAGGTCGAGCTTCTGGTCATCAAGACCACCGGCGACAAGATCCTGGACGCGCCCCTGGCGGCGGTGGGCGGCAAGGGCCTTTTTGTCAAGGAGATCGAGGACGCGCTCCTGGACGGCCGGGCGGACCTGGCCGTGCACTCCATGAAGGACGTGCCCAGCGAGCTGCCCCCCGGCCTGACGCTGGCGGCGGTGACGGCCCGCGAGGACGTGCGCGACGTCTTGGTCAGCCGCCACGGCCTGGGCCTGGAGTGGGTGAGCCAGGGGGGCCGGGTGGGCACCAGCAGCCTGCGCCGCCAGGCCCAGCTTTTGGCCCTGCGCCCGGATCTGGAGATGATTCCCCTGCGCGGCAACGTGGAGACCCGGCTGCGCAAGCTGCACGAGCAGAATCTGGACGCGGTGGTGCTGGCCGCGGCGGGCATCAACCGCCTGGGGCTCAGGGATGTGGCCCTGCACCCCCTGGACCCGACGCTGGTGATCCCGGCCGTGGGCCAGGGCGCACTGGGCCTGGAATGCCGCGCCGACGACGCGCGCGTCCTGGAGCTGGCCGGCCGCCTGAACCACATCGACACCCAGGTCTGCGTGGCCGCCGAGCGCGGCTTCCTGGCCCGGCTGGAGGGCGGCTGCCAGGTGCCCATCGCCGGCCACGCGGTGGTGGACAACGCCGTCGTGGTCTTCCGGGGCCTGGTGGCCAGCCTGGACGGCGGCCAGGTCATCCGGGGCGAGGGCATCAGCGGGCCTTTCGAGGCGGCCGGGATGGGTGCGCGGGTGGCCGAGGAGATTCTGGAGCGGGGCGGGCGCGACATCCTGGCAAAGGTCTACGGGGAGCGGCCGGCATGAGCGGCAAGGTCTACCTGGTGGGGGCCGGCCCGGGCGACCCCGGCCTTTTGACCCGCAAGGGGGCGTGGGCGCTTTCCCAGGCCCAGGCGGTGGTCTACGATTTCCTGGCCAACCCCGAACTCCTGGCCCTGGCCCCGGCCGGGGCCCGGCGCGTCTACGTGGGCAAGAAGGGCGGCGACCACGCCCTGGGCCAGGAGGGCATCAACCAGCTTCTCTGCGACCTGGCCGCCGAGGGGCTCACGGTGGTGCGCCTGAAGGGCGGCGATCCCTTCGTCTTCGGCCGCGGCGGCGAGGAGATGAGCGCCCTGCACTCCCGCGGCTTGGCCTGCGAGGTCGTCCCCGGCGTCACCAGCGCCATCGCCGCGCCGGCCTACGCCGGCATCCCGGTCACCGACCGCCGCTGCACCACCGAGGTGGCCTTCGTCACCGGCCACGAGGACCCCACCAAGCCCGACTCCACCATCAAGTGGGGGGCCTTGGCCCAGATAGGCACCGTGGTCTTCCTGATGGGGGTCAAGAACCTGCCCGACATCTGCCAAAAGCTCATGGCCCACGGCCGCGCCCCGCAGACCCCGGCCGCCGCCATCCGCTGGGGCACCCTGCCCCGCATGGAAGTGATCGCCGGCAGCCTGGCCGATCTGCCGCAGCGGGTGGCCGAGGCCGGCCTGAAGCCCCCGGCCATCACCGTGGTGGGCGAGGTGGTGGCCCTGCGCGACGAGCTGGCCTGGTTCGACCGCCTGCCGCTCTTTGGCCGGCGGGTGCTGGTCACCCGCACCCGCGGCCAGGCCAGCGCCATGAGCCAGGCCCTGGCCGGCCTGGGCGCGGAGGTGGTGGAGGTGCCCACCATCGCCCTGCTGCCCCCGGCCGACCCGGCCCCGCTGATGGCCGCCGCCGCGGCCGCCGGCCAATACGACTGGATACTTTTCACCAGCCAGAACGGGGTGGAGGCCTTCTTCGCCGCGCTCCGGGCGGCCGGCCGCGACGCCCGCGCCCTGGCCGGGGCCAGGCTGGGGGCCATCGGCCCGGCCACCGCCCAGGCGCTGGACGCCCGCGGCCTGGTCGCCGACCTGACCGCGCGCGAGTTCGTGGCCGAAGGGCTCATCGCCGCGCTTGAACGCGAGGACCTGGGCGGCAAGCGGGTGCTGCTGCCCAGGGCCGAGACCGCCCGCGAGACATTGCCCGAAACCCTGCGCGCCCGCGGGGCGGCGGTGGACGTGGTGGCCGCCTACCGCACCACGGCCCCGGCCGAATCGGCCGCGCGGCTCAAGGACGCCCTGGCCGAGGGCCTGGACGCGGTCACCTTCACCGCCAGCAGCACTGTGACCAACCTCATGGCGCTGGTGGGTCCGGCCGAGCGCGAGCGCCTCATCGCCGACAGCGCCGCCGGCCGCCTGGTGGTGGCCTCCATCGGGCCGGTGACCAGCGCCGCCGCCCGCCGCCTGGGGCTCACCGTGCACGTGGAGCCGGCCGCCTACACCATCGCCGACCTGGTGGCGGCCCTGGCCAAATTTTACCGGGCCCAGTGAAGCCGCCCCGCCCAGAGGCCGACTCCGCCGCCCTGGCCGGGCTAAACCCGGCCCAGCGTTACGCGGTGAGCCTGGGCGAGGGCCCCATCCTGGTCATCGCCGGGGCCGGATCGGGCAAGACCCGCACCCTGGTCCACCGGGTGGCCTGGCTGGTGGAGCAGGGGGCCGCGCCCGGCTCGATCCTGCTGCTCACCTTCACCCGCAAGGCCGCCCAGGAGATGCTCTCCCGCGCCCGCGGCCTGCACCCGGACTGCGCCCACGTGGCCGGGGGCACCTTCCATTCGCTCTGCCACCGCCTGCTGCGCGCCTACTGCCGCCGCCTGGACCTGCCGCCCAACTTCACCGTCCTGGACCGGCCCGACTGCGAGCAGATCGTCAAGGGCGTGGTGGAGGAGCTGAGGCTCAAGGACAAGGGCGACCGCCAGTTCCCCAAGGCCCGCGGCCTGATGGACCTGATCAGCAAGTCGCGCAACCAGGAGCTGAGCCTCGCCCAGGCGGTGGAGGACTTCGTCCCGCACCTGGCCGCCTACCGCGACCAGATACTGGCCGCCGGCCAGGGCTATGCCGCGGCCAAGCGCGCTCAGGCCCTGGTGGACTACGACGACCTGCTGTTCATGGCCGAAGGCCTGCTGCGCGGCGACGCCGAGGTGCGCCACGAGCTGCACCGGCGCTGGCGGCATCTTTTGGTGGACGAGTACCAGGACACCAACGCGGTGCAGGCCCGGCTGGTGGAGCTCTTGACCGACCTGCGGCGCAACGTCATGGCCGTGGGCGACGACGCCCAGTCCATCTACGCCTTCCGGGGGGCCAGGGTGCAGAACATCCTGGAGTTCCCGGAAAAGTTCCCCAACACCCGCCTGGTCAAGCTGGAGCAGAACTACCGCTCCACCCAGCCCATCCTGGACCTGACCAATCAGATCATCGCCGGCGCCCGCCAGGGCTTCCTGAAGCGCCTGTTCACCGAGCAGGGCGGCGGCCCCCGGCCGGCGCTGTTGCGCCCCCGCGACGAGCGCGGCCAGTCGCGCGCGGTGATGGAGCGCATCAGGGCGCTGATGGACAAGGGCGCGCGGCCAGACGACGTCGCGGTGCTGTTTCGGGCCGGCAACGACTCGGCCGATCTGGAGGTGGAGCTGACCGCGGCGGGCCTGGCCTACGTCAAGGTGGGGGGCCTGCGCTTCCTGGAGGCCGCCCACATCAAGGACGCGCTCAGCCACCTGCGGGTGGCGGCCAACCCCCAGGATTATCTTTCCTGGCAGCGGGTGTTGATGCTGCTGGATGGCTACGGCCCCAAGAAGGCCCAGGCCGTCATCGCCCATCTGACCCAGAAATACCCGCCGCCGGGCTACGTGGTGGGCCTTAACGACCTGCCGGCCAGCCTGGGCGGCGAGCAGATGGGCGAGCTGGCCATCCTCATGGGCCAGATCAGCGACGGCGGTCTGAGCCCCCTGGAGGCCACCGAGCTGGTGCTGGAATACTACGAGCCGCTGTGCCGCGAGGCCTATGAGGACTGGCCCCGGCGGCTCAAGGATCTGGAGGAGCTGCCCAACCTGGCCCGGCAGTACGAGCGTCTGGAGGACTTCATGGCCGAGGTGGCCCTGGAGCCCCCCGGCGCGCGCGGCGAGGAGCTCACCGGCGGCCGGCTGACCCTGACCACCATCCACTCGGCCAAGGGCCTGGAGTGGGACCACGTCTTCCTGCTCTGGGCGGCCGAGGGACGGCTGCCGGCCGGCCCGGCCCTGGGCGACCCGGAGGCCCTGGAGGAGGAGCGGCGGCTGATGTACGTGGCCTGCACCCGCGCCCGCAAGGGCTTGACCATCAGCGCCCCCCGCGAATACTATGCCCGCGGCCAGGGGCTCATGCCGGTGGGGCTCTCGCGCTTCCTGGAGGAAGTGCCGGCCGAGCTCTGGGCGGCCGACGATCCGGGGCCGGTCTTCAACGTGCCCAGCCCGGCCGCGGCCGCGCCGGCCAGCCGGGGCAGCCGCACCCAGGCGCGGCCCTTCCCGGTGGGGAGCGTCGTGAACCACGCCGCCTTCGGCCAGGGCAAGGTGATGGGTTACAAGGGCGACCAGAAGATCATGGTCCACTTCGGCCGCTTCGGCCTGAAGGTGCTGATGTTGCAGTTCGCCAACCTCTCGGCGGAATAGGACGCCCGGCCATGGACCGCTATCAGGCCGCCCTGGCGCGGCTTTACGAGCTGCAGAAGTTCGGCATCAAGCTGGGGCTGTCCTCCACCGAAAACCTGCTGGCCCGCCTGGGCGATCCCCACCTGGGCCTCAGGTGCGTGCACCTGGCCGGCACCAACGGCAAGGGCAGCGTGGGGGCCATGCTGGAGGCCAGCCTGCTGGCGGCGGGCGTCAAGGCCGGCTTCTACACCTCGCCCCACCTGGTGCGCTTCGAGGAGCGCTTCCGCCTGGCCGGCCGCGAGATAACCCCGGACGAGGCGCTGGAGCTGATCGAAGCGGTCTGGCTGGCGGTGGACGAGCGCGAGCCGCCGACTTTCTTCGAGTTCGTCACCGCCATGGCCTTTTTGTGGTTCGCCCGCCAAGGGGCCGAGCTGGCCATCATCGAGACCGGCCTGGGCGGACGCCTGGACGCCACCAACCTGGTGCGCCCCCTGGCCACGGTCATCACCAACATCGGCCTGGAGCACCAGCAGTACCTGGGCGGCAGCCACGCCGCCATAGCCATGGAAAAAGCCGGCATCATCAAGCCGGGTACGCCCTTGGCGCACGGCGTGACCCAGCCTTCCGCCCGCCGGGTAGTGGAGGGGCGGGCGGAGGAGCTGGGCGCGCCGTTGCGCCGCCTTGGCCGCGAGCTCAGGGTGCGCCGCCGCGCCGACGGCCGCTTCGACCTGGCCGGCCGGCTCTGGCGGCTGCCGGAGGCCGGCGCCTGCCTTTTCGGCCGCCACCAGCCGGGCAACGCGGCCCTGGCCCTGGGCGCGCTGGAGGACCTGGCCCAGGCCGGCGTGGCCGTGGGGCCGGAGCACCTGCGGGCCGGGCTCTTGGCCGCGCGCTGGCCTGGGCGGCTGCAAAAGGCCCCCCAGCGGCCGGGGCGGCCGGCCCTGTGGCTGGACGGGGCCCATAACCTGCCGGCGGCCAAGGCGCTTTTGGCCAGCCTCCCCGACATGCGCGCCGGCCGCGCGCCCCTGGTGATGGTGGTGGGGGTGATGGCCGACAAGGACATCGGGGGCATCCTGGCCGCGCTGTTGCCCGCCGCCGACCGGGTGGTCTTCAGCCGGCCGGTGTATGAGCGCGCCGCCGATCCGGCCGTCCTGGCCGCCCAGGCCCCCCCGAAAACGCCGCCGTCCACGCTGGAGCCGGACCTGGGCCGAGCCATGGCCCTGGCCGAGGAGATGGCCGGACCGGAGGGGGTGGTGCTGGTCACAGGCTCGCTGTTCACGGTGGGCGAGGCCCTGGAGCGCCTCGGCCTGGCCTGAAACCGCTCCAAGCCCCCGTACACCCCTAGCTTTCCTGTGTGGGGCTTCAATAAGCGTCTTGCCATCGCCGCGCGCATCTGCTACGGTGCGTCAGCGAAGTTGTACGCGCTAAAGGTGCGCCGCGGGAGGAGATTGTGGCAAAAGGCAGGCGATGGCTGACGGGGCGGGGCCTGACTGCGCTCCTGCTGGTCTGGCTGGGTCTGATGACCTGCGCCAACTTGGCCCAGGCGGCCGGCGAGCTGATCCGGGTGGACGCCAAGGGGCCGGTGGACATCCGCGCCGACCAGGTCACCTTCGACGAGGCGACCAAGACCTATCTGGCCGAGGGCGAGGTGGAGATCGTGCGGGGCACCAACCGCATCTTCGCCGACCGGGTGCGCCTGCACTCGGAGACCCTGGTGGCCGAGGCCGAGGGCCGGGTGCGCCTGAACACCCCTGGCGAGGTGCTCACCGGCCAGCGCCTGCTGGTGGACCTCCAGGGCGGCACCGGCAAGGTGTACAACGGGCAGATATTCATAAAACCCAATAACTTCTACCTGCGGGGCCAGGAGATCGAGAAGACCGGCAAGGATTCATATCACATGAGCGCCGGCTCCTTCACCACCTGCGACGGCCCCACCCCGGCCTGGTCGGTCAGCGGCCAGGACATGGACGTGAGCATCGAGGGCTATGGCACGGCCAGGAACACGTCCTTCCGCATCCAGGATTGGCCCACCCTCTGGAGCCCCTGGGTCGCCTTCCCGGCCAAGTTCAAGCGCCAGTCGGGCCTGCTGCCCCCCCAGGTGGGGCTCAGCGACCGCGACGGCTTCGTCTACAGCCAGCCCTGGTTCCAGACCCTGGGCGACGACCAGGACGCCACCTTGACCGTCAACTACATGTCCAAGCGCGGGGTGGATTTCGGGGGCGAATACCGCTACCATGCCGGCCCGGGCTCCAAGGGCATGCTGATGGTGGACTACCTGCCCAGCGACGGCATGGGCCAGGAGCTCAAGGACCAGTTCAAGAACGTGGAGGCCTACAATTCCCGCTACTGGGCGCGCTTCAAGGGCGACCAGCAGCTTTTCAACAACACCATGAACTTGAAGGCCGACCTGGACCTGGTCAGCGACGTCGACTACCTGCGCGAGTTCGCCTTCGGCTACACCGGCTATGAGGCCAGCAACCGCCGTTTCGTCGAGTGGCTGGGCCGCGAGACCGACCCCCGCCATTCCTCCTGGCGCACCAACCAGGTGAACCTGCAGCGCTACACCTCCAACACCACCTTCAACGGCAGCATGATCTATTATGACGACCTGACCAGCGACAACAAGCGCACCCAGCAACAGCTGCCCACCCTGACCTTCGACGCCACCCGCCAGGCGGTGGGCGACACCGGCTGGTATTTCCAGATGGGGTCGGCCTACAGCTACTATTACCAGGACGAGGGCGCGCGCGGACACATCAGCGACGTCAGCCCCACCTTCTCCCTGCCGCTGAACTTCAGGGACTATCTGACCCTGGAGCCGAGCTTCAACTACCGCCAGCGCTTCTTCAGCGTCACCGCCGACAGCCCCGACGACACCGGGCGCACCACCGGCACCAGCGAGCTGTGGAGCTTCCAAACCCAGGCCGCCACCTACCTCTACCGGGTCTTCGAGTTCGGCACCCCGGAGGACCCCTACAAGATCAAGCACGCCTTCCGGCCCAACATCACCTATTCCTACAAGCCCAACATCGACTACGAGGACCTGGCCTTCCTGGCCCGCCAGGGCCAGAGCCAGCGGCGCACCAACAAGGTCGGCTACGGCGTCAACAACACCCTGACCACCAAGCGCATCGCCAAGGACGACCAGACCGGCGAGGTGCGGCCCATCTACCGCGAGGCGGTGCAGTTCAACCTGGCCCACGCCTTCGACCTGGACCAGTGGCGCAGCGACGACGATGACACCAAATACTGGGGCAACCTGGACGCCCGCTTGGAAATCTATCCCAGCCGCTACCTCTACCTCCAGGCCGACAGCTCCTGGAACCTCTACAGCAACCGTTGGGACCAGATCAACGGCCTGCTCAAGACCTTCAACCGCCGGGGCGACTCCATCACCCTGGACTACCGCTTCACCCACGACGACGTCAAGCAGGTGCGCGGCAAGCTGACCGTGGCCGTGACCAAGGAATGGTCGGTCAGCTACATCAACCACCGCGACCTTTTTGAAAACAGCGACTTCGAGTCCATCTACGAGGTGGCCTACCAGGGCCAGTGCTGGGGCATCCGCGCCTTCTACGTGGACGACATCAACGAGCGCGGCTATTTCCTGGCCTTCTCCCTGGGCGGTTTCGGCGAGGTCTTCGGCTGGGGCCAGATCCGCAGCACTTCGCAGGGCACATCGAACTTCTAGGAGACGATGCCAGGGCTCGGCTTGGAGCCACCGGCAGACCACCCCGCCCGTCACCGGCCGGCCCGGTGGCGGGCGCTACGTTAACCGTAGTTCACAGCCTGTCAGATTGGTAGGGCAACCATGCTGCCCTGGCGGAAAAGGCGCAAGCCGTTCAGCGAGATCGCCGACGACCGGGACTTCCTGGACGCCCTGTACCGCATCGTGCTGGGCCGGCCGCCGGACGGCGGCGGCCTGAGCCATCATCTGGGCCGGCTCCAGAGCGGCGAGGTGGATCGCTCCGACCTGTTGCGCGACTTCATCAACTCTCCGGAGTGCCGCCATAACTGCAAGGTCAAGCACTCTCCCCACCTGGCGCTCACCGACTTCGTGCCCGTGGCCGACCCGGCCCCGTTTTTGCCCTATGTCCAACGGCCGGCTTTCGCCGGGCCCCAGCTTTGCGAGCTGACCAACCCCCGCAAGTGGCTGGACCAGGCCTGGTTCGACACCCTGCGCGGCATGACGGTCTTCAGCCCGGCCCTGGAGGACATGCACCGCAAGCACTATGAATACGTGCACACCGCCTTCGGCCTCAACGCCCTGGGGGCCCTGGGCCCGCAGGCCAAGGTGTTGGGGGTGGGCGCCGGCCACGAGCTGTTGCTCTACTGGCTGGCCAACCAGGCCGGCCAGGTGGTGGGCACCGACCTCTACGAGGGCGAGTGGGCCCAGGACAACGCCCTGGAGGGCGACCCGGAGGTCATCAGCAACCCGGCCAAGTATGCGCCCTTCCCCTACCGCGAGGACCGGCTCAGCTTCCGGCGCATGGACGGCCGCCGGCTGGATTATGACGACAACACCTGGGACGTGGTCTACTCGCTGTCGTCCATCGAGCATTTCGGCGGCCACGCCGGCTCGGCCGAGGCCATGGCCGAGATGGGCCGGGTGCTCAAGCCGGGCGGGGTGGCGGTGGTGGCCACCGAGCTGGTGGTCAACGGCAGGCGCGACGCCGAGTTTTTCTCGCCCCAGGACCTGCTGGAGTACGTGGTGGCTCCGGCCGGCATGGGGCTGGTGCAGCCGCCCGTTTTCGAGCTGCCCAAGTATGTGCTGGAAAACCCGCTGCAATTGCCAGATGAGCGCATGTTCCGGCCCCATCTGGTGCTGGCCGAGCGGGGCCTGGTCTACACCTCGGTCATGCTGTTTTTCCGCAAACCGCCGGCCGGGGCGTGAGGCCCCCGGCCCCGGCGGGGGCAAGCGGCCAAATTTCGCGGCTCTATTGACAAATCCGGGGGCCTACCCTATAAATACAGCTTCGACTCACCTTGCAGAGCGTGCGGCGCGGGCCGCCCATTTTTTGCGGCAGGCAGGAAAGATGAAAACCTACGTAGCCAAACCCGAAGACATCTCGCGCGACTGGTTCGTGGTCGACGCCACGGACCTGGTCCTGGGCCGTCTGGCCACCCAGGTGGCCATGCGCCTGCGCGGCAAGCACAAGGCCATCTTCACCCCCCATCTGGACACCGGCGACTTCATCATCGTGGTCAACGCCGACAAGGTCAAGCTGACCGGCCGGAAGGTGGAGCAGAAGTTCTATTACCGCCACAGCGGCTATCCCGGCGGCATCACCGCCACCGCGGCCAAGAACCTGAAGGAGCAGCGGCCGGTGGACCTGCTGCGCCTGGCCGTGCGCGGCATGCTGCCCAAGAACCGCCTGGGCCGCCAGCTCATCAAGAAGCTCAAAGTCTACGCCGGGCCGGAGCATCCCCACCAGGCCCAGCAGCCCCAGCCCCTGGCCATCGAGGCGAGGTAAACGTCATGCCTGAGACCCGCTACTACGCCACCGGCAAAAGAAAGACCTCCGTGGCCCGCTGCTGGCTGCTGCCCGGCAACGGCAAGGTCACCGTCAACAAGCGCCCGGCCGAGGAATATTTCTCGCGCGAGACCGACACCATGGTGCTCAAGCAGCCCCTGGCCCTGACCGACACCCAGAGCCAGTTCGACGTGCTGGTCACGGTGGACGGCGGCGGCACCACCGGCCAGGCCGGCGCCATCCGCCACGGCATCGCCCGCGCGCTGCTCACCTTCAACCCGGAGCTGCGCCAGGTGCTGAAAAGGGCCGGGTTCCTCACCCGCGACCCCCGCAAGAAGGAGCGCAAGAAGTACGGTCAGCGCGGCGCCCGCGCCCGCTTCCAATACTCCAAGCGCTAGCCCGATCCGACATCCGCTGGCGGGGAAGGTCCGGACCGGGCCTTCCCCGCTTTTTGTTTGGCTCTCACCGCAACGAGGAGGCTAGTCCATGATCCCCGTGGCCATCCTGGGCGGCAGCGGCTACACCGGCGTGGAGCTCATGCGCCTCATCGCCGGCCATCCCGAACTCAGCCTGGTGGCGGTCAGCTCCCGCCAATATGAGGGCCAGCCGGTGGCCGCGGTCTTCGGCTCCCTGGAGGGCGCGGTGGAGCTTAACTTCGGCGCGCCCGATCCCGCCGCCCTGGCCGGCGAGGCCCAACTCGTCTTTCTGGCGGTGCCCCACCAGACCGCCATGGCCGCCGCCGCCCCGCTGTTGGAGGCCGGGGCCAAGGTCGTGGATCTCTCGGCCGATTTCCGCTTGCGCGACGTGGCCGTCTACGAAAAATGGTACGCCCCCCACGTCTGCCCCCACCTGCTGGCCGAGGCCGTCTACGGCCTGCCGGAGTTCTACCGCGACAAGATCAAGACCGCCCGCCTGGTGGCCAACCCCGGCTGTTACGTCACCAGCGTGCTGGTGGCCCTGGTTCCCCTGCTCAAGGCCGGCCTGGTCTCGCCCCAGGGCCTCATCGCCGACAGCGCCAGCGGGGTCTCCGGGGCCGGGCGCTCGGCCAAGCTGAACCTGCTCCACGGCGAGGTGCACGAGAACTTCAAGGCCTACTCCGTGGCCGGCCACCGCCACACCCCGGAGATGGAGCAGGAGCTCTCCCTGGCCGCCGGCCAGGAGGTGCGGCTGACCTTCACGCCGCATCTGTTGCCCATGGACCGCGGCATACTCTCCACCATCTACGCCCGGCCGCTGGGCGGGGCCGGGGTGGCGGAGGTGCGGGCCTGCTGGCTGGAGGCCTACGGCGGGGAGCAGTTCATCCGCCTGCTGCCCGAAGGCGTCTTGCCAGCCACCAAGGACGTGCGCGGCACCAACCGGGTGCAGTTGGCCGTGGCGGCGGATCCCCGCTCCGGGCTCATCAAGCTCTTCTCGGCCCTGGACAACCTGACCAAGGGCGCCTCCGGCCAGGCGGTGCAGAACGCCAACCTGATGCTGGGCCTGCCGGAGGAGGAGGGGCTCGCCGGGCTGGCGGCGACGCCGTAGAAAAAGGCAGCGCCATGCCTCGGCATCAGCCGTTTGCGCAAACCGATCGCCATCTTGATGTAGGGGCGGGGTTTATCCCCGCCCGCAGCGCGGCGGGAGAGCACAAGGCGGGCGGGGATAATAAACCCCGCCCCTGCCTCAAGAAGGGCGAACTCGACCCGCGCCAGGCCTTCGGGCCGGCCTCCCCCGGACCCTGGCCAGGCGCCAAGCCGCGACCAGAGAAGTTGCGCCCGCGCTTGACCGGTCTCCCTGTTCATTCCTGTCCTTGTTTTCCGGCCCCCTCGATCCGGCGGGACCACCCGTGACCGGACTCTGGCCATGCCTGTTGGGCGATTTCCCGCCCCACGACGCGCCGCTGTTGTCCGCCGACCCCGGCCCGGACGCCGACGGTCGCCGCCACCTGGCCCTGGTGCTGGCCTACGACGGGGCCGGCTTCAGCGGCTGGCAGGTGCAGCCCAGGGGGCGCAGCCTGCAGGGCGTGGTGGAGGCCGCGCTCGCGCGCCTGTGCGACCACCCCTTGCGCGTGCACGCCTCCGGCCGCACCGACGCCGGGGTCCACGCCCTGGGCCAGGTGGCCAGCTTCGCCACCACCAGCCGCCTGGCCCTCCCTCGCCTGGAGCGCGGCCTCAAATCCCTGCTGCCGCCGGAGATCCACCTGCGCGCCCTGGGGCCGGCTCCGCCGGGCTTCCACGCCCGCTACAGCGCCCTGGCCAAGACCTACGACTACTGGCTCTGGCCGGCGGCCACGGCCCCGCTTTTCCTGGCCGGTCGGCTCTGGCCGCTGCCCATGGCCCTGGACCCGGCCCCGATGCGGCGCGCCCTGGCCCGCCTGATCGGCGAGCGCGACCTGGGGGTGCTGGCCGCGGCCGGCAGCGAGGCCAAGGGCTCCAGCGTGCGCGAAATCATCGCCGCCAGCCTGGACGCCCCGCCCGCCGGCCCCTGGCGGGTGCGGGTGACGGCCACCGGCTTCCTGCGCCACGTGGTGCGCAACTTGGTGGGACTGCTGGTGCGGGTGGGGCGGGGGCAGCTCGGCCCGGAGGCGCTGTTGGCCATGATCGAGGCCGGCGGCGAGCTCCGGGGCGGCTCCAAGGCCCCGCCCCAGGGGCTCTACCTCAACCGGGTGTATTACCGGTCCCGGCCCGGCGGAGGCGGGGAAGACTAGCGCCCCTCCTCCATGGTCTCCTTGATGCCCCGATAGATCAGGGCGAAGGTCTCCTGGAAATTGGCCGCCGAGAGCCGGCCGGTCTCGATGAACTTGACCACGATCTCCTTGCTGGCCTTCAGGTAGGCGTCCTCGCGCTGGCTGAGCCGGCCGGCCTCGTCGGCCGGGGCCGGGGCGGGGCGGGTCTCGCCGCGTTGCTTGTCCTTGGGCATTGGCGTCTCCCGTGGCGGTTTCACCGTGCGGCGGCGTCCCGACTGGCCCGCAGGCCGGGCGCGGGGGCGGGGCCGCCCGGCCGGGGAGATTATCGCCCGGCCCCGGCGCGGGCGGCAAGCCCTTTCCCGCCGGCCGGCCGCGCGCCCGGCTGGTATATTTGGCCCATGAGCGAACCGGCTGAAAAGCGTCCCGATCTGCGCGACCTGACCCCGCAGGGCTTGCAGGACCTGCTCGTGGGCCTGGGCGAGAAGCCCTTCCGGGCGCGCCAGGTGCTGCGCTGGCTGTACAAGGGCGGGGCGCGCGCCATCGCCGACATGACCGACCTGGCCAAGCCCCTGCGCCAGCGCCTGGCGGCGGCCGCGAACCTGACCGACCTGGAGCCGGCCAGGGTGGAGACCGCCGCCGACGGCACCCGCAAGCTGCTCTACGAGCTGGACGACGGCTGCCGGGTCGAGGGCGTGCTCATCCCGGAGCAGGACCACCACACCCTGTGCGTGTCCTCCCAGGTGGGCTGCCGCATGGGCTGCAAGTTCTGTCGCACCGGGGCCCTGGGGCTCACGCGCGATCTGCGCCCGGCCGAGATCGTGGGCCAGGTGCTGGCCGCCCGCCGGATGGTGGACGAGGCCCGGCCGCTGACCAACCTGGTCTTCATGGGCATGGGCGAGCCCCTGGACAACCTGGCCGGGCTCCGGGTGGCGCTCACGCACATCCTGGGCGAGCACGGCTTGCAGATGAGCCAGCGCAAGGTGACGGTGAGCACCGTGGGCCTGGCCGACCGTCTGGCCGAGCTGGGCCAGAGCACCCCGGCCAGCCTGGCGGTGAGCGTCAACGCGCCCGACGACGCCCTGCGCAGCCGCCTGATGCCGGTCAACCGGCGCTTCTCCCTGGCCGTGCTCAAGGCGGCGCTGCTGACCTATCCCCTCAAGCCCACCCGGCGCATCACCCTGGAGTACGTGCTCCTGGGCGGGGTCAACGACCGCCCGGCCCAGGCCCGCCAGTTGGCCCTGTGGTGCCGGGGGCTCAGGTGCAAGGTGAACCTGATCCCCTTCAATCCCCACGAGGGCGCCGGTTTCAACGCCCCGGACGAGGCCGACGTGTTGGCCTTCCAGGAAATCCTGCTGGAAAACAACCTCACCGCCCTGTTCCGGCGTTCGCGGGGGGGCCAGATCGGCGCGGCCTGCGGGCAGTTGGCCGCGCGGGCGGCGGCGGCCGAGGATTCCGAATAGACACCCCACATCCGGTGCTTGACCGGCATCCGGCCACCGTATATAGTGGCGGATATGGTTCCGATGCCCCCCCAACGCCCCTGGCAGCCGACGCCGGCCACCCCGCGCCGCGCCCAGCGCCTGGCCCGCGAGCTGGGCCTGCCGGGCTGGCTGGCCCAGGTGCTGGTCCACCGCGGCCAGGCCGACCCGGAGCGGGCGGCGGCCTTTCTCGCCCCCAGCCTGGAGCAACTGCCGCCGCCGGAGAACCTGGCCGGCCTGCGGGCGGCGCTCAAGGTCCTGGTCCCGGCCATCCGGGCCGGGCGGGTCGTCGGCGTGGCCGGCGATTATGACGCCGACGGGGTGACCTCCACCGCGCTGATGGTGGATTTTCTGCGGCAATGCGGGGCGCGGGTGGTCTGGGACCTGCCCCACCGCCTGCGCGACGGCTATGGATTTTCGCCCCAGGCCGCCCGGCGGCTCAGGGAGGCCGGGGCCGAGGTCGTGGTCACCGTGGACTGCGGCATCAGCGACCACGCCGGCGTGGAGGCGGCCCACGAGCTGGGCCTCAAGGTGGTGGTCAGCGACCACCACCAGGTGCCGGACGGGCCGCTGGTCCCGGCCGAGGCGGTCATCAACCCCCAGCAGGCCCGCTGCGGCTTCGCGCCCCACCTGGCCGGGGTGGGGGTGGCCTTCTATCTGGCCGCCGGCCTGCGCGCCGCCCTGCGCTCCGAAGGCCATTTCGCCGGCATCCCGGAGCCCAACCTGCGCCAATGCCTGGACCTGGTGGCCATCGGAACCACGGCCGACGTGGTGCCCCTGGTCGAGCACAACCGGGTGCTGGTGGCCGAGGGGCTCAAGGTGCTCACTGAGGGCCGGCGGGTGGGGCTCAAGGCCCTGGGCCGGGTGGCTGGGCTCAAGGGGGCGCTGGACGCCCGTGACCTGGGCTTCGGCCTGGCCCCCCGGCTCAACGCCGCCGGCCGCCTGGATTCCCCGGACCAGGCCCTGGAGCTGCTGCTCTGCCCCGACCACGCCCACGCCCTGGGCCTGGCCCAGGGGCTGGACCGGCTCAACCAGGCCCGGCGCGGGCTGGAGCAGGCCATCTTCGACCAGGCCCTGGCCATGGTCGCCGAGGATCCGGGCCTGGGCCGGGCGCGCTGCCTGGTGCTGGCCGACCCCGGCTGGCACCGGGGGGTGCTGGGCATCGTGGCCAGCCGCCTGGTGGAGCGCACCGGCCGGCCGGCCATGCTGTTCGCCCTGGAAAACGGCCACGCGGTGGGCTCCGGCCGCAGCCTGCCCGGCTTCCACCTGCAACAGGCCCTCTGCGGCCTGGAGCACCTGCTCAGCCACTTCGGCGGCCACGCCCTGGCGGCCGGGGCCACCCTGCCCAGCTCCCTGCTGCCGCGCCTGGCCGAGGGCCTGCACCGCGCGGCCGAGGCCGCCCTGCCGCCCCTGGGCCACGGCCTGCCGCTCATCATCGAGGCCGAGACCGACCTGGCCGGTCTGGACCAGGCGGCCCTGGAATGGCTGGAGCGCCTGGCCCCCCTGGGGCCGGGCAACCCCGAACCCCTGCTATTGTTGCGCGGGGTGGAGGTGGGCGGCGCGCGTCTGGTGGGCGAGGGCCACCTGAAGCTGCAACTGCGCGAGCGCGGCCGCGACCTGGCCGCCATCGGCTTCGGCCTGGCCCATCTGCGCCCGGCCGTGGGCGCGCGGGTGGACGTGGTGGCCACCCCCAGGGTCAGCAACTACGGCGGCCGCCACCTGGAGCTGAATCTCTGCGACCTGCGCCCGGCCGGGTAGGGCCGCGCTTTCCCGAAACGCCTCCCTGGCCCGCCGCCGCCCGGCCCGCCAGACTGGCCCCATGTCCGCGCATTCACCCCTGGAAACCATCGCCCTGGGTCCGGCCCGCCTGCACCTGCGGCCGGCCTCTCCCCTGGCCTGGGAGCCGGCCGGCCGCCAGGCCTCCGGCCCGGCCGGCCTGGCCCTGGCGCTGCTGGAGCGACGCCTAATGGGCTGGGAGGGCGTGGCCGACGCGGCCGGACGGCCGGCCCGGCCCGCGCCGGAGGCCCTGGACGCCCTGCCGGCGGCGCTGCTAGACGCGCTGCTGCCGGCCCTGTGCCCGCCCTGGCTGGACGGGGATTTCGTCGCCGAGTTGGAGGCTCTGGCCGCCCACCTGCGCGGCCGGGCCGACTTTCCCGGCCTGGATTGCGCCGCCTGCCGCGAGCAGGAAGCCCGCGGCGAGGGCGCGCCGGAGTGCGGGGCCTGCCCGCTGCCGCCGGCGCCGGAGGCCGCCCGGCCGGCGCTGATGCTCCACCCCCTGCTGCGGCGGCTGCCCGGCGGGGCGGCGGCCTGGCTGCCGGCCTTGACCGCCGGCCTGGAGGCCGAAGATCGCCGCCGCCTGGGCCTTCGCCTGGCCCTGATCGCCGGCTTGCTGGGGCCGCCGCCGGAAGGCGGCGGTTTGCCGGTCCCGCCGGCGGCGTGGTAACATCAGGTGGGATCACAAGGAGCGCGCCATGGACACTCCCGCCACCGCCGCCGTCACGCCCAACCCGCCGGCCGAGGCAGTCAAGGATCTGCTCTGCAACTGCCGGGTGGTGGCCGTGGTGGGGCTTTCGCCCGACGCCGGCCGCGACAGCCACCGCGTGGCCGCCTACCTGCAAGAGCACGGCTACCGGATCATCCCGGTCAACCCCAAGGCCGAACGCATCCTGGGCGAAAAGTGCTATCCCGACCTGGCCGCCATCCCGGAGCCGGTGGACGTGGTGGACGTGTTCCGGGCCAGCGAGCACACCCCGGCCGTGGCGCGCCAGGCCGCCGCCATCGGGGCCAAGTGCCTCTGGCTGCAACTGGGGGTGCGCAACGAGGACGCCGCGTCCCACGCCCGCGCCCGCGGTCTGATGGTGGTGCAGGACAAGTGCCTGAAGGTGGAGCACCACCGCCTGTTGGGCGCGCGGCCTTGATCCCCCCGCCCGACGCCCGGCGCGTGCTCCAGGCCCTGCGGCGCTTCCAGGACTCCCTGGAGGAGCCCTACAAGATGACCCCGGCCGGCATGTGGGCCTGCTCGGTGGCCGAGGAGCTGGTGGAGCTGTTCGACCAGGTGGACCTGGCCGGGTGCCGGCATTTCGCCGACCTGGGCAGCGGGGACGGCCGGGCGGTGCTCCTGGCCGCGCTGCACACCCGCGCCACCGGCATCGAGGCCGACCCCGAACTGGTGGCCGCCGCCCGCGGCCTGGCCGCAGAGCTGGGCCTCGCCCGGGCCGACTTCATCCAGGGCGACTGCCGGCAGATCGACCTCGCCCCCTTTGACCTGCTTTTCATTTATCCGGATAAACCTCTTAATTGGCTGGTAAAATTGCTGCCAGCCGGCTGGGGTGGCCGCCTGCTGGTGTATGGCCCCCATTTTCGCCCGGAAAACCTCACGCATGAACGCACCCTGTATGCCGGGCGCACCCTCTGCACCCTGTGGCGGGGGTGAACACGGCTTGTTTTTTTAGCTTCCATCAAGACTTGGCTTGCCAGACCCCCTGGGCTGCTTTATAGTGGCTCTAGAAGCAGAAATTCCCCACGGCCCGCTGCCCCAGGTGTCACCATGCGTTACTTCGGCAAACAAGGCGATCAGTGCGCGCTGCCCGATCTCGCGGCGCCCAATACAGTGGTCAAGTGCCGCAAGTTGGGCCGCGCCGTGCTGTTCGGCCGCGTCCCCCGGATCGCGGTGGTGGGGCTGGGCCTGGGCCTGGCCGGCATCACCCTGGGCCTGTGGCTGTGGTCGGTGGCCAGCGTCTCCGATGGCGGCCGGGTATGCAAGGACACCGCCTCCGCCATCAGCATCCGCCGCTGAAAACCCCGCCTAAAGCTTGGCCGCCGAATTGCCGATAAGAAACCCATGAGAACCTTGCGCGCATGGTCATTGCTCGCCGTGGCGATTCTGGCCCTGGCCGCCTGCGCCAGCGGCACCGAGCCCGCATCCACCCGGGCGGTGGAGGAGCGCTACCTGGGCATGGGGGAGTCCCAGCTTCTCTACCGCCAGGGCCAGGACATGCTGCGCCAGGGCCGCTACCGCGAGGCCCACGCCGCCTTTTTCGCCGCCGAGAACAATGCCTACACCGACGACCTGCGCGCGGCCGCCCGCGTGCGCCGCATGTGGCTTGAAGAGGTCATCCAGGCCTACGAGGATGGCCGCACCCCGCCGCCGCCGCCGGTGGTGAGGATCGACCCCGAACAACTGCAAGGCGGACCGCTCAAGCCCGTCATCGCGCCCGAAGAATTGCCGCCGCCCGCGGCCGCGCCCCTGCGCGACCCCGACGGCCAGCCCATCCTGCCCCCCCTGGGCGGCCCGCCGCGCTACTAAAAGCCAGCCGGGCCAGCCGCCGGGCCTCTGGGAGCTTGAATCTTTCCAGGACGCCGCTCCAGGCCAGGACAGCATGCGGGCGGGGTTCATCCCCGCCCGCGTTTTTTTAAGGCCAGCCGGACGAACCGGGGTGGGGAGCCAGTCAGGAGGCGCCCGCGTCCCACTCGGCGGTCAGCCGCGCCATTTCCGCGATGTCGGCGGCGAATTTCTGGGCCAGATCCTCGAAGACCACCGGCAGCCGACCGTGGAACTCGGCCAACAGCGGCAGCATGATCTCGCGGATCTGGGGGTGGGCGGGGCGCGCGCAGCGCAGGCCCAGCACGTGGCGCCACTGGCGCAGGTTGGCGGTCATGACGATCTCGGTCTTGAGGCTGTTGGGCAGCACCGAGCGGGCCTCCTGGGGCCGCGCGCCCATGGCCAACAGCTCCAGATAGGCGCTCTCGGCCGCCAGCATGGCATCATGCCAGCGGGCGTACTCCCGGCTGCCGGGCCGCCAGAACAGCGGCCGGATCACGGTTATCTCGTTGCCGAACTTGTCCTGGCCGTAGTTGGCGTAGCGGGTGGATTCCTGGCTGTAGGCGGCCAGGCGGTGGCGCACCAGCTCGTGGGTCACCCCCCGGTCGCAGACAAAGCGCACCGTGGCGCTGGCGTGCTCGATGACGCTGTGGTGGCCGCTGGCCAGGATGCGGCGCACGAAGTCGGCCGCCGAGTCCGGGGTGATGCGGTCCTCGGACTTGTAGCAGGTGCGCCCGGCCAGTTCCAGGTTGGCCAGCAGCCCGGCCCCGTCGGGCATGAACAGGATGGCGAAGCTGGGGGCGGCGATCTTCACGTCAGGCGCGATCGGGCCGGTCAGCCGGCCCGCTGCCCCAGGTAGCGCTGCACGAAGGGCGTGTCCACCAGGCGCAGCAACTGGGCCATGGGCTGCCAGGCCGGGCCGACGGCCTTCTCGGCCTCGGTCGCGGCCAGCACCTGTTTGCGCAGGTCGCCCTTGATCCGGGCGGCCAGGGCCTGGCGCAGGCTTTCGCGCAGGGCCTGGGCCTGGGCCGGGCTGGTGGGCGGGGCCGGGGCGGCCAGGGCCAGGTCCGGGGCTCCGGCCGGGGTCAGGTCCGGGCTGGCCGTGCCCGGCGACCCAACCGCCACGTCGGCGGCCGGGGCCATGGGGCCGGGCGGCAGGCTCACCACCTCGGCCGGTTGGCCGCCGTCGCGCTTGACGGTGGGCTCCACCGGGGTCAGCACCTTGACCGCCAGGGCGATGACGCGCTGGTCGATGACCGAGGCGGCCGCGTAGAAGGGCAGGCGGGGGTCGTCGAAAAGCTTCTCGGCCGCGGCCTCGTCCACGAACTGCTCGGCCGGCAGCTCGGCCGGGCCGGACAGGCCCAGCCAGCGGGCGCGCAGGTCGTTGATGATGGTGGCGCGGGCCTTGGCGTCCAGGAAGCCGTCGCGCAGGACCTTGACCTCCTCCTCGGTCATGGTCAGGGGGCTGTCCAGGAGATCGAGCACCTCCTCCACCGCCCGCGCCTGTTCGGGCAGCGGCCGGCCGGCCTTGACCACCTGCTCGGCCGCCACCAGCCGCCGGAGCTGCGGCAGGCTCTGCCAGTTGGGATCGCTGGCGATGGCGCGGGCCAGCTCCCGCAAGGCCTCGACTCCCTTGGCCTTGCCCAGGTCAACCCCCTGCCCGGCGTAGTCGCGCATGTCGCTGAGCATCTCGCGTTCGCTGGCCTGCTCCACCTCGTAGCGGATGAGGTATTTGCGCTCCAGCACCGGAGCCGCCAGCCCCTCGCTGAATTCCACGCTGGCCGCCAGCAGGGTGCCGATGCGGGAGCTGGGGGTGATGTAGCCGCCCATGTCCACTCTGCCCTTGCTATAAAGCGCGGTGGCGGTGAAAAGCGGCAGGGCCACGCCGTCCAGGAGCAGGTGGGGCACCACCCAGGCGTTGGTGCCCAGGTTGGACAGGGCGAAGTTGCCCACCGTGATCTTGAGGGTTGGCACCAATCCGCCGGCGGCGGGGTCCTTGGGGGCGGGCAGGGCGCTGAACAGGCCGCTGGCCAGGAGCTCCTGGCGCAGCACGTCGGTCATCTGGGGCGCGAAGATGCGCACGTTGGGGATGGGTTGGTCGGCGGTGAGGCGATCAGGCCAGGTGCGCTGGTCGCTGACCATCGGCATCACGGCCTTGAGCCCGGCCTTGACCGGCGGGCCCGGCTGGGGGACGCGTTCCTTGGCCACCACGGTGGTATAGGCGCAGCCGCTGGCCGCCAGCGCCAGGGCCACCAGCCAAGCAACCGCGATCTTGATGCCCACGGACTTCACCTCATCCTCCCGGAGCGGGGTTCGCGTCTGAACGAGGCTATCTTGTAGGGGGCCGGTCTGTCAAGCTTTTTGGGCTGATAACCCGGCCGCTGGGCCAGCGGACGCAAGATGCGGGCCCCGCCGCGGGTTGGGCGGGGCCCGCGGATCGGATCAGGCGCCTAAAAAGGCTTGGCCAGCAGCGCCGTGTCGCCCAGCTCATCTTCGATGCGCAGCAGGCGGTTGTACTTGCACACCCGCTCGGAGCGGCAGAGGCTGCCGGTCTTGATCTGGCCGCTGCCCACCGCCACCGCCAGGTCGGCGATGAAGGTGTCCTCGGTCTCGCCGGAGCGGTGGCTGATCACCTGGTTGTAGGCGTTGCGCCGCGCCAGGTCGATGCAGGCCATGGTCTCGGTGACGCTGCCGATCTGGTTGAGCTTGATGAGAATGGAGTTGCCCGCGCCCTGTTCGATGCCCTGAGCCAGGCGCTCGGTGTTGGTGACGAACAGGTCGTCGCCCACGATTTGCACCCTATCGCCCAGGCGCTCGGTGATGAGCTTCCAGCCCTCCCAGTCGTCCTCGGCCAGACCGTCCTCGATGCTGACGATGGGGTACTTCTCCACCCAGTTGGCGTAGAACTCCACCAGCTCGCCGGCGCTGCGCCGGCTGTTGTCGCTTTTGTGGAAGACGTAGCCGCCGTCCTTGTAGAACTCGCTGGCCGCGCTGTCCAGGGCCAGGGCCACGTGCTCGCCGGGGATGTAGCCGGCCTTCTCGATGGCCTGTAGGATCACCTGGATGGCCTCGTCGTTGTCGGCCAGGTTGGGGGCGAAGCCGCCTTCGTCGCCCACGCTGGTCACCAGGCCGCGGCCGGACAGCACCTTCTTGAGGGTGTGGAAGACCTCGGCCCCCATGCGCAGGGCCTCGGCGAAGTTCTCGGCCCCCACGGGCACGATCATGAACTCCTGGATGTCCACGTTGTTGGGCGCGTGGGCCCCGCCGTTCAAAATGTTCATCATCGGCATGGGCAGCACCCTGGCGTAGGCCCCGCCCAGGTAGCGGAACAGGGGCACCATCAGGGCATTGGCCGCGGCGCGGGCGGTGGCCATGGACACCGCCAGGATGGCGTTGGCCCCCAGCTTGGATTTGTTGGGCGTGCCGTCCAGGTCGATCATGGTCTGGTCGATGAGCACCTGGTCCAGGCCGTCCAGCCCGGTCAGCTCCGGGGCGATGACCTCCTCGATGTTCAGCACCGCCTTGCGCACGCCCTTGCCCAGGTAGCGGCTCTTGTCGCCGTCCCTAAGCTCCAGGGCCTCGTGCTCGCCGGTGCTGGCCCCGCTGGGCACCGCCGCCGTGCCCAGCGAGCCGTCCTCCAGCAGCACGTCGCACTCCACGGTGGGGTTGCCGCGGGAATCCAGTATCTCCCTCGCCACTATTTGGTCAATGGATATCATGTGTTACCCCCTCTCTAGGGATGTTGGCCACGGGCTTGTGACTAGGCTATACGCTGGGAGGGGCGGTGTCAAGGACGCCCGGAAGGGCTTGGCCCGCCCCCGGCCACCACCACCCGCGCCTGGCGGCGCGATAGCCCCCAGGCGGTGACCGCCGTGAGCACCAGCCCGCCGCCGGCCAGGGCGCCCAGGCCCGGCGTCTCGCCCAGGCACAGGGCCACCCAGATGGGGTTGAGGATGGGCTCGATCACCGGGATGAGGGTCACCTCCAGGGCGCTGACCCGGCGCACGGCCAGGGAGTAGAGATAGTAGGGCAGGCCGAGCTGGACCACGCCCAGGAAGGCGATGACCACCAGGGACTGCCATCCCGGCCAGCCGGCGCCCACCACAAAGGGCAGACAGATGAGCGCGGCCAGGAAGTTGCCCAGCACGATGGGCGTGGAGGAGGCCGCGCCGGTCTGGCGCAGGGCCAGGGCCAGGCAGGCCACCGCCAGGCCGCTAAAGAGGGCCAGCAGGTTGCCCGCCAGGCCGGCCAAGCTGAGCTGGTCGAAGAAGAACAGGCCCATGCCCAGGAGGGTCAGGCCGATGAAGGCCCAGTCGCGGCCGCTGGTGCGCTCGCCCAGGATGCGCGGGGCCAAGAGCGCCGCGTAGAGCGGGCTGGTGTATTGCAGCAGGATGGCGTTGGCCGCGGTGGTCAGCTTGGTGGCGGCCACGAAGCTCATCACCGCCGCGGCGTAGGCCACCGCCGCCGCCAGTTGCGGCCGGCTGCAATCCAGGCAGAGCCGGCCCCGCAGCACCAGCCACACGAAGACCCCGGCCACGGCGCTGCGCGCGCCGGCGATGGCCAGGGGCGACCAGTCCACCAGCTTTATCAAGAGCCCCCCGGAGCTCCACAGCACGGCGGCCAGGACCAGCAACAGGGCGGCGTGGGCGCGTTCGGACATGCCCCAATTATGGGGCCGCTGGCGATTTTGCCCAGCCCCGGCCGGCCAAAAGCTGCGCCCGGCCGGCGGGAGCGGTATAGTTGCCGCAAAAAACGCCGACCCGGAGCCGCCGCGCCATGGCCACCTGCCTGAAAGAGCCCTTCAGCGCCGTCTCCCACCTGACCGGAGCCCTGCTCTCGGCCGTGGGCCTGGCCCTGTTGGTCACCTTGGCCGCGCTCTACGCCAGCGCCTGGCACGTGGTGGGATTGTCCATCTACGGCTCGACCATGGTGCTGCTCTACACCTCCAGCGGGCTCTACCACGCCCTCAGGCTGGGCGAGCGCGGCACCCGCGTCCTGCGCCGCCTGGACCACATCATGATCTACCTGCTCATCGCCGGCACCTACACCCCGCTCTGCCTGGTGCCCCTGCGCGGGGCCTGGGGGTGGTCCTTGATCGGCTCGGTCTGGGGGGTGGCGCTCATGGGGGTGGTGCTCAAAGTGGCCTGGCTGGAGGCCCCGCGCTGGGTCTCCACCCTGATCTACCTGGTCATGGGCTGGGCGGCCCTGGCGGCCATCGCGCCCCTGGTGCGCGCCATGCCCGCCGGCGGGCTGGCCTGGTTGGGCCTGGGCGGGCTTTTCTACAGCGCCGGCGCGGTCATCTACGCCCTGAAGCGGCCCGACCCCTGGCCGGGGCGCTTCGGCTTCCACGAGATATGGCACCTGTTCGTCATGGCCGGCAGCTTCTGCCATTTCTGGCTGATGCTGGCCTACGTGCTGGACCTGCCCTGAGGGCTCATTTCCGCCCCGCGCTACTTCGCCGCTTGTCCTCGCGCCCTCTCCCAAAAAGGTCATTGCGCGGAGCAACCCGGACAGGGTCGCGACGCGGCAATCTTCCGTTGTCGTCTCCGCGAGAAAGAGGGGAGGAACAACGGAAGATTGCTTCGCTGCGCTCGCAATGACAGTTAGAAACTGCGCTTCAGTGAATCCCACCCTTCCTGTCATTGCGAGGAGCCGTCAGGCGACGTGGCAATCTCTTTTGTATTTTGGCTGGCGCCCACGCCCCCTTGGGGGAGAGGGCCGGGGTGAGGGGGGCCTTATTTCCGGGTGGCCCGGACAACGCGTTGTCCGGGTCGCTTTAGCGACAAGAAAAATACCGAAGCGCCTTACTCCCCCTGGCCGCCCAGACGGCGCAGGTTTTCGCGGGCGAAGTCCAGGCCGGGGTCCAGCTCCAGGGCGTGGCGGTACATGCGGCGGGCTTCCTCGATGCGTCCCATCTCGCGCAGGTTGCTGCCGATGTTGGCGTAGTTGATGCCCAGCCCCGGCTCCAGCTCGATGGCCCGCTCGAAATCGGCGATGGATGCCTCGTGCTCCCGGAGCATGAAATGGCAGAAGCCCAGCAGGTTGAATATCTCGGCGTGGGGCTCCGGAAAGCTCGCGGCCTGGGTCAGGGCCGCGATGGCCTCCGGGTAGCGCCCCAGGTCCTTCAGGGCCACCCCGCGCTGGGTGTGGATGCTGGCCGCGTCGGCCGGGGGCGGGTCCAGGGCCAGGGCGCGCTCCAGGTCGGCCAGGGCCTCGCCGGGCCGGCCCAGGTTTATCAGCACCAGGGCGCGGAAAAAGGGCAGGTAGTGGGGTTCGGGGCCGCCCTTGGCCGCGGCCGCGGCCAGCCCGCTCAGCACCGCCAGGGCCTGCTCCGGATAGCTAAGCTGGCTGGCCAACTTGGCGGCGTGGAAGATGACGTCGGTGCCGGTGGTGCGATAGGCGAAATGCGCGCCGGGGATGATGGTGTAGACCGCCGGGACACTCAGTTCCGGATGGGTGACGTCCAGGGTGTAGACGCTGTAGCCGCGCATGGCCAGGGCGTCCACGCAGTTGCGAATCTCCTGGTACATATCCGGCGCGCCCAGGTCGGGCAGCGAATCCAGGGGCACGCTGCCCTCGGCATGGGTCACGTAGGCGGCCTGGTCCAGGCTGGCGAACTTGGGCAGGGCGCTCACCTTGTAACTGCTGCCGGTGTGGAAATCGCCGGCCAACTGGGCCACCTCGGTCAGCGCCCGGATCAGGGCCTTGGCCGGGCTGGTGGCGGTGCCGGCGGCGTAGACGATCTCGCTTTTCTGGGGGAAGGTGCTGGGGTCCCAGCACAGGGCCGCCACCGAGGGGATGCCCATGCCGCAGGTGAAGTCCTTCAGGCGCACCTGGATGCCGGCCGCCCGGAACTTGCCGATCAGCTCCTGGGCCACCGGATCGGTGACGCTGGCCAAGTCGATGGCCGGGGTGGGGCGCTGATCCAGGGTCACCACGGCCGAGACGTGGCGCTCCACCACCTCGCACAGGCTCTGCAAGACAGCCTCCTCCTGGCAGTTGCCGGCGGCCGGGCCGTTGTACTCGTTGATGGCGTAGAACCAGCCCAGGGGGATGCACTCGTCGCGCCCCGCGCTCAGGTTGCGGGCCCAGGCCCAGGTCTGGGGCAGGAGGTTCCAGACCGCGCGGGCGCGGGCCAGGTCCTGGGTGGGGTGATAGACCGCCTTGGCCACCTGGGCGAAGTCCATGACCGGGCGGGGCGCCTGGTCGGGGGTGAGCAGGGGGAAGTCGGTGGTGCGGATGAAATGGAAGAAGCTGAAGCGCTCGGCCAGCTCCATCAGGGCGCTGGCCTCGGCCTGCACCGGGCTCGCGCCCTTGCCCATCTGCTTCTTGGTGTTGGTCAGCCGGCTGGCCGCGTCGCCGCACAGGCTCAGATAGACCGGCACGTCCAGGCGGCCGGTGTCGATGCGCAGGGTCTGGCGCAGCACCTCCTGGCCCAGGCTGGCGAAACGGGCGTTGGCCCAGGCCACCGTCTCGGCCGGCGGGCGGGATTTGTCCTGCTCGCGGGTGTAGAGCTTGGGCGCGGGGCGCAGGGCGATGCCGGAGCTGGCGGGGGGGGCGGACACGGACGGCCTCCGAGGGTGAACCTGGTTGCTTCTAGCCAAAATTTCGTATAGGTGCCGGACAAAGGGACGGCGCCCGTCCCAGGGGGCCGAGCGCCGTCCCTCGCTGGTCGGATCTATCCGGCGGCTAGACGCAGCCGGTGGGCTTGGCCAGGCCGGCCATCTTGCAGGCTCCCTTGCCGGGGCCGCTGGGGAACAGCTCGTAGATGTGCTTCAGCTTGTAGCCCGTGACCTTGGTCATGATGCGGACCATGGGGGCGATGCCGTTCTTCTTGTAGTAGTCCTGGAGGTAGTGGATGACCTTCCAGTGCTCCTCGCCCAGTTCGGAGATGCCCTCCGACTCCTTTACGTAAAACGCGAAATCCAGGTCCCACTTTTCGGGATCCATCAGGAAGCCGTCCTCGTCCACCTCGTAGGTTTTGCCCTTGTAGGTCACATTAGGCATTTCGGGATTCCTCCTTCCGGGTTATCTCAATCTATCTTGTGGTCTTTTTGTAACCGAATCGGCTGAAAAATTCATTCCCCTGTCTATCAATTACCCCCTGCTCTGTCAAGCCTAAATCTGGCCGCGCGAAGCTGTGCAACCCCGCCGGCCGCCTTCCCGCCCCGGCGCAGCCGCCTGATTGCACAAGGCCTTTACGGCAGCAGCGTCTTGAGCAGGTCTTCCTTGCCCACCACGCCCACCAGGCGCCCGGCGTCCACCACCGGCAGGGTGTGGAAGCCCCGGTCCACCATCAGGCCGGCCGCCTCGCTGATAGGCGTATCCGGCCCCACGGTGACCGGGTCCGGGGTCATGGCCTGGGCCACGGTGGCCGCCGCGATCTTCTCCACCTCCCGCTCCAGGTGCTTGAGCGAGGTCAGCGGGATGTAGGCGTCCAGCAGGGTGAAGAAGCTGGGCAGCGGCAGGCGCTTCTGCTCGGCGATCAGGTCGCTCTGGCAGATGACTCCCACCAGGCGGCCGCCGGAGTCCAGCACCGGCAAGCCGTTTATGCGCCGCTGAAGCATCAGCCGGGCCGCCTGGGTGACCTCGGCGTCGGGACCGATGGTCACGGGGTCGGCGGTCATGATCTCCTTGACCGTCTTGGGCGCCATGGCTCCTCCCGCGGCCGACTGCCGCCAGCCAGGTTTATACTATATATGGTGGCTTCATCGCCAGGCAAGCCAATTTAATGGGGTGACGGGTGGCTGAATCAATCAACCGCCACCCGCAGGGGCTTTTTGGTGAAGACAAACTCCACCCGCCGGTTCTGGTTGCGGCCCTCCTCCGAGGAATTGTCGGCTATCGGGTAGTTGGATGCGTAGCCGATGGCCGAGACCCGGCTTTCGGGCACGCCCTTGTGCGCCAGATAGCGCAGCACCGCCGCGGCCCGGGCGGCCGATAGCTCCCAGTTGGAGGGATACTGGGCGGTGCTGATGGGCGCGCTGTCGGTGTGGCCTTCCACGGTCAGGTAGTAGCTGTGCCTGTGCATCACCTGGGCGATGCCGTCCAGCAGCTTCTTGGCCCCCTCCAGCAAGTTGGCCTGGCCGGAATCAAACAATATCTTGCCCTTGACCCGCAGGCGCACCCCCCGGCTGCCGCTGGAAACCTCCACCATGTCCCCCATGCCAGCCTTCTGGGCCAGATCGCGCACCTGCTTGGCCATGTCCTCGGCCTCGGCGGCGGAGGCGGATTCGGTCAAGGAGCCCTGGGTCAGACTGGGGGCGGTGCTGCGGAAGCCGCCGCCCTGGCTGTCGCCGGCGGCGGCCGGGGCCTGCTTGGGGGCCACGGCCTGGTACTCGCCCTTGACCAGGGTCTGCACGCCGAAGGCCTGTTGCACCGAGCCCAGCATCTCGCGGAATTTTTGGATGTCCATGTTGGCGAAGGTGAGCAGCAGGACGAAGAAGGTTAGGAGCAGGCAGCACAGGTCGGAGAAGGTGGCCATCCAGGGCGGCAGGC
This sequence comes from Thermodesulfobacteriota bacterium, assembly GCA_049322275.1. Lineage (GTDB taxonomy): Bacteria > Desulfobacterota > Desulfarculia > Desulfarculales > Desulfarculaceae > JACRDC01. The sequence goes on from JBMORH010000087.1 coordinate 116,814, forward strand.
CCTTCTTGATCACCACGTTCTTGCCAGACATGGCCTAACTCTTCCTTTTTGCGCGGGCCTTGGCGCTCAGCTCGGCGCGGTCGCCGGGGGGCATGAAGCCCACCAGGCGTTGCTGGATGGCGCGCGGGTTCTCGTTGCGCGCCATGCTCACCGCTCCCTCCACCACCAGGCGGTAGTCGTCGGCCTCGCGCACGTTGCGCTCCTCCAGCTTGGCCGCGCTGGGGGTCAGGAAAAAGTTGGCCCACAGCGCCCCGTAGAAGGTGGTGAGCAGGGCCACGGCCATGGCCGGACCGATGGCCGAGGGGTCGGAGAGGTTCAGGAGCATGATGACCAGGCCGATTAGGGTGCCGATCATGCCCCAGGCCGGGGCCAGCTCGGCCATTTTCTCCAACACCTTGATGACCTCGGCGTGGCGGGCGGCGATGGCCTCCTGCTCGATGGAAAGCACCTCGCGCAGGTCCTCCGGGCGGTAGCCGTCGGCCACCAACTGGAAGGCGGTCTTCATGAACTCGTTGTCGGTCTTGATCTTCTCCAGGGCCAGGGGGCCTTCCTTGCGCACGGCCTCGGCCGCCTGCAAAATCTGGCGCACGGTGTTAACCGAGTCGATGCGGTGCTGGAAGAATATCTTCATGCAGGCCTTTTGAGCGCCCATCACCGAGGAGATGGGAAAGGCCACCAGGGTGGAGGCGAAGGTGCCGCCCACCACGATGAGCATGGAAGGGACGTCGACGAAGGCCAGCAGGCTGCCGGAGAGCAGGATGCTGACCACCACCAGGGCCACGCCCACTACGATGCCGATGATACTGCCTAGGTCCACGCCCGCATCCCGCTCACCGGCCGCTCTCAGCCGGCGTCATTTCCTCAATAGTTCATCCAAGGTGACTTCGCGTTCGCCGGGGGCAGGCTTGGCGGCCGGGCCGCCGCCGGCGCTCCCCGCGCCGCCGCCGGCTCCCGGCAGGTTGTCTGGGCTTCCGGGCCGGCCGGCGGGACTGGCGCCCACGCCGTAGAGCCCGCGGCGGCCGGCCTCGCGGGCGGGGTCGGCCCTGTATTGGCCGGAGCCCGCGCCGGGCGGGCCGCCGGGCAAAGGAGCGGCCTCGTCCTCGGCCGCCGCCCCATGGCCGGTCAGGCCGGGGGCTAGGCCGCGATCCTGGGTCTGAGGGGTGGCCTTGTCGCGCATGCCGATGGCCAGGTCGTCGTCGGTCATGAATCGACGGTCCGGTCCGGCCGAGCGGATCATGTAGGCGAAGGTGCGCCGGGTTATCATCTCCACCCGCAGGGGGGTGTCCCAGGCGTCCGGGCTGTCCTCGCGCGGCCCCACCTCGGGCGGCAGGCCCCGCTGGGCGCGTTCGGCCTCCAGCTTGTTCTGCAAGTCTATCATGCGCCTGATGGTGTAGGATTCCAGGGGGGCCTCCAGGGAGATGCCCCTGGCCAGGAGTTGGGCCTTGGCGCGGTCATAGCCCGGCGCGCCCTTGAAGGCCTGCATCTTCAAGGCCAGTTGGCAGGCCTCCAGCTCGCGGCCCTGGGTCAGGGCGCGGCCGATCTCCCGCTCCAGGGCCTCCTCTGGTCCGGCCGCCCCGGCGGCCAGCGCGAGGCAAAGGAGCGCGCCTAGACCCAGGCAAGCGGCGCTGATAGTCTTCATCGGTTGGCAAATCCTTGGCGACGTCCCCGATGCCCCCAGAAAACCTGTTGCGGTAAGACTTGTAGTATAGCCGAAGCCGCCGCAACTGACCAGTTGCGATGCCGTCGGGGGCGATGTAAATTCTGCCAAGACGTCGCGGGGGAAGCGCATGCCCGACCAGGAGAGCGGCGGCCAGGCTTTAAGCGTCCAGGCCGCCTTGATCAATGTCAGCTACCTGCTCATGGACCTGTACAAGCTGGTCAACCCGGCCCTCCTGGACCATGGCCGCCAGTTGGCCGCGCTTTGCGAGGGGCTGGCCCGCCATCTGGGCTGGCCGGAGGACGCCTCCCGCACCGTCTACCTGGGCGCGCTGCTGCACGACGTCGGCTACCTGGCCGCCCCCCTCTGCCTGCCCGGCTGGCCGGAGCCCCCCGATCAGCGGCCGGTGGACATGGAGGCCGAGCATCCCCTGTTGGGGGCGCGCCTGCTGGGCCGGGTGGAGGTGCTGCGCCACATCATCCCGGTGGTGCGCCATCACCACGAGCACCTGGACGGCAGCGGCCATCCCGACGGACTCAAGGGCCAGGCCATCCCGGCCGAGGCCCGCCTGGTGGCCACCGTGCACGCCTATCTCAACCTGCGCTACGGCTACGGCTCCACCCCGCCCATGGGCGACCGGGCCGCCCGCGAGGTCATCGAGGAGGACGCCGGCCTGCTCTGGGATCCGGTGATGGTGCGCGGTCTGTTCGAGATGCTGGGGCCGCCGGCGGCCGACGAGGAAGACGGCCAGACCACCTTCGAACGCCGGGTGTAGGGGCCTGGGCCGGCCTCAGGCCTGGTTGGCCCCGGCCCGCCAGACCAGGTAGGCCTGCACGAAGGCGTCCAGGTCGCCGTCCAGCACCGCGTCCACGTTGCCCACGTCCACCCCGGTGCGGTGGTCCTTCACCAGCCGGTAGGGCGCCAGCACGTAGGAGCGGATCTGGCTGCCCCAGGCGATCTCCTGGTGGCTGTCGTGGATCTGCTTCTTCTCGGCCTCGCGCTTGGCCAGCTCCATCTCATAGAGCCTGGCCCGCAGCACCTTCATGGCCAGCTCCTTGTTGCGGTGCTGGCTCTTTTCGTTCTGGCACTGCACCACCACCCCGGTGGGCAGGTGGGTCAGCCGCACCGCCGATGAGGTCTTGTTCACGTGCTGGCCGCCGGCCCCGGAGGCCCGGAACACGTCCACCCTGAGATCGGCCTCCTTGATCTCGATCTCGATGTCCTCGTCCACCAGGGGCGAGACGAAGACCGAGGCGAAGGCGGTGTGGCGGCGGTGGCTGGCGTCGAAGGGGCTGATGCGCACGAGGCGGTGGATGCCGGTCTCGCCCTTGAGCTGGCCGTAGGCCTGGTAGCCGTTCACCTCGATGGTGGCGCTCTTGATGCCCGCCTCCTCGCCCTCCTGCAGGTCGATCAAGACCACCTGGAAGCCCTGGCGCTCGGCGAAGCGGCTGTATTGGCGCAGGAGCATCTGCGCCCAGTCCTGGGCGTCGGTGCCGCCGGCCCCGGCGTTGATGTTGACGATGGCGCCGAGCGCGTCCTCCGGCTGGCCCAGCAGTCGGGCGGCCTCCAGCCGGGCCAGGCCGCGCTCCAGCTCTTCGATGGCCTCGGCGGCCTCCTTGCCGGCGGCCTTGTCCTGCTCCTCGCCGGCCAGCTCCAGGAGCACCTCGGCGTCGTCATAGGCCCCGGAGAGCTGGTCGATGGCCTTGAGCCCCTGCTCCAGCTCGGCCCGCTGGCGCATCACCTCTTTGTTTCCGGCCTGGTCGTCCCAGAAGCCGGGCTTGGCGATGATCTTGTCCAGCTCGGCCAGGCGCTGGCGCTTGGTTTCGGGGTCAAAGATACTCCCGGAGGGTGTCCAGGCGGGGGCGCAGGGCGGTCAGCTTGTCCTTGAGCTCCTCGAACATCGCTAGTCCTCTCGTTTTCTGGGCCGCCGGTCCAGCCAGGCCGCGGCCGCCAGGCCCAGGGCCAGCCCCAGGGGGCCGGCCAGGTCGCCGGTGGCGGTGAACAGGGTGGGCAGCGCGAGCAGCGGCAGCGCCTGGGTGGCCGCGGCCGGGGTGAAAAGCCTGGTGGCGTCGGTCACGCGGCCGTCGGGCAGCACGAAGCCGCTCACGCCGGTGGTGGCGGCCCGGGCCACGGCCACCCGGTTTTCCACCGCCCGCAGGCGCAGGTGGCTCAGGTGCTGATAGCTGGCCCCGGTGCGGCCATACCAGGCGTCGTTGGTTTGGTTGATGAGCAAAGTCGCGCCCTTCTGCCGTTGGGCTCTGGCCAGCTCCGGAAAAATCGATTCGTAGCAGATCAGCGGCCCCACCTTGGCCGGCCCCACCGCCAGGGTGTCGCCGAGGCGCCCCGGCACGAAATCAATGCCCAGGCCGGCGATGGCGCGGGCGAAGAAGAACACCTCGGCCAGGGGCACGTATTCGCCGAAGGGCACCAGGTGCACCTTGTCGTAGTGCCCGGCCGGCTCGCCGTCCGGCCCCACCAGCCAGACCCGGTTGCTGGCCTTGATGGGCGGCCCCCGGTCCACCAGGCCGTTGGAGCCCAGGGCGATGAAGGCCTCCAGCTCCTGGGCCAGTTGCAGCACCGGCGCGCTCTCGCGGGCCTCCAGCAGGAAATAGAACGGGGCCGCCGATTCCGGCCAGACCGCCAGCCAGGGGCGCGCGGCCGCGGCCGGGGCCTGGGTCCGGGTCAGCTCCACGTAGCGCCGGATGATGTTAAGCCGCATCTCCGGCCGCCAGAGCTGGTCCTGCTCAATGCCGGCCTGGACCACGCTGACGGTGAGCCGGGGCGCGGCCTGGGCCATCCCGGCCACCGCCGCCATGCGGGCCGAGCCGGCCCACGCGCCGCCGGCCAGAAGTATAGCCGCCGCCGCCAGGGCCGCCAAGCGGGCGCGCCGGGGAAGGCCGCCGCCGGGCAGCAGGGCGCAGGCCACGAGGCCGTTGACCAGGGCCAGCGCGGCCGAGAGTCCGGTGGCCCCCCAAAGCTCGGCGCTCTGGATCAGGGCCGGAGCGCTGGTGAGCGCCGCCGAGAGCGGCAGCCAGGGGAAGCCGGTGAGCAGCCAGCCCCGCACCCACTCCAGCCCGGCCCAGAGCGCCGCGCCCAAGAGGATCGCCCCGGCCGGCCCCACCCGCGACCAGGACATCAGGCCGGTGAAGGCGGCGGGGTAGATGGCCACGATGCCCGCCAGGCCCAGAAGAGCCAGGACCGACAGGGGCCAGGCCAGGCCGCCGTAGACGGTCATCACCACCGTCAGCCAGTGCAACTGGGCCAGGCCCAGGCCCACCCCGAAGAGCCAGCCGGCCAGGGCGGCCGGGATCGGGGGCAGGGCGCGCGCCAGCCAGAACAGGGGGGCCAGGCCGGCCAGGGCCAGGGGCCAGAGGTCCAGCGGAGGAAACGCCAGGGCCAAAAGCGCGCCGGCGGCCGGGGCGATCAGGGCCGGACGCAACCCCGGCAGCCAGGCTGAGGTTTTGGGCACCGCCGGCTCAGCCTCCGTTGACCGCGTTCTCGGCCCGGCCCAGGAAGACCTGAAGCTGGGTCACCCGGCGTTCGTCGGCCCCGGTCACCACCAGGCGCACCGGGCCGTGGACCACCTCCTCGCCCGGCTTGGGCACCCGGCCCAGATAGGTGGTGACGAAGCCGCCCACCGTCTCGAAGCGCCCCTCCGGCAGTTGATCGGGCAGCTCATAGGCCAGGCGCTCGCTCAGCTCGTCCACACCCAGGCGGCCGTCCACCACCAGCGAGCCGTCGGGGCCCTCGCTGATGAGCTCCTCGGCCTGGTCGTACTCGTCCTCGATGTCGCCCACGATCTCTTCGAGCACGTTTTCCAGGGTGACCACCCCGGCGGTGCCGCCGTATTCGTCCACCACGATGGCCAGGTGGGTGCGATGGCGTTCGAAGGCGGCCAGAAGCTGGGTGAGGGCCATGGACTGGGGCACGAAGACCGGTTTGCGGCAGATGGCCTTCAGGTCCACCGCCTCGCCGCATCTGCCCCAGAAGCCCAGCAGGTCCTTGGCGTGGATCACGCCCACGATGTGGTCCAGGTCCTCGGCGTAGACCGGGATGCGCGAATGGCCGGAGGTCACGATGACCTGGATGGTCTCCTCCACCGAGGCGGTCACCGGCAGGGTCACCATGTCGGTGCGCGGCACCATGACCTGGCCGGCGGTGGTCTCGTCCAGCTCCAGCACCGCGTCGATCATCTGGCCTTCGCGGTGGCTGATGACGCCTTCGGCCTCGCCCTGGTCCACCAGCTCCTGGATTTCGCGCTCAAGATCGTGGCCGGAGTTGGCGGGGGAGCCGCCCAGCATCTCCCGGAAACGGTGGAAAAGGCCTCGTCGTGGTTCGGGGTCCAACTGGGGACAGTGCCTTTCTCCTGCGGCGCCGCCCGCACCAGCGGGCCGGGCCTGGAATTGTCAACGGCCGCATCCAGCCGGTGGGTGTGTCTTCCGCTCATGACCGGCCGGCAAAGCCAAAACCCGACCCTTCCGGTCGCCGGGCCTTGCGCGCCCCGCCGGCCGGAGCAGGGTTGGCCCTATTATAAGGCACAGGGGCTTGACCGCGAAAGGGCGGCCCATTATCATAGCGATAGGAGGTGTTTACCATGCCGGTAACCTTTGATCCCACCACCGCGACCTATTATCCGGCCTCCGACACCGGCGACGTGCCGCCGCCGCCCCCCCCGCCCCCGCCGGCCGAGGCCGCCCCACCGCCCCCGCCGCCCGATCCGGCGGCCCAGGCCGCGCCGCCGGCCCCGGAGCCGGAGCCGGGCATGGGCACCACCGTGGACACGGTGGTCTAAGGCCCGCCGCGCCCGTGGCGCGCCGCCCGCAGTGCGGAGGGGTTGACTATTGCCTCAGCCAGGGAGGGGCATAAAACGGGCTGAAAAGACGGGCGGGGTTTATCCCCGCCCGTCTTATTGTTCAGCTTCTGGGGGAGAGGCATTATCTTTATTCCCCCTCTCCTCCAGCTGCTGGGGGAGAGGGCGGGGTGAGGGGGCCTTACTGGTTTAAAGGCGACTTCATATCAGCCAGGCCCGATTCGGCCCCGCTACGGCTGTGGCGGCGCGCGACCCTACCAGGTCAGGGGCTCTTTGCTGGCCGGCAGCAGGCCGGCGGCGCGGCCACGGGCCAAGGCCTCGCGCACCGCGTGCAGGCCCTCCTCGCCCAGGTCGGCGGTGAACCTATTCACGTAAAGCTCGATGTGCCCCCGCACCACCGACGGCTCCAGCTCCTGGGCGTGGGCCAGCACGTAGTCCCGGCTGGCGGCGGGATCGGCCCAGGCCGCGGCCACGCTCTCGGCCAGGGCCTTTTCCAGGGCCAGGGCCGTCTCCCGGCCCAGGTCGCGCCGGACGGCGATGCAGCCCAGGGGGATGGGCAGGCCGGTGGCCGCCTCCCACCACTGGCCCAGGTCGATGAGCTGGACCAGGCCGTGCTGGGCGAATGTGAAGCGCCCCTCGTGGATGATGAGCCCGGCCCGGAAACGCCCGGCGGCCACGGCCGGCATGATCTCGCTGAACAGCATCGGCTCCACCGCCGGCGGTTTTCCCAGATGCAGGCTGAGCAGCAGGTGGGCGGTGGTGAGCCGCCCCGGCACCGCCACCGTGACCGAGGCCAGGTCCAGGTTTTCATCGCCCGGCCGCGCCACCACCAGGGGGCCGCAACCCCGGCCCAGGGCCGCGCCGGCGCGCAACAGTGCGTAGCGATCCAGCACGTGGGCCAGGGCGTGGAAGCTGAGCTTGGTCAGGGGCAGCTCGGCCTGGAGCGCCCGGCGGTTGAGCTCCTCCACGTCGGCCAGGAAGGGCCGGATGCTCAGGCCGGGGATGGAGACCCGGCCGTGGGCCAGGGCGTGGAAGGCGAAGGTGTCGTTGGGGCAGGGCGAATAGCCGAAGGCGATCTCGCGGGTGGGGGCGGCGGGCGCGCTCACGCCATCTCCTCCAGGCGCAAAAAGGCCTGTTGCGCGGCCCGGGCGCCGGCCTCGATGTCCAGCTCGCGTTGTCCGGCGATATTGCTCACCCCGCGCAGGGCGGCGCAGGGCCGGCCGTAGTGCGCCGCCACCTGGGCCACCGCCGCTCCTTCCATCTCCTCGATGATCGCCCCCCAGCGATTCTCCAGCCTCGCGGCCGCGGTCGCGTCGCCGCTGACCTGCACCACGCTGTTGAACGCGCCGCTGGTGAGATTGGGGTTGGCGGCCAGGAAAAGCTGGGCCAGGCCGGGGTCGCAGGGCCAGCGGTGATAACGGGCCTGGCCGTCCGGGGCGTGGCCCAGGGGCAGGCCGATGGCGTTGAGCGGCCGCCAGCCCCGCGCCGCCGCCACGCCCCAGTCGGCCAGCACGCACTCGCTGGCCAGGGCGGCCTGGCCCAGGGCCAAGCCGCTCTTGGCATAGGCCCCGGCGCAGCCCAGATTGACGACGGCATCCACGTCCGGTTCGCGCTCCAGGGCCGCGGTCACGGCCTGGGCGGCGTTGACCAGCCCCAGCCCGCCCACCAGCAGCAGCACCGCGCGCCCGGCGATGCGCCCCCGCCAGGCCGGCCGGCCGGCGATGGCCGGCGCGGGCGCGAGGCGCGGGGCGATCATATCGGCCTCGGCCGTCACCGCCACCACGACGAGCCAGGCCATCAGCCCGCCCCCAGGCCCCGGCGCAGCACGTCCACCAGCTCGCCGGCCAGGCGGCGGGCTTTTTGCGGGTCGGCCCCGTGCAGGCCCAGGCCGGCGTCCAGGTATTCCAGGCTGCGGGCCACCAAAAAACGCTCCAGCACCGCGTCCACCACGAAGGCGGCCAGCTCCGGGTCCAGGTCCGGGCGCAGCTCGCCGCGTTGCTGGCCCTCGGCCAACAGCTCCAGGATGTATTCGCGCGAGAAAAGGCGGATGGATTGCAGCAACTGGCCGCGCAGGGGCACGTCGCCCTCGTAGACGATGCGCAAGTAGAGCCGCAACAGGCGCGGCTTCTGCTGGATCAGCTCCAGGCCGGCCACCAGGCTTTCCTCCAGCCGGCGGAAAACGTCCTGGCCCTGGGTGTCCTGGCGCACCTGGCGCAGGTGGCCCTTCACCTGGCCCACGGCGAAGTCGAAGACCAGGCGGAACAGCCCGGCCTTGTCGCGGAAGTACTGGAAGATGGATCCCTTGGCGATGCCGAGGCGGGCCACCAGGGCGTTCAGGGAGGCCTGGCCGTAGCCCTTGGCCGCGAATTCGGAGAGGGCCTCGTCCAGGATGCGGTCCTGCTTGGCCTGGTCCAGGTTGCGGAAGGTGGGCGAGGTGGTCATGGCCCCGTCCCCTGCGGCCGCCTAGCCGCGGGGGGCGGCGGCCGGGGTCTGGCCTTGGCGGTTCAAAAGCGAATCCAGCACGCCGTTGACGAAGCCCGGCGACTCGTCGCCGCCATAGCGCTTGGCCAGCTCCACCGCCTCGTTGATGGCCACCTTGGGCGGCACCTGGCCTTCGCCGAAGAGCATCTCGAAGGCCGCCACCCTGAGGATGTTGCGGTCCACCTGGGGCATGCGGTTTAGCTTCCAGCGCCGGCTGGCCGACTCCAGGGCCTGGTCGATGGCCTCGCGGTGGGCCTCGATGCCCTTGACCAGGCGCTCGGCATAGCTGCGCTGCTTGGCCGGCGCGGTGAAGTTGTCGGCGAAGGTCTTGAGCGCGGTCTCGGCGCTGGTGGGCGTGTGCTCCATCTGGTAGAGCACCTTCAGCGCCAGCTCGCGGCTTTGGCGGCGTTCGCCCATCTAGCCGATCTTGCGCAGCAGGTCGACCATCTCCACCGCCGACAGGGCCGCGTCCGCGCCCTTGTTGCCGGCCTTGGTGCCGGCGCGCTCGATGGCCTGCTCGATGGTGTCGGTGGTCAGCACGCCGAAGATGACCGGCACCCCGGTCTCCAGGCCCACGTGGGCCACGCCCTTGCTCACCTCGGCGGCCACGTAGTCGAAATGCGGGGTGGAGCCGCGGATGACCGCGCCCAGGGTGATGACCGCGTCGTATTTGCCGCTCATGGCCAGCTTGCGCGCCACCAGGGGAATCTCGAAGGCCCCCGGCACCCAGGCGATGGCGATGTCGTCGGAGTTGGCGCCGTGGCGCTTCAGGGCGTCCAACGCGCCCTCCACCAGCTTGCTGCCGATGAAGTCGTTGAAGCGGCCCACCACCAGGGCGAAGCGCATGCCCTGGGCCTGCAAGAGACCTTCCATCACCTTGGCCATCGTCCTTCTCCCTGGGATTGCCCTCTTGGTAGGGGCGGGGGTCGCGTGCCGCGACGGCCAGAGCGGGTCGGGCGCCGCCAGGCCCCGAACAAACCTTGTCCGCTCCCGTAGCAACCCCGTCTTAACATACAAGGGGCGGGGGTCGCGTGCCGCGATCGTGGAGAGGCCTAGCCCCGCCCTCGTTTCTCATGCCGCCTTTGGCGGGCGGGGATAAACCCCGCCCCTACGAAGAACCCTGGCGCAAAGCGCCCGCGCCGGGCCAACCCGCCAAGCCTAGTCGCGCAGGTTGAGCCCCTTTCTGTCATTGCGAGGAGCAACCCGCAGGGTCGCGACGCGGCAATCTCTTGTTTCCTCCACCGCGCGCCTAGTCGCGCAGGTTGAGCAGGTGGCCCATCTTGACGCACTTGGTGCGCAAATAGCGCTCGTTCTCCGGGCCGGGCTTCACCTCGATGGGCACCCGCTCCACCACCGACAGCCCGTAGCCCTCCAGGCCGACCATCTTCTTGGGGTTGTTGGTCATCAGCCGCATGCGCTGCACCCCCAGGTCGGCCAGGATCTGGGCCCCGATGCCGTAGTCGCGCAGATCGGCGGCGAAGCCCAGGGCCTCGTTGGCCTCCACGGTGTCGCAGCCCTGGTCCTGCAGCTCGTAGGCCTTGAGCTTGTTGATGAGCCCGATGCCCCGCCCCTCCTGCTTCATGTAGAGCAGCACGCCGCGCCCCTCGGCGTCGATCTTGCGCAGGGCGCTGGCCAACTGCTCGCCGCAGTCGCAGCGGCGGCTGTGGAAGATGTCGCCGGTCAGGCACTCGGAGTGCACCCGCACCAGCACCGGCGCTTCTCCGCTCACGTCGCCCTTGACCAGGGCCACATGCTCCAGGTGGTCCACGTCGTTGGTGTAGGCGATGGCGGTGAACTCGCCGAACTCGGTGGGCAGCCGCACCTCGGCCTCGCGGTGCACGAAGGACTCGTTGCGCATGCGGTAGGAGATGAGATCGCGGATGGTGACGATCTTGAGCCCCCATTTTTCCGCGAAAATCTCCAGGTCGGGCATGCGGGCCATGGTGCCGTCGTCGCGCATGACCTCGCAGATCACCCCGGCCGGGGCCAGGCCGGCCAGGCGCGAGAGATCCACCGAGCCCTCGGTCTGGCCGGTGCGCACCAGCACGCCGCCGCGCCGGGCGCGCAGGGGGAAGATGTGGCCGGGGCTGACCAGGTCGTCGGGCACGGCGTCCGGGGCCACCGCGGTCAAGATGGTGTGGGCGCGGTCGTGGGCGCTGATGCCGGTGGTCACCCCGCGCCGGGCCTCCACCGAGACGGTGAAGGCGGTGTTGAAGGGCGACTGGTTGTCGCGCACCATCATGGGCAGCTGGAGCTGCTCCACCCGGTCCGGGGTGAGGCTCAGGCAGATGAGGCCGCGGCCGTGGGTGGCCATGAAGTTGATGGCCTCCGGCGTGACCTTCTCGGCGGCCATGGTCAGGTCGCCCTCGTTCTCCCGGTCCTCGTCGTCGACCAGGATGACCATCTTGCCGTCTTTTATATCCTGGATGGCCTCTTCGATGCTGGCCAGGGCCATGGCTTGCGGGCTCCGTCGGGGCGGGTGATGCTAGAACCCCATGCGGGCCAGGTCCTCGCGCGAGAGCCCGCCCTTGGCCGGCGGCGCGCCTTCGTCCCGATTAAGAAGGCGTGCCACATACTTGCCGATGAGGTCGGTCTCTATATTAACAGAATCGCCTTCCTTGGCAAGCTGGAGGGTGGTGGCGGCCAGGGTGTGGGGGATGATGTTGAGCCCGAAGCCGTCGCCCCCCACCTGGTTGACGGTCAGGCTCACGCCGTCCACGGCCACCGAGCCCTTTTCCACCATCATACGCAGGTGCTCGGCCGGGATGGTTATCCACAACCGGGTGGAGGAGCCCAGGCGCTCCCGCCGGGCCAGGCTGCCCACGCAGTCCACGTGGCCGGTGACCAGGTGGCCGCCCAGGCGCTCGCCCAGCTTCATGGCCCGCTCCAGGTTGACGGCCGCGCCGGGCCTGAGCGCGCCCAGGGTGGTGCGCGCCAGGCTCTCGGCCGAGACGTCCACGCAGAAGCCCTCTCCCATGACCTTGGTCACGGTGAGGCAGGCGCCGTTGACCGCCACCGACTCGCCCAGCACGGCCTCGGTCAGCGGCCAGGGCGGGGCGATGACCAGCACCGCGTCCGGTCCCTGGGGGGTGATGCGAATGAGGCGCCCGGCGCCTTCAATCAAGCCGGTGAACATGGTTGCTACTCGCCCTCGGCTTCGCCTGAAGGTTCGGGTATAAAAACCCTCTTTAAGGGGAACAGAGCCTTATATTTAGGGTCAAGCGCATCGTAATGATTCAAGACTAGTTCCACAAACTCATATCCATCTAACAATCGCAGGTTGCTCTTGCTTTTCTCAAATGCTCGTGCCGCCTTCGTAAAAGCCCCCAGCGAAACGAACAAACCGACTTCACCTTTATCCACTTTGCCGTATAACTGCGATACCTCTGGATCTCCGATACTGCCCTGGCCGCTCTTTACTTGCACCTTGATGATAGGGGGCTGGAGTCCAAGCTCGTCTCGATGGGCGATGATATCTATCCCACCATCACCTACTTTCTGTGTAACCTTTGCACGATAACCCATGGTTTGATCTTGCCCACGTACAGCGGACAGATCGCTAAGCGACTTTTTGGGACTCAAGGGCCAACGGGCTGAGGTAGCCATTGGCACTATGTCTCCTGGCCCGGTTGTAGTCAATCTCGATGTATTCGAACACCGCCCGGCGCATGGCTTCGCGGGTGAGCAAAGGCTCCCCGTGGACCATCTCCACCTTGAGGGTATGGAAGAAGCTCTCGGCGCAGGCGTTGTCGTAGCAGTTGCCCTTGCCGCTCATGCTGCGCAACAAGCCGTGCTTGATGATCAGGTCCTGGTATAGCCCAGAGCAGTACTGGCTGCCTCGATCCGAGTGAACTATCACCCCCTTGGGCATCCGCCGGCGCCACAAGGCCATTTGCAGGGCGTCACAGGCCAGCTTGGCTTGCATGCGCTTGTCCATGGACCAACCCACCACCAGGCGCGAGAACAGATCGATCACCACCGCCAGATAAAGCCAGCCCTCCGAGGTGCGCAGATACGTAATGTCGCAAACCCACTTCTGGTTGGGCGCCTCGGCCCTGAAGTCCTGCCCCAGAAGGTTGGGGGCCACGGGCAGAGCATGCTCCGAATCCGTGGTGGACTTGAATTTCTTGGCCGCCTTGGCCACCA
>JBMORH010000088.1:0-24691 GCA_049322275.1 Thermodesulfobacteriota bacterium
CGGGCAAGGCCAGACCCATGTCGATGATCCGGGCCAGGGGCCAGTCCAGGCATCGGCCGGCCAGGCCGGCCGCCACCCCGGCCACGAGCCCCATACCCCAGGCCAGGGCCGAGGCCATGAGCCCCAGCCACAGCGACACCCGCCCGCCCCAGAGCAGGCGCGAGAGCTGGCAGCGGCCCAGGTGGTCGGTGCCCAGTGGATGGCCCCACTCCGGCGGCAGAAGCCGGCGGCCCAGGTCGATGGCCAGCGGATCCTGGGGCGAGAGCCAGGGGGCCAGGAGCGCGGCCAGGGCCAGCCCGCCCAGGACCAGGCCGCCGGTCCAGAGCTGGAGCGCGCCCTGCGCGCCGGCTTCAGGCCGGGCCATGGCCGGCGGGCTCCAGGCGGCGGGGGTCCAACCGCGCGGCGATGAGGTCGGCGGCCTGGCTGGCGGCCACCAGGGCCACGGTCATGGACAGCACTAGCCCCTGCACCAGGGGCATGTCCCGGCCCAAAACCGCCTCGACCAGCAGCCGGCCCAGGCCGGGCCAGGCGAAGACCGTCTCCACCACCACCGCCCCGCCCAGCAGATGGCCCAGGGTCATGCCCCACAGGGCCAGCATCGGCCCCAAAACCCCGCGCATGACATGCACGCCCAGCACTCGCCCCCGGCCCAGGCCTTTGGCATGGGCGAAACGCACGTAGTCCTGGCCCAGGGCCTCCAGCACCCCGGCCCGCAGGATGCGTCCTTGCATGGCCGCCACGCCCAGGGCTAGGGTCAGGGCGGGCAGGACCAGGCTGGTCCAGCCGTCGCGGCCGGCGGCCGGCAGCCAGCCCAGGCCCAGGGCCAGACCGTAGATGAGGAGCAGGCCCAACCAGTAGGCGGGCAAGGAGACCAGGAGCAGGCTGAGCCAGCGGGGCAAGCGGTCGGCGGCCGCGTCCGGCCTGAGCGCCGCCCAGAAGCCGGACAGGCTGGACAGGATCACCACCAGGACGAAGGCGGCCCCGGCCAGTTCCAGGGTGGCGGGCAGGCGGGCGGCGATCTCCACCGCCACCGGCTCGCCGCTACGCAGCGAACGGCCCAGGTCCAGGCGCGCGGCCCGGCCCAGCCAGGCCAGGTATTGGACCGGCCAGGGACGGTCCAGGCCCATCTGCGCCCGCAGCTCGGCCACCCGCCCCGGGTCGGGGTTTTCGGCCCTGGCGCGCAGCAGAACCTCGGCTGGGTCGCCGGGAGCCAGCAGCTGCAGGGCGAAGGTCAACAGCGAAACCCCCAACAGGACCAGCAACAACCCGGCGGCGTGAGAGGCTCCGGAGCGCAGGCGGCTGGCCAGGGTGGTCAAGGCAGCGTCTCCCCGGCCGGCCGATCCCACCACACCAGGGCCAGGCTGACCCGGCCCTGGGTGCGCACCCGCCCGCCCACGCGCCAGCGCTCCAGGATGGCCATGATCTCGCGCTCCACCGCCGGGCCACTTTGGCCGAAGATGGCGAAATAGCGGCGGTAGAAATCGAAGACCGTTTCCAGGGGATGGTCGAATTCCACCAGCCAGGCCAGGTGGCGCAGGTTGGGCCGGCGGCCGCTGGCGTTGAGCCAGCCCAGGGCGCAGGCCAGATGGAACCCGCCGTCGTGGTATGGCGTGGCCAGCACCTGTTGCCACATCTCGCGCCGGAAGGCGAAGCTCTCCTCGCCGGTGCCCAGCACCAGCGCCACCTTCTCCCGGCACCAGGACTCCAGGCGCTCCAGGCCCCGCACGCTCAGCGCGTCGGGGAAGAACGAGGCCAGCGCCAGGTCGTGCTCCCGGTCGGGCCGGTAGTCCTCCCAGCGGGCCTGCACGGCCCGCACGCCCGCCACACCCTGCTCGTTCGCGGCGCGCTCCAGGTTGTCCAGCATGGGGCGGCACCAATCCAGGGCGGTGACGCTGTGGCCGGCCGCGGCCAGGGGCAGGGTCATGGTCCCCGGCCCGCAGCCCACATCCAGAATGCTCTTTTTGCCGGGGTGCAGCAGGCCCTGGCGGGCCATTTCCGCCACCAGACGCCGGCCCTGCTCGCCATCCTGGCCCCACAAGGCCAGGTAGCTGTCGCTCACCTGGGCGTAGAAGTCGTGCCAGGCCATGGGGCTGGCCTTCTGGCTGCACTTGAGGAACGATATCTCCCGCGCCCGCCGCCAGGCCATACGCCAGAATTCGGGATCACAGGGGTCGCCGGTGAACGTCGGATCGGGATTCGGATTTTTGGCCGGCATCATGGCTTGGTCCCTGGCCGCGCCCTGAGCAGGTCGGGCCGGAAGAAATGGTCGATCGCGAAGGATTCCACCCGCTGGCGGTGGGCGTAGAGGGCCAGCTCGTGGAACAGGGGCAGGATGGGCAGGTCGCGGGCCAGGATCGCGGCCAGGCGCGCGTAGGCCGTCCGGCGCGCGGCCTGGTCCATCTCCACCCGCGCCCCGGCGATGAGCCGCTCGGCCTCGTCGTCTTGCCAGCCGGGGTTGGCCGGTCCGGCGGCGGCCAGGTAGTAGCTGTAGAAAAAATCCGGGTCGCCGGTCATGAGGGTGTTGGGTTGCAGGGAGAGGTCATAGTCGCCCTGCTTGAGGGCCTGGTGATAGGCCCCGGCCTCGCTGACCGCGATGCGCGCGGCCAGGCCGTGGCGCTTGAGCTGCGCCTGCAGGGCCTGGGCCAGGTCCAGGTAGGGCCAGCGTTGCACGCTGCCGGCGTGGAGCAGGATGACCAGGGGCGCGCCGCCGGGAGCAATGGGCGCGGCCTCGGCCAGGGGCGGGTGCAGGCGGCCCTCGGCCCAATCCGCGGCCAGACGGCTGAAGGGGTCGCGGGCCGGGACGCTGATGCCGCCGGCCAAGGATGGCGCCAGGCCGGCGCGCTGGATCAGGTCGGCCAGCCACAAACGGGCCGCGCGCTCGGCCATCGGCGGCCGCCGGCAGTTGAACAGCAGATAATGGGTGGTGGCCACCTCGCGTCGCTTGAGATGCACCCCGGCCGCGGCCCTGAGCTCCGGGGCTTGCTCCGGCAGGATGGCCCCCACGTCCGCCACCGCGTCCAGGTCACCGGCCATCAGGGCCATGGCCCTGGTCTGGGCGTCGGCCAGGGTCCGAAAGACGACCCGGCGAAAGGCGGGGCTGCCGCCCCAATAACCCTCCCAGGCCGTGAGGCGCACCTCGTGGCCGGGCGCGACTTTCTCCAGGCGATAGGGGCCGGTGGCGACCAGCCTTTCGATGCGCCCGGCCGAGTCCACGCCCGCAGGCTTGATGATCGGGCTGCCGTAATAGGCCACCAGGGCCGGGAAATCCGGCGCGGGCTGGGCCAAGCGGCAGGTCAGCTCCAGCTCTCCCGTGGCCTCGGCCGAGATCAAATGCCGGAAGCTGGCGGCCGGGTCGTATTTGGGGTTGCCGGCGATGCGGCGCAGGCAGAAGGCCGCGTCGGCGGCGATGAGGGGCGATCCGTCGTGGAAGCGCGCGCCGGCGCGCAGCCGGAACACCCAGACGCGCCCGCCCTCCAGCGCCCGCCAGGACTCGGCCAGCCAGGGCGTCGGCCGCAGATTCTCGTCCAGGTAGGTCAGCGCCTCCCAGACGTTGGTGGAGCCGTGCAGATAGGCGCGGCTGTCGGGGCCGTCGCAGAAATCGCGGCCGATGCCGATGACCAAGGCCGGGCCGGCCTCCCCGCCGCCCTCCCCGGCCGGCCCGCAGGCCGACAGGAGAAGGGCCGCCAGGAGCGCCAACGCCAAGACACGGATGCATGCCATGCCAAGCCGCGGACCCCGGCCCCGGGCCGGAGTCCGCGCCTTTCTAGAACCGATAGCTGATGATGAAATCGGCCTGCACGGTCAGGCCGGGGTTGACGTAGACGATCTCAGTGGCGTACTCCCGGTCCAGCAGGTTGTTGCCCGACAGGCCGGTGGTCAGCACCCACTTGTCGCTGAGCTTCCAGTCCTTCCACACCTTGGCGTCCACCGTCTCGTAGGCCCCCATGTGGAAATAGGGCAGGTCGGTGTTCTCGTCGTCATAATAGCGGTCGTCGGAGAAGCGCAGCACCGCCTGGGCGTTGAAGAGGGCCGGGTTCAGGTAGCGCAGGCCCAGGCTGCCCCAGTAGTCCGGGGCGTTGCGAAGCTGGTTGTCGGTGTTGGCCCCGGCGTCCTTGAGCTTGCTGCTGTTGAGGGTCAGCGCGCCAAAGAGGCTCAGCTTGTCGGTGAGGCGTTGCTGCAGCATCAGCTCCACGCCGCTGATCTCGGCCTTGCCCAGGTTCTGGGTGCGGATGATGGTTCCGCCGGGGACGGCCGGGTTGACGTCGTAGCGATAGGAGACCATGTCGGTTATCTCGCCGTAGTAGGGCGTGACGCTGAACATGGTGCCCTGCTTGGGCAGGGTGAACTCGGCTCCCAGGTCCACCATCCAGGTCTTCTCCGGCTCCAGGCCGGGATTGGCCTCGCGCCAGGTCATGCCGCTCCTGGTGTTGTTGAAGAACCAGGTGGCGGTGCCGGGCCAATAGGCGGTGCCGGCCGAGGAACGCAGGGCGAAGTATTCGTTGAAGCGGTACTTGGCCCCGCCGCGGTAGGTCACCTGGTCCTTGCTGAAGCCGTCCGGACGCTGGGGAGTGGAGACCTGGTCGAAGACGTCATGGTACTTCCATTGGTCCCAGCGCACGCCCGCCAGCAGGGAGAGCTTGTCGTCCAACAGGAACATCTGGTCCTGCAAATAGAAGGCGGTCTGGTCGGTGGTGTAGTCGGTCTTGGCGGTGCGGGCGCCGCTGGCCAGGCTGTAGGTCTCGCGGGTCTCCTTCTCCTGGCTCCAGAACGCGCCGGCGGTCAGGGTGTTGTTCTTGGCCAGGTAGAAGTCGGTCTGCAACTCCAGCGGAATGCGCTGGTTGGTCCACTCGGTGCGGGTGGTGGGGGTGGTGTTGAGCCGAAGCTGGTTGTTGACCAGGGTCAGGCCCTGGATGTTTTTGCCCGGCCGGTCCAGAAGCTGGTAGCCGGCGGTGGCGGTGATCTTCATGAAGTCGGCGATGGGTGAATAGAACTTGATCTGGCCGAGGCCCTGGCTGCCGTTGTCGTTGAGCACCAAGCCGGGCTGGCCGCCGTAAAGATAGAGGGTCTCGTAATTGTAGTTGGCCACCAACCCCATGCCCTTGGAGTTCTCCCAGCCGGCCTTGCCCATCATGTAGTTGTATTCGTAGCGGTTGTTCTCGTAGGAGGCGTCCCAGAGGTATTGGGTCTTGCCCCGCTTGTACAGGTCGATCATGCCGTTGACGGGCTTCATGGCGTAGCCGCCGGAATAGTCGCCGTTGTAGGAGAAGTAGTAGTCGAGGTTGCCCTCTTTGTCGCCCACGCTGGCGTGGGTGCGCCAGGTGTCATAGCTGCCGTAGCCGGCCCCGGCCTTGGCGGCCCGTTGGTCCTTGCCGGACTTGGTGATGATGTTCACCGCGCCGCCGCTGGCGTTGGCCCCATAGAGGGCCGAGGAAGGCCCCAAGAGCACGTCCACCCGCTTGATGTCCTGATTGTGGATAGTCTGGGACATGAAGGGCGTCACCGGCGCGCCGTCCACCAAAAAGGCGGTGCGGCCGATGAAATAGCCGGTGCCGCGCAGGTGGACCCAAGGCGGTCCCCAGGGGTAGTACTGGGCCACGTGCACGCCGGGCAGGTCGCGGATCAGCTCGCCGAAGTTGGCCATGTAGTGGCTGGGCTGGGCCTCGATATCCTGCTGGTCCACCGAATAGGCCGTCACCGGCAACAGCTCCACCGGGGTGGCGGTCTTGGTGGCGGTGACGGTGATCTCGCCCAGGCTGGCGGAGCCACCGGGGGCGGACCCCGGCTGACCGGACTCGGCGGCCAGCGCCGCGCCGGCTGCGATCAGCCCGGCCAGGCAGGCCCCGACCAGGGACTTGAGCGACAGTATGGAAGATGGATTCGCCATGGGTGCTGCCTCCAAAAAGGAAAGCCCAGGAGGAACCGCGTCCGGCGGTCTTCCGGGCCTTCTGCACCCTGGATAAATCCTGGTGGTGGTCTATTGGGCGATAGCTGCTTTGTCAACCGGCAGAAGGATTAGCCCTACTCCATGTAGGACATTTAACCGCGCCTGGCATCTTAATTAGACCAATCCGCGATGCCAGTCAAGGCGGATTATGCGATGAGGAGGAAAATCGCCCGATGCGCTAACATGCCGGACGTATATCTGATTTCTCACGCGAAAATTCGGCATTGACAATTGGGAAAATATGGCTAAATTGCCAAGTAGACAAATTTAGCGCGCCCGCCTTGCTCTGCTCGGCGACGACCCAGGGACATCCCCCGTCGCCTGCATCGCGCGAGCAGGGCGCGACGATAGGAGCCCGCCGATGGCCGAACGCTACAAGCTGCTGATGATAGTGTTGATCTTCCTGGCGGCCTACTACGTGCCCTGGGAAGGCGAGACGGTTCGCAAATCCGGCTTGGAAGCCTTCCTGATGCTCCAGGAGTACGCCCGCGAGCATGTGCTGACCTGCCTCATACCGGCCTTCTTCATTGCCGGGGCCATCGCGGTCTTCGTCTCCCAGGCCTCGGTGCTCAAATACTTCGGGGCCGCGGCCAACAAGATTCTGTCCTATTCCGTGGCCTCGGTCTCCGGCACGGTGCTGGCGGTCTGCTCCTGCACGGTGCTGCCGCTCTTTGCCGGCATCTACACCAGGGGCGCCGGCATCGGGCCGGCCACGGCCTTTCTCTACTCCGGCCCGGCCATCAACGTCCTGGCCATCGTGCTCACCGCCCGCATCCTGGGCTGGGAATTGGGCCTGGCCCGGGCGGTGGGAGCGGTGGTCTTCGCGGTGGTCACCGGCCTGCTGATGGCTTTCATCTTCCGCAAGGACGACGCTGAACGCACTAACGGCCAGCTTTACCTGCCCGATGATGACGGCAATGGCCGCGCCCTGTGGCAGGAGGCGGTCTTCATGCTGGTCATGGTGCTGATCCTGGTCTTCGCGGCCTTCGCCAGGCCGGCCGAGGGCGAGGGCGGCCTGTGGCCGATGATCTTCGCGGCCAAATGGTATCTGACGGCGGGGTTGCTCATCATCCTGGGCCTGATCCTGCGGGCCTGGTTCCAAAAGGACGAGCTCCAGACCTGGGTGCAGTCCACCTGGGGCTTCATGAAGCAGATATTCCCCCTGCTGGGGGCCGGGGTGCTGGTGGCGGGCTTCATGCTGGGCCGGCCGGGGCACGAGGCCCTGATCCCGGAGCGTTACATCCAGATGCTGGTGGGCGGTAACTCCCTGGGGGCCAACCTCTTCGCCGCGGTGGCCGGGGCGCTGATGTACTTCGCCACCCTGACCGAGATACCCATCCTGCAGGGGCTCATCGGCTCCGGCATGGGCCAGGGGCCGGCCCTGGCGCTCCTGCTGGCCGGCCCGGCCCTGTCGTTGCCCAACATGCTGGTGATCGGCGGGGTTATGGGCTGGAAGAAGACGGTGGTTTTCTGCTCGATAATCGTGGGTCTTTCCACCGTGGCCGGCATGGTCTACGGCGCGTTTTTCGTCTGAAGGCGGAGACAAGGAGTATAAGCATGGATATCAAGGTGCTGGGGCCGGGCTGCCCCAAATGCAAGCAGACCGAGGAGATCGTCCGGCAGGCGGTGGCCGAGTCCGGCGCGGACGCCCAGGTGGAGAAGGTGACCGGGATCATGGAGATCGCGGCCTACGGGATCTTCGGCACCCCGGCGGTGGTCATCGACGGCCAGGTCAAGAGCGTGGGCAAGGTGCCCAGCAAGAAGGACGTGCTGGCCTGGCTGGGCAAGTAGGTCGAGGCGAGGCGGCTGGCGAGCCGCGACTAGATGCTTAACGTACCGGATTGGCAGCGCGTGCAGGGCGCGGTAGGCTGGAGGGAGGAGGAGGGCCGTGTCTGATTCCTGTTGCACCACCACTAGTAAAACGGACGATTGCTGCTCCACTGACGGCAACGTCATGCTGCTAGCCTGCTCCGGAGGCTCCAACGTGGGCCAATTGGCCAACCAGGCCTGCGTGGAGCTTACCCAGGAAGGCTTCGGCAAGATGTACTGCCTGGCTGGCATCGGGGGCGGGCTTTCCGGTTTCGTGGCCTCGGCCAAGGACGTGCCCCGGATGGTGGTGCTCGATGGTTGCGAGGTGGGCTGCGCCAAGGCCATCTTCACGAAAGCCGGCGTGCCGTTGCGCGGGCATGTCGTCCTGACCGAACTGGGCATTGCCAAAAACAAGAATTTCAACCTGGACCGGGCCGCGCTGGAAATGGTCAAGGACGCCGCCTGCCAGGCGGCCAAGGGCCAGGTTTGAACCATAGGCGGCGCGCTCCGTGCGGCATCCTGAGCGCGCCAGGATTCTAGTCATAACGAAGAAGAATCATGCTGGTAGATGATCCAAGATTGATCTTTGCCGCGCCGGACGAGGCCATGGTCTGTTTCTGCTCCGGGGTGACCAAGGGGCAGGTTCAAGCCGCCATCAAGGCCGGAGCGCGGACCATCGCCGATATAAAGTCCGCCACTGGGGCCTGCACCGTGGCCAAGTGCCGGGAGTTGAGCCCGCGCCGACGCTGATGCTCACCGGAGATAAAAGCGCTCCTGGGTCAGGAGCCAGGCGAACCCGATCTTGAAGCTCCACCACCCAGCAAAGTTGGTGGGCTACAGATGAAATGAGACGGTATGCGCCCACACATGGAAAAAATTCTCCTGGAACTGGAACCCGCCGAGGTTCAGAGGATAATGCGCATTCTCATGGATGATGATGGCGACGAAGCGCTGGCCTTCATGAAGGATTGCCTGGAAAGGAAACTGCGCAATCGCATGCGGCCTCACTGCGCCCCGGTGTTCGAGGCAAACTACCACCCGCGGGAAAAGGACCCGGTTGCAGGCGAATAGCCGTCAATTGGCGATAGGTCAAATATGGCACGAGTCGGAGAGGTTTGGATAACTGAAACGGGAGGAATGAAATGCAAACCATCCTGGAGCAGTTCAAGGCCTTGAGCGATGAGGAAAAACTTGCTTTCATGAAGCAGGCGATGCCGATCCTGGCCGGCGTCTTCGGCAAGAACCCCGGCAGGATGATGGCGGAAATGATGCCTTTCTGCATGCAGATGATGCCGCCGGGCGGCATGGCTCCGGACCAGATGCGCGCCATGATGAAGGGGATGATGGGGTAGCCGTCGGCGTCCCGCGCACGGGATTTGGTTGCCATCTAAATATTGCCGCGGCACAGTGCGCGCCGCGGCAAGCGAGGAAAATCATGCGGCGTTATCAAGGCAAGTGGGGATGGGTTTTTTTCGGCGTCTGCGCCCTGTTGCTCTTGGGCCTGGCCGGTTGCGCCAGCACCCCGGCCCCGGCTCCGGAGGCGGCCGCCCCGGCTCCGGCTCCGGTGGACGACGCGGCCGAGCGCCTGCGCCAACAGCAGGCCATTCGCGAGGCGCAGCTCAAGACCCAGTTCGAGAACCAGGACATTCATTTCGACTTCGACCGCTACGACCTGCGGCCGGAGGCCCGGCAGATTCTCAACGACAAGTCCGCTTATCTTATGGAGCGCCGGAACCTGATGGTCATCATCGAAGGCCACTGCGACGAGCGCGGCTCATCCGCCTATAACCTGGCCCTGGGCGAGAAGCGCGCCCTGGCCGCCAAGGCCTACCTGGAGTCCATGGGCGTGGCCGCCCAGCGCATGGAGACCGTCAGCTACGGCAAGGAGCGGCCCCTGGTGCAGGGCCAGACCGAGGAGGCCTACGCCGCCAACCGCCGCGGGCACTTCGTAATAAAATAGGAAACCTCAACCCTCGCTCCCAACCGGGGCGTCGGCAGTGAACCTTCCTTCCCGGTTCATGCCGACGCCCCGCCCTCAAGGCGGAAAGCATGCGATTGTTCAAAAACGCCTCCCCGATGCCGGCGCTGACCAGGCTCATGATCGTGCTGCCTTTGCTGCTGGTGCTGATCGCCTGCGGGCAGGAGACGGCGGAAAGCAACCAGGAATTGCCGGTCAAGGGCATGGTGAACCTGGTGGACGTGGGCGCCGGCTCCTGCATCCCCTGCAAGATGATGGCGCCCATCCTGGAGGAGTTGAAAAAGGAGTTCGAGGGCAAGGCGATAATCGCCTACATCGACGTGCGCTACGACCGCGCCGCCGTAGAAAAATATCGCATCCGGGGCATCCCGACCCAGATATTCTATGACGCCCAGGGCAAGGAAGTGTCGCGCCACCTGGGGTTCATGGACAAGGAGAGCATCAAGGCGGCTCTGGCCAAACTGGGAGTTAAGTAGGAGCGCCGGCATGGACCAGTTCTTCCTGACCATCAACGCCTGGATGACCAGCGGGACCATGCTGGCGGCTGCCGGCTGCTTTTTGTGGGGAGTGGTCAGCGTGGTTTTCAGCCCCTGCCACCTGGCCTCCATCCCGCTCATGGTGGGCTACGTGGCCGGACAGCAGAACACGCTTCATCACTGGCGGGGCGCGCACTATGCCTTCGCCTTCACCGGCGGCCTGTTCCTGACCATCGCCGCCGTGGGGGTGATCTGCACTCTCCTGGGGCGCATGCTGGGCGACGTGGGCTCCTGGTGGACCATCCTGGTGGGCGCGGTGCTGATCTGGGTGGCCCTGGACATGCTGGGAGTGTCCAAGTGCTCCATGTCGGGTGGCCTGATGGCCAAGCTGAAGGTCAAGGGCCTCAGCGGAGCCTTCATCCTGGGCCTGGCCTACGGCCTGCTCTCCGGCTCCTGCACCTTCGGCTTCATCGCCCCCATCCTGGCCATCATCACCGTGCAAGAGGAGATCATGGCCGGGGTGCTGCTCATCGTGCTCTTCGGCATCGGCCACAGCCTGCCCATCGCCATCGCCGGCAGCTCCACCGCCGTGGTGCAGCGCATCCTGGACAACGGCTCCATGCAGGCCGGTTCGTTGTGGTTCCGCAAGGCGGCCGGGGTGGCCATCGGGGCGCTGGGCATCTACTTCGCGGCCGTCAGGCCATTCCTGGAAGGCTGAAGGGGGCGGACCAAGAACCCTGTGGCGGGGTTGCCATGCACGGTGGCGCCACTTTGGCCCACCAAGGTGATCCGCGCCCCGCCCCACTCCCCCCGCCCCGGCTCCCGCCGCCCATCCAAAACTCCGGCCCGTGAACACGATTGGCGATACCCACCCCGCGTTTGGTGTAGAGTGGTTCTGGGGAACCGGCCCTGGACATGGAGGCCGCCGGCATGGGTGGACATCTGCGGTTTTCGCTCAGGACCAGGCTTCTCTGCGGGTTCCTGGCGCCCGCGCTGATCCTGGCGGTGGTCATCTACCTGGACTACGCCAACCTGAGCGCCCTGGGCCGCTCGGCCGAGACCATCCTGGCCAAGAACTACAAGAGCATCCAGGCCGCCCACCAGATCGCCCGCATCATCCAGAAGCGCCAGGATTGGCTGGCGGCCTCGCTGACCGGCCTGCCCCACGCCCCGGCCGACACCGACCGCGAAAACGCGGCCTTGGGCGAGATGGTGGAGACTTGCCGTAGCAACGTCACCGAAATCGGCGAACGGGAGATCGTGGGCGCGCTGGTGGCCCTCAACCCGCGCTATCAGGAGCTGTTCGCCGCCCTGCGCCGGGCTGAGGTGGCCGGCGAGGCCTGGCCCCAGGCCAGCTACCGGGAACTGCTGGCGGTGCAGAAGGAATTCGGGGCCAACCTGGCCCGCCTCATCGCCGTCAACGAATCGGCCATGGAGCTGGCCGACCAGCAGACCCGGCGGCTGGCCCAGCGGGCGCGCATCTACTCCATCGCCCTGCTGGCCTCGGCCCTGGCCCTAGTGCTGATCATGAGCCTGGTCTTCTCCCGGCGCATCAGCCAGCCCTTGGTGGAGTTGGCCGGGGTCCTCGGCCGGCTGCGCCAGGACCGCCAGGAATACCCCCGACTGCCGGTGCGCGGCCAGGACGAGATTGGCTTCCTGACCGGCGAGTTCAACCGTCTGTTCGAGCGGCTGCGGGCCTTCGACCAGGCCAACCTGGCCAAGCTAAACGCCGAGCAGGCCAAGGTGCTCATTGCCGAGCAGGCCAAGGCCCGCTTCATCGCCGACCTTTCCCACCAGCTCAAGACCCCCATGACCTCCCTGGCCATGAGCGTCAATCTCCTGGCCCGGAAATTGCCAGCGGATGGGGACGAGCGCCAGCACCGCCTGGTGGAGACGGCGGTGGAGGACTGCGCCCGGCTGGCGGCGTTGATAAACGAGCTGGTGAACCTGGCCCGCCTGGAGGCCATGGTCACCCCGCGGCCGCGCGAAAGCATCGACATCCCGGCCATGGTGGAAAAATGCCTGCGCCCGCTGGCCATGCAGGCCGAGGAGAAGGGGGTGACCCTGACCACCACCTTCGCGCCCGATCTCCCGCGGGTGAGCATCGACTCTTTCCGGTTCCCCTGGGTTATCACCAACCTAGTGGGCAACGCCTTGCGCTACACCCCGGCCGGGGGCGGCATCGCCTTCAGCGTGGGGCTCGCCCAAGGCCGGATGGTCTTCACCTGCAGCGACAGCGGCAGCGGCATCCGGCCGGAGTATCTGCCCCACATCTTCGACCGCTACGCCCAGTTCGCCGAACGCGAGGCCATGGGCACCATCGGCCTGGGCCTGGCCATCGTAAAGGAGATCGTGGAGCAGCACGGAGGCGACATAGGCGTGGAAAGCCACCTGGGCCAGGGCGCCACCTTCGAACTCTGGATTCCCCTGGACGAGGGATAGCCGCATGCGCACGGTTTTGGTGGTGGACGACGACAAGAACATCCTGGCCACCCTGGCGTTGTGCCTGGAGGAGATGGGCCTGAAGGTGACCACCGCCGCCAGCGGACGCCAAGCCCTGGAAGCCTTCGCGGCCGAAAAGCCGGAGGCGGTGCTGCTGGATCTCAAGCTGCCGGACATCGACGGCATGGAGGTCCTGCGAAAAATGACGGCCCTCAGGCCGCAGACCTACGTGGTCATCATCACCGCCCATGCCACCATCGAGACCGCGGTAAAGGCGGTGAAGCTGGGCGCCTTCGACTACTTGCCCAAACCTTTCACCCCGGCCCAGATCGAGCACGTCCTGGACATGATCCGG
This sequence comes from Thermodesulfobacteriota bacterium, assembly GCA_049322275.1. Classification (GTDB taxonomy): domain Bacteria; phylum Desulfobacterota; class Desulfarculia; order Desulfarculales; family Desulfarculaceae; genus JACRDC01. The sequence goes on from JBMORH010000088.1 coordinate 13,005, forward strand.
CGGGTGGACGGCCTGGAGCAGGAGGTGGCCAGCCTGCGCCTGCGCCTGAAGGGCGTGGAGCGCCAGGGCGATTTGTTCACCCGCTCCCGCCGCATGCGCTCGCTGCTGCGCCTGGCCCGCCAGGTGGCCGATTCCAACGCCGGCATCCTGCTCAGCGGCGAGAGCGGCACCGGCAAGGGCGTGATGGCCCGCCTGATCCACGACTGGAGCCCGCGCCAGGCCGGCCCCTTCGTGCGGGTGGATTGCACGGTGCTGCAGGAGAACCTGTTGGAGAGCGATCTCTTCGGCCACGTCAAGGGCGCCTTCACCGGGGCGGTGGCCGACAAGAAGGGCAAGCTCAGCCAGGCCGAGGGCGGCACCGTCTTCCTGGACGAAGTCAGCGAAATGCCCGTGGCCGTGCAGGGCAAGCTGCTGCATTTCCTGCAAAGCCGGGAATTCACCCGCCTGGGCGACACCAAGGTCCTCCAGGTGGACGCGCGCATCATCGCGGCCACCAACCGCAACCTCGAGCGGGCGGTGGAGGAGGGCGTGTTCCGCGAGGACCTCTATTACCGGCTCAACGTGGTGGAGCTGTCCCTGCCGCCGTTGCGCGAACGCCCGGAGGACATCGCCCTTCTGGCCGACATATTCCTGAAGCGCTACTGCAAGGAAAACAACCGGCCGCCCAAGGAGCTGTCCGAGGAGGCCCAGGCGCTCATGAACGTCTATCCCTGGCCGGGCAACGTGCGCGAGCTGATGAACGCCATGCAGCGGGCGGCCATCGTCACCAAGGGCGGCCTGGTGCAGACCGGCGACCTGCCGCCCCACATCGCCGGCTATCACCCCCAGGCCGATCCCCAGCGGGTCATGCGCTCCCTGGCCGAAGTGGAAAAGGAGCACATCGGCGCGGTGCTGACCCACGCCCGCACCATGGAGGAGGCTGCAGCGGTGCTGGGCATCGACCCGGCCACTCTTTTCCGCAAGCGCAAGAAGTATCAGCTCGACTGATCCGCAGAAAGTTGCACGCCCTTGATCGTGCAAATCGCGGGATTGGCGGCCCCCGGCTTGCACGCCCGTCCGGTTCATCCCGGCAACAAGTTGTATTCATGGCGCTACTCGGTCATGGCCCCGATGCTGCATCGCTGGTTGGCGTCCAGGTCGCGTTTGACCCGGCGTGCAGATCAAGGGAGCGTGCAACATGACCGACGCGGAAAAGGTGCTGGTCTACAAACCCAATCTGCCCCAGGACAGACCGCGGGGCGAATGGTTCACCTATTGCGACAGCCCCCTGGAGTTCATGGCCGAGGTCGCCATGACCCGGCCGGGGCGCCTGGTGGTTTTCGTCGAGGGTGACAGCCTCAAGGAGCGCGACGCGGCGCTGGAGTTTTGCGCCGGCCTGCGCGGCCACCCCGCCACGGGCGGCCTGCCCCTGGTCTGTGTGCTGCCCGCGCGCCACCGCCGCCTGCTGGAGCGGCTGCGTCAGGCCGGCGTGGACCGGGTGGCCTTCCGCCCCAAGGAAGCGGCTCCACCAGCCGGCCCTGGCCTGAAAAACCTGGGCGAGCCGCTGGCCGAGGTGCTGGCCCAGACTTGCCCGCACCTGGAGCACCTGCCCGTAGACCGCCGCAAGGAGATGGCCTATTGCGGGGCTTATCGCAGCCGCCTGGTGCTGGGGCGAGACCACCTGCTGGGCGTATGCGAAAATGACGCCCACCGCGACTGCCCTTTCTTCATGAGCCCCCGCCTGGTAAGCGCCAACGCTTAGCCAAAACGCCATGCCCCCGCGCTGCAAAACACTCGCCGGCCGCGGCCCTGGCCCGGCCGCCGGCCCCGGCCGCAAGCCCAGTCCCGCGTCCATTCCGCCCCCGGCCCCGCCGGAGGGCCGGCAAGGAGGCCCGTCCGTGAGCCAAATCAAGATACTGGTGGTTGACGAGGAGAGGAACATCCGGCTGGCTCTGGCCGAGGCCTTGAAGCCCCTGGGCCATGCGGTGGAGACGGCCCTGAACGGGGAGGAAGCCATGCGGCGACTGCATGACCCGGCCATAAGGCTGCTGCTGGAACTGCGCCTGCCGGGCATGGACGGCCTGCAGGTGCTCCGGCGGGTGGGCCTGGAGCGGCCTGAGGTGGCGGTCATCGTCATCACCGCCCACGGTACGGTGGAGCTGGCGGTGGAGGCCATGAAGCTGGGAGCGGTGGACTTCATCGCCAAGCCCTTTTCGCCCCAGGACATTCGCGAGCTGGCCACCAGGGTGCTCGATCGCCAGCGCCTGGCCGAACCCGACGCCCGCGACTACCGCGTCCGGCTGGAGCTGGCCAAGCAGGGCATACGCGAAAGGAACTTCGCCGCCGCCTTGGAGCACGCGCGCCGGGCCGTGGGCCAGGACCCCTATCGGGCCGAGGGCTTCAACCTGGTGGGCGCCCTGCACGAGATCCTGCACGATCGCTCGGAGGCGCTGAAAAACTACCGTCTGGCGGTGGAGGTGGACCCCACCTTCGCCCCGGCCCAGGCCAACCTGGACCGCCTGGTCAGCCACAAGGGCCAGGGCCAGATCGCCTGGGATGATGACATCCAGCGTCCCGGACGCTAGCGGAGATCGGGCATGGCCAAGAACCTTTTCATCGTCATAGTGGGTTGCGGGCGTCTGGGCTCCTACCTGGCCAACGGCCTCAGCCGCGCCGGCCACGGCGTGGTGGTGATCGACCGCCGGCCGGAAGCCTTCGACCTGCTCAGCGCCGAGTTCAGCGGCTTCAAGGTGGTCGGCGACGCGGTGGAGTACGCGGTGCTCCGGGAAGCCCGACTGGAGCGGGCCGATCTTCTCCTGGCGGCGGCCGAGGAGGACAACGTGAACCTGATGGCGGCCCAGGTGGGACGGGAGGTCTTCGGCGTGAAACGGGTCATGGCCAGGGTGGCCGACCCTGCCCGCGAGGCGGCCTACCGCGAGTTCGGCATCGCCACCGTCTGCCCCACCACCCTGGCCGGGGATTTGCTGCTCAAGACCCTGCGCGACGAGGAAGGGGCCTAGGGATGCGCGTCATCATCATCGGTGGAGGCCGGGTGGTCTATTTCCTGGCCAGGCTTTTCATCGGCAAGGGCTATCAGCCGGCCATCATCAACCGCGACCGCCAACAGTGCCTCTGGTTGTCCCAGCAGTTCAAGGCCCTGGTGCTTCATGGCGACGGCAGCCATCCGCCGCTATTGGAGGAGGCCGGCGCCCGTCAGGCCCTGGCAGTGCTGGCCATCACCCCCCGCGACCAGGACAATCTGGTGGCCTGCCAACTGGCGGCCAAGATGTTCGGGGTGCCGCGCACCCTGGCCCTGGTCAACGACCCGGACAACCTGGAGGTGTTCCGCAAGCTCGGTGTCAGCGTGGCCTTTTCCACCACCCATGTGATGGCCACCCTGATCGAGCAGCAGGCCGGCTTTGACGAGATCGTGAACCTGATGCCCCTGGCCCAAGGCCGGGTGATGGTCTCCGAGGTGGCCCTGCACGCCGGTTTGCCGGCCGTGGGCCGATCCATGCAGGAGCTGGCCATGCCGGCTGGCTCCCTGATCGGCGCGGTCATCCGCCAGGACGCGGTGCTGGTTCCGCGCGGTCCCGACCGGCTGACCGAGGGCGACCGCCTGGTCCTGCTCACCACGCCGGAAAGCTACGCGCCGGCCATGCGCGCCCTGCTGGGAAACGAGGCCTGAAGTGCGACCCCTGCGGCGGGCGGCCCATCTGCGTGGCCGCTATCGCGCCATCCTGGCCTACGCGGCGCTGATCGCCTTGCTGCTGGGCCTTCTGATAATGGCCCCTCTGACGGCGCTCATCGCCTGGCCCCAGGAGGCCGGCCAGACCGGGGCCTTCCTGGCCCCCGGCCTGGGCCTGGTCTCCGCTGGCGGTGGGTTGTGGCTGCTGCTGCGCCCGCGCCAGCCAGTTTCGCTGACCCTGCCGGAGGGGGCGGTGATAGTGCTCCTCGCCTGGATCGTGGCCCTGGTGGTGGGCGCCTTGCCGCTCATGCCCGCCGCCGGCCTCACCTTCTCCCAGGCCGCCTTCGAGGCCATCAGCGGCTGGACCACCACCGGCCTGTCGATGGTGGACGTGGCCTCCGCCTCGCACCTGGTCCTGCTCTACCGCAGCCTGATGCAACTGGCCGGCGGGGCGGGCCTGGCCATCATGATGCTGGCCGCCTTCGGCGGGCCGCTGGGGGCGGGCCTCAGCGCGGCCGAGGGGCGCGACCGCCAACTGGTGCCCCATGTGAAGCGTTCGGCGCGCTTGGTGGTCAGCATCTACCTGGGCTACATCGCGGTCGGCGGGCTCGCCCTGCGCCTGGGCGGCATGACTTGGTTCGACGCGGTGAACCATTCCATCTGCGCGGTTTCCACCGGCGGCTTCAGCACCCGGCCAGAATCGTTGGGCTATTGGAACAGCCCCCTGCTGGAGGCCGTCACCCTGGTCCTGATGGTGCTGGGCAACCTCAACTTTCTCACCAGCTACGCCCTGCTGAAGGGCCGTTGGCGGGCGGTGGCCCGCAACGGCGAGGTGCGACTGATGGCCGTGGTGCTGCCCCTGGCGGCGCTGGGCATCTATTTCTGGTCCACCGCGGGTATGCTGCCCGAAACCGACCGGGCGGTGCGGGCCGCTGTCTTCGAGGCCGTCACCGCGCTCACCACCACCGGCTTCAACACCATCCCCTACGACCGCTGGAACGCCACCGCCATTCTGATCTTGTCCATCCTCATGCTGATCGGAGGCGGCATCTGCTCCACCGCCGGCGGCGTCAAGCAACTGCGCGTCTATGTGCTCTACCGCGCCGCCGTCTGGGAAATTCGCCGGCTACTCCTGCCGCGCAGCGCGGTGGGCCAGCCGGAGCTGTGGCAGGGCGAGCAGCGCCAGGCCATCGACAGCGAGCTCCTGCGTCAGATGGCGGTGTTCCTCGCCCTTTACCTGGCCATCTACGCCGGCGGGACGTTGGTGCTGACCCTGAACGGGTATTCGCTTTCCGACAGTCTTTTCGAGTTCGCCAGCGCCCTGGGCACGGTGGGGCTGTCGGTGGGCGTCACCTCCACCGACACCCCCGTCTCCGGCCTATGGGCCATGACGCTGGCCATGTTCCTGGGACGGTTGGAGATCATCATCGTCATGGTGGGAGTGGCTAAAATCGCCCAGGACCTGCGCCCCGCCAAAGCGCCGAAGCCCTGATGCCGAGAAGCGTTCGCAAGGTGGATCGGGCGCTTTATGACCGGGCTTGTCCAGGAATTCGCCCAGATAGCTGGCATGCCCCTGCCGGCTGGCGAAGATCTCTTTTCCGGCGTCTGACGGCGGCTGCCTGATGCGTTGCCAAAACGCCACCGGCTTCGGGACAAGTTCCTTTTGCCGCCCGCCCGAATCGAGGTTATGCTAAATTTGCTCCGCTTCCCACGCGCCCAACCCCTGAGCACAAACACGCAACTTGCAGGCGCAAACCATGCGGCAGTCAGAAGCGTCCTTGAGCGGCAATTCAACGCAAGCCAGCCATTCGACCGAGCCCCCGGCTCCAACCCATCAGCCTTCCTACAAGTTTTTCCCGCCGCGCCTGAAGGCCTACCTGCGGCGGTCACGCCTGTTGAGCCGCCTTGAACAGGCCCGCGACAAAAGACTGGTGCTGATCCTGGGCCAGGCCGCCCAAGGCAAGACCTCCCTGGCCGCCTGCCATGTGCAGGACAACCAAGCGCCCTGCGCCTGGATAAACCTGGATGCCTCCGACGCCGATCCGGTCAACCTGTTCCACTGCCTCGCGCGGGCGGCGGCCCTGGCCCTGCCGGGGTGCGATCCCGCGCCCTTGCTGCATGCGTCCGCTGTCTGCCTGGGACCCAGGGACCCCAAGGCTCTCCATCTGGAATGGCTGGCCGGGCTGCACGCCCTGGCCCCGCCTCCCATGGATTACGTGCTCGATGGCCTGGACCGTCTGGAGCCGCACGCCGCCGCGTTTGGGTTCATCGACACCTTCCTGGAATTCCTGCCCGTGGGCTCGCGCGCGGTGCTGCTATCCCGCAGCATGCCGCCGCTGGAAATCGAGCGGCTGCGCATGAGCCAGGACGTTCTGATCCTTTCCAACCAGGACCTGGCCCTGGATGAGCAGGAGGTGAAGGACTTTCTCAGCCTGAAGGGCTTCAAGGTCGGCAAACGGGAGGCGGCCGCTCTCAGGCGGATCAGCGAGGGCTGGATAGGCGGCCTGGTGCTGCTGGCCGAATCCCGCGCCGCGGGGCGGGAAAACGCCGCGCCGTCGTTGGACATCCTGGAGGCGGGCGAGGCGCTCAGGGCCAACAGCCGGGGCTATTTCGCCGAGCAGGTGCTGGCCCGGCAGCCCCCGGCCTTGCAGCGGTTTTTGCTGGAGACCTCGCTGCTGGAGCTGGTCGAGCCACGCCTGGCGGCCAGGCTGACCGGCATGGACGACGCCCCAGAGCTGCTGGAAGACCTGGCCGGGCGCAATCTCTTCGTGGCCCGCTCCCATGATCCCGTCTCCGGCTGGGCCTATCGCTACCACCTGGCGTTTCGCGATTTCCTGCAAGCCGAACTCAGGGCCAGGGCCGGCCGGGAGGGCCTGGCCGCGGTGCTGGTGCGGGCGGCCCTGGCCTGCCAGGCGGAGGAGCGGCCAGAGGAAGCGCTGAATCTTTACCTGCGCGCGGGCGCCGAGGCCCCCGCGGTCCAGATCATCCGCCGGCTGGCGCCGGGCCTGCTCATGGAGGGGCGCGGCGGCGACCTCGCGCACTGGCTGGGCGCGCTGTCGCCGGCCACGCTGGAGGCCGACCCCTGGCTGAGCCTGCACCTGTGCCAGACCCGGCGCTGGACGGGCATGGCCGAGAACCTGGCCTGCCTGCCGGCGGTGGTGGAGCGCTTGCGCTCGCTTGGGGACGCGCGGGGCCAACTGGCGGGGCTGACTTGTCTGCTGGAGGCGGCCATCATGGCCGGCGCGCCTCCCCGTCTCAGCCGGCAACTCGCGGCCCAGGCCAGCGCCTTGCTGGAGGACCAGGCCACGGACGGCTTCCCCCTGGACCAGGCGGGCCTGTATCTCATGGTCGGCATGCACCACATAGTCACCGACGACCCGCGGCGGGGCCATGGCGCCTGCCAAAGGGCCCTGCTCCTGGCGCAGCGCCATAACGTGGCCCTGCTGAAGGCGCTGGCCGTCTACTGGTCGGCCCACGCCATGACCGGCCTGGGCGAATATCAGCGGGCGCACGAGTATCTGGACGAGATGGACCGGCAGATACAGTCCTTGAAGCTGACCGAGATGACCACGCTCTCCCTGCTCAGCCGCAGCCGGCTGCAATGCTTCCAGGGCCGCCTGGACCTGGCCCGGCAAAACGTGGAGCTGGCCGGGCGCAACCTGGAGCGACACGGCCAACTGGGGCTGTATCCCGGCTACGTGTTGTTTCGCCTGTGGGCGCTGGTGATGGACGGCAGGCCGGGCGAGGCCGAGGCCTTCCTGGCCGAGGCGCGCGCGGTGGCGCCCCCCTTCAGCCCCTATTACCTGCGGATGTGCCTGCTCGGCATCGCCATCGGCCACTATCGGCTCGGAGATTTCGTCCAGGCGGGGGCCTGGGTGCGCAAGGCGCTGGAAGCCTCGTCGGAGCTGGACGAGAACGACCTGCCCTATGCCCCGGAGTTCGAGAACCTGCCGGCCATGATCGATTATCATCTTGGCAATGCCGAGGCCAAGACGTTGGCAAAGGCGCAGAGGAGCCTGGAGCGGGCCAGGCTGATCGGCAGCCACCACCTGGAGGCCGACACCCTGCTCACCCTGGCCTTGTATGAACACCGCGCCGGCCGCCGCGAGGAGGCCGCCGCCCTGCTCCGGTCTGGCTTCGGCATCTATGCCCAATGGGGCTACGATTTCTCGCCTTCCCTCTCCCGCGCGGACATGGCCCGCTTGTGCGCGCTGGCCTTGGATATGGAGGCGGACGCCGCCTGGGAGACGGCCACCCGCCTGCTCACGAGCTCCCTGGCCGACCTGGCCCCGGCCGAACTGGACCGGTTGCGGGATCATCCCAACCCGGTGGTGCGGACCAAGTCCGTCGAGCTGGGGGGGCGGCTGCGCCGGGCGGGCTTGCCAGTCCTGCACCTGCGCACCCTGGGCGGCTTCGAGGCCAGATTGGGAGATACGGTCATGGCGGGCGGCAAGGCTTGGGGAGGGGCCCAGGCTCCGCTGCTGCTCAAGGCCCTTTTGGCACACGGCGGGCGCAAGGCCCCCCGCGACGTCCTCATGGAGGCCCTGTGGCCGGAGGCTCCGGCCGCCGCGGCCGAGAACAGCTTCAAGGTGGCCCTGCACCGCCTGCGCCGCGCCCTGGAGCCGGACCTGGGCAAGGAGTTCGGTTCGGCCTACGTTCAGATGGAAAACAACCTCGTCTCCTTGGACGCCGACCTTTGCCATGTGGACGTGGGTGAGTTCCGGCGTCTGCTGGACCAGGGCCGGGAGCTGGAGGCGGCCGGCGATGCCAAGGGGGCCATCGAGCGCTACCGGCGGGGCGCGGAGCTTTACCGGGGCGATTTCCTGGCCCAAGACCTCTACCTCGTCTGGGCCGAAGCCCCTCGCCGCCGTCTGAAGGAAGACTACGTGGACTTGCTGTTGCGCCTGGCCGGCCTGCACGAGCGCCTGGGGGCGCTGGGCAAGGCCGCCGAGGCCTGCCGGAAGGCCATCGCCGCCGACCCCTGCCAGGAACAGGCCTACCAACGCCTGATGGCGATCCTGGATGGCCGCGGCCAGCGCAGCCAGGCCATCCAGGTCTATGAACAGTGCCGGCGCGCGCTCCAGGCCGAACTGGCCGCGGAGCCGGACCCGCTGACCACCGCGCTCTACCGCCGGCTGCTCTCCCAGGCCTGATCCAGGCCCTCAGACCAGCCCCGCTCAATCCTCCGGCGGCCCAGTTATGGCGGGCCGCCGGGGCCTCGCCGCGTCAGCCTGCACAACAAGCCAATTTCATTGCGGATGCCCCGCGTCGCCCCATCTCTGGCTGTTTCATGGGCGTTAACCGGCCAGTAACCGGCCCCTGTCATGATGGGCGCGGCAAACCGGCCCCATGTCTAGACCTGGAGAGAGGGAGGAGAAACATGAAGATCATGGCGCGGAGCCTGACGCTGCTCGCGGCCGCGGCGGCGCTGCTGGCATGGTCTGCCCCGGCGGTGGCCGTCAGCAGGGCGCACGCGATCACCATGCAAAAAGTCGTCACCGCCTGTCAACGGGCCTCGGATGGGGGCTGCGCCGGCAGAGCGGGCTCGCTGGACCAGTCGGCGTTGCCGGCCCTGGCCGCATCCAATCATCCCGGCGTGCGTTGCGCCGCCATCTACGCCCTGGGCGAATTCCGGGACGCCCAGGCGGTAGACCTGCTGGTGGCCAGCCTGGGCGACGAGAATCCCCACGTTCGCCGCATCGCCGCCAGGGCCTTGGGCAAGATCGGCAACCGCCGGGCCTTGACGCCGCTGAGCCTGGTGCTGCGCGACAACCGCGAAGACCTGGGCGTGCGGTGCGCCGCGGCCGAGGCCCTGGGCATGCTCGCCGACCCTGCGGGGGCCGAGGCGCTGCGGCTGGTTTCTGGCGAGGAATCCGGGCGTCTGCAATGGACCGCCGGTGCGGCCTTGCAGAACTTGACGGCGGCAAGGGATTTGCGGGTCAAGAAGTAGCTTCGGCCGAAGCCGGCGGGGTGTTGGCCGCGGCGGGCGATGATGATCGGGCTATCGGGTGAACCAGGCCGGGCTCGGCCGGCCTTGGCGATGGAGCACGGGATGAGGGGCATGGAAATAACGCGCAGGCAGGTCAGGGCCGAGCGGGTGGACACCGCTTGCGGCGACCTGGGGCACATGACGGTGGACGAAATCAAGCGGCGCAGCGTTGGGCAGGACGTGAACCTGTCGTGCCCCGTGTGCGGAGGCGTCCATCTGACCCGCGAGGACGCCCAGGAGGCCGCCGAGAGGCGGCTGACGGACACGCCGCGCTATCGTCATATCCGCAAACAGGCCGAGGCCGGCTAGGCGTTGCCATGCCCGGCGGCTTTAAGGCAAGCCAAAACACGCACCTGACCTGGACGCCTGGGTCGAGGACGACAACCGGCGCCGCCCCCACCAGGGCAGGTGGTGCTATGGCAAGACCCCAATGCAAACCTTCCTGGACAGCCTTCCGCTGGCCAAGGAAAAGATGCTCGCTGTCGGATGACGAAAAGAGGATGGAAATAACCGGACACCAGGAACCAACTGTCAGAGCAAATACTGGTTTCTACAGTTCACCGGTCCGGCTGGGTTTCAATCCACGCCCCCGCGCAAGGGGCGACGTGTTTATCAGGGGTGCGCGATGATGCGGCGATTGTTTCAATCCACGCCCCCGCGCGGGGGGCGACCGATGCAGGCGCTAAACGAAACCGTGGGCGTGCTGTTTCAATCCACGCCCCCGCGCGGGGGGCGACGCGCTTGCCGCAGGCGCCGTTGGCGATGTTGGTGTTTCAATCCACGCCCCCGCGCGGGGGGCGACGCCTGGGGTGGTCGACGATCGCGATAACCCCCCGGTTTCAATCCACGCCCCCGCGCGGGGGGCGACCCCTGCGCCGCGCCGCTCGCTGGGGCATGATCGAGTTTCAATCCACGCCCCCGCGCGGGGGGCGACACGCCGCCGCCGACACGGCCCGGCGTCGCGTCAAGTTTCAATCCACGCCCCCGCGCGGGGGGCGACATCTCGACGGCGCCGACATGCGCGAGTCGCGCCTGTTTCAATCCACGCCCCCGCGCGGGGGGCGACCTTCTAATTCTATTTTAATCTCAACAGGATAATGTTTCAATCCACGCCCCCGCGCGGGGGGCGACCATATGATTTTTATAAAGATAAAAAACAATATATTGTTTCAATCCACGCCCCCGCGCGGGGGGCGACTGGACATCCGCGCCCTGGTGGGCGAGTGGGTGATCGTTTCAATCCACGCCCCCGCGCGGGGGGCGACGACCAGGCGGCCAAGGGCAGCCGCGAGGACCTGAGTTTCAATCCACGCCCCCGCGCGGGGGGCGACATACGGGCGACGGCGAGCAACCGATGGTCGGCGAGGTTTCAATCCACGCCCCCGCGCGGGGGGCGACGGGATCAGGCGGTGCATGTCGCCCCGGAGCTTCAGTTTCAATCCACGCCCCCGCGCGGGGGGCGACGCCGCGCAGATCGGCGTTGCCGAGGCGGGCGCGGTTTCAATCCACGCCCCCGCGCGGGGGGCGACGCCTGGCCGCTCTGGTGCGGCTCGTTCGGCGTCAGTTTCAATCCACGCCCCCGCGCGGGGGGCGACGATCGGGTGGAAATTATCATGGCAAATCAGGCGGTGTTTCAATCCACGCCCCCGCGCGGGGGGCGACCCACGGCCGCAGAGAGGAGACGGGGCGTGGGAAAGTTTCAATCCACGCCCCCGCGCGGGGGGCGACTTTAGACCCACAGGGGACCATCGCCCTGGGGGTGGTTTCAATCCACGCCCCCGCGCGGGGGGCGACAGCAGGACGAGGCGGACATGGAGGCGCGGTGGGAGTTTCAATCCACGCCCCCGCGCGGGGGGCGACGCTGGCCCGCCGACAATCCGCGCCTGGTGGAGTGGTTTCAATCCACGCCCCCGCGCGGGGGGCGACCGCAGGGACGTGGACGAAGCCGTCGAACGCCTGAGTTTCAATCCACGCCCCCGCGCGGGGGGCGACGTGGCTGGGCACGCCCATCACGATAATCAAGATGTTTCA
>JBMORH010000089.1:0-129335 GCA_049322275.1 Thermodesulfobacteriota bacterium
CATCATCTCCGATCTCTTTCAATACATAATCAAAAGAGCGGTGAGTACGGTAGCCATAACCTACAGTGAGGTCGCCCAGGGTATGACGCCAATCAAAGCTCTACATGGGCCATGCGGATAGGCGCACCTCTCCTAATATAAGGCCACGGTTACTGCATACGATATCGCTTCGTCTGGGTCAAGGGTGGCGATTAACTAATCATCTGCGTTATCTTCGGGTGGCCCGGACAGCCAGCGGCTGTCCGGGTCGCGTAGCGACAAGAGGTTTCGGCGCAAGGCCGCGGGAGCAGTTCGCGGCCTCGTGGCATGTCAGGCGCGGCAAAAAAAGAACAATAAACGGTGGCGCGGGTGGCGCCGCCCCTTCTTCACTTCATGTCATTATCCTTTCCGGGGTCCGATCCACGCCTGGACCCGCTCGCGCTGGCGCATCCTGCCCCCCGAACACTTCCCCGCTTGACAGCCTCCCGCCTTGCCGGTAGATTCTCCACGTATACTGTATACGAAATACAATCCGGGCCGGGTTTCACCATCGGTCCATCTCCCTGGCGGGGCGCGTGGGCGGCGAGCAACTGAGCCAGTACGTCATGAGCGGTCTGACCACCGGCGCGGTCTACGCCCTGGTGGCCCTGGGCTTCTGCCTCATCTACAACGCCACCCACATCGTCAACTTCGCCCAGGGCGACTTCCTAAGCCTGGGCGGGCTGTTGCTCTACAGCCTGCTGCACGCGGCCGGCCTGCCCCTGCCCCTGGCGTTTTTGCTCACCGTGGCCGGCGCGGCGCTCGCGGGCGCGGCCTTGGAGCGCCTGGCCATCCGCCCCGCCAAAAGCCGCGAGATCACGGTGCTGATCTTCATCACCGTGGCGGCCAGCGTGCTCATGCGAGGGGTGTTCAAGGAAATCTGGGGCAAGCAGGCCCTGGCGGTGCCGTCGTTCAGTCCGGAGACGCCCTTGCGCCTTCTGGGGGCCACCTTCACCCCCCAGAATCTCTGGGTGCTGGGCGTGACGCTCATGGCCATCGCCGTGCTGGCCTGGTTCTTCAACCGCACCCTGACCGGCAAGGCCATGCGGGCCGTGGCCCTGAACCCCCGCGCGGCGGCCCTGATGGGCATCGACGTCAACCGCATGGTCATGCTCTCCTTCGCCCTGGCCGGCGGCCTGGGGGCGGTGGCCGGCATGCTCATCACCCCCATCACCACCGTCTCCTACCAGGTCGGCGTGCTCATCGGCCTCAAGGGCTTCGCCGCCGCCGTGCTGGGCGGCTATGGCAGCTTCGCCGGGGCCATCGCCGGCGGGTTGTTGCTGGGCCTGCTGGAAAGCCTGGGCGCGGGGGTCATCTCCAGCGCCTTCAAGGACGTCATCGCCTTCGTGGTGCTGATCCTGGTGCTTTTCATCCGCCCCCAGGGGCTGTTGGGGCGGGGCGAGGCGGCGCGGGCATGACCAGGGGCGGGCGCATCTTCGCCCTGCAACTGGCCGCACTGGCCGCGGCGGTGGCGGTCATGCCGCTCTTGATGGGCAATCCCTACCACCTCAACGTGCTCAACGTGGTGGCGCTGTGCTTCATCGTGGTCACCGGCCTTAACCTGCTCATCGGCTTCGCCGGCCACATCAGCCTGGGCCACGCCGCCTTCTATGGCCTGGGGGCCTACGTCAGCGGCATCCTCTCGGCCAGCCACGGCCTCAATCCCTGGCTGGCCCTGGCGCTGGCCGTGCTCCTGGTGGCCCTGACGGCCCTGGTCATCGGCCTGCCCACCCTGCGCCTGGCCGGCAACTACCTGGTCATGGCCACCCTGGGCTTCAACCTCATCGTCACCAGCCTGCTGCTGCAACTGGACCAGGTCACCGGCGGACCCAGCGGCCTGGCCGGCATCCCCAGCCTGAGCATCTTCGGGCTGGCCATCGTGGACGACCAGTCCTTTTACTGGCTGGTCTGGAGCGCGGCCATCCTGGGCCTCATCGTGGCCCGCAACCTGGCCGAGTCGCGGGTGGGGCGCGGGCTGCGGGCTTTGCGCGACGCCCCGGCCGCGGCCGCCGCCCTGGGGGTGGACGTGGCCGCCTACAAGACCACGGTCTTCGTCATCAGCGCGGTCTACGCCGCCGCGGCCGGCGGGCTCTACGCCCACTACTACGGCATCATCACGCCCAAAAGCTTCGACATCTTCGTCTCGGTGGAATTGGTCAGCATGTGCCTGGTGGGCGGCATGGGCTCCTTGTGGGGCGGCTTCCTGGGCGCGGCCTTCCTCACCCCGCTGCCCCAGGTGCTGCACGTGTTCGAGGAATACAAGGACGTGTTCTACGGCGGGGTGCTGCTCATCCTGCTCATCTTCCAGCCCCAGGGGCTGGCCGGGCTCTGGGGCCGGCTGCGCGCCCGGCGGGCGGGGGAGGGCGCCTGATGGAGCCCTTGCTCAGAGTCGAGGGTCTGTCCATGGGTTTTGGCGGGGTGCGCGCCCTGGACGGCGTGAGCTTCAGCGCCCAAGCTGGGGCCATCACGGCCATGATCGGACCCAACGGCGCGGGCAAGACCACGGCCATCAACTGCATCGGCGGGGCCTACCGCCCCCAGGCCGGGCGGGTCTTTTTCGCCGGGGCCGACGTCACCGGCCTGGCCAGCCACCGCCTGGCCCGCCTGGGGCTCACGCGCACCTTCCAAAACCTCCAGGTCTTCGCCCATCTGAGCGTGCTGGAAAACGTCATGGTGGGTCTGCACGCGGTGACCCGCCAGGGCTTCGCGGCCGCCATCCTGCGCCTGCCTGCCATGCGGGCCGAGGAGCGGGCCATCCACGACCGGGCCATGGAGACCCTGGAGGCCCTGGATCTCGCGCGGGTGGCCCACCGGCCGGCCGGCCAGCTCTCCTATGGCGACCGCAAGCGCCTGGAGCTGGCCCGCGCCCTGGCCGCCCGGCCGCGTCTGGTGCTGTTGGATGAACCCGTGGCCGGACTCAACGCCAGCGAGACCGAGGCCATGGGCCGCGCCCTGTTGGCGGCGCGCGGCGATGGCGTGGGCCTGGTCCTGGTGGAGCACGACATGGCCCTGGTCATGAAGATCAGCGACCAGGTGGTGGTGCTCTCCTTCGGCCAAAAGATCGCCCAGGGCGACCCCCACCAGGTGCAGAACGATCCTCAGGTGCTCAGCACCTATCTGGGCGGGCGCGATGAGCCGCTCAACGGCGGCAACGGCCACGGCGGCCAGGACCGGCGGGCGGCCCATGCTTAGGGTGGAGTCGGTGCACTACGCCTATGGCCCGGTGCGGGCGCTCAAGGATGTGAGCCTTGTCGTGGGCCGGGGCGAGATCGTGGCGCTTTTGGGGGCCAACGGCGCGGGCAAGTCCACCCTGCTGGGCTGCGTCTCCGGACTGATGCGCCCGGACCGGGGCGAGATCAAGCTGGACGGCGCGGTGATAAGCAACCGAAAGCCGGCCCGCATCGTGGAGGCCGGGGTGGTGCAGGTTCCGGAGGGCCGCCAGCTCTTCGGCCCGCTCTCCGTGCTGGAAAACCTCATGCTGGGGGCCTACGCCCGCCGGGCGCGCGGACTCAGGGCGGAGGTCGCCCGCGACCTGGAGCGGGTGTTGACGTTGTTCCCGCGCCTGGCCGAGCGCCTGACCCAGGCCGCCGGCACCCTCTCCGGCGGCGAGCAGCAGATGGTGGCCATGGGCCGGGCGCTGATGGCCGCGCCCAGGGTGCTGCTTCTGGACGAACCCACCCTGGGCCTGGCCCCCCTGGTGGCCCGCGAGATATTCGAGACCGTGCGCCGGCTGCCGGAAACCGGGGCCAGCGTGCTCATCGTGGAGCAGAACGCCCTGGGCGCGCTGGGGGTGAGCCAGCGCGGCTATGTCATCACCCGCGGCCGCATCCGCATGAGCGGGACCACGGCCGAGATCATGGCCGACGAGATGCTGCGCGAGGCCTTCCTGGGGCCGGAGCGGGTGCGGGTCTCGCCGGAGGCCCAGGCCCGCTACCGCGAGCTGGACCAGGAGGCCTGAGGCCGAAAAGGAGTGCATGCCATGCGACGCGCCACGCCCAACCTGCGCCGCCGGCCCCTGGGCCAGGAGGCCACCGACCTGATCCGCCGCCTGGTGCTGCGCGGCGAGCTGGCCCCGGCCGAGCGCCTGGTGGAGGAGCGCCTGGGCGAGCTCCTGGGCCTGTCGCGCACCCCGGTGCGCGAGGCCCTGCACCGCCTGGAGCAGGAGGGCCTTTTGACCAAGCGCCCCCGCGGCGGCTACGAGGTGCGCCCGCTCAGCGCCGAGGAGGTGGAGGAGGCCATGGGCGTGCGCGGGGTGCTGGAGGCCTACGCCGCCGAGCTGGCCGCCCGCCGCGCTCCGGCCAGGCTGCTGCGCGAGATGGAGCGTTCGCTGGAGCAGTTCGAGGAGGCCCTGGCCCGGCGGGACGAAGAACGCCTGCTGGAGCTCAACGTGCGCTTTCACGACCTGCTCTACCAGGCCGCCGGCTCCAAGCTCTTGCAGCGGCTCTTGGGCGAGCTCAAGGACGAGCTGGAGCGCATCAGCCGGGTGATGATGAGCAACCTGCCGGCCGGCCACTGGTCGGCCGAGGAGCACCGGGGGGTGGTGGCGGCCATCAAGGCCCGCGACGCATACAGCGCCGGCCGCCTGGCCAAGGAGCACGTGGAGCGCGGCGGCCAGTGGCTCATCAGCCACCTGGGTGGGAGTGACGGCCAGGAGGACGAGGCGTGAACCGGACGGCCCTGTACTGCCTCTACCTGGGCGGGGCGCTGCACCTGGGCTGGGCGGTCTTCCACCTGCTCTTTCCGCGCGTCTTCGCCTGGCAAAAAAGTCTGGCCGGCCTGGACCCGGTGAACCGGGGGGTCATGCAGGTGCTCAACCTGTGCCTCACCTTCCATTTCTGCGTGGCGGCCTATCTCTCGTTCTTTTTCGCGCCGGAGCTCCTGGCCGGCCCCCTGGGGCGCAAGCTGATCGCGGCCTTCACCGCCTTTTGGCTCCTGCGCCTGGGCCTGCAATTCCGCTTTTTCCGCGCCGCGCACCCGGTGGGCGTCCTGCTCAGCCTGCTCTTCGCCCTCACCGCCGGGGCCTACGCCTATCCCTTGCTGCATGGAGCACGCTAGCCATGACCTTCATGCCCGTCTTCGCCAGCGATGCCGAACTCAAGGCCAGCCAACTGGCCGGCCTGAAATGGACCGTGAACCACGCCTATCAGGGCAGCCCCTTCTACCGCGCCCGCCTGGACGCGGCCGGGGTGGGGCCGGCGGACATCCAGGGCCTGGACGACCTGAGGCGACTGCCCCTGACCACCGCCGCCGACCTGCAGGAGGGCTATCCCTTCCCCCTGCTCAGCGTGCCCCTGGAGCGGGTGGTGCGCGTTCACGCCAGCAGCGGAACCACCGGCAAGCGCAAGGTGATGAGCTACACCGCCGGCGACGTCGACGACTGGGCCAACATGTTCGCCCGCTGCTATGAGATGGCCGGGCTCACCACCAGCGACCGGGTGCAGATCTGCGTGGGCTACGGCGTCTGGACCGCCGGGGTGGGCTTCCAGCTCGGCTGCGAGCGCTTCGGCGCCCTGGCCATCCCGGCCGGTCCCGGCTTTTTGGACATGCAGTGCCAGTTTTTGGTGGACTTCCAGACCACGGTGCTCTGCTGCACCTCATCCATGGCGCTTCTCATGGCCGAGGAGGTGAACCGGCGCGGGCTCATGGACCGGGTGAGGGTGCGCAAGGTCATCTACGGCTCCGAGCGCACCAGCGACGCCATGCGCCGGCGCATCGGCGAGGGCCTGGGCGGGGTGGAGCTTTTCGACATCCCCGGCATGACCGAGCTCTACGGACCCGGCACCGGCCTGGAGTGCGCCGCCCACCAGGGCATCCACTACTGGGCCGACTATTACATCCTGGAAGTGCTCGACCCCGAAACCCTGGCCCCGGTGGCTCCCGGCGAGGTCGGCGAGATGGTCGTGACCACCCTGCGCAAAGAGGCCGCGCCGCTCATCCGCTACCGCACCCGCGACCTGACCCGCCTGATTCCCGAACCCTGTCCCTGCGGCAACCCGCTGCCCCGCCACGACCGCCTCTTGGGCCGCAGCGACGACATGATCAAGTACCGGGCGGTGAACATCTATCCCGGCCAGATCGACGGCGTGCTCAGCTACAGCCGCGGAGTGGGCAGCGAATACCAGATCATCCTGGAGCACCGGCAGGGCAAGGACTGGATGACCATACGGGTGGAGCGCATCCCCGGTTCAGCGCCCGGCGACGACGAACGGGTGGCCAGGGATATCCAGCGCGCCATCAAGAGCCAGATATTGGTGACGGCCGAGGTGGAGCTGGTGGATTACGGCGCCCTGCCGCGCAGCGAGCGCAAAAGCCAGCGCGTTTTCGACAAGCGCTTCGAGGAAGGCGATGCCTAGGCGAAAGCCACCTCGCGGCGTGCGCGGCGCGCGCGGCTACTGGCGCGGCTCAAGGCGCCCGGTGAAGCGGGAATTTGCTTGGAGCTCGTTTGCAACTAATCGTTTTGACAGTTGATATTTCATGCGAAAAGGGGAGGCGACATGAAAAAGTGTGCGTTATTGGCGGCGTTGGCGCTGGCCCTGGCCGTGGCTGCTCCGGCTCCGGCGGCCGAGCCCATCAAGATCGGCGCCTTCTTCGCCCTGAGCGGGCCGGCGGCCGGCATCGGCGCGCCCACCAAGCTGGTGGCCCAGATGGTGGTGGACAAGATCAACAAAGAGGGCGGGGTCAACGGCCGACCCATCGAGCTGATCCTGGGCGACACCGAGGGCGACCCCACCAAGGCGGTCATGGTGCTCAAGAAGTTCCTGGCGGTGGACAAGGTGGCCGCGGTGGTGGGGCCCACCAGCACCGACGAGGGCATGGCGGTCAAGAAGCAGATCGAGGCGGCCATGCTGCCCATCGTGATGACCGTGGGCGGCGACCCGGTCATCATGGAGGGCAAGATCGGCCCCATGGACTTCGGCACCGCCCGCTGGGTCTTCAAGGCCCCCCAGCGCTCCTCCACCGCCGTGCAGAAGGTCTTGGAGCACCTGAAGGCCCAGGGTCTGACCAAGCTGGCGCTCATCACCGCCAGCGACGGCTTCGGCCGCGACGGCCTGCGCTGGCTGACCAAGCTGGCTCCGGAGATGGGGCTCGCCATCGTGGCCCAGGAGCAGTTCAACCCCAGCGACGTGGACATGAAAAGCCAGCTCACCAAGCTGGCCGCTGCCGAACCCCAGGCCATCGTCTGCTGGACCATCGGCGACGCCGGGGCCATCGTGAGCAAGAACCACCACGCCTTGGGGCTGAAGGCCCCGCTGGTGCAGTGCCATGGCCTGCCCGGCCCGCGCTATCTGAGCCTGGCCGGCCCGGCCGCCGAGGGCGACCTGATGCCGGCCACCAAGCTGATGACCTGGCGGGACCTGCCCGACAGCGACCCCCAGAAGCCGGTCATCGCCGAGTTCGTCAAGCTCTATGACGAGGTCTACAAGTACGGCGCCCAGTATCCCATCAACACCCACTCCGGCTACGCCTGGGACGCCATCTACCTGGTGGTCAACGCCATGAAGAAGGCCGGCACCGACCCGGCCCAGCTCAAGGACGCCATCGAGAACACCAAGGGCTACGTGGGCGTCAGCGGCGTCTACAATCTCTCGGCCCAGGACCACAACGGCCTGGGCGTGGACTCCATGGTCATGTTGCAGGTCAAGGACGGCAAGTACGTGATGGTCAAGTAGGCCTTCGCCGAATCTAGTCCGACACGGGCGCGCGGCGCATCGATGCCGCGCGCCCGCTTTTTTGCGCGCTTGCCGTGGGGGCTCGACACGGCTAGAGTAGAGGCCAGGACAAATCCGGAGGACACCGCATGGCCGACATCTTCACGCCCTGGTCGCTGGGCGGGCTGACGATCCCCAACCGCCTGGTGCGCAGCGCCACCTGGGAGGGCATGGCCGCCGACGACGGCAGCCCCAGTTTCGACAGCATCAACCTCACCGCCGACCTGGCCGCGGGCGGGGTGGGGCTCGTCATCACCGGCTACGCCTTCGTGCGCCCGGAGGGGCGCGGCCTGGTGCGCCAGACCGGCGCGCACATCGACGCCATGATCGGCCCGCTGGCCCGCATGAGCGACGCAGTGCACAAGATGGGCGGCCTGGTGGCGTTGCAGATCGTCCATGCCGGAGGGCAGACCAATCACGAGTGGATCGGCCAGCCGCCGGTGGGGCCTTCGGCCATTCTGCACCCGGCCTTCAACGAGCAGGTGCGCGAGCTGACGAGCGACGAGATCTGGGACATCGTGGAGGCCTTCGCCAAGGCGGCGGCCCGGGCCAAGGCGGCCGGCTTCGACGCGGTGGAGCTGCATGGAGCCCACGGCTATCTCATCAACCAGTTCTTGAGCCCCAACACCAACCTGCGCGCCGACGACTGGGGCGGCTCCCTGGAGAATCGCGCCCGCTTCGGCCTGGAGGTCTACCAGGCCTGCCGCCAGGCGGTGGGGCCGCGCTATCCGCTGTTCATCAAGCTCAACAGTCACGACCATTATCCCGGCGGCCTGGAGCTGGACGAGGCGGTGCAGGTGGCGGCCTGGCTGGGCGCGGCCGGCATCGACGCCATCGAGGTCAGCGGCGGGGTGCCGGCCGAACGCAAGGCCGGCAGCGCGCGGGTGGTCAAGGGGCCGGAGGACGAGGGCTATTTCCTGGCCAACGCCAAGGCGGTCAAGGCGGTGGTGGACTGCCCGGTGATCAGCGTGGGCGGCTGGCGCAGCCGGGCGCGCATCGAGGCCGCCCTGGACCAGGTGGACGCGGTCTCCCTGAGCCGGCCCTTCATCCGCCAACCCCACCTGGCCAATTACTGGAAGCAGGGTGGAGACCAGCCGGCGGCCTGCATCTCCTGCAACCTGTGCTTCCTGGTGGGGCGCAAGCAGGGCATCGCCTGCGGCCAGGAGCTCAAGGCCCAGGGCAAGGAAATCTAGCCTAAAGCGGCGATCGTGAAACGCTAGGCCCGGCCGGGCGAGGCCGGGCCTTTGTCGTGCCAGGCAATGCCGCACCTTCCTGTCACTGCGAACGCGGCCGAGCAATCTCTTTTTTTCATGAAATAAGGAGCCAAGAGATTGCCGGATCGCAACCCATCCGGGTTGCTCCTCGCCATGACCATTCCCGTTATCGCCGGCTTTGCCAGCCAGGGGCGTCTCGTCAACCGGTGCGAGGGGTCAGTGAGGTTTGCCGCCCGCGGTTGTCTTTCCCCAACCCTCTCCCCAGCCCTTGGGGGAGAGGGCAGGGTGAGGGGGCGGTGTCTTTCACTCCGCGCCATCCGGCAAGTCCACCAGCGCGGCCAATCGCCGGGCCGGGGCCATCTCCGGCGCGGCCAGGCGTTCGCCCAGGCGGCGCTGGTGCCGGCGCCAGCCTTTGGGCGAGAAGGGGAAGCCGGGGGCGTTGCTAGTAATTCAGCCCCACCCGCTGGCGCACGTCGCGCAGGGTGACCGAGGCCACGGCCCTGGCCTTGTCCGCGCCCTTTTGCATGATCCGCCGCACCTGGCCCAGGTCGGCCGCCAACTCGGCCCGCTTGGCGCGGTAGGGCGCGAAGTATTCCCACATGCGCCCGTGCAGCTCCTTCTTGACCGTGCCGTAGCCCAGGCCGCCGGCCCGGTAGCGGTTGGCCAGATCCTCTCGTTCGTCCGGGGTCATGAACAGGCTGATGAGCTTATAGACGTTGCACTTTTCCGGGTCCTTGGGGGCCTCCACCGGCGTGGAGTCGGTGACGATGCTCATGACCTTCTTCTTGAGCTCTTTCTCGCCGCCGAAAATCTCCAGGGTGTTGCCATAGCTCTTGGACATCTTCTGGCCGTCGATGCCGGGTATGACCGCCGTGCCCTCGTCGATCCAGGGTTCGGGCACCACGAAGGCCTCGCCATAGGCGAAGTTGAACTTGATGGCGATGTCGCGGGTGATCTCCAGGTGTTGCTTCTGGTCCTTGCCCACCGGCACCGCGTGGGCCTGGTAGAGCAGGATGTCGGCGGCCATCAGCACCGGATAGCTGAACAGGCCGTTGTGAGGGGCGAAGCCCTTGGCCAGCTTGTCCTTGTAGGAGTGCGCCCGCTCCAAAAGGCCCACCGGGGTGTGGTTGTTCAATATCCAGGTCAGCTCGCAGACCTCCGGCACGTCGCCCTGCACGTAGAAGGTGGACTTGTCCGGGTCCAGCCCCAGGGCCAGGAAATCCAGCACCGCGTTGAGGGTCTCCTGCTCCAGCTTGCGGCCGTCGGTCACCGTGGTCAGGGCGTGGTAGTTGACCACGAAGCAAAAGAGGTCGTGTTCCTCCTGATAGCGGATCATGGGCCCCATCATGGCGAAATAGTTGCCGATGTGCAGGGAGCCCGACGGCTGGATTCCGGACAGGACACGCATGGCCAACGCCTCCGGTTGTGCGGACAAAACAAGCTGGCAATATACCCAAGCCCCGCGGGGCCGTCAACGTCGCGGCCGCCGCGGCCGGGGTTGACCGGCGGCGGCGGCCGAGTTGGGCCGACCTCCGGGGCGGGGGGGCGGGGCTACTCCATCACCCGCACGTAGGCCTTGGAGCGCAGTTCGCGCAGCCATTCGCGAAAGCGCTTTTCCATGGTCTCCTGCTCCAGCCTCTGCCTGATCTGCTCCCTGAGCTGGGGCGTGAGGCCGCTCACCGCGGCCGCGGCCTGGTCCTCAAGTTTCATGAAAACGTAGGCGCCGGGAATCTTGAACACCGGGCTGACCTGGCCCGGCTTGAGCTGGGCCAGGACTTCGCGCATGCTGGGCAGCAGATCCCCCGGCGACACCAGCCCCAGGTCGCCGCCCTGCTCCGCGCCAGGGCCTTGGGAGTATTTGCGGGCCGCCTCGGCGAAATCTGCTCCCTTGGCCACGCGGGATTGAAGCTCGGCGGCCTGATTGCGCACCTGCTCCTCCTGGGCGGGGCTGGCCTTGTCCTCCACCCGCAAGAAAACCGCCCGCAGGCGCACCTGTCCGGCGGATGAGGAGCCCTCGGCGTGCTGGCGATAGAACTCCTCCACCTCCTTGTCGCTGACCACTATCCGCGACTTCACGTTGCGGTCCACCAGCTTGTGCTTGAGTATCTCGCGCTTCAGATCCTCCTGATACTCTTCGAGCGTGACCCCGCGCCGGCTGAGCTGGGCCACGAACTCCTCCTGGCTGAGCTGGTTGGAGGCCTTGATGCGGTCGATGTAGCTGTTGAGCTCGCCCTGGCTGACCGTGAGCTTGAGGCGGGCGACCTCTTGGGCGAATATCTTGTCCTCGATCAGCCGGTCCAGGCCCATGCGCCGGATCTGGGCGGCGGTGGGCAGGGGATCGCCGGGGCGGGCGGCGCCGGCGGCCGCCACCTGCTCCTGCAACTGGCGCTCCATCTTTTCCAGGTCCAGGGTGGTGATGACCTCGTCGCCCACCACCGCCACCACCCGGTTGACCTCCTGGGCCGGGCTGGAGGCCGGCAATCCAAACAGGCAAAGCATCGCGGCCAGAGCGATCGGGCGAACGCGCATATCAACTCCCCGTTGGTCCGAACTTGCCGCTCTTGGCGAATTCGGCGTTCAGGTTCACCTTGGCCTTTTGGCGCAGTTGTTCGATGAACTCGCCGGCCAGCAGTTCTTTTTTGGCGCCGGCCAGTTGGCGCTGGATGTCATCGGCGGCCTGGGGCAGCCCCAGGGTCCGGGCCGGGCGGCGGGCCAGCACCCGCACCACATGGAACCCGTAGGGGCTGGGCAAGGGTCCGGCCAGCTTGCCCGGCGAGAGCGCGAAGACCTTGTCCTCCAGGGCCTCCGGCATGTGCCCCCGGCTGAGCCAGATGGGCTCGCCCTCGTCGGGCAGCCCGACCCCCAGCGCGTCGGCCGCCCGGCTCATGTCCTGGCCCTGGTTCAGGCGTTCAAGCAGGTCCAGGGCCATCTCCTTGCTGGGCACCAGGGCGTGCTGGGCCAGCACCTGTTCGGGCTGCTCGAACTCGTCGCGGTGGCTCTGGTAATAGGTCCGTATCTCGTCCGGGGAAATCTGCACCTGGCTGGCCAGGACCAGCTCCAGGGTCTTGCGCATCAGCAGCTCCTCGGCCAGCACCCGTCGCCACTCCTCGTATTCGATGCCCTGGGCGATGAGGGTCAGCTCGAAGGCCTCCTCGCTCAGCCCCCGGCGCAGCGACGCCTCCTCCCGGTCCAATTCCTCGCGCTCCAGGCGCACGCCCCTGGACTCGGCCTGCATCAGCACCAGCCGGCGGCGCACCAGGGTTTCCAGGACCGCCTGGCGCAGATCGGGCGACAGGGCGGCGGCATCCTTGCCCAGGCCCATGAAGGCGGTCTGGGCCAGGAAGTCGGCCAGGCCGATGGAGCGCCCCTCGACATTGGCCACCTCCGAGGGATGGGGGCCTGGGGCGCAGCCGGGGGCCAGGCTCAGCGAGAGCCAGGCCAGGGCCAAAACCAAAAACCTCCCGCCCTGGGCCCAGGCGGGGGGCTTGAGCGAAAGTAGCAACATAACAAGCAAGTTAGTTACCATGGGCGCCTATGGAATGCAAGAAATCCTTGGCCTGGTCCCAGAGGGGCAGGCCGGGATTCAGCACCACGTTAACCCGGCCGTCGGGGTGCACCTGCACCCGGCGGGGCTCGCGCGAGGCCATGTCCAACAGCCGGTCCACCTCCAGCCGGGCCGAGTGGGTGAAGTGCACCTGGAGAGCGGCCGGCGAGAGATCCATCCGGGTGGCCCAGAGCTGGCGTAGCAGGGCCTTGACCTCCACCGCCATGAGCAGGTTGGCCGCGGCCTCCGGAGCCGGTCCGAAACGGTCGTCCAACTCGGCGCGGATGGCGTCCAACTGATCCCGGCCCCTGGCCGCGCCCAGGCGGCGGTAGAGCCCCAGGCGCACCTGGGGATCGGGCACGTAGTCCTCCGGCAGGCCGGCCTTCATGGCCAGGTGCAGCTCCGGCTCCGGACCCTCGGCCGCGGCCTCGCCCTTGAGCTCGGCCACCGCCTCCTCCAGCATCTGCAAATAAAGCTCGTAACCCACCTCGGCCGCGTGCCCCGACTGCACCTCGCCCAGCATGTTGCCCGCCCCGCGTATCTGCAAGTCGTGCATGGCGATGGCGAAGCCGCTGCCGAGCTGGGTGAAGTCCATCAAGGCCTTCAGGCGCTTGGCGGCGTCGCGGCTCAGGCTGGATTCGCTTTTCACGAAAAGGTAGGCGTAGGCCTTCTCGCCCCCGCGCCCCACCCGGCCCCGGAGCTGGTATATCTGGCTCAGACCCAGCTTGTCGGCGTCGTTGATGATGATGGTGTTGGCGCTAGGGATGTCCAGGCCGCTTTCGATGATGGTGGTGCAGACCAGGACGTCCAGCTCGCGGCGCACGAAGGCCATCATGACCTTTTCCAGCGATTTTTCCGCCAACTGGCCATGGGCCACCCCCACGCGGGCCTTGGGGACCAGGTCCTTGACCAGCCGGCCGGTGCGGGCGATGTCCTGCACCCGGTTGTGCACGCAGAAAACCTGGCCGCCGCGGTCCAGCTCGCGCTGCACCGCCTCGCGCAGGCTGGCGGCGCTGAAGGTGGCCAGATAGGTGCCGATGGCCTGGCGGTCGGCCGGGGGGGTGTTGATGACGCTCAGGTCGCGGATGCCCGACAGGCTCATCTGCAGGGTGCGGGGGATGGGGGTGGCGGTGAGGGTCAGCACGTCCACCAGCCGCCGCAGCTTCTTGAGCTTCTCCTTGTCCTGCACCCCGAAGCGCTGCTCCTCGTCCACCACCACCAGGCCCAGGTCCTTGAAGACCACGTCGCCGGAGAGCAGGCGGTGGGTGCCCACGATGATGTCGATCTTGCCCTTGGCCAGGTCGGCCAGCACCGCCTTCTGCTGGGCGGCGGTCTTGAACCGGCTCAGAGACTCCACGTTCAAGGGCTCGTTGGCCAGGCGGGCGAAGAAGGTCTGGTAGTGCTGCTCGGCCAGCACGGTGGTGGGCACCAGGAAGGCCACCTGGCGGCCCTGCATGGCCACCATGAAGGCCGCGCGCAGGGCCACCTCGGTCTTGCCGAAGCCCACGTCGCCGCAGATGAGCCGGTCCATGGGCCGGGGCGCGGTGAGGTCGGCGATGACCTCCTCGATGGCCCGCGCCTGGTCCGGGGTCTCCTGATAGGGAAACGTGGCCTCGAACTCGCGGAAGGCGCCGTCGGGCTGGGCGTAGGCGAAGCCCTTCTGGAAGCTGCGGGCGGCGTAGAGCTCCACCAGGTCGCGGGCGATGGCCTCCACCGCCTTCTTGACCCGGCTGCGGGTTTTTTGCCAGGTCTTGCCGCCCAGGCGCTCCAGGGCCGGGGCCGCGCCCTCCGGGCCGCGATACTTGCTGATGAGCCCGATGCGGTCGGCCGGCAGGTAGAGCTTGTCGCCGCCGTGGTAGGTCAGGAGCAGGAAATCGCTCTCGGCCGGACCCACGGCCATGCTGAGGAGCCCCTCGTAGCGCCCCACGCCGTGGTCCACGTGCACCACCAGGTCGCCGGGGGCCAGGTCGTCCAGGGCGGCCAACAGGGCCGAGAGCTTGGGCGGGGCCTTTTGCCGCACCACCCTGGGCGCGCCGAAGACCTCGTCCTCGGTGACGAAGGTGATGGGCAGCTCGGCCGGGGCGAAGCCCGACCCCAGGCCGCCCAGGCAGAGCCAGAGCCGGCCCCGGCCGGCCAGGTCGGCGGCGGCCTGGGCCGGGGCGGAGATGGTGGCCACGTCCAGCTCGCGCTCCGTGAGCAGCTCGCCCAGGCGGTCGAGCTGGGCGCGGGAGCGGCAGACCAAGAGCACGTCGCGGCCCTCCTCGCCCTGGCCGCGCACCCAGGCCACGAAGCGCTCCAAGAGCGAGCCCTCGCCCTTGCGGGCCAGGTCGGCGTGCAGGCCGGGATGGCCGCCGGCCTTGAGGCCGACCATCTCCACGCCCGGCTCGGCCTGATCGCCCAGGGCCAGGGCCTTGGCCAGCAGGCGGGGGCGTTCGGTCAGGCGCTGGGCCACCTGGGCCGGGGTGCGGCGCAGGCGCGGCGGAGGCAGCACGATGCGGCCGGTCTCCAGGGCCTCTGCGTACTCCTCCTCCAGGGTCTCGGCCTCGGCGATGAGGCGGGCCGTGATCTCGGCCGGCTCCACCAGCACGTGCAGCCGGTTTTCCGGCAAGAACGCAAAGAGGTCGGCGCCGCGGTCGTAGTAGAGCGGCAGCAGGGATTCAAGGCCGCCGAAGGTGGAGCGCAGTTCGATCTTTTCCACCAGCTCGGCCAGACGGCGGGAGGAGAGCCCCTCGGCCGCGGCCAGCTTGCGCAGGCCGGCCACCGCCCGGCGCGCGCCGGCCGGGCTCAGGTCGGCCGGGTGGCAGGGGATGAGGGTGGCCTCGGCCAGGGGGAGCTGACTGCGCTGGTCCACCGGGTCGAAGCCGCGCAGGCTCTCGATCTCGTCGCCGAAGAACTCCACCCGCACCGGGTCGTCCGAGAGCGGGCCGTAGAAATCCACCACCGAGCCGCGCACCGCGAAGTCGCCCACCTGCTCCACCAGGCCCACCGCGCTGTAGCCGCCGGCTATGAGGACGTCGATGAGCCGCTGGCGCTCCAGGCTTTGCCCCGGCTCCAGGTTCAGGGCGCTGTCTAAGAGATGCTCCGGGGGGCAGATGCGGGCGCTGAGCCCCCTGGCGGAGGTGACCACGATCAGTGGAGTTTCCGCCGCGATGAGCTCCCAGAGCACGGCCATCCGCCGGGCGGTGATCTCGGCCGGGGGCGAGACCTCCTCGTAGGGCGAAACCTCGTAGGCCGGATACAGCCGCACCGGCGAGCGGCCATTGGCCGCGCCGGCCAGGAAGAATTCCAGGTCGCGGCAGAGGTGCTCGGCGGCGGGCAGGGTGGGGCAGGCCACCAGCCAGGCGCGGGGATTGGCCAGCCAGCTCCGGGCCAGGGCGAAGGCCCTGGCCGAGGCCTCCAGCCCCACCAGGAGGGCGGATTGGCCCGCGGCCAAAAGGCCGGCGACCCTTTCCAGGGCCGGACCCAGGGGCCAGGCGGGCGTTGGTGCGGTAGGGGGCTGGGACATGGCGGCCGGCCGGACCTCGCTCTGGGGGCGGCAATGGGTTGCGGCGACGGCACCAAGCATAGCCCAGGGGCCGGCCGCCTACAACCCGCTCCGCGCCGGCCGGATGTGATGGGCATGGCCGGGCAGGGGGCCGGGGAAGAAAAGAACATGAAGGCAAAGAAAGTGAAAGAGCGGGGCGGCGCGGGGCGGCGCCAAGGGCGTTTCGACCTGTCGCCAACGCCTTGGGCATCCCCTCCCGTCAACGCCGCTGGCATGAGCCACCCCGAAAAGGCTGGCCCCACTGTTTCCTTTACATGCTCCTCTTCTCGGCTTCCCTCGCCAGTCGCCCCACCCGCGCACCGCGACAACTTCCCGCTGGGCCGCCCGCCACCGCCACCGGCTTGCACAAACCAGGCTGGACCGCATTCTTTTCACCTTCCATGCTCTTGCCCGCCCTCCCTCCGCCGGCCTCGCGCCTTGAATGCCGGAGTATTCAGCGGCAGCAACGGCCACTTCCCGCGCGATGGGGTGGGAAGGTTGGGCGCGCCTGGGGTATACTCTGGTTCCCGATATCGCACCGTTTACAGGAGATTGAATCGCGTGGGCGAACCCGTGCTCATCAACCAGGCCGGAGCCGGCCGCAACCAGGCTTTGCGCACGGCCCTGGCCCTGGCGGCCGTTACGGGCCGGCGGTTGGTCTGCCGGGGCCTGGTGGACGACAACCCCCGCCCGCGCGCCGGCCTGGGCCCCGGCGGCCTGAGCGCGGTGGCCGCCACCGCCGTGGTCACCGGCGGCAGCTTCCGGGCCGCCCTGGGCCAGCCGGAGATGGACGTCCATCCCGGCCAGACCCGACCGGGCGAATACACCTTCGACGTGGCCCACCAGCGGGCCAACGCCGCCCCCCTGGCCTGGCTGTTGGAGCCTCTGATGCTGCCCCTGGCCCTGGCCGGCCAGGACAGCAGCCTGTTCCTGGCCGGGGGCACCCACGTCCTGGGCGGGGCCACCAGCGAGCAGATCGGGCGGGTGTTGGCCCCGGACCTGGGGCTCATGGGCCTGGGGCTGGAATACGTGGAGATAGCGCCGGGCTTCTATCCGGCCGGCGGCGGCGAGGCCGAGGCCCGCATCGAACCGGCCGCGAGTCTGCGCGCGCTTCAAGCCGAGGGGCCTTTCAAGCCCCAGCGGGTGGGGGTTGACCTCGTCAGCACCGGCCTGCCGGTGCACCTGGCCGAGCAGGCCCTGGCCGCGGCCCAGGACCGCCTAGCCCTGCACGAACTCAAGGCCGAGACCCGGCTGCGGCGAGCCAGGGGAGGCGCCGGCCTGGCGCTCATGGTCTGGGCCGAGGACGCCCAGGGCCTGCGGGTGGGTTTCCCGGCCATCGGACACCGCGGCGGCCGGCCGGAGGGACTGGCTATCGAGGCGGTGGAGGCGCTGATAGCCTTCCTGCACAGCCAGGCCGGCCTGCCCGCCGGCCTGGCGGCCTTCCTGCTGGCGGCCATGGCCTGCGCCCGCGGCATCAGCCGGCTCACCGTGCCCGGCCTGGGCCGCGAGCTCAGGGCCGCGGCGGCGGCGGTGGAGGCCTTCTGGCCGGAGACGGTGCAGATGTTCGAGGACGCCCGCGGCGGCCCGGCCATGCTGCGGGTGATCGGGCGCGATTTCGGCCGCGCGGTCTGAGATCCAGCCAGCGCTAACTCAATGAGGGCATTCCAAGACGGGAAGAAGGGCGGGGTTTATCCCCGCCCTCTTTGATATGTGCGCTCCAGGGGCAAAAAAACCGGGGCCCCATGCGGGGCCCCGGTTCGTGTTGCGGACTATGGGCGGGCTTACTTCTTCTTGCCGGAGGCGCGCTTGGAGGCCTTGAGAGGGTTGATCTTCTTGGCGTCTTCCTTGACCTCGGCCTTGATGTGAGTGGCGAAGTTGCAATTTCCGTAACGCCATTTGGCGGCCGGATCGGGATAGCTCTTGCAATAGACCTGCTCGCCGACGCTGACCGTGCGCTCGCAACCCTGGCAGGCCTCGGTGATGGTGTGACAGGCGCCGCCGGCGTAGTTGCAACCCTTGCCGCTCATGAAGGAGCAGTCCAAGCCCGGACGGTTGGTGGTGCACTGCATTTTTCGATCTCCCATGGAAAATAAAGACACGGGACGCGGCACACGCCCCGTCAGCTTGCAGCCAAAACCTTGAGGCTCGGCCTGGGATTCCTTTGCGGCCTAAATATGGCCACTGACGGCCCCTGTGTCAATGGCGCGACACAAAAAATACCGCCAGGAGCCGCACTTGACAAAAGGCCGGGGCTGCCGTAGATAACGTAGCCTAGTTCAAGGCAAAACCCGCCCGGCCCGGTCCCAGGGGACCACCGCTGGCCCGGCCGGGGCAGGAGTGCGTGAAGTGTCTGATAACCCGAAGCAAAAGCCAGCCCAACCCGAAAAGCCCTCAGCGGGCATCCTCGACGACAACCTTCTGATGCGCCAGCGGCGTCAGAAGGCCCAGGAGCTCAAGGACGCCGGGGTGCCGCTTTTTCCCAACACCTTCCGGCCCCGCGACCTGATCGGCAAGCTGATCGCCGAATATGGCCGCCTGGACGGCGAGCGCCTGGAGGCCATGGACGACCTGAAGTTCTCCATCTCCGGGCGCATCATGGCCATCCGCTCCTTTGGCAAGGCGGCCTTCATCAAACTCCAAGACCGCAGTGGCTCCCTGCAGTGCCACCTGGAAAGGGGCCTCTTGGGCGAGGAGCGCTTCGGCCTGTTCAAAAAGCTGGACGTGGGCGACATCATAGGGGTCAAGGGACCGCTTTTCCGCACCCGCACCCAGGAGCTGACCCTCAAGGTGGAATCCTGGGTCCTGGTGACCAAGAACTACCGCCCCCTGCCAGAGAAGTTCCACGGCCTGACCGACGTGGAGCAGCGCTATCGCCAGCGCTACCTGGACCTGATCATGAACCAGGACGTGCGCGAGATCTTCCGCGCCCGCTCCACCATCGTGGCAACCATCCGGCGCATCCTCCAGGACCGGGGCTTCCTGGAGGTCGAGACGCCGATGATGCAGCACATCCCCGGCGGGGCCTCGGCCCGGCCGTTCGAGACCTATCACAACGCCCTGGGCATGAAGCTCTATCTGCGGGTGGCCCCGGAGCTGTACCTCAAACGCCTGGTGGTGGGCGGCCTGGACCGAGTCTTCGAGCTCAACCGCAACTTCCGCAACGAAGGCGTGAGCGTGCGCCACAACCCGGAATTCACCATGCTGGAGTTCTACCAGGCCTACGCCAGCTTCGAGGACCTCATCCCGCTGACCGAGGAGATATTCTGCGAGTGCGCCAAGGCCGTGAAGGGCTCCTTGAGGTTCGAATATCAGGGACGTGAGATAGACCTGACCCCGCCCTGGCGCAACTTTGACTTCCGCTCCAGCCTGCTGGAGATCGGCGGAGTGCCGCCCTCGGTGCTCTTTGACGTAGACAAGGCGCTGGGGCTCTCGCGCGAGCTGGGCGGGGTGCACCGCCCCGGCGAGGGCCTGGGCAAGGCCCTGGCCAAGATCTTCGACGTGCTGGTGGAGCCGGAGCTCTGGCAGCCCACCTTCATCACCGGCTATCCGCGCGACATCAGCCCCTTGAGCCGCACCAACGACCTGGACCCGGAGATCGTGGACCGCTTCGAGTTCTTCGTCACCGGACGCGAGATGGGCAACGGCTTCAGCGAGCTCAACGATCCCGATGACCAGTTGGAGCGCTTCCGCGATCAGGCCGCGGCCAGGGAGGCCGGCGACGACGAGGCCCAGTTCATGGACCTGGACTACGTGCGCGCCCTGGAATACGGCATGCCGCCCACGGCCGGGGAGGGCATCGGCATCGACCGGCTGACCATGCTCTTGACCGACCAGCCCAGCATCCGCGAGGTGATCCTGTTCCCCCTGTTGAGGCCAGAGCAAGCCTGATGACCTTCGAGGTCTTCATCGCCCTGCGCTATCTGCGCGCCAAACGCAAGCAGACCTTCATCTCGCTCATCACCCTGCTCTCCATGGCCGGGGTGGGCCTGGGGGTCTGCGCCCTGATCGTGGTGCTGTCGGTCATGGGCGGGTTCGAGACCCAGCTCAAAGACCGCATCCTGGGCCTGAACAGCCACCTGACCCTCTACAAGCTGGCCAGCCAGATCGAGGACCCCGGACGGGTGGTGGGGGCCGCCCTGGCTGATCCTGAAGTGCTGGGGGCCACGCCCTATGTCTATGGCCAGGTGATGCTGCTCAGCCGCTCCGGGGCCACCGGGGTGCTCTTGCGCGGGGTCGAGCTGCCCGGCTCGCTCAAGGTGATCGATTTGAACAAAATGATGGTGCGCGGCCGGCTGGACGACCTGGCCGCCCCCGGCCGCGAGGACCTGCCCGGCCTCTTGATGGGCGCCGCCCTGGCCCGGCGGCTGGGCCTGGCGCCCGGCGACGTGGTGGAGCTCTTGAACCCCCTGGGCGAGGAGACGCCGGCGGGGCGCGCGCCCAAGAGCGAATCCTTCCGGCTGATCGGGCTGTTCGATTCCGGCATGTACCAGTACGACACCAGCCTGGTCTATGTGTCCCTGCCCGCCGCCCAGGACTTCCTGGGCCTGGAGGGCCTGGTCAACGGGGTGGAGCTGAAGCTCAAGGACATCTACCAGGCCGGCGAGGTTGGCAACCGCATCGTCGCCAAGCTGGGTCCGGGCTATTTCCACCGCGATTGGATGGCGGCCAACCACAGCCTGTTCGCGGCCCTGCGGCTTGAAAAAATCACCATGTTCGTGATCCTGACCTTGATCGTGCTGGTGGCGGCCTTTGGCATCGTCAGCTCGCTGATCATGCTGGTGATGGAAAAGACCCGCGATATCGGCATCCTCAAGGCCATGGGCTGCACCAGCCAGAGCATCCGGCGCATCTTCATGTACGAAGGGCTCATTATAGGCGTCTGCGGCACCCTGGCCGGCCTGGCGGTGGGTCTCGTTCTCTGCGGCCTGCTGGCCCGCTACAAGTTCATCGAGCTGCCGGCTGACGTGTATCCTCTCTCCACCCTGCCGGTGCAGGTGGAGCCCCTGATGGTGCTCTTGGTGGCCTGCGCGGCGGTGGTCATCAGCCTGCTGGCCACCATCTATCCGGCCCGGGCCGCCGGCCGGCTCAACCCCGTGGAGGCCTTGCGTTACGAATGAGCATGGTTCACGGGCACATAAGTGAGTCAAACCTGGGCCGCGAGGGCGCTGAGGCCTTGACAGAAAAGGCCCCATTCATTCTAATAGAGCAGCTTTGCAAGACCTACGCGGGTCCGGCCGGCGCGGTGGAGGTTCTGAGCGGTTTGGATCTGAAGGTTGACGCTGGCGAGACGGTGGCCGTCCTGGGGGCCTCCGGCGTGGGCAAGTCAACGTTATTGCACATAGTCGGCGCTTTGGACCGGCCCAGCCGGGGCCGGGTGGTCATCGACGGACGTGACCTGGCCGGCATGGACGAGCGCGCGGCGGCCGGCTTCCGCAATCGCCAGATTGGGTTCGTGTTCCAGTTCCACCACCTGCTGCCGGAGTTCTCGGCCCTGGAGAACGTCATGATGCCGGCCCTGGTGGCGCGCTGGACCCGCGGCCAAGCCGAGGAGCGGGCCAGGGAGCTTTTGGACGAGGTGGGTCTCGGCCATCGGCAAACACATCGGGTTGGGGCGTTGAGCGGTGGTGAACAACAACGGGTTGCGGTGGCCAGGGCCCTGGTTTTACGCCCCAGCCTCTTGTTGGCCGACGAACCTACCGGTAATCTGGACGAGCGCACCGGCGAAAAGGTGCAGGCCTTGTTTCTGCGCCTGAACTCCGAGATGGGTTTGACCACCCTGGTGGCCACCCACAACGAAAGGCTGGCCCAGGCCCTGGGGCGCAGGGTTCGGCTGGCCGACGGCAGGATTTATCCGCTGGACTAGCGCCGGGCGCCGCAGTGGTCGCCGGACGCTGGGTTTTGGGTGGCGCTGACCAACGGCACGATCGGGGGCGGCATGATCAAGAAGCTGATGCTCTGGGTGCTGGCCGGGCTCTTGTGGGCCGGGTCGGGGGTGGGCTGGGCGGCTGAGCCGGCCAAGGTGGCGGTCTTCCCCTTCGACGTCTTCAGCCGCGAGCCGCTGGACCAGATGCGCCAGGGCCTGCAGGAAATGCTGATCAAGAAGCTCAAGACCGAGGGCGTTTCGGTGCTGGACGCGGGCGAGGTGAACAAAGCCCTGGCCCAGGCCGGCAAGCCCCTGGACCTGACCCTGGCCCGCAACCTGGCCGGCAAGCTGGGCGCGGAGTACGCCATCTATGGGTCGCTGACCAAGATCGGCAACAACGTCAGCCTGGACGCCAAGCTCCTGGACGTGCTGGGCATGCGCCGGCCGCAGTCGGTCTTCGCCGAGGGCGCGGGCATGGACGCCCTGCAGGGGCTGACCGACCGCCTGGCCCGCGAGCTGGGCACCCTGGCCGCCGGCCGCGAGCAGGTGGCTACGGTGGAGGTGCAGGGCAACAAGCGCATCGAGGCCGAGGCGGTCAAGGCGGTGATGCAGACCAAGGCCGGCGGGCCCTACGCGCCGGTGCGTCTGGACGAGGACCTGCGCGCGGTCTGGAAGATGGGCTATTTCGACGACGTGCGCATGGAGACCAAGGACACCGGCCAGGGCAAGGTCGTCACGGTGGTGGTCAAGGAAAAGCCCACCATCCGCGAGCTCAACCTGGTGGGCAACAAGGCCATCGACGAAAAGGACCTGCGCGACCAGATCGGCATCAAGCCCTTCGCGGTGTTCAAGCCGGAGGCGGTCAAGGAGGCCGAGGAAAAGATCGTCAAGCTCTACCACGACAAGGGCTACTACGACGTCAAGGTCGCCAGCACGGTGGGGACCACGCCCTCCGGCGACCCCTCGGTGACCTTCAACATCGAGGAGGGCAAGAAGGTCTTCATCAAGACCATCACCTTCACCGGCAACAAGGCTTTTAGCGTCAAGGAGCTCAAGGAGGCCATGTCCACCACCGAGAGCGGGTGGTTCACCTGGCTGACCGAGAGCAACATCCTGGAGCGCAACAAGCTGGACCAGGACCTGGAGAAGCTCACCGACTTCTACTACAACCACGGCTACATGAACGCCAGGGTGGGCGAGCCCAGCGTGACCCGCGGCCCCGACGGCCTGGTGGTGAGCATCCCGGTGGAGGAAGGCCCGCGCTTCAAGGTGAGCGACGTCGCCCTGACCGGAGAGATGATCAAGCCCCAGGCCGAGCTGGCCCAGGCCATGAAAACCAAGCCCGGCGAATGGTTCAACCGCGATCAACTCCGGGCCGACATCGCCTACCTCAACGGCCTGTACGCCGACCAGGGCTTCGCCTACGTTGACGTGCGGCCCCAGATACAGCAAGACCAGCAAAAGCAGACCGTCTCCATCTCCTTCAGCATCAAGAAGGGCGACAAGGTCTACTTCGAGCGCATCCTCATCACCGGCAACACCCACACCCGCGACAACGTCATCCGGCGCGAGCTGGGCGTGGCCGAAGGCGATCTCTTCTCCGGCAGCGCCCTGCGCCAGGGCAACATGCGCCTGCACCGCCTGAACTACTTCGAGGACGTGCACATCAGCACCACCAAAGGCAGCGCTCCCGACCGCATGGACCTGAAGATCGACGTCAAGGAGAAGCGCACCGGCCAGTTCAGCATCGGCGCCGGCTACTCCACGGTGGACAAGGTCATGCTCATGGGCCGCGTGGCCGAAAGCAACCTTTTCGGCCGCGGCCAGCAGTTGGAGTTCAGGGGCCAGATCGGCGGCGTCTCCAACCGTTACACCATCAGCTTCACCGAGCCCTGGCTGTTCGACAAGCCGGTGAGCTTCGGCGTGGACCTCTACGACTGGGACCGCGAATACTTCACCTACAGCAAGGAGGCCCTGGGCGGGCGCATCCGCCTGGGCTGGCCCACTCCCCTGCCCGCCACCCGGCTCTACACCTACTACACCTACGAAGTGGCCAACATCTACGACATCCAGAACAACGCGGCCCGCATCATCCGGGACCAGGAGGGCGAGCACACCACCAGTTCGCTGCGCGGCATCCTGCGCCGGGACACCCGCGACCACGTCTTCAACCCGACCCGCGGTTCGGACAACAGCATCAGCGTGGAATACGCCGGCGGCCCCCTGGGCGGCACCAATGCCTTCACCAAGGTGATCGGCGACACCGGCTGGTACTTCCCCCTGTGGTGGGAGCACGTCTTCGTGCTCCATGGCCGCATGGGCTGGATGGCCGGCCACAGCGGCGGCGACCTGCCCATCTACGAGAAGTTCTTCCTGGGCGGCATCAACACCCTGCGCGGCTTCGACTATCAATCGGTGAGCCCCCGCGACCCGGCCACCAACGACCGCATCGGCGGAGAGCGCATGGCCCTGGCCAACGTGGAATACCGCTTCCCGCTGTTGGCCAAGGCCGGCCTGGTGGGCGTGGTCTTCTACGACACCGGCAACGTCTGGACCGAGGACCAGGGTTATGAGTTCAGCGACCTGCGCAGCAGCGTGGGCGGCGGCATACGCTGGTACTCGCCCATGGGGCCCCTGCGCCTGGAATACGGTTACGTGCTGGATCCCAAGCCGGACGACAGCCAGTCCAACTGGGAATTCACCATCGGCAGCATCTTTTAGCTGAACGGCCTTTGGCGGCCACCAAGGAGCGACTCCCAATGTTCAAATTCGACAAGGTCCGCATCGCCCTGCTCTGCCTGGTCCTGCTTCTCGGCCTGTCCTGGGTGGCCCCCGGCCTGGCCCGGGCCGAGGGGCAAATCGTGGTGGTGGACATGGAGCGGGCGGTCAACGAGTGCGCGGCGGGCAAGCGCGCCCAGGCCGAGCTCAAGCGGCGGGCCGAAAAGCTGGAGGCCGAGCTGAAGGGCCTGGGCGACGAGGTGCAGAGGCTCAGCCAGGAGCTGGAAAAGACCGCTCCCCTGCTCAAGCCGGAGGCCAAGCTGGCCAAGGAGCGGGATCTGGAGCGCAAGGTGCGGCTGTTCAACGACCGCAAGCGCGACGCCCAGCAGGAGATCCGCGAGGCCCAGCGCGACGCCTTCGCCCCGATCCTGCGCGAGATGGGCAAGGTCATCACCGACCTGGGCACCCGCCAGGGCTACTCTCTGATCCTGGAGGCCCGCACCGCCCTGTATTTCCCCAAAAGCGCCGACGTCACCCCCCAGGTGATCGCTGGTTACGACAAGACCCACCCCTAGGTTAGAGCGGGCATGGAGATAACCCTGGGAGAGCTGGCCGCCCTGTTGGGCGGCCGCCTGGAGGGGCCGGCCGAGCGCAAGGTTTCGGGCATCAAGGGCATCGAGGAGGCCGGCCCGACCGACCTGGCCTTCCTGGCCAACCCCAAGTACGCCCGCCACCTGCCGACCTGCCAGGCCGGCGTGGTCCTGGTCAAGCCCGAACAGGCCACGCCGCCGGGCCTGGCCGTGATCCGCCTGGACGATCCGTACCTGGCTTTCGCCAAGGTTCTCACTTTCGCCACCCGCCGGCCGCCCCGCGACCTGGGGGTCCATCCCAGGGCCATGGTTGAGCCCTCGGCCAGACTGGGGTCCCAGGTCAGCGTCCATGCCCTGGCCTACGTGGGCGAGGGCGCGGTCATCGGCGACCGGGTGGAGGTGCATCCCCAGGTCTACGTTGGGCCGGGGGCGGTCATCGGCGATGACACCGTGCTGCATGCGGCAGTGGTGATCCACCACGGCTGCCGCGTGGGCAAGCGCTGCATCATCCACTCCGGCACCGTGATCGGCGCCGACGGCTACGGCTTCGTGCCCGACGGCGACCGCCACTTCAAGATTCCCCAGGTGGGCATCGTGCAGATCGACGACGACGTGGAGCTGGGCGCGCTCAACACCGTGGACCGCGCCGCCACCGGCCGCACCTGGATCAAAAGCGGGGTCAAGACCGACGACCACGTCCACGTGGCCCACAACTGCGTGATCGGCCAGAACACCCTGCTGGTGGCCCAGGTGGGCATCAGCGGATCGACCAAGGTGGGGGACAACGTCATCATCGCCGGCCAGGCCGGCATTGGCGGCCACCTGAGCATCGGCGACCGGGCCATCATCGGCCCCCAAAGCGGCGTGGCCAAGGACGTCCCGGCCGGGGCCGTCCTGAGCGGCACCACGGTCATGCCCCACCAGCTCTGGCTGCGCACCCGCCTGCTCATCCAGCGCCTGCCCGAACTGTTCGCGCGGGTGGCCAAGCTGGAAAAGGGCGGCGACCCCAAATAGCGTAAAGCCCATCCTGGCAAGGAGAGGCCCATGACCGAGCACGCGCTGAACCTGGAAGCGATCATCAAAATATTGCCCCACCGCTATCCCTTCCTGCTGGTGGACCGCATCTTGGAGATGAAACCGGGCGAGTTCGTGCGCGGCCTCAAGAACGTCACCTTCAACGAGCCCTTTTTTCAGGGGCACTTCCCCGGCCGCCCGGTGATGCCCGGCGTGCTGATCCTGGAGGCCATGGGGCAGGTGGGCGGGGTGATGGCCTACAGCACCTTCCCCGAAGCCCAGGGGCGGCTGCTCTATTTCATCGGCCTGGACAAGGTCAAGTTCCGCCGTCCGGTGGTGCCCGGCGACCAGGTCATCTTCGAAATCAGCAGCGTTCATCAGTCCAGCCGGGCCTGGAAGATGGCGGGCAAGGCCGTGGTGGACGGCAAGCTGGCCGCCCAGGCCGAGCTGACCGCCGCCCTGGCCCAGGCATAGGCCGGCCGTCGGGGCCTGGGCCCCGGCCCACAGACAAGGAAGGCTTCAGCCATGCAGATACACCCCACCGCCGTGGTGGACGAGAGCGCCGTTATCGGCCAGGGGGCGGTGATCGGCCCCTACGCCGTCATCGGGGCCGAGGTGGTCATCGGGCCCAACTGCCGGATAGACCACCACGCAAACATCGGCAGCTACACCACCCTAGGCGAAGGCGTCCACGTCTGGCCCCTGGCCTCGGTGGGCACCGAGCCCCAGGACCTCAAGTTCCAGGGCGAAAAAAGCCAGCTCGTCATCGGGCGCGACGTGCAGGTGCGCGAGTTCGTCACCATCAACCGCGGCACCCACCACGGCGGCGGCGTCACTCGCATCGGCGACGGCTGCCTGTTCATGGCCTACAGCCACGTGGCCCACGACTGCCAGATCGGCGACCATGTCATCATGGCCAACAGCGCCACGCTGGCCGGTCACGTCATCGTGGAGGACCACGTGGGCCTGGGCGGCCTGGTGGCGGTGCACCAGTTCACCCGCATCGGACGCTACAGCTTCGTGGGAGGCCTGAGCGGCGTGTCCCACGAC
Organism: Thermodesulfobacteriota bacterium; assembly: GCA_049322275.1. GTDB lineage: Bacteria > Desulfobacterota > Desulfarculia > Desulfarculales > Desulfarculaceae > JACRDC01. The sequence goes on from JBMORH010000089.1 coordinate 27,244, forward strand.
CTGCCGCCGTTCTGCCTCTGCGAGGGCAACCGGGCCAAGACCCACGGCCTCAACCTGATCGGGCTCAAACGGGCCGGCTTCGGGGCCGAGACCCTGGAGGCGCTCAAGCAGGCCTACAAGATCATCTTCCGCACCCGCACCCCACTGGCCAAGGCCCTTGAGCAGGTGGAGGCCGAGGTGGAGCAGACGCCGGAGGTCAGCCACATGGTGGCCTTCATCCGGGCATCGGAGCGGGGGGTGGCCCGCTAGGGGCCAGGCGCGGAAACCAGCGCCATGAGCCAGGAAACCATAGGTCTCATCGCCGGCAAGAGCCAGTTCCCCATCCTTTTCGCCCGGGCGGCCCGCGCCCAGGGCTTCAGGGTGGCGGCGGTGGCCTTCGCGGGCGACGCCCTGGCCGCCCTGGAGTCCGAGGTGGACGCCATCGCCTGGGTGCGCCTGGGCGAGCTGGGCAAGATCATCAAGGCCTTCAAGGCCGAGGGCGTGAGCCGGGCGGCCATGTGCGGCGGCGTGACCAAGCCGCGCATGTTCACCGACGCGCATCCCGACTGGCGGGTGCTGACCCTGCTGCCCCGCCTGCGCCACCTGGCCGACGACGGCGTGCTGCGCCTGTTCGCCGATTACCTGGCCGAGAAGGGCGTCCAGATCATGCCCAGCCACGAGCTTTTGCCCGAACTGCTGGCCCCGGCCGGGAACTACACCCGGCGCCAGCCCACGGCCGAGGAGAAGGCCGACGCCGAACTGGGTTGGCATCTGGCCCACGAGCTGGGCAAGCTGGACATCGGCCAGGCCCTGGTGGTCAAGGGCAAGGCCGTGGTGGCGGTGGAGGCCATGGAGGGCACCGACGCCTGCATCCGCCGGGCCGGGGAGCTGGCCGGGCCGGGGGCGGTGGTGGTCAAGCGCTGCAAGCCGGGCCAGGACCGGCGTTTCGATCTGCCGGCCGTGGGCGCGGAGACGGTGGCGGTGATGGCCGAGGCCGGCGCGACCTGCCTGGTCATCGAGGCCGGCCGCACCCTGGCCTTCGACCGCGCGGAAATGGCGCGCCGGGCCGAGGCCGCCGGCATCTGCCTGCTGGCCTGGGCCGGCGCGGAGGAAAAATAAATGGTCGCCCCGGTCAAGGTGGCGGTGGTGGGCGTGGGCTATCTGGGCCGCTTCCACGCCGAGAAGCTCAAGAAGCTCAAGACGGCCGAACTGGTGGGCGTGGTGGACAGCGACCCGACCCGGGCGCGGACCATCGCCGCCGATCTGGGCGTGCGGGCCTTCAGCGACCACCGCGAGGTCATCGACCTGGTGGAGGCCGCGACCGTGGTCACCCCCACCGTGCACCATTGCGCGGTGGCCGGCGATTTCCTGGCCGCGGGCAAGGACGTTTTGTGCGAAAAGCCCCTGACCGCCACCCTGGAGGAGGCGGACCGGCTGGTGGAGCTGGCCGAGCGGGGCGGGCGCATCCTACAGGTGGGGCACCTGGAGCGCTTCAACCCGCCGGTGGAGGAGCTGGTCAGGCGGGCCAACCACCCCATGTTCATCGAGGCCAACCGCATCGCGCCCTTCAAGGCCAGGGCCACCGACGTGGACGTGGCTTTGGATCTGATGATCCACGACCTGGACATCATCCTGGCCCTGGTGGGCGAGGACCCGGCCGAGATTCGCGCCGTGGGGGTGCCGGTGGTGGGGGCGCACGCGGACATCGTCAACGCCCGCCTGCAATTCCCCGGCGGCTGCGTGGCCAACGTCACCGCGTCGCGCCTGGCCCTGAAGGACGAGCGCAAGATGCGGGTTTTCCAGCCCGACGCCTACCTGGCCCTGGACTTCAAGAAGCGCAAGCTCCTGGTGGTCAGCGGGGTGGAATACCGCCCCGGATCGCTGCCCAAGGTCACCGCGGACCGGCCTCGGTTCGCCAAGAGCGACCCCTTGGAAGAGGAACTCAAGGCCTTCCTGGCTTCGGTCCGCACTCGCCAGACGCCGCGCGTCTCCGGCCGGGACGGCCGCCGCGCCCTGGCCGCGGCCCTGGCCGTGCGCGCCTGCGTGCTGGAGGGCCTGTGCAGGCTGGAGCCGGTGCTCAAGGATTCCAAGCGCTGGGTGGACGCCCGGCTGCCGGGCGAGGTCTAGCATGGCGGACGGCCTGCGGGTGGTGGTGGTGGCCGGCGAGGCCAGCGGCGACCTGCACGCCGCCAAGCTCATCCGCGAGCTGGGCCAGATCGCGCCAGGCCTCATCGCCAGCGGCATCGGCGGGCCGGCGCTGGAAAAGGCCGGGGTGGATCTGCTTTTTCGCTCCGAGGACCTGGCCCTGGTGGGGTTTTCCGAGGTGCTGGGCAAGCTGGGCCAAATCTGGCGGGCCTTGCGGGGCCTGACCGCCCATCTCAAGACCATCCGGCCCGATCTGATCATCCTGGTGGACTTTCCGGATTTCAACTTCCGGGTGGCCAAGGCCGCCAAACGCCTGGGGCTGAAGGTGCTCTACTACGTCAGCCCCCAGGTCTGGGCCTGGCGGCAGAAGCGCGCCCAGGTGCTGGCCAGGCTGGTGGACCACCTGGCCGTGGTCTTCCCTTTCGAAAAGGCCTTCTACGCCGGCGTGGCCCCAGACCTCCCCGTCACCTTCGTGGGCCATCCCCTGCTGGACGAGGAGGAGGAATGGCTCCTGCGGGCCAAGGAGCCGCTGCCGGTGCCCGCGGGCGCGGAGCTGATCGGGCTTTTGCCCGGCAGCCGCAAGAGCGAGATCGACCGCCTGCTGCCGCTGTTGCTCAAGGCCGCCGCCATCCTGCGCCATAAGCGGCCCCATCTGCACTTCGTGCTGCCGGTGGCCCCAGGGCTGGCCCAGGAAATCCTGGACCCCCACCTGGAGGCCCATCCCCTGCCGGGGCTCACCGTGTTGCCCGGCCGGGCGGCCCAGGTCATGGCCCAGAGCCGCCTGCTCCTGGTGGCCTCCGGCACCGCCACCCTGCAGGCGGCCCTGGCCGAGGCCCCCATGGTGGTGGTATACAAGACCGGGGCGCTCAACTACGCCCTGGCCAGCCGCCTGGTGAAGGTGCCGCACATCGCCATGCCCAACCTGATCGTGGGCCGTGATCTGCTGCCGGAGCTGATCCAGGGCCAGGCCACGCCGGATGCCCTGGCCAGCCGCGGGCTGGAGCTAGTGGAAAACGACGCCGCCCGCCAGCGCATGATCCTGGGCCTCAAGGAGATCCGGGGCCGCCTGGGCGGGGCCGGGGCCAGCCGCCGCGCCGCAGAGCTGGCCCTGGCCGTCATGCGAGGAAACGCCAGTTGAACCCGACCACCGCCGCGCCCGACGACCGCACCCTGACCAAGCGCCTGCTGGCCATGGTCAGGCCCTACTGGCCCCGCCTGGCCTGGGCCATGGTCCTGATGGTCCTGGTCAGCGCCAGCACCTCCGGGATGGCCTTCATGGTCAAGCCGGTGATGGACGACATCTTTGTGGCCAAGGACCGGGCCATGCTCTTCCTGGTGCCCCTGGTGGTGGTCGGCCTCTACCTGGTCAAGGGCGCCTGCTCCTACGGCCAGAGCTACCTGATGCAGTTCGTGGGCCAGCGCATCGTCACCCAATACCGCATCGACCTCTACGCCCACCTGCAACGCCTTTCGCTGAGCTATTACGACCGGGTGCCCACCGGCGAGCTGATGAGCCGCATCACCAACGACGTGAACCAGATCCAGGGCGCGGTGAGCAGCGTGGTCACTGGGCTATTGCGCGAGCTGTTCACCGTGGTGGGGCTGATCGTGGTGCTCTTCTGGCGCGACTGGTTCCTGGCCATCTTCGCGGTGGGCGTCTTTCCGCTCTGCGCCATCCCTCTGGTCAAGTTCGGCCGGCGCTTAAGGCGCATCAGCCACCGCTCCCAGGAGACCATGGCCGACGTGACCGTGCTGTTGCACGAGACCATCAGCGGCGCGCGCATCGTCAAAGGCTTCTGCCGCGAGCAGCACGAGATAGAGCGCTTCAGCCGCGAGGCCTTCCGGCTGTTCCACCTGCGCATGAAGGACGTCAGCACCCGCGCCATGAGCAGCCCGCTGATGGAGTTTTTGGGCGGCCTGGCCATCGCGGGCATACTGTTCTACGGCGGCTGGCAGGTCATCGAGGGCCGCTCCACCCCCGGCACCTTTTTCAGCTTCCTCACCGCGCTGATCATGCTCTACGAGCCGGTCAAGCACCTGAGCGGGCTCAACAACGAAATCCAGAACGGCCTGGCCTCGGCCAGCCGGGTCTACACCATCCTGGACACCCCGCCGGAGATCGTCGACCGCCCCCAGGCCATCGACCTGCCGCCGCTCAAGCGCGCCATCGAATACCGCGGGGTCGGCTTCGCCTACCGGCCCGGCGAGCCGGTCCTGCATGACATCGACCTGACCGTGCCGGCGGGCCAGGTGCTGGCCCTGGTGGGCACCAGCGGCGGCGGCAAGACCACCCTGGTCAACCTGCTGCCCCGCTTCTACGAGGTTAGCCAGGGGGCCATCCTCATCGACGGAGTGGACATCCGCGACGCCACCCTAAAAAGCCTGCGCGGCCAGATCGCCATCGTCACCCAGCAGATCGTGCTGTTCAACGACACCGTGCGCAACAACATCGCCTATGGCCGGCCGGAGGCCAGCCAGGCCGAGATCGAGGCCGCGGCCGGCGCGGCCTACGCCCTTGACTTCATCGCGCGCCTGCCCCAGGGCTTCGACACCGTGATCGGCGAGGGTGGCGTGCTGCTCTCCGGCGGTGAGCGCCAGCGGCTCTCCATCGCCCGTGCGCTTTTGGCCGACCGGCCCATCCTGATCCTGGACGAGGCCACCAGCAGCCTGGACACCGAGAGCGAGATGTTCGTCCAGAAAGCGCTGGAAAACCTCATGGCCGGCCGCACGACCTTCGTCATCGCCCACCGTCTGTCCACCATCCAGCGGGCCGACCGCATCCTGGTGATGGTGGGCGGGCGCATCGTGGAGCAGGGCCGCCACCAAGAGCTGCTGGCCCTGGGCGGGCAATACAGCCGCCTGCACCATATGCAGTTCGCGGTGGACCGCGGCCTGGGGGCGGCCGATGGCGGCTAGCCTCTATGGCGGCGGGCGGACATTCGCCCTGGCGGGCCTGTTGCTGTTCGCGCTGGCGGTCATGGTCTTCCATTGGGACGCGCCCGTCCAAGCCTTTTTCAGCGCCCATCACCAGCAAGCCTGGTCGCGGCTTTGGGCCCAGGCGGCCTATTACGCCGGCCTGGGCGGGGCGCAGGGCGGGCTCATGGCCGCCGTCGCCTTTGTCGCCTGGCGCCTGGGCCGCCGCGTGTTGGCCGTCAACGCCCTGGGCGGCGTGGCGGCGGTGGTGGCCTCCGGGGCGGCGGTCCAGGTCGTCAAGCACCTGGCCGGCCGGCCCCGGCCGCGCCTGGATCTGCCGGCCTGGGAATACTTCGGCCCCAGCCTGTCCAGCGACTTGCACAGCTTTCCCTCCGGCCACGCCGCCACCAGTTTCGCCCTGGCCGGGCTCCTGGCCGCGTGTTATCCCCGCCTGGCCGCGCCGTGCCACCTGGCCGCGATATTCATCTCCCTAGGCCGGGTGGTGGGCGGTTCGCACTATCTCTCCGACGTGGTGGGAGGAGCGCTCCTGGGCCTTCTGGTGGGCTGGCCCCTGGCGGCCAGCCTGCGCCGCTGGCAGGAGGAGGCCACGTGAGCAACCAGGGCCAGAACTTCTGGTGGTGGATGCTGTTGGCGGTGCTGGCCGCGGCGGGTTTCTTCTTTCTTTCCGGCCTGGGCCAGATGCCCCTGACCGACCGCGACGAGGGCGAATACGCGGCATCCGTGGCGGCCATGTTCACCCGCGGCGATTTCGTCGTCCCCACCCTGAACGGCCAGCCCTACCTGGAAAAGCCGATCCTGCTCTTCTGGCTCATCGCCGCCGGTCAGGCCCTCTTGGGCCCCGGCGAACTGGCCGCGCGCCTGCCCTCGGCCCTGGCCAGCCTGGGGCTGATGCTCTGGCTGGGTTGGCTGTTCTTGACCACCTCGCGCAATCCGGCCTTCACCGCCCTGGCCCTGGCGGCGGCGGCCTTCACCCCGCTGATGGCCCTGGTGGGCCGGGCCTGCCTCACCGACCTGCCGCTCACCCTGTTCACCACCCTGAGCCTGGGGGCGTTCTTCATCGCCGGCGAGCGGGAAGGGCGGGGCGGCCGCTGGTGGTGGCTCGTCGCCTGGGCCGGCCTGGGATTGGGCTTCCTGACCAAGGGTCCGGTGGCCCTGGCGGTGGTGCTGCCCACGGCCCTGATCTACGCCGCGCTCCAGCGCCGGCTGTGGCGCACCCTGAAAAGCGCCCGCATCCACTGGGGCCTGATAATTTTTTTGGCCATCAACCTGCCCTGGTACGGCCTGGCCTTCTGGCGTCTGGGCGAGGAATTCTGGCGGGCCTTTTTCGTCTCGCAAAACCTGCGCCGTTTCAGCGAGGTGCTCCTGGGCCACGGCGGCGGCTTTTTCTATTATCTGCCGGTGGTGCTGCTGGGCTTCTGGCCCTTTTCCGCGGCGGCCCTGCCGGGGCTGGGCGCGGCGCTGTTCAAAAACCGCCGCGAGGCCCGCGCCGCCGACGCCCTGGCCCGCCTGCGCCTCTTGGCCGGCGTCGCGGTGGTGGTGGTGCTGGCGGTCTTCAGCCTGGCGGCCACCAAGCAGATCAACTACATCATGCCGGCCTGGCCGTGGCTGGCGGTGCTGGCCGGCTACCAGCTTTGGCGGCTGATGTCCGGCGAGCCCGGCGGCGGCCTGGCCCGCCGGGTCCTGGCCGCGGGACACTGGGGCCTGGGCGGGTTGTGGACCCTGGTCCTCATCGCGGTTCCGGCGGCCCTGCCCCTGGCCTGGACCCGCATCCAGGCCTCCATCCGCCCCGACTCCAGCGAGTACGCCCTGCCGGCCGAGGCCCCGCTGCTGCTTCTCTGGCCCCTGGCCTGCGCGCTCATCGCCGCGGCCGTGGTCTGGCTGCCGGTCTGGCTGCGCCGCCGGGGCCGCCTCCGCGAGGCCGCCGTGGCCCTGGCCGTTGGCGCCGGGCTCTTTTGCGCGGCGCTAAGTTTCGGCCTGCTGCCCCGCGCCGCCCAGGAGATCCAGGACCCGGCCAAGGCCCTGGCCCTGGCCTATGACCAGCGCCTGGGCAACGCGGCCAGCCCGATCTCCTTCGGCCTGTGGAAGCCATCGCTGCTGTTCTACCTGGGGCGCGAGATTCCCCGCCTGCGCAGCAACGAGCCGGACAAGCTGGCCGCCGCGCTGGCCGAGGCCCGGCCGGTGGCGGTGCTGAGCCGGGCCAGCCTGGCCGAGACCCTGGCCGCCGCGCCGGGCTACCTGGAGTTGGGCCGCTGGTCGGGCTATGTGCTGGGCGGCAACTCCCTGGCCCGCGACCTCTACCAGGGGCCGGGCCTGGACGTCCCGGCCCAGGGCCGCGGGGAGGCCCGGCCGTGAGCCCGCGGCGGCCGGCCAAGGCCAAGCCCCAGCGTCCGCCGCGCTGGCCCGCCCTGGCCTATCCGGCCGCGCTGATGGCCATCTGCGGCCTGCTTTTTTTCGCCGGCCTGGGCCACCGCGGCCTGTGGGAGACCGACGAGGCCCGCTACGCCGAGATCGCCCGCGAGATGGTGGAAAGCGGCGACTGGGTGACCCCGCGCCTGAACTACGTGAAGTATTTCGAGAAGCCGGTCCTGACCTACTGGCTGGTGGGGCTTTCCTTCGCGCCCTTCTATCCCGACCCCGCCGACCATGCCCAGGGCGCGGCCGATCCCGCCTTTCGCGCCGCCCTGGAGGCATTCTACGCCAGGGCCGACTATCTGGCCCGGCTGACCCCGGCCGCCTTTGCCAGTCTCACCGTGCTGTTGGTATACCTGCTGGGGGCTAGGCTGTGGGAGCCTAGGAGCGGGTTCTACGCCGGCCTGGTCCTGGCCACCAGCCTGATGTTCTGGACCCTGGCCCAGGTGCTCTTGGTGGACATGGTGCTCTGCGCCGGGGTGGCCCTGGCGGTTTGGGGGGCCTGGGAGCTGCGCAGCGGCCACCGCCGCGGGCTCTACGCCTTCTGGGCCGGCTGCGCCATCGGTTTCATGACCAAGGGCCTCTTGGGGCCGGGCCTGCCGGCCATCGCCGTGCTGACCTACGCCGTCCTGGCCGGCGAGTGGATACTGCTGCGCACCCTGGTCCATTGGCACGGCCCCGCGCTCTTCCTGGTCCTGGCGGCGCCCTGGAACCTCTGGATGAGCGTCGTCAACCCGGAGTATCCGGCGTATTTTATTCAGGAAAACTTCGGCCGCCTACTGTCGGGCGGGGATTTCAAGCGCGCCCAGCCCTTCTGGTACTACCTGCCACTGATGCCCGCCGCCCTGCTGCCCTGGACGGCGCTCACGCCCTGGGCCCTCTGGCAGGCCTGGCCCGGCCGGGCCTGGCGCGCCCCGGCCCAGCGACCTTGGCTCTTCGCGGCGGCCTGGGCGGTGGCGCCTTTCCTGTTCCTCTCGGCCAGCAGCTCCAAGATGATGCACTACGTCTTGCCGTTGCTGCCGCCCCTGGCCCTGTTCATGGGCCGGCCCTTGGGTTCGCTCATGGCCGCCTGGCGCACCGCCGCCGCTCCGGCCGGGGTGCGCTGGGGGCTCACCGGCCTGGCGGTGCTGGGGCTAACGGCCGGCGCGGGCCTGGTCCTGGCCCCGGCCTTGACCCCGGAAGTCTCTTGGGGTCAGGCGGGCGGCTATCTGCTCCTGATTCCGCTCGCGCTCTGCCTGCTCTCGGTGGCGGTCTTCGCCCTGCGCGGCCGGGCCTGGGCCGCCCTGGCCGGTCCCGGCCTGGCCTTCCTGGGCATCCTGGCCTGCGCGGCGGTGGCCGCCCCGCGCCTGGACGACTACCGCAGCGTGCGCGATTTGGTCGCCCCCCTGCGCGCCGAGCTCAAGGCCGACGACCTCCTGGTCTCCTTCGGCGACTACTACCAGGGCCTTCCCTTTTACGCCGGGCGGAGGGCGGTGGTGGTCAACAACTGGGGCGAGCTGGAGTTCGGCCGCCGCCGCGACCCCCAGGCCGGCCAGTGGTTCCACCGCGAGCAGATCGACCTGATCCACCTGATGCAGGACCCCAGGCGACGGGTGATCGCCCTGGCCGAGACCGGCGCCTTCGAGCGCTTCCGGCGCCAGGCCGCCGGCGCGCCGGGCCTGCTCTTGTTCGAATGGCGGCGCCTGGGCGACAAGAGCCTGTTCGCCAACCGCCCCCGCTGATGACGATTGACGGCCGAGGCCAGGGATGGCTTTGATCGCATCTTGTCATTACCCCCGGCTTGCTTTTCATCAATCATGCTGTAATAGTATTGCTTTGCGTTGACGCTGCCCCGCGGAGGAGACCATGCAAGCCACGACCGGCGAACCGTTCCTGTCGGTGGTGATCCCGGTGTTCAACGAGGAGGACAACCTGGTGGAGCTGCACGCCCGCCTGGCCACCACCTTGAACCGGGAGGACTACGCCTGGGAGGTCATCTACGTGGACGACGGCTCCAGGGACCGGTCCTGGGAGATCCTGGAAAGCCTCCATCGCAACGACCCCGGCCACGTGCGCCTGGTGCGCTTCAACCGCAACTACGGCCAGCACATGGCCGTCTTCGCCGGCTTCGAGCGGGTGCGCGGCCAGGCGGTGGCCACCCTGGACGCCGACCTGCAAAACCCGCCGGAAGACGTGCCAAAGCTGGTGGCCAAGCTGGCGGAGGGCTATGACGTGGTGGGCGGCTGGCGGCAGTTCCGCCAGGACAGTTGGCTGCGCAAGCTGCCCTCGCGCATCGTCAACATCGTCACCAGCAAGGTCGTGGGGGTCGAGCTCAAGGACTATGGCTGCATGCTGCGGGCCTACCGCCGCGAGGTGGTGGACGCCATGGCCTCCTGCCAGGAGACATCGAGCTTCATCCCGGCCCTGGCCAACACCTACGCCAACCGGGTGCTGGAGGTGCCGGTGGGCCACGCCCAGCGCCACGCCGGCCAGAGCAAGTACAGCTTGGTCAAGCTCTTGCGCCTGCATTTCGACCTCATGACCGGCTTCTCGGTGCTGCCCATCCAGTTGGTCAGCGTCATGGGTTCGCTGGTGGCCCTGGTGGGGCTGGCCTTCGGCCTGTTCCTTTTCGCCCGCCGCCTCATCGTGGGGCCGGAGGTGGAGGGCGTCTTCACCCTGTTCGCCATCCTTTTCGTCTTCGTGGGCCTGCAAATCCTGGGCGTGGGGCTCATGGGCGAATACGTGGGCCGCATCTACCGCGAGGTGCGCCGCCGGCCCCGCTTCGTGGTGCGCGAAACCAGGGACTAGGCGGCGGCCTTGGCCATGCCCCCAACCAGCAGACGATCCGCCACGCGGGTGGTCCTCAAGGTGGACGTGGACTCGCGGGTGGGCTTCCTGGACGGCGCGCGCCGCCTGGCCGACCTGATGGCCGAGCTGGGGGTCAAGGCCAGCTTCTTCATCGCCATGGGCCCCGACCACTCCGGCCGGGCGCTCAAGCGCCTGGCCAAGCCCGGCTTTCTGCGAAAACAGCTCAAGGCCAAGGCGGCCTCGGCCTTCGGGCTGCGCACAATGCTCTATGGCCTCCTCCTGCCCGGCCCCATCATCGCCCGCAGCGCGCCGGGGCTCATCAACCGGCTGATAAACGAGGGCCACGAGGTGGGCCTGCACGGCTGGGATCACGTCTATTGGCACGACCGGGTGCGCTTTCTCAACCCGGAGCGCACTCGGCGCGAGCTCGCGCGCGCCGCCGAGCTGTTCCGCGAAATCACCGGTTTCGCCCCGGCCAGCTTCGCCGCGCCGGGTTGGCAGATCAATCAGGCGGCGCTGAAGGCCCTGGTGGAGCTGGGCGTCAGCCACGTCTCCTGCACCCGCGGCCGCGACCCCTTCCGGCCCCTGGCCTGGGGAGAGGACCTGCCCCTGATCGAGCTGCCCACCACCCTGCCCACCAGCGACGAGGTGCTCAGCCTGCCCGGCCTTACCCCGGCCAACCTGGGGCGCTGGCTGGCCGGCCGGGTGCGGCCGGGGCGGCTCAACGTCTTCACCCTGCACGGCGAGGTGGAGGGAAGAGCCATGCTGCCGGCCTTCCGGGACTTCGTCACCATCCTGTTGGACCAGGGCGTGGGCTTCCCGCGCCTGATCGACGCCGCCCAGGAGGCGGCTAGCCGCCCCCTGCCGGTGGAGGCCATCGCTTGGGGGCGGGCGCCCCACCGGGCCGGGGAGGTGGCCTTCCAGCCCTCGGCCCTGGCCGCCGGGTCATGAGGGCGCTGGCCTACAACCTGGCCCTGGGCCTGGGTTTGGGCCTGGCCGCGCCGATCCTGGGCGCGCGCCTGGCCAAGGGCCGCTACCGGGCCATCGCCGCCGCCCGCCTGGGCCTGGGCGCGGCCTGGCTGCCGCCGGCGCGGCCGGGTTGCATCTGGCTGCACGCGCTCAGCGTGGGCGAGGTGCGTTCGGCGGTGCCGTTCTTGCTGGCCCTGGCCCGGCGCTTTCCAGACCGCGCCCTGGCCTTCTCGGTGGCCACCGCCCAGGGCCTGGCCACGGCCGGCGAGCTTCTGGCCGATCGCCCGGAGGTGGCGCTGTTCGTGCGGCCCCTGGACCTGCACTGGAACGTGGAGCGCGTGCTGGAGCGTCTACGGCCGGCGCTCTTCGTGCTGGTGGAGGGCGACCTCTGGCCGGGCTGGTCCTGGGGCCTGGCCCGACGGGAGACGCCCCGGCTACTGGTCAACGGCCGGGTGAGCCCGCGCACCTTCGCCGCCTACCGGCGTTTCGCCCCCCTGGCGCGCGGCCTGCTGGCCGGCTGCGACCGCATCCTGGTCCAGACCCAGGTGGACCTTGACCGCCTCCTGGCGGTGGGGGTGGCCCCGGAGCGGGCGGCGGTGGGGGGCAACCTCAAGTTCGACACCGCCCCGTCCGCCCTGACCGAAGGCCAGCGCGCGGAACTGGCCAGCGAGCTGGGCCTGGCCGGGCGCGCGGTCCTGGTCGCGGGCTCCACCCATCCCGGCGAGGAAGAGGCCTGCCTGGCGGCCTATCAGGAACTAGCCCCCCGCCATGCCGGCCTGGCCCTCCTGATCGCCCCGCGCGAGGTGAGGCGCGGCGCGGAGGTGGAGCGCCTGGCCCTGGCGCGGGGCCTCAGCGCCGCCCGGATCAGCCAGGGCCGGCCGCCGGCTGGTTGCCAGGTGGTGGTGCTGGACGTGCTGGGCCGGCTGGCCGCGGCCTACGCCCTGGCCACGGCCGCCTTCGTGGGCGGCTCGCTGGCCGCCATCGGCGGGCACAACCTGCTGGAGCCGGCCGCCCAGGGCGTGCCGGTGCTCTTTGGCCCCCACACCCACAACTTCCTGGAGATGGCCCGCGATCTGATCGCGACCGGCGGCGGCGAGCGGGTGGCCGACGCGGCCGGCCTGGCCGCGGCCTGGGGCCGCCTCCTGGCCGACCCCGACCGGGCCGCCGCCATGGGCGCGGCCGGCCGGGGGTTCGTGGCCGCCCACCGCGGGGCCTTGCAGCGGGCGCTGGTCGAGGCGGCTCGGCTGATGGGGGAGAGCGGGGAATGACCCCTGGCGAGCTGCACTCCCTGGTGACCTCCGAGGCCGACCGACCCTGGTGGCTGAGGCCCCTGCGCGGGGCGGCCATCGCCGGCTCCTGGCTTTATGGTCTGGGGGCCGGGGCCAAGAACCTGGCCTACGACCTGGGCCTGGCCCGGCCCCGGCGGCTGCCCGCGCCGGTGATCGGGGTGGGCAACCTGACCGCCGGCGGAAGCGGCAAGACCCCCCTGACCATGGCCGTGGTGCAAGCCCTGGCCCGTTTGGGGCTGCCGGCGGCGGTGATCAGCCGCGGCCACGGCGGCCGGGCGGAGCGGGGCGGGGTGACCTGGGTCTCGCTGGGCGATGGCCCCCTGGCCGATGCGCGCGAGGCCGGCGACGAGCCGGCGCTAATGGCGCGGCGGCTCGACGCCCCGGTGGCCGCCGGCCCCGACCGCCACGCGGTGGGCCGGGCGGTGCTCGGCCGCTGCGGGGGCCGGGTGCTGGTGGCCGATGACCTTTTCCAGCATCGCCGCCTGCACCGCGACCTGGACCTGGTGGCCATGGACGCCGCCCATCCCCTGGGCAACCGCCGTATGCTGCCGGCCGGGTGGCTGCGCGAGCCGGCCGCGGGCCTGCGCCGGGCCACGGCCGTGATCCTGACCAGGGCCGAGGACCCCCAGGCAACCGACGCCGCCCGGCGCTGGCTGCGCGGGTTCTGGGGAGCCGGGCCGGTGCTGGCCTGCCGCCACGTCCTGGCCGGCATCGACGACGCCCAGGGCGCGCCGCTGCCCCCATACGCCTGGCGCGGCCAGCCGGTGCTGGCCTTTTGCGGCCTGGCCGATCCTGGCCAGTTCTTCGCCGGCCTGGAGCGGGCCGGGCTGTTGGTCATCGACCGTCAGGGCTTTGCCGATCATCATCCCTTCAGCGCCCAGGAGCTGACCGGGCTTTGGCGGCGCGCCGCCGGCCAGGGAGTGGCGGCCATGGTGTGCAGCGAGAAGGATCGCGCGCGCCTGCCGGAGAACCTGCCGGCCGGGTCGCCGCTGTGGGTCACCCGCCTGGAGCTGGAGTTCGTCGAAGGCCCCCAGGCCCTGGAGCGCTTGCTGGCCTGGGGGCTGGCCGGTTGGGGGAAACGGGCATGAGCGCCGCCTTCCAGGCGCTCCGGGCCGCGGTCTGGGCAGCCTCGCTGCCGCCCTTGGCCCTGCGCCGGGGTTTGGGCCGGCTGGTCGCCCGCCTGGCCGCCCGCCTGGACCAGCGGCACTGGGGCATCGTCACCGGCAACCTGCGCCAGAGCTTTCCGGAAAAGGACGCGGCCTGGGTGGAGAGCACCGCCCGCGCCTGCTACGCCCACTTGGCCCAGGTGGTGACGGAGATTCCCGACCTGGTGCGCCTGACGCCCGCCCAGGTCTTGGCCCGCACCCGCCACCACGGCCTGGCCAACCTGGAGGCGGCCCGCGCCCAGGGACGGGGCGTCTTGATGCTCACCGGCCACATCGGCAACTGGGAGTGGGCGGCCCAGGCCTCCGGGTTGCAGATGGGCGGGGCCGCCTTGGTGGCGCGGCCCATCGACTGGCCCCCGGCCGAGAAGCTGGTCAACCATTGGCGCACCAAGAGCGGCAACATGGTGGTGCCCAAGTCCCGCTCGGCCCGCGCCCTGCTGCGGGTGTTGAAGCAAAACGGCGTGGCCGCCGCGCTCCTGGACCAGAACGTGGACTGGTACGACGGCGAGTGGGTGGATTTCTTCGGCCGGCCGGCCTGCACCAACAAAGGCCTGGCGCTGTTGGCCCTGGCCACCGGCGCGCCGGTCTTGACCTACCACAACTTTCGCGCCGCCGACGGCTGCTTCGACGTGCACTTCGGCGAACCCATCCCCCTGGTCAAGACCGGCGACAAGCTCCAAGACGTGTGGGACAACACCCAGAACTACACCAAGGCCCTGGAGGCGATCATCCGTGAGCGTCCGGAGCAGTGGTTCTGGATGCACCAGCGCTGGAAGACCAAGCCCTTCCACGCCTGGCCCAGGGAGCGGGACTGATGCGGCCCCTGGATACTGGCCGGCCCCGGCGCGTCCTGGTGCGGGGCGTCAACTGGGTGGGCGACGCGGTGATGACCCTGCCGGCGCTGACGGCCCTGGGCCGGGCCTGCCCCCAGGCCGAGATCGCGGTCCTGGCCAAGCCATTGGCGGCCCCGGTCTACCGCGCCTGCCCGGCCGTGGGGCGGATCATGCTCATCGACCCGGCCCGTCACGCTGGCGCGGCCGGCCTTCCGCGCCTGGCCGGGGAGCTGCGCGCCGAGGGCTTCGACTGGGCGGTGCTCATGCAAAACGCCTTTGGCGCGGCGCTCACGGCCTGGCTGGCCCGCGTCCCCGTGCGCCTGGGCTACGCCCGCGATGGCCGGGGTTTGTTGCTGACCCACGCCGCGCCCTGCGGGCCAAAGGTGCGCCGGGCGCACGAGACGGCCTATTACCTGCACCTGCTGCACGCGGCCGGGCTGGCCCCGGAGCCGCCGGCGGAAGGGGTGCGGCCGGGACTTACCCTGGCCGAGGCCGACCAGGCCTGGGCGGCCGGGTTCCTGGCCGGGGAGAGGCTCGGCGACGGCCCCCTGCTGGGCCTGGCCCCAGGCGCGGCCTTCGGGCCGGCCAAATGCTGGCCGGCCGAGCGCTTCGCGGCCGCGGCGGGTCAAATTTTGCGCAACGGCTTTGGCGCGGCGCTCTTGTTCGGGGGCCCCGGCGAGACCGCGGCCACGGCGGCGGTGGCCGCCGGGCTCCCCGGCCGCCGGGTCGTCGACCTGGCCGGCCGCACCAGCCTGGGCCAGGCCCTGGCGCTCTTGGCCCGCCTGGCCCTGTTCATCACCAACGACAGCGGCCTGATGCACGCGGCCGCCGCCCTGGGCGCGCCCACCCTGGCCGTGTTCGGCTCCACCAACCCGGACGCCACTGGCCCGCTGGGGCCGTGGGTGCAAATCGTGCGCCGGCCGGTGGACTGCGCGCCCTGCAAAAAGCCGGTCTGCCCCACCGGCGACCTGCGTTGTTTCGCTGGCGTCGGCGCGGACGAGGTGGCCGCGGCCGGGCTGGCCCTTTGGCGGCGCAGCCGGGGGGAGGCGCGGGCATGAGACGGCGCGCGGTGTTCCTGGACCGCGACGGCACCATCAACGTGGAGGTCAACTACCTGCGCCGGCCCCAGGACGTGGCGCTGTTGCCCGGCGCGGGCCAGGCCATCGCCCGGCTGAACGCGGCCGGGCTCATGGTGGTGGTGGTGAGCAACCAGGCCGGCTTGGCCAAGGGGCTTTTCGACGAGGGCGACCTGGCCCTGGTGCAACTGGAGATCAACCGCCAGCTCAAGGCCGCCGGGGCCAAGGTGGACGGCTGGTATTTCTGCCCCCACCACCCGGAGGGCGTGGTGGAGGACCTGGCCCTGATCTGCGCCTGCCGCAAGCCCGAACCCGGCCTGGTGCGCATGGCCGCCCAGGAGATGGGCTTGGAGCTCGCGGGCTCCTACCTGGTGGGCGACCGTCTGCGCGACATCGCCTGCGCGGCCCGGGCCGGGCTGGTCGGGGTGCTGGTGCAGAGCGGCCACCCGGACTGGCCGCCCACTTGTGGCGAGGAGGAGCCGGCCTTTGTCGCCCCGGACCTGGCCGCGGCGGTGGACTGGATTTTTAGCGACATCGCCAGGCGGGAGGCCAGGCGGTGAAGGTGCTGATCATCAAGCTCTCGGCCCTGGGCGACGTGGTCCAGGCCCTGCCGGTGGCCATGGCCATCCGCCGCCAGCACCCGTCCGCCCGCGTGGACTGGCTGGTGGAGCGGCCCTCGGCCGGGCTGCTGGTGGGCCATCCAGCCCTCAGCCGGGTGCTGATAAGCCCCCGGCACGAGCTGAGCGAGGACGCCATCGCGGCCCTGCCGGAGGTGGGGACCTTCCTGGGCCGGCTGCGCTCCACCCGCTACGACGCGGTCCTGGAGTTGCAAGGCCTTATTAAAAGTGCTATTTTTGCCAGGCTGGCCCGCTCGCCGCGCAAGATCGGCTTCCGGGGCGGCAAGGAGCCGGCCGCGGCCTGGGTGCTGAGCGAACCCCTGGCCGCCTACGACCCCGAACGCCACGCCCTGGAACGCTACCTGGACATCCTGGAGCCCCTGGGCGTCATGCGGCCGGCCCGGCCCGAATTCGGCTTGGAGCCCGACGGCGAGCACCTGGCCCTGGCGCGCCAGGCCCTGGGCGGACATGGCCAGGGCCGGCCCCTGGTGGTCCTGCACCCGGTGGCCAAGTGGGAGAGCAAGCTCTGGCCGGTCGGGCACTGGGTGGAGCTGGCGCGCCTGCTGGCGGGCCAGGGGCTGGACCTGGTGTTGACCGGGGGCCCGGCCGACCGCGCGCAGACCGCCGCCATCGCCCAGCGCTCCGGCGCGCCGGTGCTGGACCTGGCCGGCCGGACAGAGCTCAAGGTGTTGGCCGGGGTGCTCAAGCTGGCCGACCTGGCCGTCTGCACGGACACCGGGGTGATGCACCTGGCCGCGGCCCTGGCGACGCCGGTGGTGGCGCTTTTCGGCCCCACCAGCCCCGGGCGCACCGGCCCCTGGGGTTCGGGGCACACGGTGCTGCGCCTGGGCCTGGAGTGCAGCCCCTGTTTCCGGCGCGCTTGCCCCGCCCCCCGCTGCCTGACCGGGCTCACCCCCGGCGCGGCGGCCGCGGCGGTGGCGGAGCGGCTTGGCGCGAAGAACCGCCGCCGCCTGGAGCCTCCGGCCGGCGTCGCCAATGATTGGGAGTGACCATGCGCGTATTGGTGACCGGAGCGGCGGGCTTCATCGGCTCCCAGGTGGCCGAACGGCTGCTGGAGATGGGCCACGCGGTGCGGGGCATCGACTGCTTCACCGACTATTACCCCCGCCGGCTCAAGGAGCTTAACCTTCAGCGCTGCCGCGCGGCCCAGGGTTTCGAGTTCATCGAGCGGGACATCCTGGCCGTGGAGCCGGCCGCGCTGCTGGCCGGCGTGCAGGCCGTCATTCACCTGGCCGCCCAGGCGGGGGTGCGCGCCTCCTGGGGCAGGAACTTCGAGATCTACACCCACAACAATGTGCTCAGCACCCAGCACCTGCTGGAGGGCGTAAAGGCCCTGGATCCGGCCGTCCGCCTGGTCTACGCCAGCTCCAGCTCGGTCTACGGCGACACCAAGGACCTGCCCATGCGCGAGGCATCCGCCTGCTGGCCGGTCTCGCCCTACGGCGTGACCAAGCTGGCCGCCGAGCACCTCTGCGGACTCTACACCCGCAACTTCGGCCTGGACACCGTGAGCTTGCGCTACTTCACGGTCTACGGCCCCCGCCAGCGGCCGGACATGGCCTTTCACCGCTTCATCAAGGCCATGCTCACCGGCGGCGAGATCAGGCTCTACGGCGACGGCGGCCAATCGCGGGACTTCACCTACGTGGGCGACATCGTGGAGGCCACCGTGGCGGCCGCCCTGGGGGCGGGCGTCAAGGGCGGCATCTACAACCTGGGCGGCGGCTCGCGGGTCACGGTGAACCAGGTGCTGGCCATGCTCCAGGAGATCACCGGCAGCGGCGCGGTGGTCAACCGCCTGGAAGTGGCCAAGGGCGACGTGCGCGACACCGAGGCCGACACCAGCCGCGCCCGGGCCGAACTGGGTTTCGACCCCCGCTTCGACCTGGACCGGGGACTGGCCGCCGAGGCGGATTGGGTGCGCGCCATGCTGCCGGTGCTCAAGGAGGTCTGAGATGGCCCTGGATCCCGAACTGCTCAAGATTCTGGCCTGCCCCCAGTGCAAACAGCCGGTGGAGCCCACGCCCGACCAGGCCTGGCTCCTCTGCCGCGCCTGCCGGTTGCGCTACGCGGTGCGCGATGGCATCCCGGTGATGCTGGTGGACGAGGCCCAGCCGCTCGCGGACTGAGCGGCCGCCTTTTGATGCAACCCGCGCCCCCGCCAAATCCGCCCGCCAACCTCCGGCGCGCCCTGGTCATCAAGCTGGGGCACATCGGCGACGTGTTGGTGAGCACCCCGGTGCTGACCGGCCTCAAGGAGGCCTATCCAGACCTGGCCATCACCGCCTTGGTCAACCAGGGCACCGAGGCCATGCTGGCCGGCAACCCCGCCGTGGCCGAGCTGGTGGTGCTGCGCCGGGAACTGCGGGGCTGGGCCGGCCTGCGGCACCAGCTAGATATTCTGGTCCGCCTGCGCCGGGGACGCTTCGATCTGGCCCTGGATATCTCCGGCGGCGACCGGGGGGCGTTCCTGGCTTTTGCTTCCGGGGCGCGGCTGCGGGTGGGCTTCGCCCCGCGCCAGCCCCATGTCCGGGCGCGGGCCTTCCACCGCCTGGCCGATCCCCGCGGCACCCAGAACCACGTGGTTGAGACCCTGCTGCGCCCCCTGGCCCTCCTGGGCATCCACCCACGCGACCGCGCCTTGAAGCTGCATCCCGACGCCGTTTCCCGCGCGCGGGCCGCGGCCATCCTGGCCGAACACGGGCTCGCCCCCCACGGCTATGCCGTGGTCCATCCCACCAGCCGCTGGATGTTCAAGACCTGGACCCCGGCGGGCAACGCGGCCGTGATCCGACACCTGCTGGCGCAGGGGCTCAAGGTGGTGCTGACCGCGTCCGCGGAGACCAAGGAGCTGGACTTCGTGGCGCGGGTGCTGGCGGAGCTGGGGTCGGAGCCGGGGGTTATAAACCTGGCCGGTCGGGTGGACCTGGGTCTCCTGGCCGCCCTGATCCAGCCGGCGCGGGTGTTTTTCGGGGTGGACAGCGCGCCCATGCACATGGCCGCCGCCCTGGGAACGCCCTGCGCGGCGCTCTTCGGGCCTTCGGGCGAGAAGATGTGGGGCCCCTGGCAGGTGGATTGCGAGGTCATCACCCGGCCCGAACCCTGCCGGCCCTGCGGCAACGACGGCTGCGACGGCTCCAAGATCAGCCGCTGCCTGGTTCAGATCGCCCCGGAGCAGGCCATCGCCGCCCTCGCGCGCCTGCTGGAGCGCGCCCGGTGAGCCTGCGGCTGGGATTGGTGCGGCTCAAGTATGAGCCCGGCGGCGGGGCCGAGGCCACCCTGGACCTGCTGGCCCGCGGCCTGGCCCAGGCCGGCCACCGGGTGACGGTCATCACCAGCCTCTGGCGCGGCCAGCCCCCGGCTGGGGTGGCGGTGGAGCGGGCGGCCGCCCCGGGCCGAGGCGCGGCGCGGCTAAACGCCTTTGCCCAGGCGGCGGCCCAGGCCGCCCAGCGCCTGGGCCTGGACGCCTGGCTCAGCCTGGAGCGCACCCCCGGCGCGCCGGTGCTGCGGGCCGGCGACGGCGTGCACGCCGCCTGGCTGGAGCGCCGGGCTCCATACGAAAGCGCGCTCAAGCGACTGAGCTTCGCGGTCAACCCCCTGCACCGCGCCTTCCTGGATCTGGAGCGCCGCGCCCTGACCCACCCAAACCTGCGCCGCGTGATCGCCAACAGTCGCCTGGTGGCCGGCGAACTTCAGCGCCATTACGGCCTGGGGCCGGAGCGGGTGAGCGTGGTCTGCAACCCGGTGGACGCCGCCCGCCTGGACCCTGCCAGGGACCCGGCCGTCCGCGCCACCGCCCGCGCCGCCTTGGGATTGGCCGCGAGCGAACCGGCGCTGTTGTTCCTGGGTTCGGGTTTCGAGCGCAAGGGCCTGGCTTTCGCCATCGCCGCCCTGGCCAGGCTGCCCGGCGTGCGGCTGCTGGTGGCCGGACGCGACCGCATCACGGCCTATCAGCGCCAGACCCGACGGCTGGGGGTTTCCGGCCGGGTGAGTTTCCTGGGGCCGCGCGGCGACGCTCCGGCCTTAATCGCCGCCGCCGACGCCCTGGTGCTGCCCACCATCTACGACCCCTGCGCCAACGCCTGCCTGGAGGCCCTGCACCTGGGCCTGCCGGTGGTGACCACGGCGGCCAACGGGGCCTCGGAGATGGTGGAGGAGGGCGTGACCGGCTTCATCCTGACCGAGCCGGCCGACGCCCAGGCCCTGGCCGCGGCCTGCGGGCGGGCCTTGGGCCTGGGCCGGCCGACGCCGCCCCGGCTGCCGACCGAAACGGAGTGGATTGAAAAAATGAGCGCGATCCTAGCCGACGCCGCCCAGACGCCGACCGGGGCCGCGCCGCGATGAGGCTGCGGGCGCCCATCTTTTATTTTCACCGCGTGGCCTCCGACGGCCTGGAGGCGGCGGCGCCGGCCGAGGTCTTCGCCGGCCACCTGGCCCTGCTCCAAGACCTGGGCGCGGTCAGCGTGTCCCTGGAGCAGGTGGCCCTGGCCCTGACCGACCCCCGCCACAAGCTGCCGCCCAGGGCCGTCAACATCAGCTTCGACGACTGCTTCGCCGACGTGGCCGACCATGCCCTGCCCCTGTTGGAGCGCCATGGCTTCCGAGCCAGCTTCTTCGCCGTGGCCGGCTGCTTGGGCGACCGCAGCCATTGGGGCCAGGGCCAGGCCGCCGACCTGCGCCTCATGGACGCGGCCATGTTGCGCGAGCTGGCCGCGGCCGGCCACGAGATCGGCTCCCACGGCTTCAGCCACCGCTCGCTGCCCTGGCTGGGCGACGACGAGCTCTGGGCCGAGCTGATCGACAGCCGCCACAAGCTGGAGGACATCCTGGGCCGGGCGGTGAACGTGCTGGCCTATCCCTATGGTGACGCGGTGGATAGGGTCAGGGCCGCCGCGCGCCAGGCCGGCTATCTGGCCGCCCGCGGGCTGCGCCGGGGCAACCTGCATTCACGCCACAGCCTTTTCGACCTGGCCGTGATAAACTCGATGCGGCTGCGGGGGCCGGTGAAGCGGGCCAAGATGGCTCACTACCTGGGGCCCTGGTATGAACTGGGCGCGCGCAAGGAGGATCTCGGTCGGTGGTGGCGCGATCTGCTGAACAGGCCCCGGCGGTGAGCAAGCCCGCGGTCCTGGCCGCCTGCACCACCGCCATCGGCGACACCGTGCTTTGCACCCCGGCCCTGGTGGCCTTGGGCCAGGTGTACGCGGTGGACGTGCTGGTCCACCAGCACCGCCTGCCCCTGCTGGAGGGCAACCCCTTCCTGCGCCAGCTCCTGCCCTATCGCAACAACCCCTTGCAGCGCGTGATCCTGGCCACGCGCCTGGCTCCCCGGCGCTATGAGCACGTCATCGTGCTGCACGCCAACCACGACCTGGTCCAGCTGCTGCCCTTCTTGCGCTACCGCGACGCGGTCAACATCCAGGGCTGGAACCTGCCCAGGCAGCGCATGACCGAGTTGAGCGTGACCGAGGGCCGGCACGTGGTGCACAAGCGCCTGGAGATGGCCCACTGGGCCGGCGCGCAGACCCACCCCGACCATCCCTGGATGAGGGTGTTCCTATCCGCCCAGGAGCTGGACCAGGCCGAGGCGTGGCTGACGGCCCGCGGAATGCCCGCCGAGCGGCCGCGGGTGGGCATGGTGCTGGGCGCGTCCCACGTATTCAAGCGCTGGCCGGCCGAGCGCTTCGGCCGGGTGGCGGCGGCCCTGCGCCGCCAGGGGGCCGAGGTGCTGCTCATCGGCGGCAAGCACGAGCTTTATCTGGCCGAGCTGGCCAACCGGGCCGCGGGCGGCGGGCTCAAGGACGGCCACGAGCTGGGCATGCGCCAGTTGGCCGCGGTGCTGGCCCGGCTGGACATCCTGGTGAGCAACGACACCGGCCCCCTGCACCTGGCCCAGGCCGTGGACACCCCGGTGCTGGGCCTGTTCGGCCCCACCGATCCCATCACCATCGGCCCGCGCGGCCCGATGCACGGTTACATCAAGGTGCCGGTCACCTGCGATCCCTGCCTGACCAAGACCTGCCCCGACGCCAAGTGCCTGCTGGCCATGGAGGAGGGCCAAGTGCTGGCCGAGGTGGAGCGAATGCTGGCCCGGCCTCAATATCGCCTGGAGAATCGGTCTTGAGGCTGGCCGTGCTCTATCCCGAACACCTGGGCCGGCCGGCGGCGCGGCTGATCCAGGTGGCGGCCACCGCGCGGGCGCTGGCGGCGGCCGGGCACGTGGTCCACCTGGTGGTGGGCCGCTTCCCCGGCCTGGACCGCCGCCTGGCCGAACTGGGCCTGGTCGGGGTGGCCAACCTGGCCATCGAGCCGGTGGCCATGCTCCAGCGCGGTCCGGCGGGAGGCCCGCCGTTCTCCTGGCATGGCGTGTATCACCGCGCGGCCCTGGCCCGGCTGCGCCGCCTGGCCGGGCTCGGCCTCACCTGGGTGCTGGCGCGCCACCTGAAGCTGGCCGACTGGCTGCTGCCGCGCCTCAAGCCCCTGGGTCTGCGCATGCTTTTCGAAGCCCACGAGCTGTTCAGCCAGACCGCGGCCGAGGAGGGCGCGCGGCCGGAAAAAGTGGCCGCCCTGACCCGGACCGAGGCGAGCGTCTTTGGCCGGGCCGACGCCCTGGCCGCCATCAGCCGGCCCCTGGTCCAGGCGCTGGCGGCCCGGCCGGAGGTCGTCCGGCCGGTGGCCCTGGCGCCTTCCGGGGTGGACGAGGCCTTCTTCGCCCTGGATGGGGCCGCGCGCCAGCCGGACCTGGCGGCCTATGCCGGCGGCCTGGGTCCGTGGAAGGGCGTGGACCTGCTGCTCAGGGCCGCGGCCTTGACGCCCGCGCTGCGGCTGGAGGTGCTGGGCGGCGAGGCGGGCTCGGCCGACTGGGACCGCCTGACGGGCCTGGCCCAGGGCCTGGGTCTGGGGGGCCGGCTGGTCATGCGTCCGCGGGCCGGGCAGGAAGCGGTGCGCGAGCTTCTGGGCCGGGCGGCGATCGCGGTCTGGCCGGGCAGCGCCCGCCAGCGCATCGCGGCCGAGTTCACCAGCCCCTTGAAGCTGTTCGAATACCTGGCCGCCGGCTGCGCGGTGCTGGCCCCCCGCCTGCCGGCCGCCCAGACCGTGCTGACCCACGGCGATAACGCCTGGCTGTTCGCGCCCGACGACCCGGCCGACCTGGCCCAGGGTCTCTCCGCCCTGCTCCAGGACCCGGAGACCGCCGGCCGCCTGGCCACGGCCGGCCGCGCCCTGGCCAGGGGCTACACCTGGCGGGCGCGGGCCGAGGCCCTGGTGGCGGCCATGGAGGCGGCGGCGTGAGGTGGGCGCTATACAACCTCACCGCCACCACCCAGGGCGGCGGGGTGGAGATGTCGGTCTGGGCCATCGGCCGGGAGCTGGCCCGGCGCGGCCACGCGGTGACCGTGCTGGGCGGCCAGGCTCCGCGCCCCCTGCCGGCCGAGGCCGCCGGACTGGAGGTGCGCCGGTTCGCCTACACCCCCCGCGAGAAATTCCCCGACCTGGGCAGCCGGGCGCGCAAGCTGATGGAGCGCCTGAGCTTCGCCCGCCGGGCCATCCCCACCCTGCTGGAGGGCGGTTATGAGCGGGTGCTGGCCTTCAAGTCCTACGACCTGGCCCCGGCGCTCTGGGCCGGCCGCCGGATGGGGGCCAGGGCGCGGGTGGGCTTTCTGAGCGGCGGCAGCGAGTTCTATCCCGGCTTCAAGGGCCTGGCCCGCCGCCTGGACTACCTGGCCGCGGTCAGCGCCTTCACCGCCGGGCAGATGCGGGCCGCCACCGGCCTGGACCCGCTGGTCAACCACCTGGGCGTGGACACGGCGTTGTTTCGCCCCGCGCCGCCGGACGCGGAGCTGGCCCGGCAGGCCGGCCTGGCCGAGGGCGACCAGGCCTTGGTCATGGCGGTGCGCCTGGTGGCCCTGAAGGGCGTGCAGCGGGCCATCAACGCCCTGGCCCTGCTCCGGGAGGCGCAGCCCAATCTGCGCCTGCTGGTGGCCGGCGAAGGCCCTTACCGCCCCGAATTGGAGCGCCGTGCGGCCGAGGCCGGCGTGGCGGACCGGGTGCGCCTGCTGGGCTTCCTGCCGCCCCAGCGCCTGGCCGGGTTCTACGCCCTGGGCAGCCTGGCGGTTTTTCCCAGCATGGGCGAGGAGGCCCTGGGCCTGGCCATCGCCGAGGCCATGGCCTGCGGCCTGCCGGTGGTGGCCAGCGACCTGGGCGGGGTGCCGGAGGTGGCCGGCGATTGCGGGGTTCTGGCGCCGGCCAAAAACGACCAGGCCTTGGCCGCGGCCATCGCCGGGTTGTTGGACGACCCCGGCCGCCGGGCCGAGCTGGCCCGCCGAGGCCGGGAGAGGGTTCAGCGGCAATTCACCTGGGCGGCCTGCGTGGACCGGCTTCAGGAGGGCATGGCATGAGCCTTTTGGCCGCGGCCTACAACCTAGCGCTGTTGGGCGGGATCAAGGACGAACCCGGCCCCTTCGACCCGGCCCGGGTGCGCAAAATCCTGGTAGTGCGCAACGACAACATCGGCGACGTCATCTGCACCACCCCGGCCCTGGACGCCCTGCGCAGGACCTTTCCAGACGCCTTCATCGCGGCCGTGGTCTGCACCCTGGCCCAGGAGGCCATCGCCGGCCACCGCGCCCTGGACAAGGTCTGGGCTTATCCCAAGGCCAAACACAAGCAGCATGGGCCGGTGGAGTCGCTCATGCGCCTGGGCCGGGTGATCCGGGAGGTCCGGGCCGAGCGCTTCGACCTGGCCGTGGCTTTCCGCTCCAACTTCTCCACCAGCCAGGGCTGGCTGACCTACGCCTCGGCCGCGCGCTGGCGCCTGGGCCCGGCCGCCCAGGGCCGACGGGAGCGCTGGGGGTTCTATTACAACCTGCCCGCCCCCTGGCCCGGACCGGAGCTGCACGAGGTACAGCGCTGCTTCCATTTGTTGAAATGTATATCGGTTGACAGTCCGGACAAAAGGCTATATCTGGAAGTGCCGGCCGCGGCGGCGGCCAAGGCCGCGGCGTTTTTGGCCCGGCACGGCCTGGACCATGGTCCGCGCCCAACGGTGGTCAACATCACCCGCTGGGCCTACCGCCCCGACCGCCTGTGGCCCCCGGAGCGCTACCGCGCCCTGGTGGACGAACTGACGCGCCGGCCCGGCGGGGTGGTGGTCACCCACGCCCCGGCCGACCGTGAATGGGTGGCCGGAATCCTGGCCGGGCTCGCGCCGGCCCCGCCGGTGTACTGGTCGAAAAGCCTCAAGGAATTCGCGGCCATGCTCCAGGCGGGCCAGGCGCTGGTCACCTGCGAGGGCGGTCCCATGCACATCGCCGCCGCGGTGGGCACACCACAGGTTGTGCTTTGGGGCCAGGACACCCCCATTGAGGTGTGGCATCCCTGGGGAGTTGCCCATACAATACTGGGCGGCCGGGGGCCGGTGGAGTCTATCGGCCTGGCCGAGGTGTTGGTCGCCCTGGAGTCCCTGCCAGCGGGCCGGACGCTGGCGCCGGAGGGGAGATGAGGGGTTGACGCCCTTGGACGTGGACGTGAAAAGGTTGCAGAAGGCCATGGCGCGCTTCGCCAAGGCCCGCATCCTGGTGCTGGGCGACGTGATGCTGGACCAGTTCATCTGGGGCAGCGTGCGGCGCATCTCGCCCGAAGCCCCGGTGCCGGTGGTGGACGTGCAGAGCGAAACCTATATGCTGGGCGGCGCGGCCAACGTGCTGCACAACCTCATCGCCCTGGGCGGCCGCGCCAGCCTGTGCGGACTGGTGGGCCAGGACGAGGCCGGCCGCCAGGTGCAGGAGCTTCTGGACGACCTGGAGGTCAATGGCGAGAGCGTGGTGGTCTGCCCGGACCGGCCCACCACGGTCAAGACCAGGGTGGTGGCCCACGGCCAGCAGGTGGTGCGGGTGGACCGCGAGAGCCGCAAGCCGGCCGCCAAGAGCGAGGAGGGGGCGCTCATCGCCCAGCTTGAGCGCCGGGTGCCCCTGGTGGACGCGGTCATCGTCAGCGACTACGCCAAGGGCGTGGTCTCGCGCCGGGTCATGGAGGCCCTGCGCGCGCTGGTCGGCGGCCATAACAAACCCTGGGCGGTGGACCCCAAGGTGCCCAACATGCCGCTCTACGCCGGGGCCACCATCGTGACCCCCAACCACCTGGAGGCGGCCCAGGCCGCCGGGGTGGAGGTGGACGCCGCGGGCTACGTGGAGCGCGCCGGGCGCAAATTGATAAAACAGCACAACTTCTCGTATGTGCTCGTCACCCAGGGCGAGCGGGGCATGACCCTCTTTTCGGGCGAGGGCCAGACCCACATCCCCACCGTGGCCAAGCAGGTCTACGACGTCACCGGGGCCGGCGACACCGTCATCAGCACCCTGACCCTGGGCCTGGTGGCTGGGCTGACCCCGCTGGAGGCGGCGGTGGTGGCCAACTTCGCGGCCGGGGTGGTGGTGGGCGAAGTGGGCACCAGCGCGGTCACCGCCGGCCGCCTGAGCCAGGCCATCACCAACGGCGCGGGATTTTTGGCGAAAAGGTCCTGAACTCCATGGCTAAATATTTGATCACCGGCGGCGCGGGCTTCATCGGCTCCCACCTGGCCGAGACCCTGGTCAAGGCCGGCCACGACGTGGTGGTGCTGGACAACCTGGCCACCGGCAAGCGCGAGAACCTTCGCCCCGCCTCCCAGGGGCCGGGCCGGCTCACCTTCATCGAGGGCGACATCCGCGACCTGGCCACCTGCCGGCGGGCGGCCGAGGGCGCGGACTACGTGCTGCACCAGGCGGCCCGGCCCAGCGTGCAGCGCTCTATCGAAGACCCCATCCTGAGCCACGACATCAACCTCAACGGCGGGCTCAACGTGCTGGTGGCGGCCCGGGACGCGGGCGTCAAGCGCCTGGTCAGCGCCAGCAGCTCCTCGGTCTACGGCGACCGCAGGGACCCTTTCGCGCCCAAGCGCGAGGACATGGACCCGCGGCCCAAGAGCCCCTACGCCGCCAACAAGGTGGCCATGGAATACTACTGCCGGGTCTTTCATCAGGCCTACGGCCTGGAGACGGTCTCTTTGCGCTATTTCAACGTCTTCGGCCCGCGCCAAGACCCGCACTCGCCCTACGCGGCCGTGATACCCAAGTTCATTTTCGCGCTCCTGGACGGCCAGCGGCCGGTGATTTTCGGCGACGGACGCCAAAGCCGCGACTTCACCTACATCACCAACGTGGTGGCGGCCAACCTGGCCGCCTGCACCGCGCCGGGCGCCCCCGGCCTGGCCATCAATGTGGCCAGCGGCGGCTCCCACGACCTGTTGGAGCTGTTGGACAGCCTCCAGCGGCTGACCGGCCGGCGGACCGAGCCCGAATTCCGGCCGCCGCGCAGCGGCGACGTGCTGGCCAGCCTGGCCGACCTGAGCCGGGCGCGCGCGGTGCTGGGCTACGAGATCGGGGTGGGTTTCGAGCAGGGCCTGGCCATCCTGGTGGATCTGGCCCAGCAGGGCGGATACCTGGCCTAGGTCTGGCCGGGCCGGGAAGGACGGGCGGGTGGGACCCATGCCGATGGGCTTGAAACCGGGGACGGCATAGCGGTGGTCGCCGCCACGGCCAAGGCTTTCGCCGGCCGCGCGCAATGGGCGGACGTCTGCTTCCGCCTGGGCCGCCTGTTCCTGCTGGTGCTTATTTTCATCATGCCCATGGAGGCCATCACCGCCGCCCGCGAGGTGGGCCTGGTGGGGGCGGCGCTGTTCTTGGCCCTCAACCTCCTGCTGGACCCTGAACGCCGTCTGCGCGCCACCCCGCTGTGGCTGCCGATCCTGGCCTACGCCGCCATCGCCGCCCTGAGCCTGGTCTGGGCGATGGATTTCCGCTACACGCTCAAGGAATTGCGGGCCGAGGTGCTCAAGGGCGTGGTCATGTACTACGCCGCGGCCCATTTCGTCCACCACGAGCGCCACCTGACCCAGGCCTGGCAGGCCCTCTTGGCGGGCGCGGCGGTCATGGGCCTGGCCGCGCTGGTGCTCTTCGCCACCTACGGCGGCAACCCCCTGGAGCCTTTCGTCCGGGCCGGGTCGCTGCACAGCGGCTACGGCAGCTTCGGCACCTATCTGGTCCAGGTCTGGCCCTACCTACTGCTGTTCGGCCTGGCCCAGGAGGGCGCGCGTTGGCGCTGGGCCTGGCTGGGCCTGGTGCTGCTGGCGGCGCTGTCGGGCTATCTCACCTTTTCGCGCGCGGTCTGGCTGGCCATGGTGGTCCAACTCGGCCTGTGCGTCCTGGTGACGACCCATCATCGCCTGCGCAGCTCCGTCATCGTGGCCGCGGCCTGCCTGCTCATCCTGGTGGGCCTGTTCTTCTCCCCCGGCTCCAGCCACGGCGAGCGCTGGCACAAGCTCTGGGAGCAGCCGGAGGAGGTGGGCGGCACCGCCGGCGACCTGGTGGCGGTCTGGCGGTTTTCGTTCGACAAAATCGGCGAAGACCCCTGGCGGGGCATCGGGCTGGGCCGCCACAGCTTCAGCAAGGCCTTTCCCGAATTCCGGCAGACGCATCAGCCCCTGTTGTGGCATGCTCACAACATGTTCGTGGACCTGGCCCTGCAACTGGGCCTGCCGGGTCTGGCGGCCATTCTGGCCGTCATGATCGTGCTGGCGGCCAGCCTGTGGCCACGCTCGCCGCCCGGCCGGGGCGATGTCGCCGGACTGTGGATGGCGGCCACGGCCGTCATGGTGATGGGCTTTTGTCTGCGCAACCTGTTCGATGACTTCTTCGTGGACGACACCGGCCTGTTCTTCTGGCTGCTGGGCGGCCTGGCCATGGGCGCCCGCGCTGGCGGTCTAGGAAAACCACACCCGGCCCCGGGCGGGGCCGCTGACGGCAAAGGGATGGAGCCATGAACATTTGCGTGGTGGGCGTGGGATACGTGGGCCTGGTCACCGGCACCTGTTTCGCCGAGCTGGGTCTCAACGTGGTCTGCGTGGACAACGACCAAAAGAAGATCGACATGCTACGGGCGGGCAAGGTGCCCATCTACGAGCCGGGGCTTGAGGAGCTGGTGGCCAAGAACACCCGCGAGGGGCGCCTGAGCTTCACCAGCGACCTACAGGAAGGGGTGGCCAAGGCCCTGGTGGTTTTCATCGCGGTGGGCACCCCCCAGGGCGACGACGGCGCGGCCGACCTGCAATACGTCTGGGAAGTGGCCCGCTCCATCGGCCAGACCATGGACGACTACAAGGTGGTGGTGACCAAGTCCACGGTGCCGGTGGGCACCGGCCAGAAGGTGGCCGCCATCATCCGGGGCGAGCAGCAGCGGCCCATCAACTTCGACGTGGTCAGCAACCCCGAATTCCTGCGCGAGGGCTCGGCCATCGAGGATTTCATGCGCCCCAACCGGGTGGTCATCGGCGCGGCCAGCGACCAGGCCAAGGCGATCATGAAGGACCTCTACTCCCCGCTGTACCTGCTGGAGACGCCCATCGTCGTCACCAACGTGGAAACCGCGGAGATGATCAAATACGCCAGCAACGCCTTCTTGGCCACCAAGATCAGCTTCATCAACGAGATGGCCAACATCTGCGAACTGGTGGGCGCGGACGTCAACGTGGTGGCCAAGGGCATGGGCCTGGACAACCGCATCGGACCGAAATTCCTGCACGCCGGCCCCGGCTTCGGCGGGTCGTGCTTCCCCAAGGACACCGCGGCCATCGCCCGCCTGGCCCATGACAAGGGCTACCGCTTCGAGATCGTCGAGGCGGTGATGGAGGTCAACCGCCGCCAGCGCCAGATCATGGTGAAGAAAGTGCGCGAGGCCCTGGGCCAGGAGCTGGCCGGCAAGACCGTGGCCTCGTTGGGGCTCACCTTCAAGCCCAACACCGACGACATGCGC
Organism: Thermodesulfobacteriota bacterium; assembly: GCA_049322275.1. Lineage (GTDB taxonomy): Bacteria > Desulfobacterota > Desulfarculia > Desulfarculales > Desulfarculaceae > JACRDC01. The sequence continues at coordinate 57,314 of JBMORH010000089.1, forward strand.
GACGCCCCCAGCCTGGTCATCCTGCCGGCGCTGCTCAACGAAGGCGTCACGGTGCGCGCCTTCGACCCGGCCGGCATGGAGGAGGCCAAGAAGCACCTCGAAGGCCTGGTCTATTGCGGCAGCGCCTACGAGGCGGCCCAGGGAGCCGACTGCCTGGTGATCCTCACCGAGTGGAACCAATTCCGCAATCTGGACTGGGCGCGCATGAAACAGGCCATGCGGGGCCGGGTGGTGGTGGACATGCGCAACGTCTACAACCCCCAGCGGGTGCGCGAGGAGGGCTTCACCTACTACAGCGTCGGCCGGCCCTGAGACGGGGCAAGGCGGGGCCATGGGCGCGGCGCCGGAGCGGATGCGGTTGGTGGTCAGCTTGCTGGCCGCGGCCGAGCCGCCCCGCGCCTTGGCCGTGCGGCGCCTGGCCGGCGATCTGGGGCCGTTGGACTATCTCAGTCGGCCCCTCATCTTTGACTACAGCGACTACTACGCGGCGGAGATGGGCGGCCCCCTGACCCGCCGGCTGGCCACCTTCCGGCGGATGGTGGGACCGCTGGACCTGGCCGGAGTCAAGGCCCGCTGCCTGGCGCTGGAGGCCGAGCTGGCCCTGGAGGGCCGGCGGCGAGTGAACCTGGACCCCGGCCTCTTGAGCGCCGACGCCCTGATCCTGGCCACCACCAAATACCGCGGCCACCGCCTGCCCCTGGCCCAGGGCCTCTGGCAGGAGCTGACCCTTTGGTTCAATCATGGGCGGTATCATCCGCTGCCCTGGACCTATCCGGACTATGCCGGCCCACAGCTGCGCGAGATGATGGCCGGCCTGCGCCGCCGCCTGCTCTGGCAGTTGAAGGCCGCCGGCGGGCCGGAAGAAGGAGGAGAGTCTTGATCAAGTCCATGACCGGCTATGGCCGCGGCCAGGCCCCGGCCGGCGAGGGTTGTTGGGTGGTGGAGTTGCGCACGGTCAATTCCCGCTTCCTCGATCCGCACCTGCGCCTGCCCTCCGGGCTCATCGGCCTGGAGGACCGGGTGAAGAAACACCTGGGCGAACGGCTGAGCCGGGGCCGGGCCAGCCTGACGCTGACCAGTTCCGGGGCGGTGATCGCCCCGCCGCGCCTGGCGCTGAACCGGCCTCTGTTGCGCGAGTATCGCCGGGTGCTGGACGAACTGCGCGAGGAGCTGGGCAGCGACGATGATCCCGGCCTGGCCCCCTACCTGGCCAACCGCGACCTGATCCTGGCCGAGGACGAAACCCCGGACCTGGACGTCCTCTGGGCGCAGATTTTGCCCGCCCTGGACCAGGCCATCGCCCAGGCCGACGCCATGCGCGCGGCCGAGGGCGCGGCCCTGGCCCAGGACCTGGGCGAACGCCTGGAACGGCTGGAGGCGTTGTTCAGCCAGGCCGCGGCCCGCGCCCCGGAGATCGTGCAAAACTACCGCCAGCGCCTGGGCGAACGCCTGGCCAAGCTGATGGAGACCCCGGAGGTGGACCCCCAGCGCCTGGCCCTGGAGGTGGCGGTGATCGCCGACAAGTGCGACATCACCGAGGAGGCGGTGCGGGCCCGGAGCCATTTGGAGCAGTTCCGGAGTTTCCTGCGGGCCCCGGAGCCGGTGGGGCGCAAGCTGGACTTTTTGCTCCAGGAATTGAACCGCGAGGCCAACACCATGGGCAGCAAGAGCCCGGACGCCGGGGCCAGCCAGCTCATCGTGGAGCTGAAGGCCGAGCTGGAGCGGGTGCGCGAGCAGGTGCAGAATATAGAATAGGGGAGGGTGGCCGTGCCCGGCAAGCTTTTCAATATCGGCTTCGGCAACTCGGTGGTGGCCCGACGGGTGGTGGCCATCGTCAACCCCGGCAGCTCGCCCATGAAGCGTCTGCGCGACGAGGCCAGGGAGTCGCGCAAGCTGGTGGACGCCACCCAGGGCCGGCGCACCCGCTCCATAATCGTGGTGGATTCCGGCCACGTCATCCTCTCGGCCATCCAGGCCGAGACCATCGCCCAGCGCTACGAGCAGACCACCTATGAGGGCGCGGTCATCTCGGTGACCGGCGAGGGCGGGGAGGCCGAGGAGTGAGCGCCGCCGGGCAGGTCTTCGTGCTTTCCGGCCCGCCCGGGGCGGGGAAGTCCACGGTGGGGGCCAGGGTGCGCCAGCGCTTCCCCGACCTGGCCTATTCGGTGAGCTTCACCACCCGGGCCCCCCGCCCCGGCGAGGTGGATGGCGTGGACTATCATTTCGTGCCCCGCGAGGTTTTCCTGAAAAAGCTCTCCAGCGGCGAGATGCTGGAGCACGTGGAGATCTTCGGCAACTTTTATGGCACCTCGGCCGCGGTGATCCGCCAGACGGTCGAGGGCGGCCAGGACCTTTTCCTGGACACCGACGTCAACGGCGGGGCCGCCCTGCGCAAGGCCTTTCCCCAGGGGGTGTTCATCTTCCTGGTGCCGCCCTCGCCGGCCCTGTTGGAGCAACGGCTGCGGGGCCGGGGCACGGAGACCGAGGACAACATTCGCCAGCGCCTGGCCAGGGTGGCCTACGAGCTGGCCGCGGCCAGGGACTACACCCACCTGGTGGTCAACACCCAGGTTGACGACGCGGTAAACGACATCGCGGCCATCATCCGCACCGACCGCCTGCGCACCGCGCGGCGTTTCGAGGAGATCAAGCGGGAGTGGGGCATTTGAGCCAGGGGCCGCCACCGGCGGTGGTGGGCCGCCACGCCGTGGCCGAGGCCCTGGCCGCCGGTCCGGGCCGGGCGCGCGAGCTCTGGGTGGCCGCCCCGGAGCGCGGCCCGGCCGTGGCCCAGGTGTTGGAGCTGGCCCGCGCGGCCGGGGTCAAGGTGCGCCGGGTGGCCAGGGTCGAGCTGGACCGCCTGGCCCAGGGCGCGGCCCACCAAGGTTTTGGGCTGATCCTGGGCGCGGCCGACTACGCCGCCTGGGATGACATCCTGGAGCGGGTGGAGGCGGCCGGACCCCAGGCCCTGGTGGTGCTGGCCGACCACATCCAGGACCCCCACAACCTGGGGGCCATCGCCCGCAGCGCCGCCGCCGCCGGGGCCACGGCCCTGGTGGTGGCCAAGGACCGCTCCTGCCCCCTGACCCCGGCCGTGGCCAAGGCCGCCGCCGGCGCCCTGGTCCGCCTGCCCATCTGCCGGGTGACCAACCTCACCGACGCCCTTATTGAGCTGAAGGACGCCGGCCTGTGGGGCCTGGCCGCCGCCACCCGCGGCGCGCCGCCGCCCTGGTCCCTGGATTTGACCCTGCCCCTGGCCCTGGTGGTGGGCGGCGAACAGAAAGGCGTGGGCCAGCGGCTGCTGAAGGCCTGCGATCTCAAGGCCAGCCTGCCCCTGGCACGGGGCGTGGAGAGCCTCAACGCCTCGGTGGCCGCCGGGGTGCTGCTTTTCGAGATCGTGCGCCAGCGCGTCCAATCCCGGCCGGCCTGACCTCGCTGCTAAACCAGAGTCATCGGGTTCATGCCATCGGGGCGAGGGTTGATTCATCGTCTTTATCGTCGGCCAGGGTGAAGCGCCAGCGGCAGTGCATGTCCGCCGGGTGGGGGTCGGGTGGGGCGAAGATGCACTGGACCCGGATGCGGGGGTCTATCTCGCGGGCGAAACCGGCGAACTCGGCCCGGTGCATGGCCTGGCAGGGATACTCGGCCAGGCCCCGGCGCAGGCGGCCTTCCTGGGCCGGGCAGGAGGGCACCTCGATGAAGAGTTCGCCTTCGCCTTCGCTGAATCGATAGCCCACCAGCATGGTCCAGGGGAACAGCTTGAGGGCCTGAACGAAGCCGGCCAGGCCGGTCTGGGTCAGGTTGAAGCGCTGCTTGAGGTCGCGGGCGGCCAATTGGGCCACCCGACCCCAGACCCGCTGGTTGAGTTCGCAGGCATGCTCCAGGCCGTGGTCGTTCTCCACGTTGATGAACCAGAAGGCGTCCATGACCCGGTAGTTGTGCAGCAGGAACTCCAGGTAGCGGACCAGATCGTCCTTGGACCAGGCTTGGAAGTCCAACTAGAGCCTCCTTGGTCAACCCCGGTGGCCGTAAACCCTGGCCCCGAAGATCGCCGCACCCACCCGCACCAGGGTGGCCCCCTCGGCGATGGCGGCCTCGAAGTCGCCGCTCATGCCCATGCTGAGTTCGCTCATGGCCCCGGCCGGCAGGTCGCGGGCCAACTCCTGGGCCAGCTCGCGCAGGGCCGCGAAATAGGGCCGGGCCGCCTCCGGCTGGTCGAAGAACGGCGGCAGGGTCATCAGGCCGCGCAGATCCAGGTTTGGCAGGTCGGCCACGGCCTGGGCCAGGGCCGGGGCCTCGGCCGGGGAGCAGCCGGATTTCTGCGTCTCGCCGGCCAGGCTCACCTGGATCAGCACCATGATCCGCTTATTCAGCTCGCCGGCCCGGCGGTCCAGGGCCTGGGCCAGCTTAAGGCTGTGCAGGCTCTGCACGGCGTCAAAGAGATCGGCCGCCTGGCGGGCTTTGTTGGTTTGCAGGCGGCCGATGAAATGCCACCGCGGACCCGGTCCGACTTGAGCGATCTTGGCCGCCGCCTCTTGCACGTAGTTCTCGCCGAAGACGACCTGGCCGGCGGCCAGGGCGGCGCGGACCGCCTCCGGCGGCTGGGTCTTGGCCACCGCCACCAGGCGCACGTCCTCCGGCCGACGGCCGGCCCGTTCTGCCGCCGCCGCCATGCGCGCCCGCACGGCGGCCAGGTTCTCGGCCAGGCTCACCGGAAGGCCTCGCCCTGGGGCTCGATGAAGCCCTCGCGCAGCAGCAAATCCACCACCCGCGACAAGGGCAGGCCCACCACGTTGGTGTAGGAGCCGGCGACCTCCTCCACGAAGGCCGCGGCCAGGCCCTGCACCGCGTAGGCCCCGGCCTTGTCCATGGGTTCGCCACTAGTGAGGTAGGCCTCGATCTCGGCCTCCATCAGGGGCCTGAAGCGCACCCGGCTTTCGGCCAAACCGACTTCCTCGCGCCCCGGCCAGGTCAGGCAATAGCCGGTGAGCACCTGGTGCTCGCGGCCGGAGAGCGCGCGCAGCATGCGGCGGGCGTCGGCGCGATCCACCGGCTTGCCCAGCACCTCGCCGCCCAGCGCCACCACGGTGTCGGCGGCCAGGATCACCCGCCCGGGCCATTGCACGAAGGCGGCGGCGGCCTTGCCCCTGGCCAGGCGCTGGGCCACGGCGGCGGCGGTCTCGCCGGGGCGGATGCTCTCGTCCACTTGGGCCGGCGCCAGGCTGTAAGTCAGACCCAGGTCGTCAAGCATCCGCTGGCGGCGCGGCGAGGCCGAGGCCAGCACCAACTGGACGCCGGGTTTGAGACGGTACACGCTCAGTCCTCCCCGCCCGGCAGGCCGAAAAGCCGGCGGGCGTTGGCGGTGGTGGCGGCGGCCACCTCGTCCACGGGCCGGCCCAGGGCCTGGGCCAGGCCGGCGCAGGTGTGGGCCAGATAGGCCGGCTGGTTGGGCCGGCCGCGCAGGGGCTCCGGCGTCAGGTAGGGGCAGTCGGTCTCGATCACCAGCCGCTCCAGGGGCGCCAGCCGGGCCACCTCGCGCAGGGGTTCGGCGTTTTTGTAGGTTATCACGCCGGTGATGCCCAGGTAAAAGCCCAGGTCCAGCACCCGCCGGGCCAAGCCCGTCCCGCCGGAGAAGCAGTGCAGCACCCCGCCCACCCGGCCGGCGTCCAGTTCGGTCAGCATGGCGGCGGTTTCGGAGTGGGCGTCGCGGTCGTGGACCACCAGGGGGAGGCCCAGGGACAGGGCCAGTTCCACCTGGCGCGCGAAGGCGTCGCGCTGGGCCGGCCGGGGGGAGAGATCGCGGAAAAAGTCCAGGCCGCATTCGCCGATGGCCACCGGCCGCGTGGTCGTGGCGAGCAACTCCATCTCAGTCCAGTAGGCCGGATCGCCTTGTTCGGCGTCGTGGGGGTGCAGGCCCACGGTGGCGAAGACGTGGGCGTGGCGCGCTGCCAACGCGGCGGCGGCGCGGGAACTCGTCAGATCCACGCCGATGGTCACGATCTGGGCCACGCCGGCCTGAGCCGCCAGGTCCAGGGCGTCGGGCAGATCTTTTAGCATGTCAAGATGGGCGTGGCTGTCGATGAGGGTCAAGTGAGCGCCTCCTGGTTTTGCCGCGCGGAGCGGACAGCGGATGAAAAATGCCTTTCCGATCGCCCTTGCCCACCCGCCATGTTTTCATGCGCTCCCGCCGGCTGGCCGGATGCTCCAGCCATGGGGGTGGCGCCTTCCGCCGGATTATCCGTGCTTTTCAGGTTCTGCACAAGCCTTCCGGCAAGCCTATCAGGTTCGGGGCGGATGAAAGCAGAAGCCCTGAGGAAACCGGCCGGCGCCGTCAGGGGCCCCAAAATTGCCCCCTTGGATGCTTGCGCGCTGGCAAGAAAAGAGGGGCTAGGCCGATTGGCCTAACCCCTTGTTTTCTTTGGTCGGGACGACTGGATTTGAACCAGCGACCCCCTGAACCCCATTCAGGTGCGCTCCCATACTGCGCTACGTCCCGGCGGCATGGTGTTTTTACCACCCGGCCCGGCCCATGTCAACGCCGACCATCCCGCGGCGCGAAGATGGCCTGCTCCAACAGCGCCAAGACGCGGGCCAATTCACCCCCGACCCGGCGCGGGGCCGGGAACCAGGCCTGGGCCGCCGGCGGTGGGGGCGCGCCCTCGCCGGCCAGCGCTCTGGCCTGCCAGTCCAGCACCACTGGACCATGGCGCCGCAGGCTGGCCATGAGGGCGCCAATCTCGGCGGCCTGCTTCGGGGCCGGCGCCGGGCCGGGTTTTGTGGCCAAGGCCCGGCAGAGCTCGCACAGGGACCAGAACTCCAACCCGCGCGCGCCGCGCCGCCAAAGCGGCATGACCGGATGGCGCGGCCGCCACAGGCCCATATCCTGGCCAAGGCGCCAAAGCTCGTCCGCGGTCGCGGCCCATGATCCGGCCGGACCGTCCGAGGAGGCCGGGGCTGGTGGCGCCAGCGCGGCCGGCTCCAGGCCCAGCCAGCCCCGCCAGAGGTTGGCCAGGGCGCGGCGGCCGGTTTCGTCGCCGGGGGTGTCCAGGTGCAGGTAGCTGAGCAGGACGCGGCCCTGGTCCAGGCCAGACTCCACCACCGCCGGCAGGCCCGCGAGGCCGGCCGGGTCCAGGCGCAGGCCATAGGATTTCTCCAAGGCGGGCCACTCGGCCGGGTCCACCTGATCCACCGCCAGGTCGGCGCTGCACAGACCCGGCGCGGGGCCGGCATAAGCCGCCACCACGGCCAGGTCGGTGGGCAGGGGCGCGGCGAACTGGCCGGGCCACCAGACGTGGAAGGGGCAGGGCGGGGCCAGATTACGCCAGAAAGGGTGGTTCGCGCCCCCGCCCGCGCCGGGCCGGGCCAGCACTGGTCCGCTCAGGCTGGGCAGGCGGTCGCGTCCGCTGCTGCGCCCCAGGCCCACCAGGCCCAGGCCGTCTGCGCCGGCCAGCGCCAGGCCGGCCCCACCGCAAAAGCCCAGGTAGGCTCCGCCGGCGCTCACGAAAGCCCGCACCGCCGCCGCGCCGGCCTCGCCCAGGGCGGCGCGTTTCAGGGCCGGCCAGCCGCCGGGAATCACCACGACCCGCGCGCCGGCCAACCCGCCGGCCGCGATCTCCGCCGCGCCGATGGGGGCGATGTCCCAACCGGCGGCGCGGCAGGCGTTGAACGTCCACAGCGACCACAGGCCGCCGGTGCTGTAGAGCAGGTGGGCGGCCTGGGAGCCCATCAGCCCTGGTGCATCCCGCCCACCACCATGGAGGGGATGCGCAGGGTGGGCTGGGCGTCGGCCACCGGCGAATGCTGGCCGTCCTTGCCGCAGGTGCCCAAGCTGTAGCCCAGGTCGCCGGCCACGCGGTCGATCTGCATCAGCACCGCCGGCCCGTTGCCGGTCAGGGTGGCCCCGCGCACCGCCTGGCCCACGCGCCCGTTCTCGATCAAGTAGCCCTCGGCCACCTCGAAGACGAAGTCGCCGTTGGTGGTGTTCACCTGGCCGCCGCCCATCTTCTTGACCAAAAGCCCGCTAGGGGTGTCGGCGATGATGGCCAGGGCGTCGTCATCGCCGGGGGCGATGATGGTGTTGCTCATGCGGGGGATGGGACGGAAGCGGTAGGACTCGCGCCGGCCGCTGCCGCTGCTGGCCCCGCCCAGCTTGAGCGCCGACAGGCGATCGCACAGGTAGCCCTTGAGCACGCCGTTTTCGATGAGCACGTTGCGCCGGCTGGGAGCGCCCTCGTCGTCGAAGCCGCAGGAGCCGCGCCGGCCGGGTAGGGTGGCGTCGTCGATGACGGTGATGAGCGGACTGGCCACCTGCTGGCCGATGCGGTCCTGGTAGACGCTCATGCCCTCCAGCACCAGGTCGGCCTCCAGGCCGTGGCCCACCGCCTCGTGGACCATGGTGCCGCCGGCGCTGGAATGCAGCACCACCGGCATGGCCCCGCCGGGCGCCGGCCGCGCGGTGAGCATCTGGACCGCCCGCCGGGCCGCGACGCGCGCCACCTCCTCCGGGCTGGTTTGGTCGAAAATCTCCAGGCCGATGAGCCCGCCGGCGGTCTCATAGCCGGTCTGCACCACCCCGCCGTCGGCCGCCACGCAGTGCACGGCCAGGACCACCTGGGTGCGCAGGTCGTTCACGTCCACGCCCTGGCTGTTGACCACGCGCACCCGTTGCACGCGCTCCTGGTAGGTCACCCGCACCTGGCGCACGCGCGGGTCCACCGCCCGGGCCGCGGCGTTGGCCGCCCGCACCAGGTCTATCTTGAGGGCGGTGGCCGCGTCCTGGGGCGGCCGGGCGATGACGGCCACCCAGCCGGGGGCCTGGGGAAGGGGCGGCTGGCGGGCCAGGCGCGGCCCACTGGCCAGGGCGGCCAGGTTGCGGGCCAGGGGCGTCAGACCGGCCTCGTCCGCCTGGTTGGTGTGGGCGTAGGCCGTGCGCAGATCGTGGACGAGCCGCAGGCCGGCCCCGCGGTCCGCGCCGCCCAGCACCTTCTCGATCTTGTCGTCGTCCAGCACGATGACCAGGCTGGCGGTTTCTTCCAGATATATTTCGGCCAACTGCCCGGCCTTGGCCAGGGCGGCTTCCAGGATGGGTTCGGCCTTGATGTCCAGGCTCACGCTTTGGCTCCTTGCATGCCGGGCGGTTGGACGGCGGATGGCTCTGCGCATTGGCAACGGTAGCATGGGGGTGGGACGGGGTCAACGCGGCGCGCGTTCGGAAAGCCAGGCGCGTTGACAGCGGCGGCGGGGGTCAGTATCGTGCAGGCAACCCCCGGACCTTGACGAGGAGTGCAGCATGCGCCGCTCAATCCTGCTTTCGCTCTGCCTGGCGGTCCTGGCCTTGGCCGCCGCCTGCCCGGCCGCGGCCAAGGAGGCCAGCCGGGCGGCGAACATCGAGGCCCTGGAGGCCCAGGAGATGTTGACCCAGGAGCCGCGGGCCACCTTCCTGGTGGACGTGCGCAGCCGCTTCGAATACATGCTGCTGGGCCACCCCCCCCAGGCCTACAACGTGCCCTGGCGCTTCCTGACCGGTGATTTCCAGGTGGCCGGCGGGCCTTTCCAGGGCGGCAAGGCCACCTACACCGGCTACCAGATGAGCGCGGAGGTGAACCCGGACTTCGTGGGCGTGGTCCAGTCCTTGTTCAGGCCAGATGACCGCATCGTCGTCATCAGCGCCGACGGCGAAGACGGAGCCGACGCGGCCGACGCCCTGATCAAGGCCGGCTTCAAGCGGGTTTACAACGTCCGCCACGGGTTCCTGGGCCAGGCCCAGACCGCCAAGGACCTGGACAAGCTGGCCGAGAAGTACAGCCCCTATCACGGCCACCGCGGGCGCACCAACGGCTGGGTGTATTGGGGACTGCCGGTGAGCTACGACATCGATCCCAAGTACGTTTATCCGCCGGATTTGAAGCGCATGCAGACTTTGAAGTAACGCGTCCGCCTACCACGCCGCCAGCAGCGGGCAGGAGCCGGCCGGCCAGTTCTGGGGCCAGTCCCGGCCCTGGGGCAGGCCGGCGTCGTCCGCCCCGGCCATCAGGCCGATGACCTGCTCGCGGCGCAAGCCGGGGAAGGCCAGCACGCTCAGGCCTCGTGCCGGCGGCAGGGGGTGGCCCAGGGCGGCCACGTGGCCGGCCAGCGAATCGGCCAACTGGCGGCCATGGCCGGCCAGCTCGGCCTGGAGCCCCGCCGACCAGGGCTCGGCGGCCAGGCGCGCCAACAGGTTGGCCAGGGCCTGGCGCATCTGGCCCAAGACCCCTTCCCGCTCCAGGCCTTGGCACAGGGCCAGGAACTCCTGGTCGGTCAGTCGCGAAAGATCGGGCAGCACCAGACGCAGGGCCTCCTGGGCCAGGGGCGAATCAGGGTCCGGGGGCATGTCCTCGGTCGGGTATATGATGGGTGCGCTGGCCCCGGCCGGGGAGCGCAGGTCGGGCTGGGCCAGGCGCAGGCGGCGGTTGGCCCGCTCCAGCAGGATGCTCACCACCGGCAGGCTGGCGGTGGCCAGCCAGACCGGGCCGGGGCCGATTTCGGCCCGCGCCGCCAGGCCGGTCCAGGCCGCCAGGCGGCGGGACCAGAGGGCGTCGTCGGAGCGGTCGTAGTCCACCGGCGGCAGCTTGGCCGCCAGCGGCTCCGCGTAGTCCGCACCGGCGTGGTCCTCCAGATCCAGGCCCAGGGCCTGTTCCAGCTGGTCCTGGCCGGAGTCGACCTTGGCCTGGAGCTCCTCCATCTCGGCCTCCTCCTGGTCCTGGAGCTGGGCCAGGCGCAGGAAAAGGTCGCCGCTGAGCTGGGGGGGAGGCTCTTGGCCGGGGCGCGCGGCCTTGGCCTGGCCGCGCAGGTCGGCCATGATGTCGCGGAAGCTCTCCTCGGCGGCCGGCTGGGGCGGGCGCAGGCCGGCCTTGAAAAGCTCGGTGGCCCCGCTGTAGCGGTTCTGGGCGGCCCAGGCCTCCCACTGGCGCAACAGGGCGTCGGCCTGGCGGGCGCGCTCGCCGGTTTGATCAGGCTCGGCCGCGGCGCCGATCGTGCGCACCAGGCCGGCCGCGGCCAGGGGCGAAGTCGGCGGGCTGGCGCCCAACCCGGCCGGTTCCAGCACCAGCACCGGGGCCAGCAGGGGAGCCAGGGCGGTGAGGGTGGAGCGGCGGGGAGCGGTCTGGGGAAAGAGCAGGGCGGGTAGGTCCATGACCTGTCCTTTTCGGCCGGCCCCGCGCGGTGACGCCGGGGGGCGGCTGTGTTAATCTGTGCGGACGTGGCTGGCGGCCGCCGGGCCGCCCAAACTCCAATTTCGTTCAGGTGGGACATGGACCAGCAGATCTTCAAGCTGGGGCTTTCGGTGCCGGCCACCAGCCTCTACCTGCTCATCGACTCCCTCTCCGATTCCGGGGCGCGGCTCAACCGCGAGACGGTGCTCAAGGTCTGGAATGCCGGGCCGGAGCAACTGGACCAGGCCTTCACCGAATTGGTGGCCCGGCGCATCGCCGGGGCCGACGCCAGCGGGGCCTGGTTCGTGCGCCCGGCCTCGGAGTGGGCCTGAGGCTGGCTTAGACCAGGACCACCACGCCCTGCACCCGCTTGAGCGCCGCGTAGACCTCCAGCACCTGCCGGGCGCCGGCCACCTCCGCCTCCAGGGTCACGGCCGTGTAGCGCCCGCCGCTGGAAGGCCGGCTGCTGACCCGCCGGCCCGACCCGCCCAGGGGGCCCAGCACCGCCTCGGCCGCGGCGCTCACCGCCGCGGTGAACTCCGCCCCGCCGAAACCGATGACCTTGAACATGTACTCGCCCGGAAAGCTGTGAAAGCGCTCCAACATGGCCATCGCCTCGGCGCTAAGGGCCGGTTCGGCGGGCGGGGCTTCGGGCCGGTTGGGGTCTGGCATATGATTGGCCTGTGATTTCGCCAAGATTTGTGGGCAATTCAAAATAAATTGTATCCCGGCCCCTGGGGGGTGTCAATTCCGACCGGCCGGGCGAAATTTGGCCGCAACCCTTGTGCGACCCTAGGATATCCTTTAGAATTGAGGCAACGGGGCCTCGCCAGGCCCCGGTCCTCGTCAACCGCAACCGCAACCATCCCAGGAGGGACCCAGGCCGATGGCAGAGAAACTAGGCATTTTCGTCTCGTCCGACGAGCACCTCGACCACCTGATCGGCATCACCAAGGCCGCCATCAACGCGGGCAAGGAAGTCAGCGTGTTCCTGACCAACCGCGGCGTGCTGCTCACCCAGGAGGAGCGCTTCAAGGAGCTGGAGGGCTGGGGTCATGTGAGCCTGTGCAACGTGAACTTCGAGGCCTTCAAGCTGAAGGCTCCGATTCCAGTGGTGGCCGAGAAGGACTTCGCCACCCAGGCCCGCCACGGAATCATGATCGAGGAATGCGACCGCTACATTGTTCTCTAGGAGGCCCAGGCCATGCATGACATCAAGAGAGTCGCCTTTTTGATCAACGACCCCCAGGACACCTGGGAGGGTCTGCGCTCCACCCTGGGTCTTCTGGTCGAGAACCTGTGGGGAGCCGCCTTTTTCATCGACTGCGAGCTGACCCCGCCCGAAGGCAAGACCGAGGAGAACTTCGTCGAGAACCTGGAGATGCTCACCGACCTGGAGGGCGAAGCCTACACCAACGTGCGGGCCAACGCCGACAAGTACGAGAACATCACTTATCTACCGCTCGCTGAGCTGGTGGAGAAGATCAAGACCTACCAGCTTGTGGTGCCGTTCTAAGGCCGCCGGGAGAAATCGACCATGAAGCAGTTGCAGCTAGTCAAGACCCCGCCCAACCAGACCACCCAAACCTTGATGCAGGCCCTGGGCGAGGGCAAGGACGTGACCCGGTTCAATCTCTACGAAGACGCCGACTACGCCAAGCTGGTTCAGTTGATCTTCGCCAACGACGAGATCATCAGTTGGTGGTAGCCAGGCCGCGACCCGGCCGGCTTGCCCCCTTGGCCGTGATTATGTAAAGTGGTCTCGTCCGACCTGGGAATCCGGCCGCCGCCGCGGTCGGCGCCGCCTGAGTCAGCTTGCCATACCACGGGGCCGGTGATGCTTCAGGAACACAACGCCGACAACAACTGGGTTCTCTTTCGGCTGCACGAACAATACTTCGGCGTGCCCGTCAGCCAGACTCAGGAAATGCTGGTCGTGCCCACGGTGACCCCGGTGCCGCGCGCCCCGTCCTATGTGCGCGGGGTCATCAACCTGCGGGGCAAGGTGATGCCCCTGGTGGATCTGCGCCTGCGCCTGAACATGGAATCGGCCCTGGCGGAAATGGAAGCGCTGGCCAAGATGCTGGAGCAGCGGGAGGAGGACCACAAGAACTGGCTGGCCGAACTGGAAGCCAGCGTGCGCGAGAAGCGCAAGTTCCGCCTGACCACCGACCCCCACGCCTGCGCTTTCGGCAAATGGTACGACGGCTTCAAGACCGACAACCTGCGCCTGGCCGGCCTGCTGCTCAAGTTCGACGCCCCCCACCAGCGCATCCACGCGGTGGGCAAGGAGGTCGAGGCCTTGGCCCAACGCAAGGAATTCGACGCGGCCTTCGCCCTCATCGACCGCACCCGCGAGACCGTGCTGGCCAAGATGATAACCCTGTTCGGCGAGGCGCGGGAGGCCATCCGCAAGACCCAAACCGAGATCGCGGTGGTGGTGGAGCGCCAGGGGCGAACTCTGGCCTTGACGGTGGATTCGGTGGATTCGGTGGAGACCTTGGACGCCGGCACCCTGGCCGACATGAGTGGCAGCTATGGCGACGTGGCCCTCAACCTGGTGAGCATGGTGGGGCGCCGCCGCGAGGACGGGGCCATGGTGCTGCTCCTGGCCTTGGACCAACTTTTCGAGGAGACCGGCGACATCAAGGCTGGGCGAATCTAGGCCCGGCCGGCGCGGCGGAAAAGACGACGGGGCTCTCCGGGGAGAGCCCCTTTTTCATTATTCGCCCAAAAAGATACGCCCCGGTAAGCATGGCGGCTTCCGGGGCGTTTACTATGTGGCTGATAAGCCTTGCTTTTAATGGTGGGCTGCCAGTGGATCGAACACTGAACCTACGGATTAAGAGTCCGTTGCTCTGCCAGTTGAGCTAGCAGCCCATGCGCTTGGAGTATTTAACAGCCCGCGGAGGTTTCGTCAACCGCTTTTGACGGGATAATGCGCCGACATAGCTTCCGGGACGCAATCCCGGCCGGCTGGGTCGTTCACACGGCCCGTCCGCCAGACCGCGTCCGGATGCCCAGGGCCGGGGCCGGACGGCGGCGGAGGGCTCAAACCGGACGGCCGATGGCCAGCAGGGCCAGGTCGTCGGGCAGGCGCACCGACTCCACGTGGTCCAGAAGGCCCTGCTCGACGCGGTCCAGGAGGGCTTGGAGCCGTCCGGGGTCGGCGGTGGCCACCAGTTCGGTCAGCCGCGCCAGGCCGAACTCCTCCCCGCCGGGGCTGTGGGCCTCGATGGCTCCATCCGAGCAGAGCAGGAGCAATCCTCCCGGCTCCAGCTCGGCCCGGTCCAAGCGGAACTGGTGCACCGGCAGCATGCCCAGGGGCAGGTCCAGGGCCTGAAGGGTGCGCACCTGTCCATCCCGGCCGCGCAGCAGGGCCGGCGGCGCGCCGGCCGAGGCATAGGCCAGCTCCCCGGATCGGGGGTCCAGGAGCCCCAGAAAGGCGGTGGTGAAGCTGTCGCCGGTGGTCAGCGGGTCCAGGGCGCGGTTGAGACGCACCAGCACCTCGTCCGGTTGCACCAGGAATTCGCGGTGCTCTTCCCACAGGGCGCGCAGGGTCATGGTGTACAGGGCGGCGGCCACGCCGTGGCCGGCCACGTCGGCCAGCATGAAGGCCACTCGGCCGTCGGGCAGGGCTTCCACCCGGTAATAATCGCCGCCCACCATCTCGTGGGGACGGTAGAGCACCTTGAACTCGGCCGGCGCGCTGGGCAAATCGCCGCTAAGGGCGTGGAGCTGGGCCAAACGGGCGCGCTCCATGTCCGCGATCAACTCGCTTTCGTCTCTGAACACCTCGACCCCGCCGATGACCTGGCCCTGATCGCCGTAGAGCGGGGCCACCGAGACGGCCACCGGCACCCGCTCCCCGTCCTTGCGCTTGGCATAGACCACGAAAGGCGCGCTCAGGGCGCGGCCCTCGGCCATGGAGCGGTGCAGGGGGCAGCGCCCCGGCTCGCAGAGCTCTTGGCCGAAACGGTCCACGTGCACCAGCACGTCGTCGCGGCAGCGCCGGCCGATGACCTCCTCCGCCTTCCAGCCGGTGATGTGCTCGGCGGGCCGGTTCCAATAGAGGATGCGGCAATCCGGGTCCACCACGTAGATGCCGTCGTTGGTGTGGTCCAGGATGGTTTCGGCCGGCACATTGAACGGCTTGAATGGCATGGCGAATCCTCTTTGGCGGGCGGTTCAATTGTGGACTGCCGGCCGAGGCCTGTCAACCGAGCCGGCTTGCCGGGCCGACCGGGCGGGGGTAAGCTGATGGGGAAGGCCTGGAGGGATTTTAGACGATGGCTCAGATCAAGGCATCCTGCGGGGTGTATCGCAACGAACAGCTTCTCAACTCCCTGCGGCGGCAGCTGGCCCGGCCCGATCTGGATCCGGCCCAGCGCGAGCGGCTGCTGGCTCAGTTGTCCGAGCTGGAGCGCGAGCTGGGGCTGGATTAACATGAGGGGGATGCAGTCGATGCGCAGCCTGACGCTGATCCTGGTGATAGCCGCGACCCTGGGGCTGGCATCCACGGCCCTGGCCGCCGAGACAGCCGTTACTCAGCCGGACTCCCCGGCCGCCGGCCCGGCCTGGGCCGCGGACCTGGCCGCTACTCCGACCTGGCTGACCACCCAAGCCCCTGACCAGGCGGCGGACACGCTCCTGCATCGCCTGGCCCAGCCCGACCCCAGCGAGGGCATCTACCTGGACGGCCCCAGCCAGGCCCGGGCCGTGGCCGCTCGCATGCTCATAAACCTGGTGGCCAGCAAGCTGGACTAGGTCTCGGCCTGGGCGTTGGCCTGGGCCTCCAGATCCTCCAGCTTCAGGGCCAGCTCCTCCCACTTGGCGCTGATGCGCTCCAGGCGGCGCTTGGCCTCGTCGTGGCGGCGCGAAAGCTCGCTCCAACGTTCGCCGTCGGCATAGGCGGCCGGGTCCACCATCTCCCCGACGATCCCATCCAACGCCGCGCTGGCCTGCTCCACCTGGGCCTCCACCCGGGCCAGTTCGTCGCGCATGGGCTTGAGCTTGCGATAGAGTGCGTTGCGGGCCTCGGCCTGGGCGCGCTTGGTGGCCTGGGTCTTGGGGCCGCCGGCCGCGGCGTCATCGGCCGGCTGGGCCGCCGGCTGGCGGCGTTCGGGCACCGGCTCCGGGGTGGGCGGGGCCGGGGCCGGGTCCAGCCGCTTTTTCCACAAGCGATGAAAATCATCGTAGTTGCCGGGGAAGAGCGTCACCCGCCCGGCCTCCACGAAGGCCACCTTGTTGGCCACCGCGTTGATGAGATGGCGGTCGTGGCTGATGAGCACGATGGTGCCCTGGTATTTGCGCAGGGCCTCTTCCAGCACCTGGCGGCTGGTCAGGTCCAGGTGGTTGGTGGGCTCGTCCAGCAAGAGCAGATTGGGGCCGGAGAGCAGCAGCTTGGCCAGGACTAGGCGGCTCTTTTCGCCGCCGCTGAGCACCTTGACCTTCTTGAAGACCTCGTCGCCCCGGAACAGGAAGCAGCCCAGGATGGAGCGCAGCCGGCTCACCGCCATCAGCCCGGCCACGGTCATCAGCTCGGAGAGCACGTCGTTCTCCGGGTTCAGATCCTCCAGGGCGTGTTGGCTGAATAGCCCCATCTTCACCCGGCCGCCCACCAGGCGGCGGCCGCGGGTGGGGGCCACCACCCCGGCCAGGAGTTTGAGCAGGCTGGACTTGCCGGCCCCGTTCTTGCCCAAAAAGGCCAGGCGGTCGCCGCGCTGCACCAGGAAATCCAGGCCCCGGTAGACCGGGTTGTCGCCATAGGAGAGATCGACCCCCAGTAGCTCGATGACGTTCTTGGCCGAGTCCTCCACCGCCGGCAGCTCGAAGCTCATGGCCTCGTCGCTCTCCGGGGCGCTGACCATCTCCATGGTTTCCAGCATCTTCAGGCGCGACTGCACCTGCTTGGCCCGGTCCTTGCGCGAGCGGTTGCGCTCGATGAAGTTCTTGATCTCGCGGATGCGGTCCTGCTGGTTGTCGTAGGCCGCCTGCTGCGCCCTGCGCCGGGCCTCGCGCTGGGTCTCATAGTCGCTGTAGTTGCCGCCATAGGTGAAAAGCTGGCCCTCGTCCACCTCCACGATGCGGTTGGCCACCTTGTCCAAAAACACGCGGTCGTGGCTGACCAGCACCACCGAGGCCGGGCTGGTGGCCAGATAGCTTTCCAGCCAGAGCATGGACTCCAGGTCCAGGTGGTTGGTGGGTTCGTCCAGGAGGATCAGGTCGGGGTTGCTGAGCAGGATGCGGGCCAGGGCGGCGCGCATCAGCCAGCCGCCGGAGAGGGTGCCCACGTCGCGAGCCAGTTGCTCGGCGGTGAAGCCCAGGCCGGCCAGGACCTTGCCGGCTCTAGCCTCAAGGTCGTAGCCGCCCAGGCCCTCGAAGGCGGTCTGGAGCTGGCCCTGGCGGGCCAACAGCTCGGCGGCGCGGGCGGGATCGGGGTCGGCGGCCAGCTCCTGGTGCACCTCCCAGAGCTCGGCCTCCAGATCGGCCAGTCCCTCGCCGGTGTCCATGGCCAGCTCCAGCACGGTCTGGCCGGTCAGGTGCAGGAGCTCCTGGGGCAGATAGCCCAGGCGCAGGTGCTTGGCCCGGAACACCTCGCCCTTGTCCGGCTCCACCGTGCCCAGCATCAGGCCCAAAATGGTGGACTTGCCGGCCCCGTTGGGTCCCACCAGGCCCAGGCGCTCGCCGGGGCTCACATGCAGGCTCACGCCCTTGAGCACGTCCTGGCGGCCGTAGTACTTGTGAATTTGATGCAGGGTTATCATGGGCAGTTAATTACCAGGGCGGCCGGCCGGCTTCAAGGCGAGTAAATCCTCTCCCGCCCCCAGGAGGCCATGTTACAATGCGCCGACCCTCGCTTGGTGACGCCGACGATGCGGGAAGCCCCCTGGCTATACAACCTGGTCAGCCTGCTGGGACTGATGGCCATCTGCCTCCTGGCCTGGATCAGCGGCCGCGAGCGCCGGCGAGTGCGCCTGCGTCCAGTGGTCTGGGGTCTGGCCTTGCAGTTGGTCCTGGGCGGCCTGGTCTTCGCCCTGCCGGCCGGCGGCCAAGGCCTGTTGTGGCTCAGCCAGGCGGTGGTCAAGCTGCTTGGCTTCGCCCGGGCCGGCATCGAGTTTCTTTTCGGCCCCCTGGCCATCGGTCCCGGCCAGCCGGGCAGCCTGGGCTTCATCTTCGCCTTGCAGGCCCTGCCCACCGTGGTCTTTTTTATGGCGCTCACCGCCTTGCTCTACCAGGCCGGGTTGCTGCAGCGGCTGGTGGGGCTGTTCGGCCGGCTGTTCGTGCGCACGCTGGGCGCCAGCGGGGCCGAGTCCCTGGGCGCGGCCAGCAGCATCTTCCTGGGCGTGGAGTCGGCCGGCATGGTCCGGCCCTATCTGGCCGGCATGACCCGCTCCGAGCTGTTCACCCTGCTCACCGCGGCCATGTCCACCGTGGCCAGCTCCACCCTGGGCATCTACGTGCTGACGCTCAAGGACGTGTTTCCCAACATCGCCGGACATCTCATCAGCGCCTCGATCATCAGCGCCCCGGCGGCGGTTGTGGTGAGCAAGCTCATGGAGCCGGAGACCGGCGAGCCCCTGACCGCCGGCCGGGCGGTGGACCCGGAAATGGGCCGCCACGGCGGCTACCTGGAGGCGATCATCGCCGGCAGCCAGGACGGCGTGAAGCTGGTGGTGGGCATCGCCGGCCTGCTCCTGAGTTTTTTGGCCCTGGTGGCCCTGGGCGAGGCCGTGGTGGGCTGGATCTGCGGCCTCGTGGGCCTGGATGGCTGGGGCTTGACGCGCATCCTGGGCTGGCTGGCCTGGCCCCTGGCCGTCCTGATGGGGGTGCCCCCGGCCGACGCGGCCCAGGTGGGCGCGCTCATGGGCCAGCGGCTGCTGGTCACCGAGATACCCACCTACAACCACCTGGCCCAGATGCTGGACGCCGGCGCAATCATCTACGCCCGCAGCGCCTTGGTGGCATCCTATGCCCTTTGCGGCTTCACCCACATAGGGGCGGTGGCGATTTTCGTCGGCGGATTCGGAGCGTTGGCCCCATCGCGCCTGGGCGATCTGAGCCGGCTGGGCCTAAAGGCCCTGTGGTCGGCCACCCTGGCCACGGTGATGACCGGCTGCGTGGCTGGGCTGTACGCCCAGGGCGGAGCCAGCCTGCTGGGCCAGGGAAGATAGGCGCAAGGCCGGGCCATCGCGGCAAAGCTCGACAGGACCCGTGCGCATTTGCTAAGGTTGTAGACCCCATGGCCCGGCGTAGACGAACAGGCGGTTTATCGGCCCAATGAGCGACCAGGAAAACAAGCCCAACGGCGCGGACGCCACCGAGCAGCCCAAGAGCCTGGTCTGGCTCACCATCAGTCCCGATGGCATGACCGCCTCCCTTTCCGGGCGGGTGGAGCCCGGAGCCGACCGCCGCCAGATACAGGTGCACCTGACCAATCTCCTGCGCGAGCGGGGGGTCAAGTTCGGCTTGTCCTACGAGGACATGCGCCAGGCCATGCTGCTGCTGCTGAACGGCCAGGAGATCAAGGAACTGGTCATCGCCCGCGGCACCCCCCCCGAAGCGCCCACCGACGCCCGCATCGAGGTCCTGGTGGCCTTGCCCGACAAGCGCGCCTGGCGTCAGGACGACCAAGGCAACATCGACTTCCGCGACCGCGGGACCTGGCCCACGGTGGAGGCGGGCGTCCACCTGGCGGTGCTGCATCCAGCCCTGCCGGGCAAGAACGGCCGCAACGTGCTGGGCCAGGACGTGCGCCCGCCGGCGCCGCGCATGCTCCGGCTGAAAAAGGGCCGCGGAGTGGAGCTGCAACAGGATGGACGGGTCGCGGTTGCCACAGCCAAGGGCCTCCTCAACCGCCCCGAAGAAGAGAAGTTCGAGGTCCTGGAGGTCCTGGAGATCAAGGGCGACGTGGATTTCAACGTGGGCCACGTGGATTTTCCCGGCCTGGTGCGGGTGCGCGGGGCGGTGCTGCCCGACTTCAGGGTGCGCGCCCACACCTTGGAATGCGAGACCCTGGAAAACCGCAGCCGGGTGGAGGTGGTGGCCGACCTCAAGGTGAACGGCGGGGTGATGGGGGCCGAGGTCATCGCCGGCGGCAAGGTCACGGCCCGCTACGTGCGCCAGAGCAGCCTCTCCTGCGGGGGGGACTGCGTGGTCTCCAATGAAATCGTCTCCTCCCAGGTGTCCAGCAACGGCCGGGTGATGGTGACAGCCAGCGACGGGCGCATCGTAAACAGCCAGATCTCGGCCATCCGGGGGGTGGCCACCACCGACCTCATCAGCTCGGCCAAGAGCAACACCCTGGTGCGCCTGGGCGTGCGGCCGGAGTTCGAGCAGAAGCTCGTGGCCATTAAGCGCCAAATCACCGCCCTGGCGCGGGAGCGCGAGCAACTGGAAGAGGTGCTGGTGGGGCAGGAGCACGAGCTGGGCGCCACCGAGGAGGAGCTGCGCGGCATCCTGGCCGCCCTGGCCGACCCCGGCCAGCAGGCCCAACGCGAGAACCTGCTCACCCAAGTCCACATGATCAAGCCCTTGCGCGACACCCTGAAGGAAGGCGTGGTCCAGGGTCGTCAGCGGCTGGAGGACATCGCCTACGAAACCCAACGCTTGAGCGAAAAGGCGGCTGAGATGGAGGCCTTGCTGCCGGCCGGCGCGGCCTGGTTGGACGTGCGCGGCAGGGCCGAGGCCGGCATCGAGATCCGCGCCCCGCGCTCCTCGCTGGTCTTGGAGCGCAACCAGTCCAGCTTCAGCGCCCGCGAGCGCGAGATCAAGGACAAGGCCACCGGCGTCAGTTCATTCGTGGTGCACATCGGCAATCTGCGCGCCGGGGCCTGAGCCCGCCAAATCGCCTTGCCCGCAAAAAAACGCCCGGCCGCGAACGGCCGGGCGGGATTCGTCAGCGAGACGGGATGTCTACCGGATCAGGCGGCTGACCTCCTGGTTGACCACGTTGTAGATCTCCTCGTCGGTGCCGTAGACGTCCACCACCTTGGGGTGGTTGACCAGCTTTTCGATGACGAAGGCGGTCACGTAGAGGCTGATGCGGTTGGGACGGGGCACTAGGTTGCGCACCTGGGCGATGGCGAACTGGATGTCGAAGTCCTCGGCGTGCAAAAGCTCGCCCAGGGCGCCGGCCAGTTGCTCCTCCACGTCGCGCAGGCTGTTGGTTTCCAGCAACTGGTTCTCCACCAGCTTCATGGCCAGGCGCTGGGCCAGTTGGTCGGCGCAATCCGACAGTTGGTGCAGTTGACGCCCCCAGGCCGACTGGCGCGAACTCTCCAGCCGGGAGATGAGCGTTTCCTCTCGATAATTGGTATGGAAATCACCACCCATGGTGTAACCTTCCTGCTCAGGCTCGCCCCTGGGGCAGCCGCTTGGCCTGGCAAGCTATCGGGGCGAGTCGTTTCGGTCGCCGTTTATCCAGCGTCGCGCGATGCGGCTCCGGCGTCCGGCGGCCTGCGCAAACAACAGTGCTTGCCAGCTTTTATTAACACCCGCCGTGCACCTTGGCAACGGCTAGTTGGGGTCAAGCAGCCAAAAAAATGCATTTTGACGCTATTTTGCCTTCCTGCCCACCCCACCTGGAAGACGAAGCCTGGCTGATCGAGACGGCCGGCGAGATGCCGGAAGTAGCCCTGGCCGAATCGCGCCACCACCTGGGTCAGGTTGATCCGGCCGAACTGGCCTGCCTGCAAGGAGCGGCGGTGCGCGGCTATTGGCGGATCATCGTCCGCGACTTGGAATACGCCAACCTGGGCCGCGCGTTGTTTCGGGGGCTGGAGCGGGCGCTGCAAAACCTGTTGCGCCTCAAGACCTACCTGGCCCGGCTGGGCTGGCGATGGCCGGCGGGGGCGGAGAAGGAATTACGGGGCATGCTGGCGGGCTATCTGACCGCCGAGGCTGCGGCCCTGGCCGAAGGCCGCGCCTATGCCAGCGCGGCCCCGGACATCGTGCGCGACCTGGCCTCCGAGCTGGATTTGGACCTGAAGCCCTGGGCCGGCCTGCTGGCCCAGGCGGCCGTCCGCCCGGTTCCGGATTTCCGGGGGCTTGCCGCCCTGGCCCGTTTGGCCGCGCCGGGGGCGGCGGCCAAGCGCCGGCGGGAGCGCGACGGCGCGGCGTTGGTGGAGGTTTTGGACGCCCAGGGACGGGCGCTGGCCCAGGCCAGCCTGCCCCTGGCCGGCGCGGCTGGCGGCGAGGACCCCGAAAACCGGGAGCGGCTGGATCTGGTCTGGAGCCTCATCGCCCTGCCAGAGGCCCGCGAGCGGACGTGATGCCGACCATCAATCCGGCATGAGCTCCCGCCTATTTGCGGTGGGGAGCCAGCTTGTCCTTGATGATCTGCGGCACCTGGGCGCCCATCTGCTCGGCCATCTCCGCGTGGCGCACCGCCTGGGGCCACTCCTCGCGCATGACATAGGCCACGGCCAGGTTGATGTGGGCGTCGGCCAGGCCGGGATCGATGGCCAGGGCCTTGTTGAACTCGTCGATGGCCTGGCTCACCCGGCCGGTCTGGGCCAGCAGGGTGCCCAGGTTGACATGCACCGCCACATAGGCCGGGTTGAGTTGCAGGGCCTTGGCGTAGAGTTGCTCGGCCTCGCCGGTCCGGCCGGTCATGGCCATCACCAGGCCCAGGTCGTTGTAGGCTTCTTCCTTGTATGGGTCCGAGGCGATGGCCGCCTTGAGCTCGGATTCCGCCTTGACCAGGTCGCCCTTGGCCAGTTGGAGGTTGCCCAGGCGGTAGTGGGCCTCGGCCAGTTCGGGCTCCAGGTTCAGGGCGTGCTCGAACCGGTTGACGGCCTCGTCAACCCGCCGCGCGTCCAGGGCGATCAATCCCAGGGACAGGAAGGCGCGGGCGGCCTTGGGATGCTCCTTGATGAGCCGCTGCAACAACTCGGCGGCGGCCTGGGACTGGCCGGTGCCAGCCAGCACGTTGGCCTCGAACAGGGTGGCCTGCCAGAGCCGGCCGTCGGTCTGGCGGGCCTGGCGGAACAGGGTCAGGGCCTCGGCCTCGCTGCCGTTGAACATGGCGATGAAGCCCTGGGCGAAGGCGCTGACCGCCTTGGCTTGGAGTTGGCCGGCCAGGCTGGCGCGCACGATCTCCAGCAGGAACAGGGCGCTGTCCTCGCGGGGGTTGAAGCCCAGGGCCTTGCTCAGGTCCGCCTCGGCCTCCTTGGGTTGGCCGGCGGCCAGGCGCTCCAGGGCCGCCATCACCTGCTGGCGCGCGACCAATTGGGGCGAATCCGGCGGGCCGGCCGGACGGGCCGGCGCGGCCGGGGCTCCGGCGGAGGGGCGCGGAGCCAGGGGGGCGGCGGGGGCGGCGGCCCGTGGGGCCGGCTGGGCGGGCGGGGCCGTCGCCGAGGCGGCCGCCTGGTCAAAGCGCATCAGGATATTGTAGCCCTCCTCGGTGGGCACCACCGGGCTGGGCTGGCCGGGACGCAGACCGGCCAGGGCCTGTTTGTATTCGGCGCGCAGGCGCGTCTCTGGCACCCGGCCCAACCGCCCCCCCCGGCTGGCGGTGGGTCCCACCGAATACTGCTTGGCCAGGGCCTCGAAGCTTTCGCCCTTCACGAGGCGCTGGCGGATGCTCTCCGCGTTCGCCTTCTGCTTCACGGTGATGACGCCCAGGTCCACCTCCTGGGCCCAGGCCGGGGAGACCGCCAGGAGAGCCAGAATCAGGGAAGCTGCCAGCGCCAGGCACAGGCCGCGCATGTCTTCTACTCCTTCATGTGATTCTTCAGGGGCGGTTGGCCAAGGCCTTGGACCAAAATCAGGCCCGATTCGGCCCCCAAGCGTAAAAACCCTCCCGCCCGGCTGGCCGCCGTTGGCCGGCCGCTGGACGGCCGGCTCGGCGCAACACGCGGGATGACCTTGCCTTTTGCATCGGGCTCCAAGTAAACCCGCGGCCGCGGCTTATGTCAACCGCTTTCACCCGGCGCACGGCCCGGATATGCCCGCATCGCGGCTTGACACTGTCCCGCCCCTCTGTTACTAAGAAATCCTTTCGGTTAGGCGATCATAACCACCTCCAGGGGGGACGCCCGGCCCGGACCGGCACCTGCGGAGCGAACCTATGGCCAAAGGCAAGATCGAGATCGACCGCGAAAGATGCAAGGGCTGCGAGCTATGCATCTCGGTCTGCCCCAAAAAACGCATCGGCGTGAGCAAGGGGCTAAACCAAAAAGGCTATTATCCCGCCGAGTTCTGTCAGGCCGAGGGGAAAGAGGCCTGCACGGGCTGCACGCTGTGCGCCGTGATCTGCCCGGACTTGGCCATCGAGGTGTACCGTGACTAGGGTATTGATGCGCGGGAGCCACGTCCTGGGCGAGGCGGCGGTGCGCGCCGGTTGCCGCTACTATTTCGGCTATCCCATCACCCCCCAGAACGAGGTGCCCGAATACATGAGCGGGCGGTTGCTGGAGGTGGGGGGCACCTTCGTGCAGGCCGAGAGCGAGGTCGCCTCCATCAACATGGTCATCGGCGCGGCCATGGCCGGCGCGCGGGTGATGACCACCTCCTCCAGCCCCGGCGTCAGCCTCAAGCAGGAGGGCATCAGCTACTTGGCCGGCCTGGAGCTGCCGGCGGTGATCGGCAACATGATGCGCGGCGGCCCCGGCCTGGGCAACATCGCCCCGGCCCAGGGCGATTATTTTCAGGCCACCCGCGGCGGAGGCCACGGCGACTACCGCTGCATCGTGCTGGCCCCGGCCTCCTGCCAGGAGCTGTGCGACCTGACCATCCGGGCCTTCGACCTGGCCGACAAGTACCGCAACCCGGTGCTGATCCTGGGCGACGGCATGATGGGCCAGATGATGGAGCCGGTGGAGTTCCCGGCGCCGCTGGATCCGGCCGCGCTGCCGGCCAAGGATTGGGCGCTGACCGGCGCGGCCGGCCGCCCCTCGCGCACCATCCTCTCCCTGCTCCTGGACCCCAAGGTCCTGGAGGCCCACAACTACAAGCTGACCCGCAAGTACGACGCCATCACCCGCAACGAGGTGGACTGGGAGACCTACCAGTGCGATGACGCCCGGCTGGCGGTGGTGGCCTTCGGCACCGCGGCCCGCATCGCCAAGGGGGCCATCAAGCGGGTGCGCGAGATGGGCATGCAGGTGGGGCTTTTCCGGCCCAAGACCCTGTGGCCCTATCCCTACCAGGCCCTGAACGAGCTGTCGCGCTCGGTGCGCCATTTGCTGGTCTTCGAGATGAACTCCGGCCAGATGGTGGAGGACGTGCGCCTGGCCGTGGGCGGCCAAGCCGAGGTGCATTTCTACGGCCGCCCCGGCGGGGTCATCCCCACCCCGGAGGAGGTGGCCCACCAGATCAGCCATTATTACCATGGCGCCCACCTTAACCAGGCCGACGCGGCCGAGCGCCGGGCGGCGGGAGGGCGGTCATGAAACAGCTCACCAGCAGACCCAAGAGCCTGAAGCCCAACGTCTTCCATTACTGCCCCGGCTGCGGCCACTCCATCATCCACCGTCTGGTGGCCGAGGCCATCGACCAACTGGGCATCCAGGAGAAAACCATCGGCGTGCCGCCGGCCGGCTGCGCGGTGCTGGCCTACAACTACTTCGACGTGGACATGGGCGAGGCCCCCCATGGCCGCGCCCTGGCCGTGGCCACCGGCCTAAAGCGCGTGATGCCCGACAAGGTGCTGTTCACCTATCAGGGCGACGGCGACATCGCCGCCATCGGCACCGCCGAGACCATCCACGCCGCCAACCGCGGCGAGAAGATAACCGCCATCTTCGTCAACAACGGCACCTACGGCATGACCGGCGGCCAGATGGCCCCCACCACCCTGGTGGGCATGGGCTCCACCACCACCCCCCAGGGCCGCAACCCCGACCGCGACGGCACGCCCCTGGACCTGACCCAGATGCTGGCCGTGGCCAAGGGCAGCGTCTACCTGGAGCGGGTGGCGGTCAACTCGCCCAAAAACATCAAGCGGGCGGCGGCGGCCATCAAAAAGGCCTTCCAGGTCCAGTTGGACGGCCTGGGCTTCGCCCTGGTGGAGGTCCTCTCCATGTGCCCCACCAACTGGAAGATGAGCCCGGTGGCCGCGCTGGAATGGATCGACCAGACCATGGCCCAGGTCTTCCCCCTGGGAGTCATCAAGGACACGACCGGCTACGGCGAGAAGGGGGAGCAGGCATGACCGTCAAGAGCGTATTCGCCGGCTTTGGCGGCCAGGGCGTGCTGATGATGGGCTACCTCCTGGCGCTCACCGCCATGCGCGAGGGCAAGGAAGTCACCTACCTGCCGGCCTACGGGGCCGAGGTGCGCGGCGGCACCGCCAACTGCACCGTGGTGGTCAGCGATGAGGAGATCGCCAGCCCGGTCTCCAGCAGCCCGGACGTGGCGGTGGTGATGAACAACCCCAGCCTGATGAAGTACGTCAACGTGGTGCGCGGCGGCGGCTCCATCCTGATCAACAGCTCCCTGGTCCAGGCCAGCGTGGGGCGCGGCGACGTCAACGTGATCGAGGTTCCGGCCAGCGACCTGGCCCACGAGCTGGGCGAGGACCGTTCGGCCAACGTGGTCATGATGGGAGCCTTCGCCCAGGTGACCGGCCTGTTGGGGCTGGGGGCCTTCCAGGCGGCCCTGGCCGAAACCAACCTGGGCAAGAAGCCCAAGGTGCTTGAGCTGAACCGCAAGGCCTTGGAGGTGGGCGCCGCGGCCGCCCGCCGGGCCATGGGCAAGGAGTAGAGGCCATGACCGTCAAGCAGATCAGCATCCGCATACCCAACCAGCCCGGCCAGCTTTCGCGCATCAGCGAGATGATGGGTGACGCCGGGGTCAACATCGTGGCTTTGTTCGTCTCCACCGCCACCCCCGGCGGCGATGGCCTGATGCGCTTCGTGGCCGACAATCCGGACAAGGCCGCCAACGTGCTGGCCGGCCAGGGCATCCCCACCGAAATCGGTGAGGTGATCGCCGCCGAGACTCCCCATCACGCCGGCGGCCTGCTGGCGGTGCTCAACCCGCTGAAAAGGGCCGGGGTCAACGTGGAGTATCTCTACCCCTGCATCCAGACCGGCGAGGCCACCATCCTGATCCTGGGCGTGAGCCAGATCAAGGAAGGCGTGGAGGCGCTGAAGAAGGACTGGATAAGGCTCTACGGCGACGAGCTCTACAACATGTAGGACGGTTTACGGCCCGGCCTGGCCGCGACGCCTGCGTTTCTCGATGGGGCGGGGTTGATCCCCGCCCTTTTCGTTTCGCCGCGCGCTCGGCGGACGCGGGATGGTCAGGCCGGTTTTTCGCCCTGATGTTCGGCCGGGGCGAAGATGCGCCGGCCTTCGAAGACCGCGCAGAGCCGGGCCGCGCGCATAAGGGCCGCGTCGGTCACGTCCAGCATGGCCACGCCCAGGCCCGCCCCGCAGGCGGCGGCCAGATAGGCCGGGCCGGCGAAGGCGGCCCGCGCGGCCGCGGTGGCGGTGGTCAGGTTGCTGAGGGCGACGAGGCTCAGGGGGGCGGGATCGAAAAGACAGGGCAGGGCGCGCAGGCAGGCCAGCACCGCCGCGGCCTGGGCCTCGCCGCCGGGCAGGGCCAGGGGCATGACCATAGGGTCCAGGATCAGGCGCTCGCCGACGATTTCGCGCTTTTTTGCCTCGTCCACGATCAGCGCGGCCAGGGCCAGGCGGCCGTCGGCGTCGGCCGGCACGCGGGCGGTCATGGTGGCCGCCACCACGGCCAGGCCGTGGGCCGCGGCGATGTCCAGCACCGGCCCCAGGCGGCCGTCCTCGGCCGTGGCCATGTTCAAGACCGGCGGCCGCGAGCAGAAGCCCAGGGCCAGGTCCAGATCGGCCGCCGTGGGCGCGTCCAGCATCAAGATTCGGTCGCAGGCGGCTTCGGCGGCGTTTATCAGGAAGCGCCAGACCTCCGCCCGCTCCCGCGCCGGCAGATAGCCGGGGTTGAGGTCGATCCAGTCGGCCCCGGCCGCGGCCAGACGGCCGACCAAGGCGGCCAGGCCCTCGGCGTCGCGGGCGGCCATGAGCCGGCGAACCGAGGGCCGCGCGGCGCTAAGGTTGTCGGCGGCGATGAGCATGGCCAAGAGTGTAGCGGTCGCGTTGGGGGCTGACAAGCCGAGGGCCGAGCTAGCGCGCGGCGGCTTGACAGCGGACGCCGAGACGGTTTAGTAGGTGGCGAGCAGGGAGGCGGCATGGCCGACGGGACTTCGCGCTTGATCGATCTGCGCCGGGAGCTGGAAGCGGCCGAGGCCGCGCGGCTTTCGCCCCTGGCCTGCCCCAGCCGGACGGCGATCCGGCGCGAGCCCGACCCGGCCGCGGACCAAGGCCACCGCCTGGATTTCGCCCTGGACGCCGACCGGGTGCTGCACTCGCTGGCCTACACCCGCTACATCGACAAGACCCAGGTTTTTTCTCTCATCGACAACGACCACATCACCCACCGGGTGCTGCACGTGCAGTTGGTCAGCAAGATCGGCCGCACCGTGGGCCGGCTGCTGGGGCTCAACGAGGACCTGATCGAGGCCATCGCCCTGGCCCACGACATCGGCCATCCCCCCTTTGGCCACGACGGCGAGGCCTTTTTGGGCGAGAAATGCCAGGAGCACGGCCTGGGGACGTTTCTGCACAGCATCCAGGGGGTGCGTTTCCTGGAAAAGGTCGAGCGGGGAGGGCAGGGGCTTAACCTGACCTTGCAGGTGCTGGACGGGGTGCTCTGCCATGACGGCGAGGCGCACAGCGTCCGCCTGGCCCCCCGCCGCGGCAAGACCTTCGCCGACCTGGACGCCGAATGCGCGGCCAAGGAGGCCGCGCCCAGCACGCCGCTGGCGCCCATGACCCTGGAAGGCTGCGTGGCGCGCATCTGCGACACCGTGGCCTACATCGGCCGCGACTTCGAGGACGCCATCCAGGTGGGCCTGGTCGCCCGCGCCGACCTGCCCGCCGAGGTGGAGCGGGTGCTGGGTCGGAGCAACGGCACCATGGTCTACCGGCTGGTGGAAGACCTTGTATCCGCCAGCGCCGGCCAGGACTGGGTGGGCTTTTCGCCTGAATTCGCAGAGGCCCTGGCCCGGCTCAAGCGCTTCAATTATGAGCGCATCTACCTGCATCCGCGCATCAAGACCGAGCACGGCAAGATCAGGGAGATGTTCCACCACCTGTTCGAGGATTTTCTGGCCGATCTGGGCCGCGAACGCCGCGACAGCCCCCTGTTCCGCGAATTTTTGGACCAAATGCGGCCCGCCTACCGCGAATCCATCCCCCCGGCGGCGGTGGTGCGCGACTTCCTGGCCGGCATGACCGACGAATACTTTTTGCGCCGCTTTCGCGAGACGGTCCTGCCCCGCCGGCTGCCCTACCGCCTGGACGGCCTCTCAGACTGAGCGCTCGCTCAGCATAAGCTGTGGCTATAGCTGAAAATTTATCGCGAACGAACGGTCGGCAAGGGATTTCCCTGGGGGGAAAAAGCAATGAATGCGCCCTTGAACCTTGTTTCACAAAGCCATTGATTCTGCATAGTTGGGCTTTTTGGCCCTTGACAATGCAAAAGCCAGTTAGCTACAAAAAACTTACGCTGATTGCGACACGTCTTGCCCAGTCCTGTTGCAAGGCCCATACGCGAATTGAACACGAAAATTTTCTATTACGCATTTTTCAAGGCTACTCCGCGCGCCCCTGGGCTTTTGCGCAACCAGGCGGTGGTGAGGGTCGGGGAGTGAGGCATGGCGGGTAATCCAGGTCAGGGGCCGAACCGGCAGGCCAAACCCAAAGAGCAGCCGCTGCTCATGCTGGAGGACATCCACCTGCGCTTTGGCGGCCTCAACGCCCTGAGCGGTGTGAGCTTCGGGGTCAAACGCGGCGACATCCATGCCATCATCGGCCCCAACGGCGCGGGCAAGACCTGCATCCTCAACTGCATCTGCCGGTTCTACGAGCCCTACCGCGGCACCATCACCTTTGAGGGCCAGGACATCTCCAAGGTGCCCACCCATCGGGTGGCGGAGCTGGGCATCGCCCGCAGCTTTCAGAACATCGAGCTGTTCCGGGGCATGACGGTGCTGGACAACATCAAGCTTGGCCACCATGTGCACATGACCAACGGCTTCCTCTCCGGCGGCATCTTCCTGGGCAAGGCCAAGCGCGAGGAGATGCGGGTGCGCACGGAGATCGAGGAGCGCATCATCGACCTCCTGGAGATCGAGGCCATCCGCAAAAAAGTCGTGGGCACGCTGCCCTACGGCCTGCAAAAGCGGGTCGAGCTGGCCCGCGCCCTGGCCATGAAGCCCAAGATACTCCTCTTGGACGAGCCCATGGCGGGCATGAACCTGGAGGAGACCGAGGACATGGCCAGGTTCATCCTGGACGTCAACGACGAGTGGGGCGTGACCATCGTGCTCATCGAGCACGACATGGGCGTGGTCATGGACATCAGCAACAACGTGGTGGTGCTGGATTTCGGCACCAAGATCGCCCAGGGCTCGCCTGAGGAGGTCAGCCGCAATCCCCACGTGATCGAGGCCTACCTGGGGTCCGAGGCGGCGGCCCATTCCAAGCTGGGCCTTTAGCCGCTCACTGATAGAGGGAGCCCGCAGCCCAAGCCCTGCGCCCGCCGCGGCCAAGCGTCCCGGCGGCCAACACCAGGAGAGAGCCAACCGTGCCCCTTACCTATACCAAGGCCCAAGAGCCCGGCGTGGACATCGCCGACTGGACCCTGCCGAGGCTGCTGAAGCAGAACGCCGAGAAATACGGCGACGGCAAGGTCGCGCTGCGCGAGAAGGAGTACGGCATCTGGCAGGACTTCACCTGGCGCCAGTACTACGAGCACGTCAAGAACATGGCCCTGGGCCTGGCCGCCCTGGGCTTCAGCGACGACGACGCCCTGGCCATCATCGGCGACAACCGGCCGGAATGGGTCTTCGCCGAGCTGGCCGCCCAGTCGTTGAAGGGCCGGCCGCTGGGCATCTACCAGGACTCGATCCTGACCGAGGTGGCCTATGTCATCGACCACTCCGGGGCGCGCTTCGTGGTGGCCGAGGACCAGGAGCAGACCGACAAGGTTCTGGACATGAAGGACAAACTGCCCAATCTGGTCAAGGTGATCTACACCGACCAGAAAGGCATGCGCCACTATGACGACCCGCTGCTCATCTACCTGCCGGAGCTGGAGGAGCTGGGCCGCAAGTTCGGCCAGGAGAACCCGGACTATTTCGAAAATTCCATCGCCCGTCTGACCCCGGAGGACATCGCGCTCATCGCCTACACCTCCGGCACCACCGGCTTCCCCAAGGGCTCGCTCTTGACCCACCGCAACATGCTCAAGATGGCCTTGAACCTCAACGCGGTGGACCCCAAGCTGCCCGGCGACGAGTTCGTCAGCTTCCTGCCCCTGCCCTGGATCGGCGAGCAGATGATGAGCGTGGCCACCGCCTTGGCCATCGGCTTCACGGTGAATTTCCCGGAGGAGCCGGAGACGGCCATGGCCGACCTGTACCAGATCGGACCCAACGTGGTCTTCAGCCCGCCGCGGGTCTGGGAGCAGCTCTCGCGCTCGGTGATGGTCAAGCACATGGACGCCTCCTGGTTCAAGCGCTTCATCTACCGCCTGTGCATGCCCATCGGCTACCAAATGGCCGACTTCCATTTCGAGAAGAAGCATCCGCCCCTGTCCTGGAAGCTCATGTACGCGGTCAGCTACGTGCTCCTGTTCCGCGCCCTGAAGGACCGCCTGGGCTTCTCCAACATCCGCAGCGCCAGCACCGGCGGCGCCGCCCTGGGGCCGGACGTGTTCCGCTTCTTCCATGCCTGCGGCGTCAACCTGAAGCAGATCTACGGCCAGACCGAGATCAGCGGCATCAGCTGCATCCACCGCGCCGACAACGTGGACTTCACCAGCGTGGGCCAGCCCATTCCGGAGACCGAGGTGCAGATATTCGATCCCGACCCCGAAGGCGTGGGCGAGATCGTCAGCCGCTCGCCGGCCCTGTTCCGGGGCTACCTGAAGAACGAGGAGGCCACCCGCGAGACCATCGTGGATGGTTGGCTGCACAGCGGCGACGCCGGCTATCTGACCGAGAGCGGCCAGCTGGTGTGCATCGACCGCATCAAGGACCTGATGAAGCTCAAGAGCGGGGCGCGGTTCTCGCCCATGTTCATCGAGAACAAGCTGAAGTTCTGCCCCTACATCGTTGAGTGCATCGTGCTGGGCCACGAGCGCGACTATTTGACCAGCATGATCTGCATCGACTACAAGAACACCGGCAAATGGGCCGAGGAGCACCGCATCGGCTACACCACCTACACCGACCTGGCCAGCAAGCAGGAGGTCTACGACCTGATCGAGCGCGAGGTGGTGCGCGTCAACCGCAGCCTGCCCGAAAAGGCCAGGGTGCAGAAGTTCCTGCTGCTGTACAAGGAGTTCGACCCCGACGACGAGGAGCTGACCCGCACCCGCAAGCTGCGGCGCAAGTTCATCGCCCAGCGCTACGCCCAGGAGATAGAGGCGCTCTACGGCGACGGAAGCACGGTGCACGTGGAAAGCGAGATCCGCTACCAGGACGGCAAGGTGGCCACCATCAAAACCGACCTGCACATCCGTCAGATGAAGCCCCTGGACCAGTACGAGCTGGAGGAGGAGCGCAAGTGGTGGCAGTTCTGGAAACCGGTGCATTAGGCCGGCGGCCGATCAGCGGCGCGACGGCTTCGTAGGCGGGGGCCGACAGAACCGGCAGTCAACCAGAGCCGAGGAATCCATGGAGCAGTTCGTACAACTCATCGTGACCGGATTGGTCATCGGCAGCGTCTACGCCCTGGTGGCCATGGGCTTCGCCCTCATCTACAAATCCACCAGCATCATCAACTTCGCCCAGGGCGAGTTCGTGTTGGTGGGGGCCTATGTCTGCCTGTGGTTCTATTCCGGGCTGGGCCTGCCCATCGTGGTGGCCTTCGTGGCCACCATGTGTTTCAGCGTGCTAATGGGCATCGTGCTGGAGCGGCTCATCTTGCGCCCCATGATCGGCGAGCCCATCATCGCGGTCATCATGATCACCATCGCCCTGGCCACGGTGTTGAAAAGCATCGTCACCATCGCCTGGGGCACCCAGATCATGGTCTTCGATCCGCCCATCTTCAGCCAGAAGGCCATCCACTTCGGCTTCGTGCGGGTCAGCGAGGTCTACCTCTGGACCATCGGCTTCGCCTTCCTGTTCCTGGCCATCTTCGCGGCCTTCTTCAAGTTCACCCGGGTGGGCATCAGCATGCGGGCCGTGGCCAACAACCAGATGGTGGCCCAATCCATGGGCATCAGCGTTAAGAAGGTCTTCGCCATCTCCTGGTCCATCGGCGCCCTGGTCTCGGCCGTGGGCGGCATCCTGGTGGGCAACATCAACGGCATCAACATCGCCCTGGCCGGCTTCGGCCTCAAGGTCTTCCCGGCCGTGATCCTGGGCGGCCTGGAATCCATCGGCGGGGCCATCATCGGCGGCCTGACCATCGGCGTCTTGGAGAACATCATGGGCAGCTATCTGGACGTCTACCTGGGCGGCGGCGTCAAGGAGATAGCGCCCTTCATCGTCCTGATCATCATCCTGATGGTGAAGCCCTACGGCTTGTTCGGCATCAAGGAGATCGAGCGCGTCTGAGCGCCGGCGGCGGGCCGCGCGGCGTTCGGGGATATTGCGCACAGCACCCTTGGCGGGGAGGCGGCTAGATGCCCTGCGGATTGTTCTTCAGCAGCTACGAGAAAGACGACGCCATCTTCCAGACCACCTGGCTCAAGGGGTGGATGGCGGCGTTCATCGTCTTCCTGCTCACCTTCCCCCTCTACGCCGACCAGGCCAACGCCCTGTTCGGCTTGAACCTCACCAACCTGTTCAACCTGATCTTCATCTACGTGGTCGGGGCCCACGGGCTCAACCTGCTCACCGGCTTCACCGGCCAGATATCCCTGGGCCACGGCGCCTTCATGGGCGTGGGAGCCTACACCGCCGGCATCCTGGCCAACCTGGGCTGGCCTTTCTTCCTGGCCCTGCCCGCGGCCGGGCTCATGGCCGCCGCGGTGGGCATGATCTTCGGCACGCCGTCGCTGCGCCTGCGCGGCCTCTACCTGGCCATCGCCACCATGGCCGCCCAGTTCATCCTGGACTACGCCATGCGCAACTGGGAGTCGCTGACAGGCGGCAGCGCCGGCCTGGCCGTGGCGTCGGCGGGCTTCGGCGATCTCTTCACCTTCGATACCGAAAAAAGCTTCTATTACCTGGCGCTGGCCTTCGCGATCATGGCCACCATCTATCTCAAAAACCTTTCCCGCACCCGCACCGGCCGGGCCTTCGTGGCCGTGCGCGACCGCTATCTGGCCGCCGAGGTGATCGGAGTCAACCTGTTCAAGTACCGCATTCTAAGTTTCGGCATCAGCTCGTTCATGGTGGGCATCGCCGGCGGCCTCTGGGCCTACTACATCACCATCATCAGCGACGAGCACTTCACCATGTGGCTGAGTGTGCAATACCTGGCCATGATCATCGTCGGCGGCCTGGGCCACGTCCTGGGCGGCATCTTCGGGGCGGTCTTCTTCGTGGTGCTGCCGGAGCTGCTGCGCATCCCGGCCGAGATGCTGACCGACATCTACCCCAACATCTTCGGCATCTTCGCCTCGCTGCGCGAGATGATCTTCGGCCTCATCGTCATCCTGTTCCTCATCTTCGAGCCCGACGGAATGGCCGCGCGCTGGCACACCGTGCGCGCGTATTGGAAGCTGTGGCCCTTCTCCTATTAGGATGGGGCCCATCGGCCACGTTTTCACGCGATGACCGCCGCCGCGCCACCAGGGCGGCGAGGGAGGGGTGATGGGGACGGGTTCGGACCGGCAACCGGCTCCGGCGTCCCCTGGCAGGTCACTTTGAAGGAAGGGAGCGGAGCATGAGGAAGTTTGCGTTGCTTTTGGCGTTGGCGGCCGCCGCCTGCATGTTGCTGGCGCCGGCGGTCCAGGCCGCTGACATCAAGGTCGGAGGCATCTTCGACATCACCGGCCCCACCTCCGACGTCGGCAAGGACTACGGCGAGGGGGCCGTCGCCGCCGAGAAATACTTTAACAGCAAGGGCGGCGCCGACGGCGACATGATCAAGCTCATTCCCAACGACTATGCCTACAAGATTCCTGAGGCGGTCAACCTGTACAAGAAGTACCTGTCGGTGGACAAGGTCTTCGTCATCCAGGGTTGGGGCACCGGCGACACCAACGCCCTCAGGCCCCTGGTCAACAAGGACAAGGTGGTCTTCTTCAGCGCCTCCTACGACGGCAACCTGACCAACCCCGCGGAGACCCCCTACAACTTCTTCATCGGCACCGACTATTCCACCTCCATCCGGGCCGCCCTCAAGTACGCCAAGGAGAGCGGGGCCAAGAAGTTCGTTTTCATCTACCCCGACCACCCCTATGGCAAGAACCCCATCCCGGCCGGCAAAGAATACGCCAAGGAGCTCGGCCTGGAGGTGGGCCCGGACGAGATCGTGGACCTGAAGGCCATCGACGCCACCAGCCAGTTGCTGAACATGAAGCAGTTTGACCCCGATTTCGCCTGGATCGGCGGCACCACCGCCAGCGCCGCCGTCATCATCAAGGACGCGGCCAAGCTGGGCCTGCGCACCAAGTTCGTCATCAACTGCTGGGGCTTCGACGAGAACCTGGCCAAGCTGGCCGGCGAGGCCGCCGTGGGCCGCGCCTACGGCATGGTGCCGGTGGCCCCCTTCGGCGTCGACGTGCCCGGCATGAAGGCCGTGGTCGAATCCGCCGGCGGCAAGCAGCTCACCCTGCACTACGTCAAGGCCTGGGTGTCCATGATGGTCATGAACGAGGGCCTGAAGCGGGCCAAGAAGGCCGGCAAGCTCGACGGCCCCGGCCTCAAGGCGGCCCTGGAAACCATCAAGGACTTCGACACCGGCGGCCTGACCGCGCCCATCACCTACACCGCCACCGACCACCGGCCCAACACCACCCTGACCATCTACACCGTGGGCCAGGGCGGCAAGATGGAGAAGATCAAGGAAGTGACCATGCCGCGCGAGGCCAAGGACGTCGGCAAGTAGGATAAGCACCACCACGGGCGCGGGGGCCGAGACGGCTCCCGCGCTCCGCCAAGCGGAGAAGGCCATGCCGCCCTTGTTGTCGGTGAACAACATCGAGGTGATCTACGACGACGTGATCCTGGTGCTCAAGGGCCTGTCCCTGCAGGTGGAGCAAGGCCAGATCGTGGCCCTGTTGGGGGCCAACGGCGCCGGCAAGTCCACCACCTTGAAGGCCATCAGCGGCCTATTGAAGACCGAGGAAGGCGAGGTCACCGACGGCGCCATCGTCTTCGACGGCGTCAAGATCAATGGCATGGAGGCGGAAAAGATCGTGCGCATGGGCGTGTTCCAGGTGATGGAGGGCCGCCGGGTATTCGAGGACCTCACCGTGCGCGAGAACCTCATCGCCGCCGCCCACACCCAGCGCTGCAATCGGGCCGAGCTGGACCGGCGCATCGATAGGGTCTACCATTATTTCCCACGCCTAAAGGAGCGCGAGCCCAGTCTGGCCGGCTATCTCTCCGGCGGCGAGCAACAGATGCTGGTCATCGGCCGCGGCATGATGGCCCGGCCCAAGCTGATGATGCTCGACGAGCCCAGCCTGGGACTGAGCCCGCTATTGGTGGGCGAGATATTCGAGATCATCGTCAAGCTGAACCAAGAGCTGAACACCACCATCCTCTTGGTGGAGCAGAACGCCCGCATGGCCTTGAACATCGCCCACCACGGCTACATCATGGAAAACGGCAAGATCGTGCTGGACGACACCACCGAAAAACTCAAGAACAACGAGGACGTCAAGCGCTTCTACCTGGGCATGACCGACATGGGCACCAAGCGCTCCTACCGCGACGTCAAGCACTACAAACGCCGCAAGCGGTGGCTGACTTGACCATACTCTCTCGCGGCCGTCCCTGGCCGCGAGAGTGCTCGGCCGGCGCGAGTGAATCGCGCCATCCTCCGGGCCGCGGCAAGGCCGCGTCCCGCGCGGGCCGTCCTGGCCCGCGGGAAAGACCAAGACGCGGCCGTCCCTGGCCGCTGGGGCGCTCGGCCGGCGCGAGTGAATCGCGCCATCCTCCGGGCCGCGGCAAGGCCGCGTCCCGCGCGGGCCGTCCTGGCCCGCGAATCATGAGGACCGTAGCTGGGGCGAGAGGCGCCGCCGCCTTGAGAGCAAGCGGGAGAGGGTAGCCATGCAGGCCATGCGGCCGCCTGGCGGGGATCATGGGCCAGTCCGGCGAACGCCAGGACACCCAGCCTTTGCGGTTGATCTGTTTTCGCACCACCTCGCCGGCGGGGCAGGCCGGCGGCAGTTGGGAGAGGGCCATGCCTGACAAGGATCGCATCAGCGGCTTTCTGCGCCCCGACCTGGAAACCCTGGACCCCCAGGCGCGCCAGGCCTACCTGGATCGCCGGGTGACCCAGATCGTGGCTCACGCCTATGCCAACGCCCCGGCCTTCAAGGCCAAGATGCAGTCGGTGGGGGCCCTGCCCGGCGACGTGACCAGCGTGGCGGCCTTGGCCAAGCTCCCCATCACCGAGAAGGGCGAACTGGTCAAGCTGCAACGCGAAGGCTTGCCCTTCGGCGGCCTGGTGGGCGAAAAGATTGAAAACCTGGCCCGCATCTACGTCTCGCCCGGACCCATCTACGAGCCGGGCGAGAAGGTCTACAGCGACGACCGCTGGGCCCAGGCCTTTTACGCCGGCGGATTCCGCCGGGGCGACATCGCCCAGGTCACCTTCAACTTCAACCTGGTGCCCTTCGCCTTCTGGCTGGACGCGGCGCTCAACATGGTGGGCTGCATCTCGGTGCCGGCCGGCGTGGGCAACACCGAGCAGCAGATCCAGATCATGAAGGAGCTGAAGGTGGCCGGCTACCTGGGCACCCCCAGCTTCCTGGCCACCATCGCCGACCGGGCCGAGGAGCTGGGCCTGGACCTCAAAAAGGACCTCAACCTGCAAGTGGCCTTCGTGGCGGCCGAGATGCTGCCCGAAAGCCTGCGGGCATCCTTGCAGGAGCGCCTGGGCATGCTCATCCGCCAGTCCTACGGCACCGCCGACGTGGGCTGCCTGTCCTACGAGTGCTATCACATGGGCGGCATGCACTTCGCCCAGGACTGCGTGGTGGAGGTGGTGGACCCGGAGACCGGCCAGCCCATGGGCGAGGGCGAGCCCGGCGAGGTGGTGGCCACGGTCTTTGACCACGCCTACCCCCTGATCCGGTTCGGCACCGGCGACCTTTCGGCCTACACCACCGAGCCATGCGCCTGCGGCCGCACCAGCCCCAAGCTCACCCGCATCATGGGCCGGGTGGACCAGGTGACCAAGGTCAAGGGCATGTTCGTCCACCCCGGCGGCGTGACCCAGGTGGCCCAGAAGTTCCCCCAGGTCATGGCCTACCAGTTGGTGGTCACCCGCGCGGGTCACAAGGACGTCATGACCCTGGTCTGCGAGCTCAAGGAGCCCATGGCCGACACCGGCGAGCTGAAGGGGCGCATGGAGGCGGCCATGAAGGACGTTCTGCGCATCAGCGGCGAGGTCGAGTTCGTGGCCGGGGGCAGCCTGCCCGCCGGCTGCAAGGTCATCGAGGACCGCCGCAAATGGGATTGAGCTGATAATCAGCGTGCTTGCAGCAAGGGGGCGGCCTGGCGGCCGTCCTCTTGCGTTGCTACGGAGGCCGCCACCAGACCATGACCGCCGCCGCCCCTTTGCGCCTGGGCCGCATCAGCTTTGTCAACGTGCTGCCGGTGCACCTGCACCTGGCCGCCGATCCGGTTCTTTTCAGCGAACACCCCGACCCGCCCAGCGCGCTGAACCACCGCCTGGCCGCCGGCGAACTGGATCTGGCCGCGGTTTCCTCGGTGGAGTACGCCCGCCGGTCGGCTGATTACGTGATCCTGGCCGGCCTGGGGCTCTCCAGCCAGGGGCCGGTGGGCAGCGTGCTGCTGCTGTCGCATCAGCCCCGCGCGGCCTGGGTGGGCGGCGAGATCGAGGCTCCCTTCGAGTCCGAGACCTCGGTGGCGCTCTTAAAGGTGTTCCTGGCCCGGCTGTGGGGTCTGGACTGCCGGGTGGTGGCCGAGGGGCAGGGCAGGGATCCGAAGGCATGCTTACGCATCGGCGACCGGGCCATCACGGCGGCCCGCTCCGGGCAGTACGCGCACGTGATCGACCTGGGCCAGGTCTGGCACCGGTGGACCGGACTGCCCCTGGTCTACGCCCTGTGGGTGGCGCGCAAGCAGGTGGCCGAAGAGCGGCCGGTGGACCTGGCCCGGCTGCACGCGGCCCTGCTGCGGGCGCGGGATAAAGGCGTGGCCGACCGGAAGGGCTGCGCGGCCGAGGCCGCGCGCCGCCTGGGCGGGGACGCGGCCTATTACCGGGAGTACTTCGCGCGGCTGCGCTATGGACTGGGGGCGGAGGAGCTGGCCGGGCTGCGGCGGTTCTATGAAGAGCTGGCGGCGGTGGGGGAATTGGTGCCCGCGCCGGAGCTGGCGGTGTGGGAGGGGGTAAGGTTAAGAGTTTAAGTTGCCGTCAATTGGCCCACTCGAATAAGGACCAGCGGCTAATAATAGCCGTCATTGCGAGCGAACGCGAAGCAATCTTCCGTTGCCTGTCTTCGCTGGGAGGGAAACGGAAGATTGCCGCGTCGCAACCCAAAGGGTTGCTCCTAGCAATGACAACTATTTGTTAGATTGGATAAATGCGGAGCGCTTGGCCTGATTGCCACCGCCATGAACGGAGACCCGCCGGGGAGGGAGGGGCCCCGGCGGGTCTCGCTTTTGGGAGTGGTGGAACGCTGTTGGGCCGCCCCGCGTTCCCTCAGGCGGTTCCAGGGAGGACAAGCTCCGCGCGCGGGGTCCGCGGGCGACGCACCCCGCGCGCGGCTTGGTCCAGGGTTATATGTCCAGCGGATAGCCGCCCTTGGCCAGCACCTTGGCCGCGATGCGCTTGTTGAGGGCGATGCGGTTGATGGGCTGGTACTTCAAGAGCTTGCGCAGGCCGACCATCTGGGTGCGCAAGGTGTCGCCGTCCTCGACGAAGGCCAGCACGGTCTTGGCCCAACTGTCGATCTGGGGAATCATCTCGTCCACGTAGGCCTCGACCATGTCGATGTAGACCTGGGCCTTGTCCGCGCCCAGCTTGGCCACGGCCTTCTGGGCGCGCAGCAGGCCGGACTCCATGGCGAAGGTCTGCATAATCATGTCGGCCAGCTTGAGCAGCACCTCCTGCTCGTTGGCCAGCTTCTGCATCAGCTTCTGCACCGCGACGCCGGCGGTGAAGATCACGGCCTTCTTGCACATCTCCACCATGTGCGCCTGCAGGGCCAGGGGCTCCTCCGGCAGCTCCACCGCCAGCGGGGAGTAGTCCATGATCTCGCCCAAAAGCTTCTGGCCGGCGGCCATCAGGGGCAGCTTGCCGGTCATGGCCCGCTTCATGATCTCGCCGGGGATGAGCAGGCGGTTGACCTCGTTGGTGCCCTCGAAGATGCGGTTGATGCGGGCGTCGCGGTAGTAGCGCTCGGCCGGATACTCGGCGCAGTAGCCGTAGCCGCCGTGCACCTGCACCGTCTCGTCCACCACGAAGTCCAGCACCTCCGAGCCCAGCACCTTGTCGATGGAGCACTCGATGGCGTACTCGCGGATGGCGGCGCTGGCCTTCTCGGCATAGTTGGCCGCGGTCTGGTCCTCGCCGTGCAGGGCGGCGTCGATGAGGCCCACGCTGCGGTAGATGGTGGACTCGCCGAAGTAGCACTGGGTGGCCATGCGGGCCAGCTTCTCCTGGATGGCCCCGAACTCGCTGATGGACTTGCCGAACTGCATGCGGCTGATGGCGAAGCTGGTGGCGGTCTTCACCGCGCCCTTGGCCCCGCCGATGGCCGCCGCGCCCAGCTTGTAGCGGCCTATGTTCAGCACGTTTAGCGCGATGATGTGGCCCTTGCCGCGCTCGTAGAGCAGGTTCTCCACCGGCACTAAAGCGTCCTCCAGGATCACGGTGGTGGTGCTGCTGCCCTTGATGCCCATCTTCTTTTCCTCGGCGCCGGTGCTGACGCCGGGGAAGTCGCGCTCGACGATGAAGGCCGAGAAGTCCACGCCGTCGATCTTGGCGAAGACTATGAAGGTCTCGGCCCAGCCGCCGTTGGTGATGAACATCTTTTCGCCATTGATGATCCAGTGCTTGCCGTCCGGGCTGAGCACGGCCTTGGTGCGGCAGCCGCCCACGGCGTCAGAGCCCGCGCCGGCCTCGGTCAGGGCGTAGGCGGCGATCTTCTGGCCGCTGGCCAGGTCGGGCAGGTATTTCTCCTTCTGGGCCTGATTGCCGAAATAGACGATGGGCAGGGTGCCGATGCCGGTGTGGGCGCCCACGGCCACCGCGAAGGAGCCGGCGTTGCCCATGGCGTCGGTGACCACGCAGGTGCTCATCTTGTCCAGGCCCAGGCCGCCGAACTCCTCCGGCACGTCGGTGCCAAGGAGGCCCAGCTCGCCAGCCGCGGCCATGAGGCCCTTGACCAGCGCGTGGTCCTTGTGCTCGATCTCCTCGATCTTGGTGTGGATCTCCTTCTCCACGAAGTCGATGGTGGTCTGATACATCATGCGATGCTCATCACTCATGTCTTCGGGCGTGAAGCAGGTGTCCATGCTGCCCGGCTGGAGCAGGAAGGCGCCGCCTTTGAGGATGCTGTTGTCGGCCATCTCTATCTCCTTCAACTAAAGCATCAAAAAAATATGTAACAAGCCGCTATTAATAATCTTCGCGCTCGAAGATTCCAGCGGCGCCCATGCCGAAGCCGATGCACATGGATACCAGGCCGTAGCGGGAGCCGCGGCGGTTCATCTCGTAGGCCAGTTGGGTGGTCAGCTTGGCGCCGGTGCAGCCCAAGGGATGGCCCAGGGCGATGGCCCCGCCGTTGACGTTGACGATCTCCTGGTTCAGGCCCAGCTCGCGCATGCAGTACAGGGCCTGGGAGGCGAAGGCCTCGTTCAGCTCGATCAGGTCGAGCTGGTCGGTGGTGATGCCGGCCAGCCGCAGGGCCTTGGGCACCGCCTTGACCGGGCCGATGCCCATGTAGCGCGGATCCACGCCGGCCACCGCGAAGGAGCGGTAGGTGAGGAGCGGCTTCAGGCCCAGGGACTTGGCCTTCTCCTTGCTCATGATAAGCACCGCGGCCGCGCCGTCGCTCATCTGGCTGGAGTTGCCGGCGGTGACGCTGCCGGTCTTCATGAAGGCGGGTTTGAGCTTGGCCAGGGCCTCGATGGTGGTGGCGCGGGGGCCTTCGTCGGTGTCGAAGACCTCCTCGTAGAGCTCGAAGTAGCCCTTCTTTTTCTTGCTGGGCCGCTGCTTGGTCACCATCAGCGGCACGATCTCGTCCTTGAATCGGCCTTCGGCGATGGCCTTCAGGGCCAGCTCGTTGGACCTAAGCCCCAGGGCGTCCTGGTCGGCGCGGCTGATGTTGAAGTCGTTGGCCACGTTCTCGGCCGTCATGCCCATGCCCTCGTAGGCCCAGGGGGTGTTGGCGCCCATCTCTGGGTCGACCATCATCATGTTGCCACCCATGGGGATCAGGCTCATGGACTCGATGCCGCCGGCCACCATCACCTCGGCCATGCCGCACATGACCCGCTCGCAGGCCATGGAGATGGCGTTGAGGCCGGAGGAGCAGAAGCGGTTGAGGGTCACGCCGGGCACGTCGTCGGGCAGCCCGGCCTTCTGCACGATCACCCGGCCGATGTTGAGCCCCTGCTCGGCCTCCGGAAAGGTGCAGCCAATGACCACGTCGTCGATTTCCTTGGGATCCAGGCCGGGTGCGCGCCGGATCACCTCCTTGAGCACGGTGGTGCCCATGTATTCGGGCCGGGTCTGGCGCAGGGCGCCCTTGGGGGCGCGGCCCACGGCCGTGCGGCAGGCCGCGACGATGACGGCTTCTTTCATCGGAACCCTCCTAGTCCGCTCGATATAAAGTTGAACAGGAGAGGGGCAACCTTAACGGCGCCCGCACGACGTTTTACCATCCTTAAACCCCTCTCCTGTTCGTTTTCCATGTCCGCCGGCCCCCTTCGCCTAGTTGCGCAGGGGCTTGCCGGTCTTGAGCATGTGGGCCATGCGCGCCTGGGTCTCCTTGGTGCCGCACAGGCTCAGGAAGGCCTCGCGCTCCAGGTCCAGGATGTACTGCTCGCTCACCTCGGTGTCGGGCAGCACGTCGCCGCCGGTGAGCACGTGGGCCACCTTGCCGGCCACGGTGATGTCGTGGGGGGTGATGAAGCCGGCCTTGTGCATGTTGTAGAGCGCGTACTTGAACACGCCCATCACGTCGCGGCCCATGACCCGGATCTTGGTGAGCGGCCGCGGGGCCTCGTAGCCGGCCTGGAGCATGGCCAGCACGTTGTCCTTGGCCATCTTGATGCGGTAGTCGGCGTTGTAGCAGACCTTGTCGCTGGGGCGCAGGATGCCCATCTTGATGGCTTCCTTGGCGCTGGTGGCCACCTTGGCCATGGCGATGGTCTCGAAGCAGCGGGCCAGGAAGGGCATAAGGTTGATCTGCTTGGGGTACAGCCCGCCCTTGGGCACCTCGAAGACCCGCTCGACGGTGTTGCGGATCAGCAATTCCTTGGTGCCGCCGCCGGCCGGGATGACGCCCACGCCGACCTCCACCAGGCCCATGTAGGTCTCGGCCGCGGCCACCACCCGGTCGGAGGCCAGGCAGATCTCGCAGCCGCCGCCCAGGGCCATCTGGTGCGGGGCGGCCACCACCGGCTTCTCCAGGTACTTCAGGTGCATGAAGGAGTCCTGGAACTTCTTGATCATCCAGTCAAGCTCGTCCCACTCCTCCTCCTGGGCGGTGAAGAGCACCAGCATCAGGTTGGCGCCCACGCTGAAGTTCTGGCCGTGGTTGGCGATGACCAGGCCCTCGAAGTCCTTGCGCACGATCTCCACGGACTTGTCGACCATGGTGATGACGTCCTGGCCCAGGGAGTTCATCTTGGTGTGGAACTCCAGGCAGGCCACGCCGTCGCCCAGGTCGACCAGGCTGGCGCCGGTGTTGCCGGCCACCAGCTTGTTCTGGGCCTTGAGGCTGGGCAGCAGGATGATGTTGGGGCTGATCTCGACCTGCTTGTAGGACTTGCTGGGCAGGTCGTAGTAGTAGCGGACCCCGGCTTCTTCCTTGTAGAAGCTCTGGTTGCCGGCGGCCAGCATCTCCTCGATCCAGGCCGGGATGGTGTAGCCGGCCTCCTTCATCTTGCCCGCGCTCTTGGCCAGGCCCAGGGCGTCCCAGCCCTCGAAGGGGCCCATTTCCCAGTTGAAGCCCCAGCGCATGGCATTGTCGATGTTGACGATGTCGTCGCTGATCTCCGGAATGCGGTTGGCGGCGTAGAGCAGGCCCTCGCTGACGTGCTTGAAGGTGAACTGGGCCGCCTTGTCCTTGCCATAGAACAAGGTCTTGAACTTGGCGGCCGTGTCGGGCTGCTGCTTGGCCATCTCCAGGGAGGCGAACTTGACCTTCTGGGGCTCGCGGTACTCGAAGGTCTTGCGGTCCAGGACCAGGGTGACTTTCTTGCCGTTTTCGTCCTTGATCTTCTTGTAGAAGCCGCCCTT
This sequence comes from Thermodesulfobacteriota bacterium, assembly GCA_049322275.1. Taxonomy (GTDB): domain Bacteria; phylum Desulfobacterota; class Desulfarculia; order Desulfarculales; family Desulfarculaceae; genus JACRDC01. The sequence goes on from JBMORH010000089.1 coordinate 102,111, forward strand.
GGTCTTGTTGCCCAGCATGCCCTTTTCGATCATCTGGTTGAACCAGGCCGGCTGGGCGAAGACGTCGCGGCGTTCGTCGTTGAGCGCGCCCTCGTAGACGTTGTTGGCCACGTGGCCGGAGGTGTCCAGGCCCACCAGGTCGCCCAGCTTGAAGGTGGCCATCTTGGGCCGGCCCAGCACGGCGCCGGTCAGGGCGTCGACCTCCTCGAAGGTCAGGTCCATCTCGTCGACCAGGTGGTTGAGCAGGCTCATGCCAAAGACGCCGATGCGGTTGGCGATGAAGTTGGGGGTGTCCTTGGCGAAGACCACGCCCTTGCCCAGGCGGCGTTCGGCGAAATCGGCCATGAAGCTGATCAGCTCCGGCTTGGTCTTGGGGCCGGGAATGATTTCGAAGAGCTTCATGTAGCGGGGCGGGTTGAAGAAGTGGGTGCCGAAGAAGTGCTGCTGGAACTCGTCGCCCAGGTGGGCGCTCATGGCGGCCACCGAGATGCCGCTGGTGTTGGTGGTGACGATGGCGCCGGGTTTGCGCACTTTTTCGATGCGCGAGAGCAGGTCTTTCTTTATGTTGAGCAGCTCGACCACCACCTCGATGATGAGGTCGCAGTCGGCCAGGAGGTTGAAGTCGTCCTCAAGGTTGCCGATGGTTATCAGTTCGGCGTCGTCGGGAATGTAGAAGGAGGCGGGCCTGCTCTTGAGCGCGCCCTCCAGGCCCTTTTGGCCGAAATAGTTGCGGTAGGCCGGGGATTCGGGCTTAACGCCCTTTTTCTCCAGCTCCGGGGGCGTCTTGGGCGGAATGATGTCCAACAGGACGGTGGGCAGGCCCACGTTGGCCATGTGCGCGGCGATGGTGGCGCCCATCACTCCAGCGCCGATTACGCCCACTTTTTTGATCTGGGGGGACATGTGCAACCTCCTTGGGGTAGGGCGTCAAGCTGCCCAGAGCCTGCGGTCATGAATGAAATTTCATTCATCAATATTCACAGCGCACGGCGTTCAAAGCCGCCCCGCGACGATCATGAATGAACTTTCATTCAGTAGCCGAAAGCTATCATGCCGCTTTTGCTCGTGTCAAACTTTTTTTGGACGTGCTCCTGAAAATTTTCGCTTAGGCGGGACCAGGCGCACCGCACCGCCGCCGCCAGGCGGGCGGTTCCGTTTTAGCGGGTCGCGATTCCCGCCCGTCTTGTGAGCAAATCACCTAGTAACCAGTAATTTCAAATGATATCATGTGTCGATGTGGGGCCAGGCGCCCCCCGGTTCCGGCGTTGATTCTGGCGCCGGCACCCTAACTGTCTTGAAATTCAAACGTCTTCGTGCTATGGAGCTAGCAACGGGCGCCTGGCATGCCTTTTGTTCAACCTTGTTGTCTGGGCGAATGATGTTCGAGCCCCGCCGCACCAGAACCACGCGAAAATGGCGTTACGTATTGGGGTTTCTCACCGCGGCCCTGCTGGTGGCCGCTGGGCTTGGGCTGGGCTGGATGGTCTACCTGACCAGGGTGCCAGACCCGGCCGCGCCCGCGCCGGCCAGCGTGGAGGCCGCTCCCCTGCCGGCCAATCGCGGGCCGGCCGCCGGCGAGCCGCTCAAGCAGGCGGATGCGCCCCCGTCAAGCCAGCCGGCCGCCGCCAGCGAGCAGTCCGCGCCGCCCAGCACCTTGGCCCCGCCCCAGACCAGCGCCACCCAGACCACCGCCAGCGTCACCACCACCAGCACCACGCTGACCACCGCGCCGCCTCGCACCCAGGCGGCCGCGCCAAACCCGGCCCCGGCCGCGGCGCCCGCCGCCAATCCGGCGGCCGGCAACAGCCTGATCTTCTGCTACCAGGGCAAGGCCCCGGACACTCGGCTGTTCCTGGTGGACAAGGCGCGCCAGCGGGTGATGGTGCTGCGCTATCTGGGCGAGATGACGCTGGACTACGAATTCCCCTGCTCCACCGGGGCCCAGGCCGGCAACAAACAGGTCGCCGGCGACGAGCGCACGCCAGAGGGCATCTATTTCACCACCCACCGTTTCGAGGACCGCAAGGTCACCATCTTTGGCGACAAGGCCATCCACCTAAATTATCCCAACCCATTCGACCAGATGGAGCAGCGCCAGGGCAACGGCATCTTCATCCACGGCACCAACCAACGCCTGCGCCCGCGCGCCAGCAACGGCTGCGTGGTGTTGCAGAACGAGGACCTGGCCATCCTGGCCAGCACCATCCAGGAGCAGCTCACCCCGGTGGTGGTCACCGACCGCCTGCGCATGCCCGACCTGGAGCAGCGCAACCAGGCGTGTCAGCTCCTGGCCAGACTCTCGGTGGAGGAGCTGGACAAGGCCGAGGCCGCCCTGGGCCAGCGTTTGGCCATCCAGCCCGCCCCGGGCCGGGTTCCCCAGCCCAAGGAGATGCAAGAGCTTGAGGAGATCGGACTGCGTCTGGCGGGGCTCAACTCCAAGACCGCCCAGATCAAGGCCGAAACCACGGGCATGGCCCTGTATGGCATCGGCGAGCAGTGGGTGGTGGTGGTCAGCCAGAAGCTTTCCGGACCCAAGGGCGGACCCCTGCCGGTGACCCGGCGCTTCTACCTGCGCGGCCCGGACCCGGCCAAGGCCGAGCTGCTCCTGGGCCAGTGGGTGGTGGAGAACACGCCGCAGGCCCGGCAGTTGGCCGCCTGGGCTCCGCCGCTGCCGCCGCCGCCCAAACCGGTGGAGGTGGCCGCCGCCCAGCCCGTGGCCGCCGAGGCCGCGAGCAAGGCCGCGCCGGTTGCGCCGGCCGCGCCGGTTGCGCCGGCCAAACCCGTGGAGACCGCCGCGGCCAAGGCCGGCTCCCACGAGGAGCAGATCAACCAGATGCTGGGCGCCTGGCTCAAGGCCTGGCGCGGCAAGAACCTCAGCGCCTACATCAGTCACTACGCCCCTGAATTCAAGAGCGGGGGCATGGACCGGCAGCAGTGGCGCGACCACAAGGCCTATCTGAACAAGGTCTACAAGGTGATCGCGGTGGAGGCCCGCGAGGTGCAGATCAAGGTGACGGGCAACCGCGCCCGCGTGGTCTTCGTGCAGCATTACCGTTCGGACTGGCACCAGGACGTGGGCCGCAAGCACATGGAGTTGACCCTGAAGGGCGGCCATTGGCAGATCGTTTCCGAGCGCTGGGAGGAGATGCCCGCGCGCTCCGCCGGCGGCCGGGGGCAAGGCCGCTCCTAGCCGCGGAAGCTGTCAGGACCAAGGGTCGCGGCATCGCTCGCCAGGGGAGGAGAGGATTGATTGGCCAAGCGCGGCTTCGACGTGGTGGTGGTCCGCCGCGGTGGACCGGTGACCTCCTTTAGCATGCGAGGCGGTTGGATATACCTCCTGGTCACCCTCCTGATGCTGCTCACCGCGGGCATGGCTGGCGGCGGCTATCTGCTCTGGCAGCAGCAGCGGCTGGTGACCGACATGGCCGAGGAGACGCGCATGCTCTCTCTGCGGGCCGAACGCCTGGAGGCGCTGGCCCAGGAGCAGGAAACCCGCGAGATACTGGCCCAGCAGGCGGCCGAGGAGCGCCCCGCCGGTCCGGACAAGGGCCGGGCCAAGGCGGCGGCGCCCGCCTCTCCGGCCGCCGCCGACGCCGGCTCCACAGGCGGCGAGTCGATTCGGGCCGCGGAGACCGTCGCGCCTGAGGAGCCGAGTAAGTCCGACTACATCACCATCAGCAACATCGAGCAGAAGATCGAAGGCGGCGATTTGGTGGTCTCCTTCGACCTGGTCAACGAACGCGAGGGCAAGGATCCGGTCTCCGGCTACATTTCGCTGGTGGCCCACGGCCAGCGCAACGGCAAGCCCTGGATCGAGGCCTGGCCGCCGCAACGCCTGACCCCCCAGGGCCGGCCCCAGAACTTCCGGCGCGGCACGCCGTTTTCGGTCCAGCGCTACCGCCACGTCCGGGCCAGGGTCGCGGCCGTGAACGACAAGGAGTTCCAACACCTGGAGTTCGTGATTCATTCCCGCCAGGGCGAACTGGCCTTGGTGCACGCTGAAGCCTTGAACATGAACTCCAGCGCGTCCAGGCAGCGTCGTTAGAGACCCCGCCCGGCCAGCGCTCTGCCACCGGCCGGCGACTGGCCCTGGCCAGGGACGTCATATGCCGATGCCCCGCGAACATGTTCGGAGACGGCCTCTCATCGCCAGCCTTGTCCTGCGCTGCTGGGTGCTGATCTGGGCGTTGGCCGGCCTGGGGCTGGCGCTGGCGGCCGAGGCGCAGGCGGGGCAGGGCGGCAAGCCGGCGCAACAACGCCCCGGCCGCCAGCACCTGGTCTATTTCGCCGACACGCCCAACGAACTCAACGTCTACCGGGTCTTCGGCGCCCGCGACGGCAAGACCCTGATGCTCATCGGCGGCATCCAGGGCGACGAGCCCGGCGGATTCCTCTCGGCCGATCTTTACGCCGACATCGCCCTGCAGCAGGGCAACCTCATCGTGGTGCCCAGGGCCAACTTCTATTCCATCATGCTGGGCCAGCGCGGACCGGACGGCGACATGAACCGCCAGTTCGGCGATCCGGTGACCGCCGCCCGCCACAAGCAGATCGTGACCGTGCTCAAGGAGCTGATGGCCGAGAGCGACCTGCTTTTGAACCTGCACGACGGCAGCGGATTTTTTCGTCCGCGCTGGGAAAGCCCGCAGGCCAACCCCAGGCGTTTTGGGCAATCGATCATCGCCGACACCGACCGCTACCGCCTGCCCGACGGCCGGGTGCTGGAGCTGGAGCAACTGGCCCAGCGGGTGCTGGCCAAGGTCAACGAACAGATCGACGACCACCGCTACCGCATCCTTTTCAACAACCACCGCACCGCCGACCAGGACAGCCCCAACAAGGAGCAGCGCCTGTCGGCCACCTTCTACGCCCTGACCAGACTGCACATCCCGGCCTTCGGGGTGGAAACCAGCAAGTCGCTGCCCAGCGAGGCCATGAAGATCCGCCACCACAACCTGGTCATCAACGCCTTCATGTCCGAACTGGGCATCGTGCCGGAAAACCCGGCCAGCACCCTGCCCCCGCCGGAGCTCAAGTATCTGGTGGTGCAGGTCAACGACCACCAGCCCGTGGTGGTGGCCGCGGGAGCCCAGCTCAGCGTGGCCCCCGGCGACCGGATCATGGTTCAGCACATCGAAGCCAACTACGAGCGCGGCCTGACCTGCGACGTGCAGGGCGTGGGCGGGATCAACGACCTGCGCCAGCGCCTGGTCATCCGTCAGCCCACCACCATCGTGGTGCGCAAGGACAACCAGCGCATCGGCGACATTCGCTTGCAGGTGGCCGAGGGGGCCAATCTGGCCTCCCTACGCACCAAGCTCATGTATTTCATGGTGGAGGTGGAGGGCGGCCGCCAGTTGGTGGCGGCCGGGGAGCGTCTGCGCCTGGTGCGCGGAGACGCCTTGGTGCTGGTGGACGTGCTGTCCAACCTGGCCAACCAGGCCGACGTGCAGGTGAACTTCAAGGGCTACGTGCCCGCCGGCGCCGGCAACCAGGGCGAGGACCGCGGCCACGTCATCGACACGGCCAAGGATCTCATGGAGCGCTATTCCGCCTGCCCGGCCGGCGCGCCGCCGGAGACGCACTGCTACCGGGTGGTAGCCAGCCGCGGCGGGCGCGAACTGGGCTCCATCCTGGTGGAGGTGGCCCCGGCCCGGCTCGATTACCTGGTCTTGCGTCACCAGGACGGACACAAACTGGTGTATCATAACGGCGAGACGGTGCGGGTGCGCGCCCGCGAGCGGCTGGAGCTGATGGACCTGAAGTCCAACGTGCGGGCCGGGGACGGCCTGACCCTGGCCCTGGAGGGCCGGGGCAGGCTGACGCCCCTGCCGGGCGGCCTGATCGACGCCAGCGCCGAGCCCCTGCGGGGCCTGATGGGCCGGGGCGAGGGCGCGCGCTTGGTGGTGATGCGCGATCGTCAGGCCATCGGCCATGTGCGCCTGACCGTGGGAGAGTGAGTCTTGGCGGGCAACAAGCTGACCGTGCTCTCGTCCGGAACCTTCATCCGGGGCGACGTCTTCAGCCAGGACGTGCTGGTGGTGGAGGGTGGCATCGAGGGCAACATCGTGGGCAACCGGGTCATCATCAAGCAAAAGGGCTGGGTGCACGGCAACCTGCTCTGCCGCGCCCTTTCCATCGAGCCCGGCGGGGTGGTGGACGGAGCGATGAAAGTCAACGAGACCGCGGTGTTGACCAGCGGGGAGCGGGCGGAGTCCGAGAGCCTGCCTCCTGGTCAGACCCATAACCTGATCGAGGTGGAGAGCGGGGCCGGCCCCGACGAGTAGGCCCGCGCCCGGCGCGAGGGCCCAATTCCCAACAGGCCCGCCGGGGGCTCCCCCCGCGGGCCGTTGTCATGCGCTGCTGATTGGCGGAGGATCAAGATGCCCGAAGTCCTGATCGTTTATTTTTCCCACGGCGGCAACACCCGTCAGATGGCCGAGGCCCTGGCCGAGGCGGTGAAGGCGGGCGGCTGCGCGGTCAAGCTCAAGAAGGTGGGCGAGGCCACGGCCGACGACCTGCGCACGGCCGACGGGGTGCTCCTGGGTTCGCCCTGCTACTTCGGAAACCTGGCCGCGCCGATCAAACAATACCTGGATGATTCCATCGTGCTGTTTGGCAAGGGCGAGCTGGAGGGCAAGCCGGCCGGGGCCTTCGTGAGCACCGGCGGAATCGGCGGTGGAGGCGAACTGGCCCTGGTGATGCTGCTCTCCGGGCTCTTGATCCACGGCATGGTGGTGCAGGGCCTGCGCAAGGGCGGCCATTTCGGCCCCCTGGCCATCGGGGCTCCGGACGAGCGGGTGCTGGCCGAATGCCAGCGCTATGGCGCCCAGTTCGCGGCCCTGGTCAAGCGCCTGGCCAAATAGGCCGATAAACCTTGGCCGCCGCCCTGCTCCAACAGCCCTGTGGCGGCCTGCCCCCGGACGGCGGGCCGGTCTGCCTGTTGGCCGAGGGCCTGGCCGGGGCCGAGGACCACGACGGGCCACCGGCGGTGCTGGTGGCTGGCGGCCGGGTGCGGGCCGTGGGGCAGGCCGCCCTGAACGCCGGGGCGCGGCGCCTGCCCCTGCCGGGGCTCTGGCTCGCCCCCGCTCCCCTGGACGCCCACGTCCACCTGCACCTGGGCGGCCGGGCGGCCGACAACCTGGAGCGCACCCTCATGGCCGGGGTGGCGGCCGTGCGCGACCTGGGCCACAAACCCGGCCTGGCCACCCCCCAAGGCCCCCGCCACGCCCCGCCCTGGGTGGTCGGCTCCGGGCCGGGCCTGGGCGCGGCCGGGCCGGCCGGGTCCTGGCTGGCCGAGCCCCTGGCCGGCCCGGAGAGCTTCGCCCAGGCGGCCTGGGATCGGGCGCGGGCCGGAGCCGGGGTGGTCAAGCTCTTCGCCACTGGCCTGCTGGATTTCGAAAACCCCGGCGTGGTCATCCACCCCCAGGCCGTCGGCCCCGCCGAACTGGCGGCCGCGGCCCGGGCCGGCCAGGAGGCCGGGCTCAAGGTGGCCGTGCACGCCAACGGCCCGGAGGCGGTGGCCGCCGCTCTGGCCGCCGGGGTGGATAGCATCGAGCACGGCTACTTCATGGGGCCGGAGCTGTTGGCCCGCCTAGCCGAAAGCCGGGTGGCCTGGACGCCCACCGTGGCGGCCGTGGCCGCCCACGCCGCCGACCCCGAAGGCCGTCACAGCCCGCGGGTGCGCGGGTTTCTGCGGCAAATCCTGGACGGCCAACTGGAGGCCCTGCGCCGGGCCGAGCATCTGGGGGTGGATCTGGTGCTGGGAACCGACGCCGGCTCCTATGGCTTGGAGCACGGCGCGGCGGTTTTCCAGGAGATGGCCTGCTGGCTTGAGGCCGGACTCAACCCGGCCACGGTCTTCCGGGCCGCCACCCGCCGGGCGGCGGCGCTGATGGGCTTCGCCGGGGTTCTGGGCGAGATCGTCCCCGGCGCCAGGGCCTGGCTCTTGGGCCTGCCAGGCGACCCCCGCCAGGACCCGCGGCTCATGGCCCGGCCCCGCTGGCGCAGCTTCTAGGGTCAACATGAAAGATAACGGCGGGTATTATCAGAAATCCAGAATAGCCGTCATTGCGAGGAGCGAAGCGACGCGGCAATCTTCCATTGTCTGTCTTCGCCTAAACCTTATTCCATCCGTGGTCAACTTTACGACACGGAAAGCCAATATCTTTCTGTTATTGCGAGGCGCGACAGCGCCGTGGCAATCTATTAACATATTTAATTAATTACCGAAGAGATTGCTTCGCTTCGCTCGCAATGACCGATCGGGCCTGGATTGATAAAACCGAGCCCAAGGTTCTTCTCGCTTAGATGTCTTGATGGTATAGGCCCATGATTGATATTGCGGTCGGTATGGCAAGAAAGCAGCGAGACCTAACAACCCAAACGGGCGCGCTTAGAGCGCGAACCGGCGCGGGTAGTAGATGACGTAATTCTTGGCCAGGTCCTGGTGGCGCTCGCGGGCGATATCCTTGAGCACCGCGAAGAATTCCTGCAGGTTGGCCAGGGGGGCCACCCGGCGGTCGAAGCCCCTGGGCTCCAGGGCGTCGCGGTTCAAGGGCAGCATGAAGCGCCCGGCCCGGCCCCGCCAGCGCAGGCTCAAGGCGGCCGAGAGGCGGTCCACCTCCTGGTATACCCGGCGGATGAGGTCGGTGCGCAGGATGGCGCAGGGGGTGTTGACCAGGGCCTCCATCAGGCAGGCCAGGTAGCCCACCTCCATCAGGGCGTTTTCGTCGGCGCGGTGGCGCAGGATGGCCTGGGCGGTGTCATTGAGGCCGGCGTCGAGTTGAAAATGCATGGGCATCTGGCCGCCCAGGGGCCGGCCGGCGGCCAGGTCCTCCTCGCGCTGGTCCTCGTATGCCGCGGCCGCGCCCACGTGGACCTGGATGGGGTGGGCGGTGCGCCAATCTCCCCAGCGCAGGCGGTAGGGGGCCTGGCAGATGACGTGGTCGTCGGAGGGCATGGGGGCTCCGGTGGTTCAACCATGATTACACGCGAAGGTTAGCAGAACTTGTCCTGCCTGGAAAGCTCGCCCCGACGCCGGCCGGCCCGGATGGGATTGGCCTGGCTGGCCGCGCTGGCCTGCCTGCTTTGGCCGCCGCCGGCCCTGGCCCTGGACCCCGCCCTGGCCCCCCTGCGGGCCTACCTGGCGGGGCAGGGGGTGGCCCCCCGCCAGGCCGACGCCCTGCTGGACCGGCCCGGCCTGGTCTTCGAGGCCAAGCTGATGGCCAACATGTTCTCCCGCCACGAACGCACCCTGGACTACGGCCAGTTCCTGCAACCGGCCACGCTGGCCAAGGCCCGCCGGTTCAAAACTGCCCACGCCGGGGAGCTTTCCGCGGCTCAGGCCCGCACCGGCGTGCCGGCCGAGCTGGTGGTGGCCATCCTCACCGTGGAGTCGGGCCTGGGAGCCTACACCGGCAGGCACTCCACCTTCGCGGTGCTGGCCTCCCAGGCGGTGCTGGACCAGCCCGCGGCCCGCGCCCGCCTGGCCCAGGCCTGGCCCAAGAGCCAGCGCGCCTACCTGGCCACGGCCGAGTGCGACCAGCGTTTCCGCAAGCGCGCGGCCTGGGCGCGCGAGGAATTGCTGGGCCTGCTGCGCCTGGCCGCCCGCGAGGGGCGCTCGCCGCATTCCTACCAGGGCTCGCCCTTCGGCGCCCTGGGAATGCCGCAATTCGTGCCCACCAGCGTGCTGAAATGGGGCGCCGACGGCAACCGCGACGGCCGGGTGGACCTGGCCAACCGCAGCGACGCCATCCACAGCGTGGCGGTCTACCTGCAAGAACACGGCTGGCGGCCGGGTTTGAACCGCCAGGAGCAATACCAGGTGGTGCACACCTACAACCACAGCCAGACTTACGTGAACACGGTGCTGGCCCTGGCGGACCGGCTGCGATGAGCCGGGGCAAGGTCAGCGCCGAGGTCTGGCCCTCCCGCCTGGCGCTCGAACAGCGCCGGCGCGAGCTGGCCCGGGCCGCGCCCGGTGGGCTGCTCTTTGCTCCGCCCCTGTACACCTTCGATGGCCGCGCCGGCCTGCTCCAGCGCTTGGCCGCCCAGATGCCGGCCGCCGGCCCCCGCCCCCTGGCCGAGCTGGCCGGGCCGCTCATCGTGCACGGGCTGTTGCGCGCGCTGGCCGACCAGGAGCCCCAGTTCGGCGGCCTGGCCGCCGGCCGCCGGCTGCCCCACCGCCTGTGGCGGCTTTTGGTGCAGATCAAGGCCGCCGGCCTGGGCGCGCAGGACTTGTCCGAGCTGGCCGGCCAGCGCGGCGGCGACGGCCGCCTGGCCGGGCTGGGGCGGCTTTTGGCCAAATATCAGGAGCGCTTGGCCGCCCAGAATCTGGTCGACGAGGCCGACCGCCTGGCCGCGCTGGAGTCCGCCCTGGCCGAGGGCTGGCAACCGCCGGCCCTGGCGGAGGTGGCCGAACTGCGGGTGATGCGGGCCCTTTGGCTGCGTCCGTTGGATCTGCGCCTGTTGCGGGCCTTGTCCCGACGGCTGCGGGTGCGGGTGGAGTTCGCCCTGGTCGAACCCCGCGCCGGCCGGCCGGGGGTCTGGGGTCTGCTGCGGGCCACGGCCGCGGCCCTGGAGGCCGGCCAAGCCGGCGAGATGGAGATCACATGGGGCGGGGAGCAGGCCGGCGACGGCCCCCTGGCTGGCGCGGCCGGGGCGCTGCTGGCCCTGGACGCCCCGGCCCCCGACCAGCCCTTGCCCCTGGAGTTGCTCCAGGCCGGCGGCCGCTACGCCGAGGCCGAGGCCCTGGTGGCCAAGGCCCTGGACCTGGCCCGGCACGGCGCGCCCCTGCACGAAATCATCCTGGCTTTCCCAGATCTTGGCCTCTATGGCCCCATGGCCGCCGACGCCGCCCGCCGACTGGGCCTGCCGCTGACCTTCCGCCGGGGCCAGCCCCTGGCCGGCGCGCCCCTGACGCGGGCCTTCCTGTCCCTGGCCGGCCTGCCCCTGGCCGGCTATCCCCGCGCGGAACTGGCCGACGTCCTGGAATCTCCCCAACTGGCCGAGCCCCTGGCCGCCTGGCTGCTGGGGCCGGGAGGACGTCTGCCGGCCCATCCCGGCCGCTTGCTGACCGAAGCCGGATACGTGGACGGCCGCGAAACCCCACCCTCCGCCTGGCTGAACCGCCGGGCCGCGCTAGATAAAAAGGGATATTACGCAGAGTTATCTATTTTCTGTGACAAATTGATTAACAACCTGGCCGGCCTGGGCCTGGATCGGCCCCAGCCTCTGACCGCCTATGTCGCGGCCCTGCGTCGTCTCTGGCAGGCCCTCTCGGCCGGCGGCGGCTGGCGCGCCCCCGGCCCCTGGCCCGTTGGCGCGCGGCCAGAAGGACTGCCCGGCCTGGCGGCGCTCAAGGTGGCCGAGGGCATGGCCCAAAACACCTTGGACGCGGCCCTGGCCGGCCTGGAGGAAGCCGCCCGCCAGTCTGGCGACGGCCAGGATTTAACCCCCGGCCGCTGTCTGGCCCTGGTGCGCGAGGCCCTGGCCGGGGTCGAACTGCCCGGCGGCGGCCAGCCGGGCGGGGTGGCGGTCTTGCGCCTGGAGGACGCCCAGGGACTGCGGCCGGCCCACCTGCTGGTCGGTGGTCTGAACCTGGGAGAATTCCCCCAAAAACCGGGGCAGGCCCTCTTGGGCGGCGAAGAGCGCCTGGCCTTGGGCCGGCGGGCGGGGCTGCCAGTCTGGCGCACCGAGGAGGAGGAGTACGGCGGCCAGGTCCTGCGCCTGGCGTTGCTCCTGGCCGATGTGCGGCAATCGGCCACGCTTTCCTGCGCCCTGGCCGACGCCGGCGGGCGCGAGCTCAACCCAGCCTTTGTCTTCACGGAGCTGGCCGAGCGTCACGGCCCGGCCCGCCAGGCCGGAGGCGGGGCCTTCGGCCAACTGGCGCCCCTTCTGGAGGCCCGCGAGCCCCTGGCCCTGTGGGGCGGCCTGGCCCGCGCGCTGCTGGCCCCCGGCCCCGTCCGGGCCGCCAGCCCGGAGGCGGGCCTGGCCCGGGCCGCGCTCTGGCATTGCTGCCAAGGCCGGCCGGAGGCGGCGGCGCGCTGGCAAGACCTGGCCGGCCGGGCGGCCCAGGAGGCGCGGCGCGAGGCCCTGGACGCCCTGGCCCCGGAGCGCCGGCCGGAGGCGGCCGACGCCTTCAGCGGCCGGCTGGGCGCGCCGGAGGCGGCCGCGTTGTTGGACGCCATCATGGCCCAGCCGGAGCGCCGCCTGATATCGCCAAGTTTTCTAGACGATTATAACGCCTGCCCCCAGGCCTGGTTCTGGGGCCGCCTGCTTAGGCTGGCCAAGCTGGAGCCGGCGGGTTGGGACCTGGAGCGCTCCGGCGAGGGCGAATGGGTCCACCGCGCCCTGGCCCTCTATTTTGGCCAGGCCGCCCCGGCCCCGCCCCGCGATCCGGCCGACCCCGGCCCCCGCCTGGCCGCCTGCCTGGACCTGGCCTGCCGCCAACTGCGCGAGGAGGGCAGGGCCGGCCACCCGGCGGTGTGGCGGGCGCGGCAGGCGGCGCTGGCCGGGGTGTTGGCGGCGGTGCTCCGGCGCGAGGAGCAAGACCTGGCCGGCTGGCGCATCGAGGGCCTGGAGTGGGAGCTGCCGGAGCAGGGCGGCCTGACGCTGGCAATGGACCAGGGGCCGCCCCTGCGCTTCAAGGGCCGCCTGGACCGACTGGAGCGAAACGACGCGGCCGGCCTGCTGCGGGTGACCGATTACAAGCACGCAAAAGATGGAGCCAAGCTGAAGCAAGGCGCGTATCCACCTGAAAAAGATGATGATGCCTCCGAGATAGCCAGCTATCAGATACCGGTCTACCTGGCCGGCGCGGCCGAGGTTTTGGGCCTGCCGCCGGGCGGGGTGCAAGGCCGCCTGGTCAACACCCGCCTGGCCAGCCTCAAGCCCTGCTCCACCCGGCCGGTGACGCCGGGCGACCCCTTTCTGCAAAAGGACCCGGCCGCCCGCCAGGCCCTGGCCGGGAATGGCCAGGTGAACCTGTTCAACGCCGTGGCCGCGCTTTGGAGCCGGTTGTGCGGCGGGGACTTCGTGGCCCGGCCGGCCAAGAACGTCTGCAAATCCTGCGACCAGGGCCTGGTCTGCCGGGCGCGGCCGGCGGCGGCCGGCGGCGAGGAAGAAGCGGAGGGCGGCGATGCCTGACGCCCAAGCCCGCATCGCCCGCCTGGCCGGCAACCTCTGCGTGACCGCCGGGGCCGGGGCCGGCAAGACCCGCTGCCTGGTGCAGGCCTATCTGGGTCTGCTGGCCGGGACCCAAGGCCGGCCGCCGCTCATGCCCGAAAGCATCGTGGCCATCACCTTCACCGAGAAGGCGGCCCTGGAGATGCGGGCGCGGGTGGCGGCGGCCGTGGCCGAGCGGGCGCGGGCGGCCGCGCCGGGGCCGGACTGGGCCGCGCTGCTGGCCAGGGTGGAATGGTCCCCCATCAGCACCATCCACAGCTTCTGCGCCCAAATCCTGCGCGAATTCGGCCCTCGGCTGGGCCTGGACCCGGAGTTCGCCGTCCTGGACCAGGACGCCTGGGACGAACTCAAGGCCGAGGTGCTGGCCGAGAGCCTGCGCGAGCGGCTGCGCGCGAACGACGAGCGCCTGCTGCGCCTGCTAAAGGTGCACAGCCTGGCCGGCCCCGGCGGGGTGGCCGGCGTTCTGTCCGGCATCCTGGCCGGACTGGCCACCCTGGGCCTGGGCGCGGCCAAGGCCCTGGCCGCCACGATGGTGGCCCACGACCAGGCCCTGGCCTCGGCCCCGGTCCTGGCCGCCAAGGTGGCGGCGGCGGCGGCGGAGTTGTGCGCCGCCGTGGTCGTGGCCAAGTTCAACAAAAAACCGCAGTATTTTGACAATGCCTTGCAATTGCAAGCATTTTTCGATGAAAATCCCGGCCGGCTCGTCCGGGACGGCGCGCCCGACCCCACGGCGGTTGGCACGGTGCTGGGCCTCCTGGGTGGCAACTGGGGCAGGTTCAAGGACCTCAAGGACGCGGCCCGGCAGCCGGCCGAGGCGCTGGCGGAGCTGGCCGCCGTGCCCGAAGCCAAGGCCCGCGCCCTGGACCTGCTGGGCCTGGCGGCCGAGGTCGAGGCCGCCCTGGAGACCGAACTGGCCCGGCGCGGCGGGCTCTCCTTTGACCACCTGCTGCTCAAGACCCTGGCCTTATTGGAGAACCATCCCGACAGCCTGGCCACCCTGCGCGGCCGCCTGGGCGCGCTGCTGGTGGATGAATACCAGGACGTCAACCCGGTGCAGGGGCGCATCATCCACCGGCTGGCCGGCCTGGAGGGCGGGGCGGATGAGGGCGAGCGGCCCTTGACCCTGCTGGTGGGCGACCGCAAGCAATCCATCTACGCCTTCCGGGGCGCGGACCTGGCCGAGTTCGGCCAGTTGATGGAAAAATTCCAGGCCGGTCATGGCGGCACTCTGGAGGTCCTGGAGCGTAACTACCGCTCAACTGCAGAGTTAGTCGATTTCTTCAACTGTGTTTTCCAAAAAATATTTGACGATCAACCTAACCAAAAGGCTACGCGCAATCTCTTTGTCGAATTTACTGAGGCCGACGTCCAAACTGTGGGTGGCGCGCCGCGCCAGGGCCGGGGGCCGGCGGTGGAGGTGCTGGACCTGCGCCCCGACGATTCCGAGGCGACCAGGCTGCCCTTGGAGACCTGGCGGCGGCGCGAGGCCGCGGCCCTGGCCGACCATCTGGGCGACTTATTGGCCGCTGGCTGGGCTCCCGGCGATATCGTATTGCTTTTCCGGCGGCTTAGCCAAGTGCAAATCTATGAGGAGGCCCTGCGGGCGGCCGGCCTCAATTTCTACACCGTGCGCGGCCGGGGCTTCTACGCCTGCCGCGAGGTGGCCGACCTGCTGCTGGGCCTGCGCGCCCTCCTGGATCCGGCCGACGACCTGGCCCTGGCCGGCTGGCTGCGCTCGCCCCTGGTGGGGCTCTCCGACGAGGCCCTGCTGGCCTTGGCCTATCCCGAACCCACGCACGGGGTCGGCCTCAACCACGCCCTGGCCCAAGGCGCCGGCCTGCCGGCCTGGCTGGGGCCGGAGCAGGCCGGCCGCTGGGCCGCGGCGCGGGCGCGCCTGGCCTGGCTGCGCCCTTTGGCCCGCCGCCTGCCCCCGGCCGAGCTCATAGAGGCCCTGATCGAGGCCAGCGACCTGATCCCGGTGCTTTTGGGCCTGGCCGACGGCGAGCAGCGGGTGGCCAATCTGCGCAAGCTCATCGAGACCGCCCGCGAGCATGAGGCGGCCGGCCGGGGCGGGGCGGCGGGATTTTGCCGCGAGCTGGGTCGGCTGGTGGCCGAGCCGCCGGCCGACCCCCAGGCCCCCCTGGCCGGCGAAGGGGCCTCGGTGCTGCGCCTGATGACCATCCACCAGGCCAAGGGCCTGCAATTCCCGGTGGTGGTGCTGCCCGACCTGGACAGCAAGCCGCCGGCAGGCTCCGGACCCACCGGCCTGGCCCCAGGCGGGGTGCTGGCGGCCAAGGCCTGGGATATCGCCACGGCCAAATGGCGGCCCACGCCCCTGAGTCAAGACTTGAAACGACGTGAAGATTCCATACAAGCTGCCGAATCAGCTCGTCTTTTCTATGTGGCCTGCACCCGCGCCGAGGCCAAGCTGATCTTTTGCCTGCACGGCGGCGAAGCAAAGGGCTATCCCGGCCGCTGGCGGCCCTGGCTGGAGAACGCGGTGCTGACCGACCCGGCCACGGTGGTGGTCAGGCCGGCCGGACGACTGGCCGGCGCTGCCCAGGCCGGGCAATCCGCCCCGGCCCTGGGGCCGGACTGGCTGCCGGCCGGTCCCGGCCCGGCCGCCGAGACTGGCGCGGCCCTGGCGCGGGCCTGCCTGGCGCGGCCATCCCTGGCCCTGGGTCGGGTGCGCGAGTCAGTCTCCGGCCTGGAGGACTGGCTCGCCTGTCCCCGGCGCTGGTGGTTCACCCGCCGCCTGGGCCTGGACACCGCCGTCCTGGCCGGGGCCGGCGGCGGGGCGGGGCAGGGGAGGGCGGCTGAATTGGGCAGCGATGTCCATGCCCTGTTGGAGCGGGCCGACCTCTGGGCCGGACCGGAGGCCCTGGCCCCGGCCCTGGCCGCCCTGAACCTGGCCCCGGACCAGGCCAGGGAGGTCCACCGCCGGGCGGCGGCCGCCTGGACCACGCCCCTGGCCGACCTGCTGGCCCAAAGCAGGCCCGGCCAGGCCTGGCGCGAGCTGCCCTTCAGCCTGCTGCTGCCCTGCGGCCCCGCCGGCCCAGAGCTGGAAATAATCGGCGAAATCGACCTGTTGCTGATAACCGACGCCGGGGAGACCTGGCTGGTGGACTACAAGGTCAGCGCCCAGGCCGAGCCGGAGAAGTACCGCGCCCAGATGGCCCTCTACGCCCTGGCCTTGTGGCGGGGCGCGGACGAGCAAGGCCCCCCGCCCCGGGCGGGGCTGTGTTTCCTGGGGCCGCGGTCCGCCCAGTGGCATGAGCTGACCTTCACCCCGGCCGAACTCAGAGCCTGGCGGACGCGCCTGGAGGAGGCTGGCCGGGAGATCGCCAGCCTTCCCGGCGAAATGGAGCCCACGGACCTGCCGGCCGGGGCCGATTGCCGGGGCGGGCGAGCCTGCCCCCTGGCCGCGCATGGCCTCTGCACCCCGCCCCTGGCCGAGGCCCCGGCGTGAGTCAGCCCACGCCAACCGAGCTGCGCGGCCGGGTGATGACCATCACCTTCGCCAACCCGGACAACGCCTACACCGTGGCCAAGGTGCAGCCGGCCGGCCAGCCCGGCCTAGTGACGGTGGTGGGTCGCATGCCGGGGGTGAACGAGGGCATGGAGGTGCGGGTGCGCGGCCGCCAGGTGCTGCACCCCAAGTTCGGCCCCCAGGTGGAGGCCGAGAGCGTGGAGGCGCTGGCCCCCAGCGACGCTGAGGGCGTGCGGCGCTATTTAGCGTCGGGGCTGGTCAAGGGCGTCGGGCCGGTGCTGGCCGGGGCCATCGTGGAGGTGCTGGGCGCCAACGCCATCGACATCATCCTTAAAAATCCCAAAGAGTTGCGCAAGGTGCCCGGCGTGGGGGCCAAAAAGGCCGCCACTATCGCCACCGCCGTGGCCGCCCATGGCGAACTGCGCGAGGTGATGGTCTTCTTGCAGGCCCACGGCGTGCCCGCCGCCACCGCCTTGCGCATCTGGCGGCAATACGGGGCCGGCAGCCTGGACGTGCTGCACACCGAACCCCACCGCCTGGCCGCCGACGTGCGCGGCATCGGCTTCGCCACCGCCGACCGCATCGCCCAGAGCATCGGCCTGGCCGCCGATCACCCCACCCGGCTCCAGGCCGGCCTGCTCTACTGCCTGGGCCAGGCCGCCGACGAGGGCCACGTCTACCTGCCCTATGACGAGCTGCTGGAGGCCGCCGCCCGCCTGCTGCGAGTGGAGCGGGGGCAACTGGGACCGGCCTTCGCCCGCCTGCACAACGACCGCCGCCTGGTGCTGGAGGAGGACGGCGACATCCGGGCCGTATACCTGACCGGCATGCGGGTGCTGGAGGAGCGCGCGGCGCAGGGTTTTGGCCAACTGGCCGGGCGGCCGGGGATTTTGCCGGAAAAACGCGCGCGCAAGGCGGTGGCGTGGGCGGCCGGGAAACTGGGCTTCAAGCCCTCGGCCGGTCAGGCCCAGGCCCTGGTGAAGCTGCTGGGCGCGGGCCTGGGAGTGCTCACCGGCGGGCCGGGCACCGGCAAGACCACCCTGGTGCGCGCCTTGGTGGCCATCGTGCGGCGCATGGGGCTGGGCGTCCTGTTGGCCGCGCCCACCGGCCGGGCGGCCAAGCGTTTGGGCGAGGCCTCCGGCCTGCCGGCCGCCACCGTGCACCGGCTTCTGGAATACAGCCCCAAGGAGAACCGCTTCGCGCGCGACGCGGCCAACCCCCTGCCAGCCGATCTGGTGCTGGTGGATGAATCCTCCATGCTGGACCTCTGGCTGACCGCCCATCTGCTGGATGCCATCGGCCCGGAATCCAAGTTGATCCTGGTGGGTGACGCCGACCAGTTGCCCTCGGTGGGGCCGGGGCTTATCCTGCGCCAGGTGATCGACTCCGGCGTCGCCTCGGTGGCCTTTTTGGGCGAGATATTCCGCCAGGACCAGGCCGGGCTCTTGGTGGCCAACGCCCACCGCATCCTGGCCGGCCAGATGCCCCGTATGCCCCAACCCGGCCAGATGGCCGACTTTTTTTTCATCACCGAGCCCAACCCCAACCCGGCGGCCGAGCTGGTGCGCCAACTGGTGGTGGAGCGTTTGCCTCGGCGCTTCGGCCTGGACCCGGTGCGCGACATCCAGGTGCTCTCGCCCATGCACCGCGGCCCCCTGGGCTGCGCCAACCTGAACCGCCTGCTGCGCGCGAGCCTAAACCCCCGCGCGGCCGGAGCCGAGGGCCTGGCCGTGGGCGACAAGGTGATGCAGGTGCGCAACAACTACGACCTGGAGGCCTTCAACGGCGACCTGGGCCTGGTGCTGGACCGGGACGACCAGGGCTGCCGGGTGGAGCTGGGCGAGCGGCAGGTGGTCTATTCCACCGCCGAGATGGACGATCTGTCCCTGGCCTACGCGGTGACGGTGCACAAATCCCAGGGCAGCGAGTATCCGGCCGTGGTCATCGCCCTGGGCCAGGAGCACCATGTGCTGCTCAACCGCCCGCTGCTCTACACCGCCGTGACCAGGGGCAAGCGCCTGGTGGTGCTGGTGGGGCATCCGGCGGCCCTGAAGCGGGCGGTGGAAAACGCCCAGCCGGTCATGCGCTACGCCGGCCTGGACCGGCGGCTGCGGGGGGTGCTGAAACAAAAGTAGGGGGAAGGGAAGAGGCCAAGGAAAAGATCAGGTGCGGCAAGTAAGGGCGCCAAGGCGAAACCGCCGCGCCCTGGCCCCCAAAAGCCGGCGGGCAAGCCAGTTCCGCTTGCCCGCCTGACGGCCAGCCGGCCGCCGTTATTTCGGCGTAGGAGGGGACCTGCGCCATTTTGGAACCGGTCCAGCGTCCCGGACCGGGGAACCGCTACACGTAGGCCGTGGGCACCAGGCTGCGCTCGGTGACCGGCTGCGCCTCGGCCAGCTTCAGGGGATGGCTGGCCGCCAGCGCGGGCAGCAGCTCAGCCAGCAATTCGTTCGCCTCGGCCGCAGTCAGGGGCGGCCATTCCTGCCCCAGCTCGGCCGCCACGGCCGAGGCCGCCGGGGCCTCGACGGAGTTGGCGGCCGCTTGGGGCGGTTGGGGCCGGCGGGGAGCCTGGAGCGCCGCGCCTTCTTCCTCGTCGGGCTTGCCGGAGCGGCGGCGCTGGGCGGCCAGGCCCAGGTAGTCCGCGCCCATGCCCTGGGCGGAGGAGATGGTCAGGCGGTCCAGCATGGCCGGCCCTCCGGGCTAGACGTAATCGCCGCGGCGGAACTTGATGGCCTCCACCCGGGCCTGGGTGAGGGCCTCCTGGGCCAGGCCGGACAAGCCGTCGGCCTCGCCAGCCGCCAAGCCGGCTTCCAAGGCCTCGGCCCGGCGCTCCAGGTCCGCGGCCAGGGGCTCCAACTGCTTCAGGCTCACGCCGGGATTGCCCAGGGCCTGGGCGTAGCTTTCCAACGAATCCAGCAGACCGTTCAGCTCGCCCCAGATGGCCGGAGGCTGCGCCCCGCCGATGGCCGCCGGAGCGGCGCTGGTGACCTCGGCCACCGCCCCGGCCTGGGCACCGCCGTCCTGGCCCACCGCCTGGGCCAGCAGGTCGGCAAAGCTCGCGCCTGACTCGGCCCGCTGGTTGGACGAACGCCCGCCGCGGGCGATCTCCGGGCCGAAGATGTTGCTTTCTACCTTCATGGCCTTCCTCCCTGGGAAGTCACCGATCATCGCATGCAGGTTGGGTGCCAAAAAGGCGATAATGCGTTATGCCTTATATTACAGCATGATAATCGAAGGGGGCAGGGCGAGGCGGGCGGAATTATCTGCCGTTTCGCCCTCCGGGAGGCTCTGGGCCGGCAGGGATTGCAGGGTGTTGGGGGCGTGGGATCAGGCCGCGGTCTGGTACTTGTGGTCCTCCAGGGTGGCGTGGTCCTGGGCGGGGTCGTCGTAGAGATAGACGTTCACCGACTGGTGGCGCTGGGTGGGCAGCATGGCCCCCAAAAAGTCGGGCGCGATGGGGAACTCGCGGTGGCCGCGGTCGATCAGGACCGCCAGCTCCACCCGGTCCGGGCGGCCCTGGCTGAAGATGGCGTCCAGGGCCGCGCGCACGGTGCGGCCGGTGAAGATGACGTCGTCCACCAGCACCAGTTCGCGCCCCTGCACGTCGAAGGGGATGTCGGTGTTGCGCACGGTGGGGTTCTGGTTCAGGCGCGACCAATCGTCACGGTAAAAGGAAATGTCCACCAGCCCCTTGTCCAGGTTGAGCTGTGGCCGGCCGGAAAGCCGGGCCATGGCCGCCTCCACCCGGCGAACCAGGCGGTCGCCGCCGGAATGCACCCCCACCAGCCCCAACCGGTCGGGGTCGGGGTGGCGGTCCAGGATGCCCTGGGCCAGGCGGTCGATGGCGCGGGCGACCTGCTGGGAATTGAAGGCGAGCCGCGGCGCGGGCCGGTTGCCGACGATGGTCATGGTGTGGGGCGGATCCTCCTGGCGCGCGTGCACGGCTGCTTGGCTTGGAAATTAGTCAGTTACCAGCAATCACCCAGCATGTCAAGCAGTTTTGCCGCCCGGCGCGCCGGGCTGGACAACCCGGCCGTGCGGGGCTTATGCTGGGCGGGCAAGGGCGGCCCCGGACCGGCCGCCGCACATGGACGCAATCATCGTTACAGGAGCGTGAGCATGACAACCACCGCCCCCAAGCCCCAGGTGATCGGCCCCTACAGCCCCCTGCGCTGGGCTGGGGATATGTGCTTTTTCTCCGGCCGCCTGGCCCTGGACCCGGCCACCGGTGAATTGGTGGGCCCCGGCGTCGCCGAGCAGACCGAACAGGTGATGCGCAACCTGGCCGCCGGCCTGGCCGAGGCCGGGCTGGACTGGGGCCAGGTGGTCAAGACCACCGTTTTTTTGGCCGACATGGCCGATTTCGCGGCCATGAACCAAGTCTACGCCGGGTTTTTCAAGGGCTGCGCCGCGCTGCCGGCCCGCTCCTGCGTGCAGGTGGCGGCCCTGCCCAAGGACGGGGCCAGGGTGGAGATCGAGGCCGTCGCCTGGCGGGGTCAACCCCGGTCGGCATAGGGCATGAAAGCAAATTACGCATTAAGCGTAATAAGCTTTAGTATGCGCCGCAGATCTGGCATCAGGTGGACCTGCCAGGGCTATATGAGGACTAATCAGATTTAACTGCATTTTTTAGATGAGCCCTGGGCGGGATAAGCGCGCTGGCCTCTAAAGCTATGGGCGAGAAAAGGCATGCAACGCGAGATGCGCAGAAAAGATCGGGCCGTCAGCCTAGAAGACGCCTGGCGGGTTCTGGAGGCCGGCGAGTATGGAATCCTTTCCACCGTGTCGCATGACGGCCAGCCATATGGGGTTCCCCTGAGCTATTGCCTCATGGATGGAGCCATCTATTTCCACTGCGCCACGGAAGGCCACAAACTGGACAACATCGCCGCCAACGACCGGGTTTCATTTTGCGTGGTGGGCGCCACCCAAGTGCTGCCGGACAAGTTTTCCACCGCCTATGAAAGCGCGGTGGTCTGCGGCCGGGCCGGCGAGGTTTTCGGGGCCGAAAAACAGGCCGCCCTGGAAGCCCTGGCCGCCAAGTACAGTCCGGGCCTGCGCGCCGAGGCCCTGGATTACATCGAAAAATTCCTCAGCCGCACCAAGGTGTGCAAGATCGCGATCGAGGCCGTCAGCGGCAAGGCCAGGCCGGCCGGCTAAATAGCCGGGGCGGGGGGCTGTCGCCCCAAAAGCCAACCGCCGGGGGAGAACGCTCCCCCGGCGGTCGCTCAAGCCGCAAAATCGCTGGGTTGGGTCATTCCCACAGAATGGTCTCGTTGGGCTGGACGCCTTTCTGGCGGTCGAGCCTGATCCAGCGGATCTCGATGCCCTGCTGGGTGTTGACGATCACCCGCTGAAACGAATCGCCGGTCTGGGTGTCCAGCATGATCAGCCCGCCGTAGGGGCGGGGGGCCTCGAAGATCTGGTAGCGGGGCGGAGAGACGTACACGCCGCCCGCGCCGCCGGGGGCCTTGGCCTCGGCGGCCAGCCCCACGGCCGGCAGGGCCGTCAGCGCCACGGCCAGAGCCCAACCCGCAACAGACGTCTTTTTCATGTCACCTCCGTGGTACTCCAGGTTTGCCGTTGTCCCGCCTGGCCAGCCAGGCCGCGAAACGCCGCAGGCCCAGCTCGGTCTTGCTGTCCACTATGCGCCCCTGGTCGCACCAGGCCAAGGCCTGATCCAGACCCAGCCAGCGCAGCTCAGCCCCTTCCTCCAGGGGATGGCCGTCGCCCTGGGGGGCCGTGGCCGCGGCCGGGTCGCCGGGGCAGGCGAAAAAGTGCAGACGCTCGGTGCAGAAGGCTGGGGCGGCGAAGATGGGCGCGCCCAGCCGGCGCAGGTCGGCCCGCCGGATGCGCAGCCCGGCCTCCTCCCAGGCCTCCTGCTGGGCGCGGCCCTTCACCCCCATGCCGCCGGGCGAAAGGTCTTCTGGTTCGATGCCTCCGGCCGGCAGCTCCCACAGGCGGGCCGGCCACTGGCGCCCGCCGTCCAGCCCCAGTTGCAGGGGCGACTCCCGCCGGGTCAGCGGGCTGGGCCGCAGGCAGCGCCGCAACAGCACCCGCGGCTGCCCCTTGGGCCGGGCGTGGTGGATGACCAGCACCACGGCGTCCACGAAATGGGGGTGCACCGTCTCCAGGTGATACCAGTCGCCCAGGCTGCCGTCGGCGTAGCGGTTGCGCAGCCGCCGCCGCCG
Source organism: Thermodesulfobacteriota bacterium (assembly GCA_049322275.1). Taxonomy (GTDB): domain Bacteria; phylum Desulfobacterota; class Desulfarculia; order Desulfarculales; family Desulfarculaceae; genus JACRDC01. The sequence continues at coordinate 124,977 of JBMORH010000089.1, forward strand.
CAGGTCCACGAACCCGCCGGAGGCCAGCTCCTCGGCCGGCTCGTTCGCCCAGTCCAAACTGGCCCAATTCTTGTCGGTTTTGGTCATCGGCCTGGCCTTCCGCCCCTCAGCCCAGCACGTCCAGGATGGTGCCCACCATCTCGTCCTGGGTGGCCAAGGCGCGAAGATTGGCGCTGAATTCGCGTTCTTGCAGGGTCAGGTCCACCATCTCGCGCACCAGGTCCACCCCGGAGGCCTGCGCCGCGCCGGCCACCACCAGGCCCCGGCCGGCCACGCCGGGCGCGGCCAGGAGCGGCGGACCGGAGGCCGGGCTGGGCGCGAAGGCGTTGCCGCCCATGGCGACCAGGCCGCCGGGGTTGGCGAAGGACGCCACCTCGATCTGTCCCTGGGCCAGCACCCGGCCGTCGGCGGCCAGGGCCTGGACCTGACCCTGGGGGGAAACGCTGACCTGGACCGCCTCGGCGGGGATGTTCAGCGCCGGCAGCAGCTCGCGGCCTGTCAGGTCGGTCAGCCGGCCGTCGGGCCCCACCTGCAACTTGCCGGAGCGGCTGTAGACCTGGCCGCCATGGCCGTCGGCGAAGACGAAGAAGCCGGCCCCGTCCAGGGCCAGATCCAGGCCGCGCTCGCTGGCCACCAGCGGGCCGCCGCCTAGCAGGGTGCTGGCGATGGCCTGCACGCCGCCGCCGGCCAGCGCGGCTTGCTCCACCCGGCGGGGGGAAAAGCCCGTGGTGCTGAGGTTGGCCAGGTTGTTGGCCGTGGCGTCACGCCGGCGCTGGAGCACGCCCAGGGCCGAGACGGTGGCGCCGACGCCCTCTATGGGCATGGCTGCACCTCGCTCGCTTGGAGGGCGGAGACACTACACCATATTATATTAGCAAATCACGGCGACGGGGACTAGTCGTCCACCAGGGGGGCCAGCAGGACCAGCACCCGCGAACGGTCCAGGTTGTCGTGCAGTCCGTGCACGCCTGGGCCCAGTTCGGGCAAGTCCCGCTCAAGCTGTTCGAGCACGTAACCGGCTTCCTCGGCGCTGAGCGCAGGCTCGTCGCCGCATTGGTCCCGCCGGCGGGTGTCGGCCAACGCGATGATCACGGACGGCTCTTGGCCACGCGCATGGTCAGGCCTCTCTCCGCCGCGCGCCCGCTCGCGGCGCGAAATCTCATCGCTGGGGTTGGCGGGCCGGGTGTTTTGCACAGCGCGCCGCGCCCCCTGGTTGACCACTAGCTTTAGATATGTCGGTATCTCTATCATTTTTGCCGGCCCTGTCCCGGATCCTTGGGCAGGCTCCGTCCGGCCTGCGGAGCGAGCGCTATTCCATGGCCCGCCCGCCGAACACTTCTCCTGATGCCCTTATCGGCTCCCCGGCAATGCAACTTTAATTTTTTTTACCTGCGGCCAAATTATTTTATTTCAAGACGGGCGGCTCGCTTGTCATGCTCTTTGGCCGGCGCGGCCCCTAACGTTGGCAGATGGTTGGCTGGCTGGGCGACCTTCGCCGCGCGGGGATGACGCTCGCCGGCGGCGGAGCGCCAACGTCGCATAAGGTATATTATGTAAACCAGGCTGTCATGTAAAAAGGCCCGGCGTGGTCAACGCCGGGCCCCAACCCCGTTCAGCGCAAGGCGTCCTAGGCCTGGGCTTCCGGCGCCTTCTTGGCCGCAGGCTTCTTGGCGGCCGGTTTCTTGGCCGCGGGCTTGGCGGCGGCCTTCTTGGGCTCGGCCTTGGCGGCGGCGGCCGGCTTCTTGGCCGCAGGCTTGGCGGCGGCGGCCTTCGTCGGCTCGGCCTTGGCCTCGGCCTTTTTGGCCGCGGGCTTGGCGGCCGGCTTGGCGGTCTCTGTCGACTTGGCCATGAAAAACCTCCCTTTGGGATTTCTCTATTAACCCAGGGGCCAATATTAGGAGCAATCTAATAAAACACCAGTTGATTGTCAACTTAAAAAAACTACATATGGGGCGGAACATCATAAAACTCCACCACATGTTGGGTGAACTCCGACTTGAAGTTATCAACTCTCCCGTGCTGGTGGGGTTTTCACCCGCGTCGCTGCTGGCCTGCCGTGCAGCACGCGCGGCGGCCATGAATCTCCCTCACCTCCTTGACTAGCGCGCCCGCGTAGTCATAAAATGGCTGCCGGATCGTGAATTTTTTTTGTGCAACGGGTGAAAGTTAGGCGACGCAACCGCCCGCGGCCTCCATGCCGCCGGCTTCCTTTAGATGCCTGCGCGGCCGCCAAGCCGCCGCGCCCACATCCTTGGAATCGGGCAGACCCGCGCAGGGCCGGCCCGCGCCGTCCCGACCACCCCGCCACCACCACCCTGCGGCAGGACCCACTGCGGGCCGATCCTAGCCGCATCAAATCAATCATCCCGCGCATAGCTTCGGAGTGATGTAATGGACAGCGAAAAATGCACCAACGCCAAACTTAAGCAATGGGTGGCCGAAGCCGCGGCCATGTGCAAGCCGGACTCCATTCATTGGTGTGACGGCAGCAAGGCCGAATACGACCGCCTGATGGACCAGATGGTCAAGGCCGGCATGGCCATCCCCCTGCCCAAACGCCCCAACAGCTTCCTGTTCCGCTCCGATCCCAGCGACGTGGCCCGGGTCGAGGACCGCACCTACATCAGCTACCCCAACCAGATCGACGCCGGCCCCACCAACAACTGGATCGAACCCGACGAGCTCAAAGCCACCATGCGCGGCCTGTATGCCGGCTGCATGCAGGGCCGCACCATGTACGTCATCCCCTTCTCCATGGGCCCGGTGGGTTCGCCGCTGGCCAAGATCGGCGTGGAGATAACCGACAGCCCCTACGTGGTGTGCAACATGCACATCATGACCAGGGTCGGGGAGAAGGTTCTGCAGGTCCTGGGCTCCGACGGCGAGTTCATCCCCTGCCTGCACAGCATCGGCGCGCCGCTGAAACCCGGCGACAAGGACGGCTACTGGCCCTGCGCACCCATCGAGCAGAAATACATCAGCCATTTCCCGGCCGAAAACCTGATCTGGTCCTATGGTTCCGGCTATGGCGGCAACGCGTTGTTGGGCAAGAAATGCCTGGCCCTGCGCATCGCCTCGGCCGTGGCCCGCCGCGAGGGCTGGATGGCCGAGCACATGCTCATCCTGCGCCTGACCAACCCCGAAGGCCGCCAGTACCACGTCACCGGCGCCTTCCCCTCGGCCTGCGGCAAGACCAACCTGGCCATGCTGCTGCCCACCATCAAGGGCTGGAAGGTTGAATGCATCGGCGACGACATCGCCTGGATGAAGATCGGCCCCGACGGCCGCCTCTACGCCATCAACCCCGAAGCCGGCTTTTTCGGCGTGGCCCCCGGCACCAGCTATGACTCCAACCCCATGGCCATGGACAGCATCAAGGAAAACAGCATTTTCACCAACTGCGCCCTGACCGACGACGGCGACGTGTGGTGGGAGGGCATGGGTCCGGCCCCGGCCCACGCCATCGACTGGAAGCTGCGCGACTGGACCCCCGCATCCAAGGACGTGGCCGCCCACGCCAACGCCCGCTTCACCGCCCCGGCCCGCCAGTGCCCCATCATCAGCCCCGATTGGGAGAAGCCCGAAGGCGTGCCCATCGACATCTTCATCTTCGGCGGCCGCCGCGCCTCGGTGGTGCCGCTGGTCACCGAGTCCTACGGCTGGGACCACGGCGTGTTCATGGGCGCCACCGCCGCCAGCGAAACCACCGCCGCCAACATCGGCGCGGTGGGCAACCTGCGCCGCGACCCCTTCGCCATGCTGCCCTTCTGCGGCTACAACATGGGCGACTATTTTCAGCACTGGTTCGAAATGGGCGACCGCCTGGGGGCCAAGGCGCCCAAAATCTTCTACGTCAACTGGTTCCGCAAGACCGCCGAGGGCAAGTGGCTCTGGCCGGGCTTTGGCGACAACAGCCGGGTGCTCAAATGGATGTGCCAACGGGTGGACGGCGCGGTCGGCGCCCAGGACACCCCCATCGGCCGCCTGCCCATTCCCGGCGACCTGGACCTGACCGGCCTGGACATCCCGGCCGGGGACGTCAAGGAGCTTCTGCGGGTCGACGCCGCCGCCTTCAAGGCCGAGCTGCCCGACATCGAGAACCATTTCGCCAAGTTTGGCCAAAAGCTGCCGGCCCGCTTGGCCGCCCAGTTGGACGAACTCAAGAAGCGCCTGGGCTAAGCGCTCCAGGCGAGCAGTGTTGTTCACGCGCTTGACCGGAATGCGGTCCTGACTTAGAACTTATCCGTAAATAAGTTGACTTTTAATCGGCACTTCCCTAAGGTGGAGTGGGAGGTGCGCCATGGCCAAAGTTCGCTCGTGGGAAGTCTCTGATGAGTTTTGGTTTCGAGTTCAATCACT
>JBMORH010000090.1:0-23933 GCA_049322275.1 Thermodesulfobacteriota bacterium
TCAACAGGTTCAGGAAACTACTGGTTAGGTATGAGAAGTTCGCGGATAGCTATGAAGCACTACTGCACTTGGCAGCGGCCATCATCTGCTGGAGGAAAGTAGCTACTATTTACGGATAAGTTCTAAGACAGCAGTAAGACAGCGCTCGGAATTCCTGCTAGGACAATAGGTAGTTAGGCTTATTCGGAGGTACTGGGAAAAACAAACGCCAATATGATCCCGCCTGGGCTGGAAGGCGCATATCCTTCTGGCATCACCAGGTTCGGGACCAGGGGATTCTCTACGAAATCAACGTTGTTGCAGCATAAATTATAGTAGCTGAGCAAAGTGACTTGCAAACCCATCACCGATAAAATGGCATTATGTAGACTGGCCTTACAATAATTTTCATTCCTGCTGTGTTTTATGCCATTATAAGCTGCCCACCATTCGGGATATTGGGTGGGAAGCCATGCTTTCCATGGGATACAGGGCCCGAAATTAAATCTAGGGATGCGACACTTAAGTTGTGTATATGTTACAAGATTATTTGTGATAACAAGATGACGCTTGTTAATATTATCTATTTTTATTTTGCTGATTCCAGGGCTTAAATGTTGGCAAATCATTTTCTGAACGACGTCAATTTCCGAACATGCGAGGAGCATTATTTGCGCCAACTCGATGGAATAGGTTCCCATATTTCCCGGAGATGGTTCAATGAAACGCGCACAACGAGCTAAATTATCCTCAATGGCAAGATAGTATTCCCAATGCGGCCAACGCATGCTTACCCCCAAATCTAACTAGATGAGGTCCGGTGAACGTTCTCGTAGAATCGAAGCGAGGGCTCCAGTTATTTCATCACCGTTACAATGCCTACAGTGAGTAGTCCTTGCAGGTCAAGCGCCTTTGCACCCCCGCCTTGACACCACCGGCCCTCTCGCCTAGCCTAAAGCCATCCACAACCCGGCCACCAGGAGGCGGCTCATGCCCAGCAAGGTCTATTTCGCCGACATGCGCGCCACGCCCAAGCGCTCCTTCAACGACAAGCTCGACGACCTGATCCAGACCCTGGAGCCGGCGGCGCGCATCAAGCGCGGCGGCAACACGGCCATCAAGATCCATTTCGGCGAGCGCGGCAACACCGCCTTCATCCGGCCGGTGCTGGCCCGGCGCTTCGTGGAGGCGGTCAGGGCGGTCGGGGCCAAGCCCTTCCTCACCGACGCCAACACCCTCTACGTGGGCACCCGGGCCGAGGCCGTCAGCCACCTGGTCACGGCGGTGGAGAACGGCTTCGCCTACAGCGTGGTGAACGCGCCCTTGATCATCGCCGACGGGCTCAAGGGCCACTCGGCGGTGGCGGTGCCGCTGGATTTGCCCGAATGCAAGGAGGCCTTCATCGGGGCCGAGATCGTGGAGGCCGACAGCCTGATAAGCCTGGCCCATTTCAAGGGCCACGAGCTGGCCGGCTTCGGCGGCACCATCAAGAACCTGGGCATGGGCTGCGCCAGCCGGCGGGGCAAGCTTTTCCAGCACAGCAACGTCAGCCCGGAGGTGGCCCCGGCCAAGTGCATCGCCTGCGGCGACTGCATCCTGCGCTGCCCGGTGGGGGCCATCAAGCTGGTCAAGCGCGCGGCCGGCGAACCCGCGCCGGCGGGCAGCAAGCACGAGGCCTTGAGGGCGCTGAAGGACCCGGCCAAGTGCATCGGCTGCGGCGACTGCGTGCTGGTCTGCCCCAGCGGGGCCATGGAGATCCAGTGGGACGCCCAGATACCGATCTTCATGCGGCGCATGGTGGCCTACACCCAGGCGGTGCTCAAGGGCAAGGAGGGGCGCAGCCTGTTCTTCAACTTCATCACCAACGTCAGCCCGGCCTGCGACTGCTATCCCTTCCAGGACGCGCCCATCGTGGCCGACCTGGGGGTGATGGCCTCCACCGACCCGGTGGCCATCGACCAGGCCGCCGCCGACCTGGTCAACCAGGCCCACGGCCGCGCCGACAGCCGGCTGAAAAGCGCCCACGCGCCGGGCGCGGACAAGTTCCGCGACATCTATCCCAAGGTGGACTGGCAGATCCAACTGGACTACGCCCAGCAGATCGGCCTGGGCAGCCGCGACTACGAGCTGCTCAGGGTCTGAGGGAGGCGGCCATGGGCGAAGATTTACCGGCGTCCGGGGGGCAGCTACAGCCCCCGCCCTGCCTCAAGGTGGGGGCCATCATCTGCCGGGGCTGTCCGGGCTGGGAGGCCATGCTGGCCGCGGCCGGACCGGACGGCCCCTGGCGCGGGGCCCTGATCCACTGCGCCTGCACCGGACTGACCCGCCGGCCGGCCCAGGAGGGCCGTGTCCCTCGCTAGGGGACTGGCGCTATTGGCGACGGCTCTGGTCTGGGCCGCTGCCATGCCCGCCCCGGCGGCCGAGCTGAAAGTGGGAGCCTTCAGCGCCGGCGATCTGAATGGCTGGGAAGTCAAGGAGTTCAAGGGGCGCACCCGCTACGGCCTGGTCCAGGACGCCGGGCGCACGGTGCTCAAGGCCCAGGCCGAGAACGCCGCCTCCGGGCTCGTCAAGGAAATCCGGGTGGACCCCCGCCAATATCCCCTGCTGCGCTGGTCCTGGAAAGTGGAGGGCGTGGTGGCGGGGGGCGACGAACGCCTCAAGGCCGGCGACGACTACGCGGCCAGGGTCTACGTGGTGTTTCCCAGCCTGGTCTTCTGGCGCACGCGGGCCATCAACTACATCTGGGCCAACCAGCTGCCCCAGGGCCAGGCCACACCCAACCCCTTCAGCGCCAACGCCATGATGCTGGCGGTGCGCTCCGGCCCGGCCCAGGCCGGGCAATGGCTGAGCGAGGAGCGCAACCTGCTGGATGACTATCGGGCGCTGTTTGGCGACGAGCCCGGCGAGATCGGGGCGGTGGCGGTGATGACCGACGCCGACAACACCGGCGGCCAGGCCACCGCCTACTACGGGGACATCGTCCTGGCCGGCCCGGGCCGGTGAAGTTTTTGCGCCAAAAACGCCGGCGCTTGGTTTAACATCCAGGGCCATGACGTTGCCGGGGGAAGCATGAAACTCACCTTCTGGGGAACGCGGGGGTCCATCGCCGTGCCGGGGGCCACCACCCTGCGCTATGGCGGCAACACCACCTGCCTGGGCCTGGAGATCGACGGCCAGCCGCCGGTGATCCTGGACGCGGGCAGCGGCATCCGCCCCCTGGGCCTCAAGCTGGCCGAGACGCCGGGGCCCCTGGAGATCGTCCTGCTCATCACCCACCTGCATTGGGACCACCTGCTGGGCTTTCTGTTCTTCGATCCCGTCTACCGCCCCGGCTCGCGCATCCGCCTGGGCGGCTGGCCGCGGGGGCGCGACGGCATCCGGGGGCTCTTTGACAGCCAGCGCAGCGACGGCCATTTTCCGGTGATGTTCTCCAACCTGCCCTCGCAGGTTTTCCGCGATCCTACCATCCTGGCCCCGGAGATCGACCTGGGGCCGGCCAGAGTGCGCACCATCCCCCTCAACCACCCCCAGGGCGGCATCGGCCTGCGTTTCGACCTGGACCACCGCTCCTTCGTCTTCCTCACCGACAACGAGCTGGGCGGACCCGGCAAGCTGCAACTGGACGACTACGCCCGCTTCTGCCAGGGGGCGCGGGTCTTGGTCCACGACGCCCAGTACCTGCCGGAGGAGATGGCCCAGCACCACGGCTGGGGCCATTCCGACTGGCGCTCGGTGCTGGCCCTGGCCAAGAAGGCCGGGGTGGAGCAGCTCATCCTGACCCACCACGACCCCAACCGCAGCGACGACGAGCTGGACGACATCCTCACCGAGGCCCGCTACGAGGCCGGCCCGCGCCTCCAGGTGGAGGCGGCCCACGAAGGCCTGAGCCTGCTCATCTGAGGCCAGCCCCGCGGCCCCCCCCAGCCCACCCGCCGGCGGCGGCCGTTGCGCGGCCTTCATTACACGCTAGCGCCGGGTGGGGGCGGCAAATCCGCCCGCGGCTTGAATGTCGGCCGGTTTTGTGGTTTGCTCTGGTCCGGGGCCAACCCCTGCCCTCTGTGCCTGATTAATCCGGGAGCATCAGCGTGAGCCTCAAAGTCGTCATCATCGGCGCGGTGGCCTGCGGGCCCAAGAGCGGCTGCCGCGTCAAGCGCCTTCTGCCCGACGCCCAGGTCACCATGGTCGACCGCGACAGCCTCATCTCCTACGGCGGCTGCGGCATACCTTTCTATGTCTCCGGCGACGTGGCCGACCTCAAGGGCCTGCTCTCCACTAGCTTCCACATGGTGCGCGACGCCGATTTCTTCCGCGGGGCCAAGGGCATCGAGGCCCTGCCGGCCACCGAGGCCCTGGCCATCGACCGGGCCAATAAGACGGTGCGCGTGCGCGACCTGGCCTCCGGGGCCGAGCGCGACCTGGCCTATGACAAGCTGGTCATCGCCACCGGCAGCCGGCCCTTCGTCCCGCCGGTTCCCGGCGCGGACCTGGCCGGGGTCTATCCCGTGGCCGACCTGCACCAGGCCCAGGCCATCAAGAACCTGGTGGCCCAGGGCCAGGTGGGCGGCGCGGCCATCATCGGGGCCGGGGCCACGGGCCTGGAGATGGCCGAGGCCCTGGCCGATCTCTGGGGGGTCGAGGTGCACTTGGTGGAGATGGCCCCCCAGGTTTTGCCCGGAGCCATGGACGCCGAGCTGGCCGCCATGCTGGCCGCCCACCTGCGCGCCCAGGAGGGCGTGAACCTGCATCTCAATGCCAAGCTGGAGCGCATCGTCGGCGACGGCCGGGGCCGGGCGGCGGCGGTGGTGGTGGACGGCCGGGAGATCGCGGTGGATCTGGTCATCATGGCCACCGGCGTGCGCCCCAACGCCGAGCTGGCCCGGGCCGCCGGGCTCAGCCTCGCCGCCAACGGGGCCATCCTGGTCAACGACCGCCTCCAGACCAGCGACCCGGACATCTACGCCGGCGGCGACTGCGTGAGCCTGCCCAACCTGCTCAGCGGGCAGCCCACCTACACCCCCAGCGGCAGCCTGGCCAACCGCATGGGCCGGGTGATCGGCAGCAACGTCTGCGGCGGGGACGAGGCCTTCCCCGGCGTGGTGGGCAGCTTTTGCATCAAGCTGTTCGGACTCTCGGCCGCCAAGACCGGCCTGACCGACGCCCAGGCCCGCGCCGCCGGCTACCGGGTGGCGGCCCCGCTGGTGGTTCAGGCCGACCGCGCCCATTTCCATCCCGACCAGAAGCTGATGCACCTGAAGCTGGTGGTGGAGGAAGAGACCCGGCGGGTGCTGGGCTGCGCCGCCCTGGGCGAAAACGGCGACGCGGTGGTGGGCCGGGTCAACGCCGTGGCCGGGCTGCTGCCCCTGGGCGCCGACCTGGCCGCCATCAGCAACCTTGAGCTGTGCTACAGCCCGCCCCTGGGCGCGGCGGTGGACATCCTCAACGCCGCGGCCAACACCGCCGAGAACCTCCTGGCCGGCCGCCTGCGCCCCATCGGCCCGCAGGAGTTCGCGGCCAAGCTCGCCTGCCGCGACGACGGTTGCACGGTCTTCCTGGACGTGCGCGGGGCCGACAACGCCGCGCCCTACCTGGAATGCCTGGCCCCGGCCTGGGTGCACATCCCCCAGGAGACCCTGGCCCGGCGGGTGGACGAGGTGCCCCGCGACAAGGAAGTCGTTCTGATCTGCAACTCCGGGGTGCGCTCCTACGAGGCCATGCGCCAACTGGAGGCGGCGGGCGTCACCAACACGGTCAACCTCAGTGGCGGGGTGGCGGCGGTGAAAAAATGGGGCGAGCCGATCCTGCCCAAGAAGGACGAGGAGTAGCGCCAAGCGCGCGGGAGGCGGCCCCCATGGCCAGCTACGTCATCCATCCCATCGTCTGCGGCCTGAACGCCACCGACCAGGGCGTCATGACCTACCTGCGCGGCTACGGCCGGGCCATCCACATCCCGATCTACGTCTTCGCGCTCTTGGGCGGGCCGAAGCCGGCCTTGATCGACACCGGCCTGGCCGACTTCATCATCCCCGACGGCCTGGAGGACGAGCTGGGGCTCAAGGCCGAGTATTTCGAGGACGGGCTCGCCCGCCTGAATCTCAAACCCGAAGACATCGGGGTCATCGTGCACACCCACCTGCACAACGACCACTGCGAGAACGACAATCTCTGCGCGAACGCCAAGGTCTACGCCCAAAGGGCCGAGATCGACTTCATGCGCGCCCCCCACCCCCTGGACCACCGCTACGACCCCGACTACCTGGAGGGCTGCGACCTGGCGGCCCTGGATGGCCCGGCCGAGATCATGCCCGGCCTCAGCGTCATCCCCACCCCCGGCCACACCCCCGGCGGCCAGTCGGTGATCGTGGAGACCGCCGGGGCGGGCCGGGTGCTCATCACCGGCTTCTGCTGCAACGAGGGCAATTTCCCCAAAAGCGGGCCGGCGGTCTGTCCAGGGGTGCACACCGACGCCATCGCGGCCTGGGAGAGCGCCAACCGGGTCAGGGCCATGGCCGAAAAGGGCGAGATCGACCTCGTCGTCCCCTGCCACGCCCTCTGGCCCGGCCGCCAGGGGCGGATAGGCTAGCGTCGCCGGGCGATTTGGTCCGCGGGCCGGCCCTTGCTATAATTAGCGGCTGATCGCCCCCTCCGGGGCGGGGCGGCCCCCGGCCGCCCATAACCGCACACGGAAGGGCTCAGGCTTGAACGACGATCACTCCCCATCCCCGGACCGCGACCATGCGGAGTTTGCCGGACAGCGCGGTTCGGTGAAGTTCGAGGTGGCCGGCTTCGAGATGCTTGGCAAGGAAGTCAAGCAATCCGGCAACTCCGGCCGCATCTACCTGCCCCCCAACTGGGTGGGCAGGCGCGTCAAGATCATCCGCCTGGACTAGCCCGGTGGCTGCAAGAGTCATAGTGCTCGGCGCGGGACCCGGCGGCTACCAGGCCGCCATCCGCGCGGCCCAATTGGGCGCGGCCGTCACAGTCGTGGAGCCGGCCGGTCTGGGCGGAGCCTGCCTGCACCGGGGCTGCATCCCCACCAAGACGCTCCTGGCCTCGGCCAGGGCCCTGGACCTGGCCCGGCGGGGCGCGGAGTTCGGCTTCGCCGGCCTGGGCGCGCCCGCGCCGGACTGGCCGGCCATGCAGGCCCGCAAGGCCGGGGTGGTGGAGCTCCAGGCCCAGGGCGTCGCCCGGCTCTTGCAGGCCCACGGCGTGGCGGTGGTCGCCGGCCGGGGCTGGCTCGTCGCCCCCGGCCGGGTGGCGGTGGCGCTCAACGACGGCGGCCGGACCGAGCTGGCGGCCGAGCGGATCATCCTGGCCACCGGCGGCCGGCCGGCGTTCCCGCCGGGGCTTGATCGCGACGGCCGCCTGGTGCTGGATTCCGACGACGCCTTGGCGCTCACCGCCCTGCCCGAATCGGTCTGCATCGTGGGCGGCGGGGTGATCGGCTGCGAGTTCGCCACCCTGTTCAGCGCCCTGGGCTGCCGGGTGAGTTTGGTGGAGGCCCAGGAGCGCCTGCTGCCCCTGCCTTCCCTGGACCCGGAGGTGAGCCGGCTGCTGTTGCGCGAGTTCAAAAAGCGCAAGATCGCCGTGCACCTGGGCTGCGTGGTGGAGGCCATCGGCGAGGCCGGCGGCGATCTGGCCCTGCGCCTGGGGCCGTCGCCGCTGGTTGGGGCGGGCGCCGCCGGCCGACCGGTGGAGATCAGCGCGGCCAAGGTCCTGCTGGCCGCCGGGCGCGCGCCCATGAGCGCCGGCCTGGGCCTGGCCGAGGCCGGGGTGGCCATGGACGAGCGCGGCGCGGTCAAGGTGGACCAGCATCTGGCCACCAGCGCGCCGGGGGTCTACGCCATCGGCGATCTGCTGGGGCCGGCCCGGCCCATGCTGGCCCACGTGGCCGCGGCCGAGGCCATGGTGGCGGCGGCCAATGCCCTGGGCGGCCATGAGCGGGTGGATTACGACCTGGCGCCCTCGGTGGCCTACACCTGGCCGGAGGCGGCCTGGGTGGGGCTTTCCCTGGCCCAGGCCCGCCAGCGCGGCCTGGCGGCCGCCACGGCCGGCCTCAGCCTGCGCCAACTGGGCAAGGCCCAGGCCGAGGGCGAGCTGGCCGGCCATTACATCCTGGTCTACGAGACCGGCGACCGGCGGCTGCTGGGCGCGCAACTCGTCGGCCCCCACGCGGGCGAGATCATCCACGAATGCGCCCTGGCCATCCGGCTGGGCGCGCGCCTGGACGACCTGGCGCAGGCCATCCACGCCCACCCCAGCCTGAGCGAGGGGCTCCGGGAGGCGGCCGAGGCCGGCTTGGGCCTCTGCGCGCACCTGCCCCCGGCGCGGGGCTGAGCCGCCATGCTCTACACCACCCTGGCCGGACGGGTCGTGGACACCGACCGCGACCTGGACGAGGCCGGCCGCCATGTCGTGCAAAAACTCATGGCCTGGGAGTGCCTGGGGCTTTCCACGCCGGATTTCGCCCAAAAGCGAAGCCAGGCCCTGGCCGTGGGCTGGAACGGCCGCGGTCCGGTGAACGAATCCGGCCTGTTGGGCGAGGTGGTGGCCGACCTGATCCGGCGGGTGGCCATCCGGGCCGGCGAACTGCCCGGCCCGGCCTGGCTGCGGCCCCAGCTTTGGCCGGGGCGCTATGCCGGCGGCGGGCTGGAGCGGGCCGGGGTGGAGGCGGGCCGCCTGGTGCTGATGGTGCGCGACGCGGCCGACCTGGAGCGGGGGCGCGTCGTCCTGGATATGCCCCCCGGCCGGGAGGTGAAGGCGGTCCTGGCCCAGGCCCTGGCCGAACTGCGCCATGGCCGGGGCGCGCTGGCCGCGGCCCTGCGCGGCCTGGGGCTGGGCGTCAGGGGCTGATGCCAGGTCGCAATCAAACCCATCAGGCCCAAGAAAATGCACGGGCGGGGATAAACCCCGCCCCTACGAAATCAAAGGCAAGAATCGGAATCTTCTTCGTAGGGGCGGGGTTTACCCCCGCCCGTCTTCGTTTTCGCCCGCTCGGCAGTTAGCGCCGCCAGCAGGCGCCGGCCCAGGTCGCGGGCGCTGGCCTCCACCTGGGCGATCTCCTGCGGCCCCAGCCCGTCCCAGTGCGCCCCGGCGGTGACCACCACCCGGACGTTAAGGGCCGCGGCGAGCGCCTCGGCCAGGTCCTTGGCCAGCCCGTCCTCCTTGTGGCCCAGATAGCAGAAGACGCTGGCGGTGGCGCTGCTGCGGGCCGGGTCGGCCAGGCTGGGCCGGGGCGTGGCCATGGCCACCGCGCCGATGTGGGGTTTTTCTCCGCCCTCCACCGCCACCAGCAGATCCTCGCCGCACCACAGCCAGCGGGCGCTGAGGCCCAGGCGCTGGTCCCGGCTGGCCAGGCCGCCGCTCAAGGCTTGGCGGGCTCCGGCTGGCCGGCCGAGGCCCGCAAATCCAGGATGACCTGGTCGCCGACGTAGCGCTTGGTCTCGAAGCGCACCAGGTTCACCAGGCGGTTGGTCACCTCGCCCAGGCGTTGCGACTGTTCCACCACGATGGCGGCGAGCTCCTTGAGGTGCTGGGGGTCGTCGTTCATGCCGATCAGTTCGGCCGCGGCCATGATGGCCATCAGGGGCTGGTTCAGCTCGTGGGCGGCGGCCCCGGCCGTGGCCAGGGCGGCTTGCAGGTCCTGGCGCAGGCGCTTTTCCTGGGTCGCCTGGTAACGCTCGCGCACGGCTTGCAGGCGATGGGCCAAAAGGCCCGCGTCCAGAGGGCGGATGATGTAGTCGTCGGCGCCCAGGCGCACCGCCTGCACGGCCGTGGCCAGGGAGCCGTAGGAGGTCACCAGCAAGAAGGGCAGGTCCTTGCCCTGCTGGCGGATGGTGCGCAGCAAGTCCAGCCCGTCCATGCCGGGCATGACCAGGTCGCACAGGATCAGGTCGTAGCTCCCCTGAACCAGCCTGTCCAGGGCTTCCGGCCCGCTGGTCACGCCCTCGGCCTGGTGGCCCAGCTCCTCCAACAGCCCGCAGAAATAGTGCCGGGCTGTGGCCGAGTCGTCCACCACCATGATTTTAAGACCAGCCATGCGTCTCTCCGGTTGGGGCGGTTTTGTCAGCCACTATAGGCGAGTAATCCCCGCGGGGCAAGGCTCGCCGCCGGCGGTTGGCCCGCCAGTCAATTACCTGCTATTATATGACGATTGTCGGCGCGGGGCATAACCATTATCATCATCGGGCGGGCCGCGGGTTTGCGCCGGGCCCGTCGGCGTCGGCGCCTGCGGCCACAAACCCTTGCCACGAAATGGACCAGCCGTGAGCCAGGAGCAGTCCAGCACCGTCAGGGTCACCTTCGAGCCCTTCAACGTCACCATCGAGGCCCCGGCCGGCGGCACGGTGCTGGAGGCCGCCCTGGAGGCCGGCGTCCACATCAACGCCTCCTGCGGCGGCGAGGGCGTCTGCGGCAAGTGCCGGGTGACGATCGAGGAGGGCGAGGTCAAGGGTGGGCTGACCGAGCGCATCAATCCCGCCGACGCGGCCAAGGGCGTGCGCCAGGCCTGCCTGGCCGAGCTCACCGGCCACGTGGTGGTGCGGGTGCCGGTGGAATCGTCGCTGGACAAGGTGGCCCTGAAGGCCCTGGCCGCCGGCAGCCCCCAGCAGGCCACCCTGATCGGGGCCAACGACCTGAGGCAGGAGGGGCGCTTCGATCCGGCCCTGGTCAAGGTGGTGGTCAGCGCCAAGCCGCCCAGCCTGGACGACAACCGCAACGACGTGGCCCGGCTCTTGGGCGCCTTGCGCGAGAAAGGCGAGCGCGGCTTCAGCTTCGCCTTCGAGGCCATCCGCGACCTGCCCGACGCCTGGCGCAAGGGCGACTGGACGGTGACCACCACCATCATGCGCCCGGTGCGGCGGCGCTATGGCCGCAACCAGGTGATCCGGGTGGAGCCCGGCGACACATCCGGCCGCAACCTGGCCTTGGCCATCGACCTGGGCACCACCACGGTCTGGGCCCAGCTCTTGGACCTCAACAGCGGCGAGATCCTGGGCAACGAGGGCGATTTCAACAGCCAGATCGGCTATGGCGAGGACGTCATCAGCCGCATCATCTACGCCGGCAAGCCGGGCGGGGCCAAGCGCCTCCAGGAAGCCGCGGCCGGCTCCATCAACGAGGTGCTCAAGGCCCTGGCCCGCCAGACCGGGGTGGAGCTGACCGAGATCGGCCTGGCCACCATCGCCGGCAACACCACCATGACCCAGCTCCTCTTGGGCGTGGACCCCAAGCACATCCGCCTGGAGCCCTACGTGCCGGCGGCGGCCTACTATCCCCCCCTGCGCGCCAGCCAGTTCGGCCTGGCGCTGCCCGATCACGTGCGCCTGCTGGTCTTCCCCTCCGTGGCCTCCTACGTGGGCGGCGACGTGGTGGCCGGGGTGATGGGCGTGGGCATGCACAAGGACGAGCGCCTGACGCTTTTCATCGACCTGGGCACCAACGGCGAGGTGGTGGTGGGCAACCGCGACTGGATGGCCTGCGCCGCGGCCAGCGCCGGCCCGGCCTTCGAGGGCGGGGGCATCAAGTTCGGCATGCGCGCCAGCAAGGGAGCCATCGAGAACTTCTCGGTCAACCCCATCAGCGGCGAGCCGGCCATCGTCACCGTGGGCAAGAGCAAGCCCAGGGGCATCTGCGGCTCCGGTCTCATCGCGGCCGTGGCCTCGTTGTTGTTGGCCGGCATCATCGACGAACGCGGGCACATGAATCTGGACCACCCCAGCGGCCGCGTGCGCCAGGGCGAGGACGGCCCGGAGTACGTGCTGGCCTGGGCCGACGACACCGCCATCGGCCGCGACATCGCGCTCACCGAGACCGACATCGACAACCTGATGCGGGCCAAGGGGGCCATGTACGCCGCCTACATGACCCTGCTGGAGGGCGTGGGGCTGTCCATCCAGGACCTGGACCGGGTGATCCTGGCCGGCGGCTTCGGCCAGTCCATCAACCTGGAGCGGGCCATCATCATCGGCCTGTTGCCCGAACTGCCGCTGGAGAAGTTCACCTTCGTGGGCAACGGCTCGCTGATGGGCGCGCGCCTGGTGGCCATGAGCAACCAGTTGCGCACCGAGGTGGGCGACATCGTGGACAAGATGACCAACTTCGAGCTGAGCGTGGCGCCGGGCTACATGGGCAACTACACCGCCAGCCTGTTTTTTCCCCACACCGAGGGCAACCGGCTCTTCCCCCAGACCTGGGCGCGCATGGCCCAGGCGCGCCGGGCGCTGAAGCAGGTGGCCTGAGCCGCCGGACGTCAAACCAACCCAGGCAGTTCCTCTGGCCGGCCCCGCCGCCCCGGAGGAAGGCTTATGCACAGCTCCGCCGCCCGGCAGCCGGGCCGCCGGGGCTTTGGGGCGATGATGGGCCAGCGCTGGTCCCAACCCAACGGCTACCGCCAGGTGCTGGCCATCGGCCTGCCCATGGTCATCTCCATGGTGTCCACCACGGCGATGCACTTCACCGACCGCATGTTCCTGGCCCAATACTCGCTGGTCGCCATCGCCGCCGCCATGCCGGCGGCCATGGCCTCGTTCCTGTTCATGGCCTTTTTCATGGGCACGGCGGGCTACGTCAACGTCTTCGTGGCCCAATACATCGGCGCCGGCGCGCCCCGGCGGGTGGGGGCGGCCTTGTGGGCCGGCGTCTGGTTCTCGGTGGCCTCCGGGGCGCTGATGGCCGCGTTGTGGTTCGCGGCCGAGCCCATCTTCGCCTTCGGCGGGCACGAACCGGCCGTGCGGGAGCTGGAGGTGGTCTATTTCCGCTGGCTCAACCTGGGCGCCGGCGTGGGGGTGCTGCAATCGTCGCTGTCCTGCTTTTTCTCCGGCCGGGGGCTGACCCGGCCGGTGATGCTGGTCAACCTGACTGGGGCGCTGGTCAACGTGCCCCTGGACTACGCGCTGATCAACGGCGCGTGGGGATTTCCGGAGCTGGGCATCCTGGGCGCGGCCCTGGCCACCATCGCGGGCTGGGTGGTGATGGCCGCGCTTTTCGTGCTGCTCATCTTCACCCCGCGCCAGGAGCGGCGTTTCGGGGTTATAAGCGCCTGGCGGCCGGAATGGAGTCTGTTCAAGCGCCTGATGCGCTACGGCCTGCCGGCCGGGGTGCAGTTCTGGCTGGACATCACCGCCTTCACCTTGTTCGTCTTCTTGGTGGGCCGCCTGGGGATCCTGGAGCTGGCCGCCACCAACATCGCCTTTTCCATCAGCACCTTGTCGTTTCTGCCCATGATCGGCTTCTCCATCGCGCTCAGCACCCTGGTGGGCCAGGCCGTGGGCCAGGGCCGCCCCGACCTGGCCCGGACGGCCACCACCAGCGCCCTGCACCTCACCCTGGCCTACATGGGACTGGTGGCGGGGCTGTTCCTGCTGCTGCCGGGCCTGCTGGTCGATCTTTTCATCCCCCGCGACCAGCCCCCGGCCGAGGCGGCGCGCATCGCGGACCTGGGCGCGCTGCTGTTGCGCTACGTGGCGGTGTACTGTTTCTTCGACGCGGTGAGCATCATCTACATGGCCGCGCTCAAGGGCGCGGGCGACAGCCGCTACGTGATGCTGGCCATGGCGGCGCTGGCCGGCCTGGTGCTGGTGCTGCCGGTCTACCTGGGGGTGGAGCACCTGGGCTGGGGGCTGCACGGGGTCTGGAGCTGCATCATCGTCTATCTGGCGCTCTTGGGCCTGGCCAATTGGCGGCGTTTTCGCGGCGGGGCCTGGACCCGCATGCGGGTGGTGGAAACCGCCCCTTCGACCTGATAAAACTGTGCGAACGCCCCGTAGACGCCGGGCGCCGCACCTGGGAGAATGACCGGTTTGGCCGATCAAACACCGCCCCGCGCCCCCCGCGCCCCGGATCACTACCTGTCGCTCCTGTTGGCGGCCGGGGTGCTGGTCATGTTCGGCGGGGCGCTCATCAACCGGGCCTTGGACCTGGGCCGGGGCCAGCCGCCCTGGCTGGAGGCGTTGGCCAGCTACTTCCTGGCCATCTGCCTGGAGGCGGTGCCCTTCATCCTGCTGGGCGCGCTCGTCACCGCCGTGCTGGAGGTCTGGCTGCCGGCCGAGACCCTGCCCCGCCTCACCGCCCGGCTGGGGGCCTGGGGGGTGCCGGCGGTGGCGCTCATGTCGCCGCTGTTTCCGGTCTGCGAATGCGGGGTGGTGATGGTGGCCAGGGGGCTGATGCGCAAGGGCCTGCCCCTACCCCACGCCGTCGCCTACCTGCTGGCTGCGCCGATCGTAAACCCCACCGTGCTGGCCGCCACCTACATCGCCTACCAGGACCTCGACTATCCGCTTTGGCGCGGGTTGGGCGGCCTCATCGTGGCGGTGGCGGTGGGCTGGGCGGTGCTGGCCATCCGGCCCCGCCAGGCCCTGGCGGGCGGCCCGGAGCCGGCCGCGCTCCCGGTGCAGGCCCTGGACAGCCTGGCCGCCCCGGCCGCGCCCGCCGCGCCGGCCTGCGGCTGCGGCCACGACCACCCCCCGGCCAGGGACGGAGTCTTCGCGCGGGTGGCCGGCCACCTGGCCGACGACTTCGCCGAGATGATGCCCTATTTCCTGGCCGGGGTGTTTTTGGCCAGCGGCATCAAGACGTTTCTTTCCGGCGAGGTGCTGGCGGCCCTGGGCGGCCACGCCCTGACCGGCCCCATCGCCATGATGGTCCTGGCGGCGGTGCTCTCGCTGTGCTCCGAGGCCGACGCCTTCGTGGCCGCCAGCTTCACCGAGTTCGGCTTCACCGCCCACGTGGCCTTCCTGGTCCAGGGGCCGATGTTCGACCTCAAGCTGCTGCTGGCCTACCGCCTGATCTTCCGAGGGCGCTTCATCCTGTTGCTGGCGGCCCTGATCTGGCTGGGGGTGGGGCTCTACACCGCCGGACTGGGGTGGCTGCGATGACCGCGTGGCTGCTCCGCCGCCGCCGGGCGCTGTTGCTCCTGCCCTGGCTCCTCCTGGTGGGCCTGATGCTGGCCGGCGGCTACTACACCTACTACGTGGCCGCCTGGCACGGCTGGTTGCAGCTCATCGGCCTGGGTCTGCTGCTGCTGTGCCTTTTCGGCACCTGGGCCGCGCCTCCGGCCGCCGGCCACGCCCGCGGCGAGGAATCCTGCGGCCACGCCCACGGCGAGACGCTGGCCTGGCCCGCGCTGGTGGTGCAGTGGGCGCCGCTGTTCGTCTTCCTGGCCATGGGGCCCACCACGCTTTCGCTGACCGGGGCCGGCCTGGGCGCGGCCGGGGCCCAGGCCCGGCTCAAGGCCGCGCCGCCGGGCGCGAACCAGCCCGCCCCGGCCCCGCCCCGCTTCGAGGACGGCTACCGGGTGCTGAACCTGTTGGAGCTGCACCAGCTCTACGTGGAAAAGGGCGAGCTGCCGGAGAAGGTGGCGGTGGTGGGCCGGGGCTATGTGCTCACCGAGGCCGAGCGGAGCCGGCTGGCCCCGGATCAGCGCGAAAACCGGGTGGAGGCCTTCCTCTACCGCTTCGTGATCTCCTGCTGCACCGCCGACGCCCGGCCGGTGAGCGTGGTGATCCAGGGCCGGGGCGGGGGCGGGCTGCGCACCGACAACTGGTACCAGGCGCGGGGCAGGCTGCTGGTCCTGCCCGGCCCATCGCGCAGCCTGGCCATCGAGCTGGACGAGCTGCGCGAGGCGCCGGCCCCGGATCCACCCTACATCGTGGCCGCCTTCTAGGAGCCTGTCGGGAAAAGCCGTCCATGGCTTTTCCCGACAGGCTCCTAGGCGCGCGCCGGCATCCGCCAGATGCCGGGCACGGTCCGGCCGCAGCCGGGGCACCTGCCCTCGGCCAGGTGGTTTTCGATGGTGGCCATGCCCCGGCGCTTGAGCAACAGCCGCTGGCAGCCGGGGCAATAGGTGTTCTCGGCCCAGTGGCCGGCCACGTTGCCCAGGTAGACGTACTTGAGCCCCGCCTCCATGGCGATGTCGCGGGCGCGCTCCAGGGTGGCCACCGGGGTGGGCGGCAGGTTCGTGAGCTTGTAGCGCGGCGCGAAGCGGCTCAGGTGCAGGGGGGTCTGGGGGCCCACCTCGCCGGCCACGAACCGGGCCAGGTCGCGGGTCTCGGCCGGGTCGTCGTTTAGGCTGGGGATCATCAGGTGCACGATCTCGGTGTGCACCCCGGCCGCGGCCAGGGCTTTGAGCGTGGCCTGCACCGGCTTGAGCGCCCCGCCGCAGATGTCACGGTAGAACCTGTCCCTGGCGCTCTTCAGGTCGATGCAGGCCGCGTCCAGCACGCCGATCAGCTCCCTGAGCGGGCCGGGGTTGACGAAGCCGTTGCTGTGCATGACCTTGAGCATGCCCCGCCGGCGCGCCTCCCGGCCCAGGTCCAGCATGTACTCCATGAAGATGACCGGCTCCACGTAGGTGGAGGCCAGGCTGGCCGCGCCCAGATCGGCCGCCTCGGCCGCGGCCTCGGCCGGCGTGAGCGCCAGGTTTAGGGTGTCGGCCGGCCCCTGCTGGCTGATTTCCCAGTTCTGGCAGAAGCGGCAGCCGAAGTTGCAGCCGGCGGTGGCCAGGGAGAAGGAGCGGGTGCCGGGCAGCACGTGGAAGAAGGGCTTCTTCTCGATGGGGTCCAGGTGGGCCGCGCAGGGATTGGCGTAGACCAGGGTGTGGTGCACGCCGGCGATGTTCCGGCGCACCCGGCAGGCCCCGGTTTCGCCCGGCCCCAGGCGGCAGGCTTGGGGGCAGAGGGTGCACTGCACGAAGCCGTTGGCCAGGGGCTCATAGAAGGGCGAGGGCCGCTGGCCTATGAGCCCCGGCGTGAGCGCCAGGCGCTGGGCCGCCCGCGCCGCGCCGGCGGGCGTGAACCCCCCGGCCGCGCAGGCCGCCCCCGCCGCCGCGGCGGCCAGGAGGAAGCGCCGGCGCGTGAGGGCCATCAGAACACCTGGGCCTGGAAGCGGTAGAGGCGCACGCCGGGCCGGCGCCAGGCCCCCGGCGGCAGGCCGGCCTTCTGGCAGATGGCCTCCAGGAAGGCCTGACGGTCCCAGCCCTGCTCGCCGGGCACCTGGGGCAGCAGCACCCCGGTGCGGCCCTGGCCCTCGATCAAAAGCCCGTCCACCCCCACCCGCACCTGCTCCGGGCCGCAGGGCTCGAAGGGCGTCAGCACGCTCAATTCAACCGTGAGGCCGGGCAGCTCGGCCGGGGTCACGGGCAGGAAGCGGGGGTCCTGCAGGGCCGCCGCCCCGGCCATCTCCACCACCGCCTGGCCCAGGGCCTGGCGCGGGGCCAGGGTTCCGATGCAGCCGCGCAGTTCGTTATTGCGCTTGAGCGTCACGAACACGCCGCGGGGCTGGTTCAGCGCCGGGTCGTCGGCCGGGGGGGCGGGGGCGGGCCGGCCGCGCACCGCGGCCTCCACCGCCTGGCGGGCCAGCCCGCGCAGGCGCTCCTGCCGGGCCGGGTCCAGCTCTCCGGCCGGCGGCGGCATGGGCGCGCTGACGGCCCCGGCCGGAGCCGGGTCGGTGCTGACCGCGGCGGCCAGGTAGCCCACCACCCGCGAGCGGTCGCCGGTGGCCTGGGCGCTGTTGGCCATGGCCAGCATCTCTCCCTGGTTGGCCCCCATGAGCCGGGCGGCGATCAAGACCGCGGCCACGGCCTGCAACCCGCAGGCCTCGGCCCGGCCGGCGGCCTCGTCGGCCATGAGCCCCTCGGCGTCCAGGGCGCTGATGCGTCGGGCGGCCTGGGCGTCCAATAGCTTGGCCGTGGCCTCGTCGTGAAAATGGCTCAGGTCGGTGGAGGCGGCCAGCAGCACCCGGCGGCCCTGGGCGGTCTCGGCCAGGGCCCGGCCCAGGCGCTCGGCCTGGGCGGGATCGGGCGGGCCGGTGAGCACCGTGACCAGGCGGGCGGCGGGCAGCGTCCGGCGCAGGAAGGGGAATTGCACCTCCAGGCTGTGTTCGCGCAGGTGGGCGGCGGGGTGGAACTCGGCCCCCAGGCGCTGGGCCAGTTCGCGGGCCAGGGCGCGGTCCACGGCGATGTCGCCCAGGGGGGTGGCGTAGTCCCCGCCCAGCCAGACGCTGGGCTGGCGCAGGTAGACCTGGTGGCTGGGCCCCACCAGGATCACGGTCAGGGGCGGCGGGTCCTGGACGGCGGCCACGGCCCAGGCCGCGCCGGCCACGGCCCCGGAGTAGCGGTGGCCGGCGTGGGGGGTGATGAGCGCCAGCAGACGGCCGGCCGGGGTCTTGCCGCCGCCCTGCTTCAGGTACAAGTCCAGGTTGCGGGCCAGGATGTCGGGCTCGGCGGCGTACCAGGAGCCGGCCAGGGCCGCCGGGCGTTTCTGGTCCTCGGCCTGGGCGGCGGGGGCGGAAAGGGGCGCGCCGGTCAGGCCGGCCAGCAGGGCCAAGCCGGCCAGCAGGGCCACGGGGCGGGCGCATCTCCGGCTACGGGCGGGCATAGGGCTGTCACCTCGCCGAAATACTACCACAGCCATGCTTGGTGGGCAGAGGCATTGACGCCGGGGCGGGCGTGGTACAAACTTCATGGTCAAGAAACCCAGCCCACCCCAACCCCGCGAGGCGGTCCTTGCAGAAAGCCCCAGTCAGCCGCGCCCAGACCCTCACCGGGGCCATGATCCTGGCCCTGCTGGCGGTGGTGGCCCTGGGGGTGTTCTACAAGCAGGCTCGCTACAACCCCGCCCTTTGGGGGGCGCCCAGCCAGCCGGGCTGGGGCGGCCCGGCCGTGGCGGCCGGCTCGCCCGGCGACCTGGCCAGCCTCCAGCCCGCCGGCCTGGAGGCCATGGGCCGGCCGGAGCGCTTTGGGCCGGAAACCCTGAGCGACAAGATCAACGGCAAGGCCGAACTCTACCTGGCGGCCGGTTTCGAGGCCATGACCGCCCGGCGTTACCGCCTGCCGAGCCAGCCCCAGGCCTGGTTCGAGGCCTTCGTTTTCGAGATGAAGGACGCCAAGGCCGCCTACAGCGTCTTCAGCACCCAGCGCCGCGACCGGGGCCAGAAACTGGAGCTGGCCGCCACCGCCCACCTGAGCGGCAATTCGCTCTTTGTGCTGCACGGCCCCTGGTACCTGGAAATCATCGCCGCCGGCGCGCAGCCGGAGCTGGTGCAGGCCATGCGCGCCTGGCTGGAGGCCTGGCTGGCGCGCGCCCCGGCCCTGGAGGCCGCCGCGCCCGACGAGCGCGGGCTGTTCCCCCCGGCCGGCCTGCAAAAGGAGACCATCGCGCTCCTGGCCGCCAACGTCTTCGGCTTCGACCGTTTCAGCCAGGTCTACGCGGCCGGCTACCTGATCGACGGCCTGGAGGCCACGGCCTTCATCAGCCGCCGGGCCGACGCCGCCCAGGCCGCCGAGCTGGCCAGCGCCTATCGCGCCTTTCTGCTGGCCGCCGGCGGGCGCGAGGAGCCGGCCGATTCCCTGCCCGCCGGGGGCAGGCTGGTGAACATCATGGACGCCTACGATCTGGTCTTCAGCCGGGGGGCCTATCTGGCCGGGGTGCACCAGGCCGAGAGCCGCGAGCTGGCCCTGGCCCTGGGGCGCGCGCTGGACCAGCGCCTAGCCGGGGCGGTGAAGCCATGAAGCAAGACTCCAATCCTCCCCGCCCCGCCGCCGCCGGGACGGAGCCGGACCAGGGCCGGCGGGATTTCCTGCGCCGGGCCGCCGCCGTGGGCCTGGGCCTGGCCGCCACCGGCGCGCTGGGCTGGGGGCTCCACGACCCCCACGGACCCGCCCAGAGCGAGCCCCTGGGCGAAGCCGTCAGCCTGCCCGATTTCTCGCTGCCCCAGCTCAAGGGCCGCCTGGTGGCGGCCCATGGCAGCAACCGCACCGCCCTGTTGCGGGCCGGACTGGACGCCCTGGGCGGCATCGGCCAGGTCATCGCGCCCGGCGACCGGGTGCTGATAAAGGTCAACGCCACTTTCGCCACCCCGCCGGCCCAGGGGGCCACCACCCACCCCGAACTCCTGGCCGAACTGGTGAACCTCTGCCGCCAGGCCGGGGCCGCGGCGGTGGCCGTCACCGACAACCCCATCAACGACCCCCTGAGCTGCTATCAGCTTTCCGGCCTGGGCCAGGCCGCCCAGGAGGCCGGGGCGCGCGTCATCCTGCCCCAGCCTCGCTTCTTCAACCCGGTCACCGTGCCCGGCGCGCGCCTGATCCGCCAGTGGCCGGTGCTCACCGCCCCCCTGGAGGGCGTGAACAAGGTCATCGGCGTCTCGCCGGTGAAGGACCACCACCGCTCCGGGGCCTCGCTGGCCATGAAGAACTGGTACGGCCTGTTGGGCGGCCGGCGCAACATCTTCCACCAGGACATCCACACCATCATCGCCGAGCTGGCCCTGATGATGCGCCCCAGCCTGGTGATTCTGGACGGGGTGGTGAGCATGATGACCAACGGCCCCACCGGCGGCTCGCCCGACGACCTCAAGCCCACCGAGACCCTGATAATCTCCACCGATCAGGTGGCCGCCGACGCCCGCGCCAGCCTGCTCCTGGACAAGACCCCGGCCGACCTGCCCTTCATCGCCAAGGCCGAGGCCTTGGGCGCGGGCAGCGGCGACTGGCAGGGCCTCAAGCCGGTGGAGGTGTCGCTTGGCTGAGGTTTCGCCATGCGCATAACCACGGCGCGGCGCGTCAGCCAGGGCTTTTTCCTGGCCCTGTTCCTCTGGTTCTGCGTGGTCTCCACCCTGGGCGAGCGCTATTGGCAGCTTCGGGGCTGGCCGGTGAACTGGTTCCTGGATCTGGACCCCCTGGCCGCGCTGGGCAGCCTCATCGCCAGCGGCAGCCTGTATGCCGGCATGGCCTGGGCCTTGCTGACCATCGCCCTGACCATGCTCCTGGGCCGCTTCTTTTGCGGCTGGCTCTGCCCCTTCGGCAGCATGCACCATTTCCTGGGCTGGCTGGGCCGGCGCGGCAAGGGGGCCAAGGCCAGCCACGCCCTGAACCAGCCCCATCCGGCCCAGGCGGTGAAATACTACGTGCTGCTGTTCATGCTGGCCGGGGCCGGAGCGGAGCTGTTGCCGCGCCTGGCGGCCGGAGCCGGCTGGTGGCTGGTGCTGGCCGTCATCATCGCCGTGGCGGTCCTGGCCGCGCGCCGCCTGGCAGGCGATCCCAAACGCGCCGTGCTGCTGGGCCTGGCCTGGGCGGGGCTGCTGGCGGGGCTGGCGTTGTGGTCGGCTCCGGACGAGGTAAAGGGCGCGTCGTTGCAGACCGGCCTCTTAGACCCCATCCCCCTGGCCCAGCGCTCAGTCAATCTGGTGCTGCTGCCCTTGATCGACGCCGCCGCCGGGCGCATCGCGGTGGCCCCGCGGCTCTACCAGGGCGCGGGGCTCATCGCGGCGATCTTCCTGGCGGCGCTGCTGATGAACTTCTGGCGGCCGCGCTTCTTCTGCCGCTTCGTCTGCCCGGCCGGGGCGCTGATGGGCCTGCTGGGGCGCTGGGCGCTCTTGCGGGTGGGGCGCACCCAGGAAAAGTGCCGCGCCTGCGGCCAATGCGAAACCGACTGCGAGGGGGCCTGCGCGCCCTTCGCCGGCCTGCGCCAGAGCGAGTGCGTGCTGTGCATGAACTGCCTGAACGCCTGCCGCGACGGCCTGGTCACCTACGCCCCGGTCCGCTCGGCCGGCGGCGAGGCCCCCAGCCCGGACATCGGCCGGCGGGGGGTGGTGCTTTCCCTGGTGTCCGGCGTGGCCGCCGTGCCGGCCCTGCGCCTGGGCGGGCTGGTGGGGCCGGCCTGGTCGCCGGGGCTCATCCGGCCGCCGGGGGCGCTGGCCGAGCCGTTGTTCCTGGAGCGCTGCCTCAAGTGCGGCCAGTGCATGCGCGTCTGCCCCACC
This sequence comes from Thermodesulfobacteriota bacterium, assembly GCA_049322275.1. Taxonomy (GTDB): domain Bacteria; phylum Desulfobacterota; class Desulfarculia; order Desulfarculales; family Desulfarculaceae; genus JACRDC01. Next base: position 21,730 of record JBMORH010000090.1, read on the forward strand.
AACGTGATCCAGCCCGCCGGCTGGGAGCACGGCCTGGAGGCCTTGTGGACGCCGGGGCTGAACATGCGCATCGGCACCAGCGGCTGCCAGCTCAACTGCGTGGCCTGTGGCCAGATCTGCCCCACCGCCGCCATCCGGCCCATCAGCCTGGCCGAAAAACGCGGCCTGGGCGATTTCGCCGCGGCCGGTCCGGTCAGGCTGGGCACGGCCTTCGTGGACCGCGGCCGCTGCCTGCCCTGGGCCATGGACCGGCCCTGCATCGTCTGCCAGGAGAACTGCCCGGTGAGCCCCAAGGCCATCACCGTCCACGAGCACTACGCGCCGCGCCTGACGGCCAGGGTGGGGATGACCGACGGCAAACAGGTGGAGCTGAACCCCGGCGGGCTCAAGCCGGGCTCGCTGGCCACCGGCGACTATTTCCTGCAACCGGCCGAGCGGCCCGATCAGCGCCGGCGCATCAAGGCCAACACCGAGGATGGGGTGACCCTCTACGCCGGGGGCCAGTGGCGGCCGGCCGGCGGCGAGGCGGTGGAGGTGGCGGTGCGCCTGCAACAGCCGCTGGTGGACCCGGCCCGCTGCATCGGCTGCGGGGTCTGCGAGCACGAGTGCCCGGTCAGCGGGCAGAGGGCCATCCGGGTGACGGCCGAGAACGAGAGCCGCAGCGCCAAGCGCTCCCTGCTGTTGTAGCCCGCGCGCGGCCGGGTACAATTACGCCATGCCAAAGCCTCTAGGAAGGAGTGCCTGACCATGCCGACCCTGAAGGGTTCTTCCCGCCGCGAGTTCATGCGCAACGTCGCCGTGGCCGGGGCGGGTTCGCTGCTCTTGGCCAACGCCCCCGCGGCCCAGGCCGCCGAGACCCCGGCCGCCGGGGTCATGCCGCAGCGGACCTTTGGCCGCAGCGGGATCAAGGTGCCCATCCTCTCCCTGGGCACCATGTGGGACACGCCCACCAACCAGATCGTGCTCAAGCAGGCCATGAACCTGGGCGTGACCTATTGGGACACCGCCGAAAGCTATGAGGGCGGCCGCAGCGAGGAAGGCATCGGGATGTTTTTCAAAAAATATCCCGATGCCCGCGCCAAGGTCTTCCTGGTCAGCAAGAGCTACGACCCCGGCCAGTCGGTGGCCATGTTGGACAAGCACCTGGCCCAGTCGCTCATGCGCATGAACACCAGCTACATCGACCTGTACTACGTGCACTCCATCACCAAGATCGGCGATTTCGACAAGCCGGAGATTCGCGCCTGGGCCGAAAAGGCCAAGGCCGCCGGCAAGATCAAGCTGTTCGGGTTTTCCACCCACCGCAACATGGAGGAATGCCTGGCCGGCGCGGCCAAGCTGAACTGGGTCGACGGCGTCCTGCACACCTACAACTACCGCATCATGCACACCCAGCAGATGAAGGACGCGGTGCAGGCCTGCGTGGACGCCGGCATCGGGCTGACGGCCATGAAGACCATGGGCGGCGGTCCGGTGCGGGCCGAGGGCGAGGGCGACGGGGGCCTGGCCGAGCGCTTCCTCAAGCAGGGCTATTCGCCGGAGCAGGCCAAGCTCAAGGCGGTCTGGTCCGACGAGCGCATCGCCAGCCTGTGCAGCCAGATGCCCAACCTGGCCCAGCTCGGCGCCAACGCGGCCGCGGCCATGGACAAGACCAAGCTCTCCGCCGCCGACCTGGACTACCTGCGCCAGTACGCTTTGAACACCGCCTGCGACTACTGCGCCGGCTGCACGGGCGTCTGCGAGGGCATCCTGGGGGCGAATGCGCCGGTGGGCGAGGTGATGCGGGCCTTGATGTACGCCCGCTCCTACGGCGACCTCAAGCGCGCGCGCGAGCTCTATGCCCAACTGCCGGCCGCGGCCCTGGCCCGCCTGGGCGCCGATGGCCTGGCCCGGGCCGAGGCCAACTGCCCCCAGGGCCTGGCCATCGCCAGCCTTCTGGGCCAGGCCCAGGAGATGCTGGCCTAGCGCAGAGTTATCACCGCAGAGCGGTTGCCAGACGGCGGGTTTTTGTTATAATAGGCAGCCGTTGCTGGTCCCCAGCGTCGATTCGCGCCCGTAGCTCAGCTGGACAGAGCGCCGGACTACGAATCCGTAGGCCGGGTGTTCGAATCACCCCGGGCGCACCAATAAAAACGCGGGGTTAGGTGGTAAAGCCTAACCCCGCGTCTTCCTTTTGTGGGCAACGTGTGGAACGTAAGTGGGCA
>JBMORH010000091.1:0-22214 GCA_049322275.1 Thermodesulfobacteriota bacterium
TTCCCTTTGTCCAGACATTGAAGGCGTCCTGCCCAAATCCCACCACGTTCCCGTCTCCCACCCAGGCCGCATCAAGCCCTGCCGGGAGTGGCCGACCGCGCCGGTTTTAGGTTGGCTGCTGCGTCCTAGCCGGGCGGCGGCCAGGGTTAATGCAACGCCGTTACGGCGGCGGGCGCGTCTTTGGGGTCGAGCGGAGCAAGGGCTTCTGGCACCGGCAGGCCCAGGCGGCGGGCCACGAGCGCCTTCGCCAGCCGGGGGGTGGGCGGTAGGATGACCATCGGTTTGACCATGAGGGGTCCGCGCCCCGTGCCGGGGTTTGCGCTCCTCAAGCCCGTTCTCGTTCCGCAGTATGGAGAGAGGCCTATCGCGGGGTTTTGTGACATGTTGCGGCGAGTTCGTTCCACATGTTGGAGCCAGTCACCGCCTGTCACAAAAGTTTGTGACGGGTTTATTCTCAACAATAACAACAGAATACATTAAAAATAAAATATGTCACACTGTATATACATATCTAGCTACATAGGAACTATTACTGTTTGTATAGCTTATTTTGCCTTTATATAGTTATATAGGGACATGTGACATGTTCGGAGAAGCCGATGGTATGGATTGGAAAAACAAATAGCGGGCCGCGCCGACAGGTGGAGCGGGAGTTGCAGATCGCGTTCTTGTCGTGGGCGTTGGAGGCGTGGTGGGGCTGGCCGGCCTGCCAGGTGCGCTCGTCTTGGGGGCAGGCGCCGAAGCGCGCCATCAGGGCCTTGGTGGCCGCGTAGGCCCCGGTGGTTGCGGATTCATGGTCCCGGCCCTGGCCCTCCAGGTAGCGCATGATCGCCAGGAACACCCGGCCAGTCGGGGCCGGCCAAGACTCGGCCTCAGACCATTGGTCAGCGGTCAACCCCACCTCTGACGAACCATGGACAATATGGACAGAATTCGGCTCCAGGGGGTTTTTGTCCATTGTGTCCATTTTGTCCATGGGGGTCGGGGGTTCACTTTTTGGGTTGCCCCCCCCCTTCAACCGGGCGGCCCAGGACGCGGGCCAAGGTGCCTTGCCAAGCCATCACACCACCGCCAGGGCCTTGGGGTTGACGATGTAGCTGGGGCTGGCCGGCCTGCCAGGTGCGCTCGTCTTGGGGGCAGGCTCGGCCAGGACGTGGCCGCGCTCATACAGGATGGACAGGGCGGCCCGCACCTGTTCGGCTTTTTGAAGAAGGCCCCGCACCGCCCGATGGGCCTCCCGCATCGTGAACCGCTCGATGTGGTCTCGGCGAATCCAGGCCAGAACGCGCTTGGCGGCCTCAACATCGTGGTCCGCGCCCATCATCCCGAAAGCGGCTAGCGCGTGGCCCACGCCGGGGCTGGGGGCAACACCCTGGTCAAGGCTGCCGAGAGCCAGCCAAGCACGGCATCTCATGGCGGGGGTGGAGCAAAAGCAACTGGCGGCGGGGGCGAATCGGGTAAAAAACGGAACCCAAACCCCTGCTAGAGTTATGCAGCACTCTCACAATCAGCAGAGGCCCCACTCCAGCCTGGACGGCAAAACCCCGGACGAGGCATATTGGGGAACGGCTAACACCTGGACCACCGAAGCGGCGGCATGACAACAAATGCCTTCCACCTTAACAAGGCCGCAAAACTGTCCAAGAATTGGGGACCACCTCTTGGCCTCGGACAGCCGCACCACAGCCCACGGTTTGCTTCCCGCTGCTTACCTCTCGCTTACCCGGAAAACCCAGGGGCTCAGGTCATGTGACCTAAGTCACTATAATTACTGGAGCCGGCGATGGGATTTGAACCCGCGACCTGCTGATTACGAATCAGCTGCTCTGCCACTGAGCTACGCCGGCTAAATTGCGTATGTTCTTGTATCAGAGGAGCTTAGGCCCGTCAAGCCGCCGGGGCGCATCGCCTGCAATTGGAATGACCATGCTTGGCGCAAGGATATGACCAGGGCGGAATTGAGCTACCTCAAGGGATTGCTGGAAGGTAAAGTAGTCAGTCTCCAAGGCGGAGAATGAGATGACCAGCGCGATAAGATCTGGCGTGCCCGTGCTTGGCCTGCTCCTGGCCCTGCTCTCGCTGTGGCTTCCGCTGGGGTCGCTGGCTTCGCCACCGACCACGAAGGACGGCCTGGCCGGGCTCATCGCCCGTTATGATTCAGCCAGTTGCCGGGAGTGCCACGAAGACGTCCACCAGCAGTGGGAGCAGTCCCACCACGCCCGATCCCTGATGGGCATGGACGACTGGATCATCATGGGGCCTTATCTGAAGGGCGGGCCCCTGGCCATCAAGGATCCGGCCAGGATTTCGGCCGCCGCCAACTTCCCCTGCGCCAAATGCCACCTGCCCCAGCTCATGACGGCCCCGGACCAGGCGGCGGCCGAGCTGGCCCGGGCGGTGCTGGCCGACGACAAGTCCACCGTGCGCAAGCTCAACATCGGCTGCGTGGTCTGCCACGGCGACAAGGCGGTGGTGCACGGCCGGCCCGAACCGGGGGTGCTCTACGGCGGCCGCGACATCCCCGACCATCCCGGCCGGCCGGTCAAGAAGAGCCCCTTCCTGAAAAGCGCGCTATTCTGCGGTCAGTGCCACGGCCAGGGGCCGGTGCTGGATTTCGAAACCCCCATCCAGTGCGCCACCCTCTACGGCAGCTACCTGCATGCCTACATCCCCAGCGGCGGAAGCAAAACCTGCCAGGACTGCCACATGCCCGGCGCCAACCACTACATGCCCCCCAATTTCAACAACCGGCCGGAGACGGCGGAGCGGCTGCGCCAGGCCCTGCCCCTGGAGGTGCAGGCCATGGCCTATCGTTTCCGACCCCAGGACGACGCCATCAAGCCCCTTTTGGTGGTCAGGACTAAAATCACCAATCGGGCCGGCCACCGCATCCCCGACGGTTGACCGTCCAAGACCAAGGTGGTCCTGGAAGTGACCGCCAGCGCGCCCGACGGCCAGACGCTCTTCCATGCCGAGAAAATTTACATGCCCCAAGCCGGAGACTCACGAGGCAGCCAGATGGTGCTGGGGCCGGACAAAAAGCTGGGATTCCTGCGCGACACCAGCATCCAGCCCTTCGCGCCCAAGGAAGAGCTGTTCGAGATACCCCTGCCGCCGGGAGTGCAGAACGGTCAGATTAAGGTCAGCCTGCGCTACGAGCCCCGGCCCGGCAACGTCTACCCTCTGCACCAGATGACCGAGAGCATAGGTGCGATGGATAAATAGCCGGCTGTTTGGGCAGCTCGCTGGAACAGCTCTTGGCAAGGCCAGTCTATGCAACAACGTCCACCAACCTCGAAGTGGGATGCTAACTTTCGCCGCGTTCTTGAAAGGCTATCTGTTCGCACAGGTTGGTGACATGGTCGCCCACCCGCTCAAGGGCGCGCCCCACGTAAAGCAACGCGGTGAAAGTTGATCCCTTGTCCGGGCTGGCGGCTATCTGGCGTTGCAATGCGACCAGCAGTTCATGGTAGAGATGGTCCATCTCGTCGTCGCGTCTGCAAGCCGTATCGGCCTCATCAATATCTCGGTTAAGGTAGCCGAGCATCGCCTGGCCCAGCATCTCCCTGCCCAGATCGGCCATGCGCGAAGCAAGGGCAACGGGTTCTTCAGAGTCCAGCGGCTCCAGTTCCACCGAGTGCTTGGCGACGTTGGCCGCGTAGTCGGCGATGCGCTCCAGGTCTGCTGACATCTTCAAAGCCGCCACGATGACGCGCAAATCGCCGGCCATGGGTTGGCGCAGGGCGAGGAGCCTGACCACCAAGCGATCTACCTGACTGGCCAAATAGTCGGCCTTGTCGTCGTCTTGCGCCACCTGGCGCGCCCTGTCCGCATCACGGGTGCTCAACAGGGCCGCGGCGGCGGTCAATTGGTTTTTGGCCACCTCCCCCAATTCCAATATAAGCCGCCGCAGCCGTTCCAGCTCTTGGTCGAAAACCTGGAGGGTGTGGGGGCGCGCCTGGCCGCCGTATCTCTGATCTTCAGACATGAATTCGTTCTCCTGGCCACCTGGCCTAGCCGAAGCGACCAGTGATGTACTCACCGGTGCTTTTCGCCAACGGCCGGGTGAAGATCGTCAGTGTGTCGCCGTATTCTATCAAGCGCCCCAGGTACATGAAGGCGGTGTTGTCGCTTACCCGGCCAGCCTGTTGCATGTTGTGGGTGACGATGACAATGGTGTACCTGCCTTTCAAGCCATGGATCAGGTCCTCAATTTTTGCGGTGGCCATGGGGTCGAGAGCCGAGCACGGCTCGTCCATCAACAGCACGTCGGGGTCGCCGGCGATGGCCCTGGCGATGCAAAGCCGTTGCTGCTGCCCGCCGGAAAGCCCCAAGGCGCTTTCAGACAGGCGGTCCTTGACCTCATCCCACAGCGCCGCGCCCTTGAGCGCCTCCTCCACGGTCTGCTCCAAGATGTGCCGGTCGCGCACGCCATCGACCTTCAAGGGATAGGTGACATTGGCGGCTATGGACATGGGAAAGGGGTTGGGCTTCTGGAAAACCATGCCCATGCGCTTGCGCAGGGCGATGACGTCGACCTGGGGATGATAAATGTCGCGGTTTTCCATGAGTATCTCGCCGCCGTGGCGCACGTCGGCGATGAGGTCGTTCATGCGGTTGATGGAGCGCAGCAGGGTGGACTTGCCGCACCCGCTGGGGCCGATCAGGGCCGTGACCAGGCCTTTGTGAACCTTTAGGCTGACGTCGAAAAGAGCCTGGGACTGACCGTACCAAAGATTGAAGCGCTCGATCTCCAAGGCCGTGCCCGCAGGGCCGACCTCCTCATGGTAAATGGTCGCCTCCAGCGGTGGGGCTTGGTCCAGCGACGGCGCCGGCTGCATGCTTGACTCCTGCTAAAAGTGTCCGGCCTGGTACTTGCGCCGCAGGCGGTTGCGGACGTAGATGGCGGCGGCGTTCATCGCCCCCACCAGGCTTATGAGCAATAAGGTGGTGACGAAGACCATGGGTTTGCCAGCTTCCGAATTGCGCGACTGGAATCCCACGTCGAATATGTGAAAGCCCAGGTGCATGAAGCTGCGCTCCAAATGGACGTAGGGAAAGAACTGATCGATCGGCAGTTCCGGCGCCAATTTGACCACGCCCACCAGCATCAACGGGGCCACCTCGCCAGCCCCGCGGGCCATGGCCAGGATCAAGCCGGTCATGATGCCGGGCAGGGCGCGGGGCAGCACGATGTACTTGATGGTCTGCCACTTGCTGGCTCCGCAGGCCAGGGAGCCTTCGCGCATGGACTGAGGAACCGCGGCCAGGGCCTCCTCGGTGGACACTATCACCACCGGCACCGTCAACAGGGCCAGGGTCAGCGAGGCCCAAAGCAAGCCGCCGGTGCCGAAGGTTGGGTTGGGCAGTCGCTCCGGATAAAAGAGTTGGTCAATGGACCCGCCCAGGATGTAGGCGAAAAATCCCAGCCCGAATACGCCGTATACGATGCTGGGCACGCCGGCCAGGTTGTTCACGCAGATGCGCACCAGGCTCACCATGGGTCCCTGGCGGGCGTACTCGCGCAAGTACAAGGCCGCCATCACCCCGAAGGGCGCCACCGCCACCGCCAGCAGCAACGTCATGACCACGGTGCCGAAGATGGCCGGCATCACGCCGCCCTCGGTGTTGGCCTCCCTCGGCTCCTGGGTCAGGTATTCCAGCCAGCGCGAAAGGTAGATTCCGACCTTGTCGGCCAGGTTCAGATCGTTGGCGGGATAGATCCGGGTGATGGAGGACAGGGGCATGGTCTTGGCGCGTCCGCCCACCTCGGCCATGGTGATGGTGAATTGTTGGTCCTCCTCCTTGATGCCCGCCGCTTCGGCGGCCAGGCGCTCATAGCGGCGCTTGAGCGCCGTCACCGCGGCATCATGCTCGCGCGCCGCGCCGCGATAGGCCTCCGAGTCCTCGCCGTTTTTCAGGGCCACCCGCTTCAGGCCCAGGCGGGCCTGTTCCAGACGGTGGTTAATCGCACCGATTTCATCGCGTTCAAGGCTGCGGAGTCGGTTCCAGCGCTGGCGGGCCTTGGCCTGCTCGCGTTCCAACAGATCGGCGGACAATGCGTCTCCGCGCACCACCTGACCATGGAGGTTGATCTCCTCGACGACGCCGATGAAGGGGCCCCACTCCAGGCGCTCGGCGAAGAATACGTTGGCCGGCGCCCTGACCGAGGCGATCTGGTAGTCGGCCACCCAGCTGAAGTCTTCGTTGTAGAGATCGTAATTGCCGGTGCGGTACATGGTCCGGCGCTCATAGCCTCCGGTGGCCTCTACGGCCAGGCGGGCCTGGGGCGTCATCCCGGCCAGGCGCTCCCGCCCAGGCCTGAAGACCTCGCGCTTGACCGGCTCGCCGGCGATGCGGCCGCCTTCCTTAAGCTCGACCACCTCCACCGGAAGCGGCCAGAAAGTGGCCAAGCCGTTGTAGATGATCAGAGCCAAAAAGCCCAGAATCATCAACACGCCCAGGGCCAGGGCCCCGCCCAGCACCCACATGAAGGGCTCGCCCCGGGCCACTAGGTCGGCCCCGCTGTCGGCGACGCGGCGGCGGCCTGCGTCTGAGAGGAAAGACCGGCTCAAGGCGGACCTCCTATAGCTGATGGGCGCGACGGCGGAAACGCTGGCGCACCACCTCGGCCGCGGTGTTGATGACGAAGGTCATGCTGAAAAGGACCAGGCCGGCCAAAAACAGCACCCGGTAGAGGGTGCCGTCCTTGACCGCCTCCGGCAGCTCCACCGCGATGGTGGCCGAGAGCGCCCGCAGGCCGTTGAAGATGTTGAAGTCCATTAGGGGAGTGTTGCCGGCGCTCATGACCACGATCATGGTTTCGCCCACCGCGCGGCCCATGCCGATCATGATGGCGCTGAAAACCCCGGACAGGGCGGTGGGCAGCACCACCCACTTGGCGGTCTGCCAGGGCGAGGCGCCGCAGCCAAGGCTGGCCGCGCGCAGGTGTTCGGGCACCGAGTTCAAGGCGTCCTCGGCGATGGTGTAAATGATGGGGATGACCGCGAAGCCCATGGTGAAGCCCACCACCAGGGTGTTGCGCTGAACGTAGGTGCCCACCAGGCCGTTGCGCGGGTCCAGGCCGGCCCAGGCCGCCAGCTGGGCCAGGAGCCAGGCCAGCCCCAGGGCGGCCGCCGCCAGGCCCAGCCAGCGCAACGGCCCCCAGATCGCGGCCTGGAGGCGGCTGGCGCGGTGGAGGAAGTCACGCAGCCGGTTGCGCAGCAGGCGATCCTCGGCCAGACCGCATATGAGCAAGCTGATTGGCAGCATCAACAGAAGCAAGAAAGGCGCCGGCCCTCCCTGGTCGCGGTTGAGCCACGCCTTGAGGTCGCCGCCGAAAAAAGCGTCCTCGAACCAGGGCCCGGCCTGATAGCAAAGCGCCAGGCCCAGGGCAGCGGTGATGAATATCCCGGCCAACTTGGGCCCGCCTTCCAAGCGCACCGCCCAGGGCGTGGGCAGCAACTGCCAAAGATAGGCGGCAAGCACGAAGGCCAGCGGCAAGCCCAGGAAGGTCAGCACCACCGCCGCGATCCAGTTTTCCACGAAGGGGGCCAGCACCAGGGCGGCCACGAAGCCCAACACCACCGAGGGCAGGGAGGCCATCATCTCCATGACCGGCTTGATCACCGCGCGCCAAGCGGGCCGCATGAACTCCGAGGTGTAGATTGCCGCCAGGATGGCTACCGGAATGGCGAAGAGCAGGGAATAGAGGGTGGCTTTGAGGGTGCCGAAAATCAAGGGCACCAAAGACAGCTTGGGTTCAAATTCGTCGGTGCCGCCGGTGGATTGCCAGGTGTAGCCGGGTTCGGCGTAGCCCTCGTACCAGACCTTGCCGAATAGGGTGCCCCAGGTTGTCTCCGGGTGGGGAACACTGAATTCATAGAGGGCGGCCCGGCCCTGGGCGTCCAGGACCAGCAGGCCGTCCATGCGCGGCGAAAGTTGCAGGCCCAGCAGATCGGTCGGACCCTCCGAGCCCGGCGCCTTTTCAAGCAGCACTTTCTGGCTGGTGCCGTGGATGACGTTGATGGCGCCGTCGCCACCGGAGACCGCGAAGCTTTTGTCCCGTCGACTAAAGGTGATATGCCTGACCCCGCCGGCTATGGTTGGGTAGGTGCGAGCCTGCACCAGGCTCAGGCCGTCGGCGCTGGCGCTGCCCTCACGCTCCAGGACGAAATAGCCGGCCAGGGTGCCATCGGACCCGCCCACGACGATAGTCGTTCCGCCCAGCAGGAAGCCGAAGGCGGTGAGCCGGGCGCCAGCCGGCAGCACCCTGGTCCGCTCGGTCAGGCGCGGGTTGTCGAAATCGCTGGTGTTGTAGCGGTCCACCTGCCCGTCGGCCTCGGCCACCAGGACCTTGTCGGCTTTGTCGCTCAGGATCACCGCCGCCACTTCCGCGCCCTCCGGCAGTTCGGGCAGTTGGCTGGTCTGCACCACGGTGCGGCGTTTGCCGCTGAGCAGGTTGATGCGGCTCTCGGCCCGGCTCAGGCGCACCTGGCCGGCTGCGTCCACCGCCACGAAGGCTCGCACCTGGCGCTCGGCCTCGCCGCTGACGCGGTAATCCAGGGCCACCAGGGGGAGGCCCTGGGGCGATACGACCACCGGGTCCTCCAGGACCAAATCCAAACTTGCTTTACGGTATTGTCCGCCGGGAACCTCCGAATAGACCGCGTTGCCGTCGGTCAGGTCGTTTTGGTCCAACCGGGTGAGACCGGCCGGCAACTGATCGGCGGGCACGATCTGGCTCTGGTAACGCAAGCGGCCGAAGCGCAGGGTGCCGTCGTCCAAGCCGTAGGCCACGTCGCTCCCGCCGGGAGTGACGGCCAGGGCGGTTATGGAGCGCCCGCCAAATTCAGGCCGGGGTCCGGCCAGCTTCGCCCCGGTCCGGGCGTGGAACTGGCGCAGGTCGCCGTCGCGCGTCAGCCAAAGGCCCAGGACATTGTGTTCGTCAAGGCTCAACGCGGCCAGGGCGGAGGTGGGCGGCTCCAGCCGATATTCATGGCTGGCGGTGAATTGGCCGCCCCTGAACAGCGGCAGCACCTCAACGACCAGGAAGACCATGATGCCCAGCACCGCCAATATCACGGCGATGCCGCCCCAGGTGATGGTCCAGTCAGCGATGCGATCGGCCCAAATCACGCTGCGGCGCGACTGCTTGACCCGCCTGCCCGTCGCGGCGACGGCAGGGCGGGCGTGGACGCCGGCGATCTCTCCGGCGGTGGATGCTGATTGCTTCATGGCGGTCCTTGACATGGGAGCCGACCGGCCCACCGCCGGGCGGAGGAGGTGCTCCGCTCCGGCGGTGGAACTGGCCTAATTGATGCCCAGGGCCTTGAGGTCCCGCTCGGCAAGCATCTGGCTGACAGGGTAGTAGCCGTCCTTGATCACGACTTGCTGGCCCTGCTGGCTGAATACGTATTTGATGAACTCGCGGCGCAGGGGGTCGATGGCCTGGTTGGGGTTCTTGTTGGTGTAGATGTAGAGGAAGCGGGACAACGGGTAGTCGCCGGCATAGGCGTTTTCGGCGTTGGCCTCGAAACACTTCTCGCCGGTCTTGAGCGCCAGCGGCACCGCCTTGACGTCGGCGGTCTTGTAGCCCACCCCGGAGTAACCGATGGCATACTTGTCGCTGGCCACGCCCTGGACCACCGCGCTGCTGCCTGGCTGCTCCTTCACGCTGTCCTTGTAGTCACCCTTGAACAACGCCACTTCCTTGAAGTAGCCGTAGGTGCCGCTGGCCGCGTTGCGCCCGTAGAGGCTGATGGGCTTGTCGGCCCATTGGCCAGTGAGGCCCAGGTCGCCCCAGGTGGCGATGTCCTTGCCGTGGCCGCCTTTGCGGTTCTTGGAGAAAATGGCGTCCACCTGCTGCAGGCTCAGGCAGGCGATGGGGTTGTCCTTGTGCACGTAGACCGCCAGGGCGTCCACCGCCACCCGGATCTCGGCGGGTTTGTAGCCGAATTTCTTCTCGAACTCGTCGATCTCTTTGGATTTCATCTCCCGCGACATGGGGCCGAAATGGGCGGTGCCGGCAATCATGGCCGGTGGAGCCGTGGAGGAGCCCTTGCCCTCGATCTCGATTTTCACGCTGGGATAGAAAGAGCGAAAGCCCTCGGCCCAAAGGGTCATCAGGTTGTTAAGGGTGTCCGAGCCGATGGACTTCAGATTGCCGGACACACCGCTGGCCGGTTTGTAGTTGGGCAGGTTGGGGTCCACCTCCACCGCCCAGGCGGCGGCGGCCAGAAGCAGCAAGCTGGCCACGGCCAGCAAACTCAGCGTCTTTCTCATCGTTCACCTCATGCAAGGGTTGCCAATTCCCGGAGCGGCGCTTCGTCCGGGTTGTTTTAATGATTGGCCTTAACGGAAAACCTTGCGTTACGGCTTTGTGACTAGCCAGTTACATTACTTGATAAGTAGGAAATTGACTGGCAGATTACAAATGCGCCGCCTATTCCGTGACGTCTTACCGACCGGCGTTCCAGCCAGCTTGATTTCCCAATCATATTCGACCAGAATAATAGTTAATAACCTCCTCTGGTTGGCGGCCGTTGCATCTCGTGGCGTTGATAATGCTGGTCCTCTTGGCGGGCTGTGATCAGCCGGCGCAGGTGCAGACCATCGACTTCGCCCGCACCACGCCGGTGGCCAGGCCCGGCCAGGAGGAAGGCGCGCCGCGCCAACTGCGCATGGCCGTGGCCGCCATGACCAGCCCTCAGGAAACCTTCCATAACTATCAGGAGTTGACCGAATACATCGGCCGCCGCCTGGGCTTGCCAGCCAGCCTGGCCCAGCGCAAGACCTACGCCGAGATAGACCAGATGCTGGCCAGGGGCGAGTTGGACGTGGCCTTCGTCTGCTCCGGCCCCTACGCCGCCCAGGGCGAGACGCCCGCCTTCGAACTCCTGGCCGCGCCGGTGGTGGGGGGGCAGACCACCTACCGGGCCTATCTCATCGTGGGGCGCGACAGCCCCCATCAGAGCCTGGAGGACCTGCGGGGCAAGGTCTTCGCCTTCACCGATCCCGACTCCAACACCGGCCGCCTGGTGCCCCAGGCCTGGCTGGCCGCCATGGGCCAGAGGCCGGAGACTTTTTTCGCCCAGACCATCTACACCTATAGCCATGACAGCTCCATCCAGGCCGTGGCCAGGGGGCTGGTGGACGGCGCGGCGGTGGATGGCCTGGTCTGGGATTTCCTGGCCCGCCGCCGCCCGGAGCTGGCCGACCGCACCAGGGTGATCCGGGTGTCGGAGCCCTACGGCATCCCGCCGGTGGTGGCCGGGGCGGCCTTGGCCGCCGAGCAAAAGGCCGCGGTCAAGGCGGCGCTCCTGGCCATGGCCGACGACCCCCAGGGCCGGCGCATCCTGGACGCCCTGATGATCGACGGCTTCGTGGCGGCACGCAGCCAGTGGTACGACTCCATACGACGTCTGAGGGAGGGGCTCCATGCGGCCGTGGTCCAGCCTTAAGGCCCGCCTGCTGGCCGGCGTCTTCGCCCTGGTGGCGCTCTCCGGCCTGGGGGTGGCCGTGCTGGTCTCCCAGCGCTATGGGGCCAGCCTCCAGGCCGAGCTGACCGCCCAGGCCGAGAGCCTGGCCCAGGCCCTGGCCCTGCAGGCGGCGGACAAGGTGCTGGTGAACGACCTGGTGGGCCTGCAGCAGATGCTGGACCACCAGAAGACCAGCAACCCCAACTTGGCCTATCTGTTCGTGATGCGCGGCGAGCGCGTCCTGGCCCACACCTTCGCCCAGGGCATGCCGGCCGACCTGCCGGCCGCCAACCGCCCGGAGACCGCCGAGCCCGGCCGGGTGCACATAGCCTCGTTCCAGGGCGAGACCTACCTCGACCTGGCCTGGCCCATTTTCGAAGGCAAGGCCGGCCTGTTGCGCCTCGGCTGGTCGGAGCGCCCCTACCGCGAGCGCCTCCAGGGCCTGTGGTGGGAAATGGCCCTGCTCAGCCTGGGGGTTCTTTTCCTGGCCCTGGCCGCGGCCATGCTCTTCGTGGCGCGCCTGACCCGGCCGCTGACCGCCCTGGCCAGGGCCGCCCAGGCCATCGACCAGGGCGACATGGAGGTGCGGGCGCCGGAGGAGGGCGCCAGCGAGGTGGCCCGCCTGGCCGCCGCCTTCAACCAGATGGTCGCCCGCCTGACCGACTACACCCGGCGGCTGGAGGAGCGCGGCCAGGATCTCGCCCGCTCCCACCAGCAGACCCAGACCTTCTGCCAGATCGTGCAGGGCGTTGGCTCCCAGGAAAGCCTGGACGCCACGGCCGGCTTTCTGATCCATCGCCTGCGCGGCCTGGTGGACGCCGGGGCCATGTGCCTCCTGGTGCTGGATGCTCATGACGACGGCTTCCGGGTGCTGGAGGAGACCGGCAGCCGCAAGGTGGAGGAGCCCGGCCAGGTGGCGGCCCTGCGCGCGCTGCTGGAGGGCCTGACCGGGCTGCGCTCCCAGGGCCAGCCCCATATGGCCAGCCCGCCCCTGTCGCCGGCCTTCCAGGCCCCCGGCCGTCACACCCTGGTGCCCCTGCGCCACGAAGGCCTGGTGCGCGGCGCCTTGGTCCTGGCCTGCCCGCCCCAGTGCCGCTGCGAGGAGCAGGACCTGCGCCTGCTGGAGCTGTCCCTGGCCCAGGCCGCCGGCGTCCTCATGCGCTCCATCGCTCACGAGGAGGAGATCGAGCGCCTGCAACGGGGAGCCGGACCCGCCCCGGCCTACCAGGGCATCGTGGGCAAGGACGCCAAGATGCGGCGCATTTACCATCTCCTGGACGAGGTGGCCCCCTCCGACGCCACGGTGCTCATCACCGGCGAGAGCGGCACCGGCAAGGAGCTGGTGGCCCAGGCCATCCACCGCAAGAGCCCGCGCCGCGACCGGCCCTTCGTGGTCATCAACTGCGCCGCCTATCCCGAAACCCTGCTGGAGAGCGAGCTTTTTGGCCACGAGAAGGGGGCCTTCACCGGAGCCGTGCGCCAGAAGCCGGGCCGCTTCGAGCTGGCCCACGGCGGCACCATCTTCCTGGACGAGGTGGGCGAGATCCCCCTGCCGGCCCAGGTCAAGCTGCTCCGGGTGCTGCAAGATCAGAAATTCGAGCGCCTGGGCGGCGAGCGGACGCTGAGCGTCAACGTGCGGGTGCTGGCCGCCACCAACAAGGACCTCCTGGCCCAGGTGCGCTCCGGCCGTTTCCGCGACGACCTTTATTACCGGCTCAGCGTCATCCCGATCCACCTGCCCCCCCTGCGCGAACGCCCCGGCGACATCCCCCTGCTGGCCCGGCACTTCCTGGCCAGCTTCGCCCGCCAGCAGGGCAAGACGGTGGCCGACTTCTCCCCGGAGGCCCTGCGCCTTTTGCTGGAATATCCCTGGCCCGGCAACGTGCGCGAATTGGAGAACACGGTGGAGCACGCGGCGGTGCTGGCCCGTGGCGGCAGCGTGACCCCGGCCGACCTGCCGGCCGCCCTGCGCCAGGCCCAGGCGCTCCCGCCCCCGCCGCGCACCATCCAGGAGCAGGAGCGCCGCCTGCTGGAGGAGGCCCTGGCCGCCACCGGCTGGAACAAGAAGCTGGCCGCCCAGCGCCTGGGCATTAGCCGCAGCGCGCTCTATCAGAAGCTCAAGCGCCACGGGCTGGCGGAGCCCACCGCGCACTGACCACGGATCGTGCCCACAATAATGACACAATGAATTAGCTTTTATATCATCATATTACATTAGCACTCCCCCCTTGGTGTCCACAATCAGGCCAGGCGACCATCTCTGGACAACCATCGCGCCTCCTGGCTTGATAGCAAGATATGCCTTGTAATTTTGATCTGTTGCGCCAAACGATCCGCCCAGGTAAGCAGGGGCATGTCCCTTGCTATGGACAGCGTGGATGCGTAGAACCCACCCTAGTCTGGAGGCGTACATGGGCATGCCCTTACCCGCCGAGGATCACCTGATAAGGATGCAGCGCGACCTCAAGCGCGCCCTGGCCAAGGAGCCGGGGCACGTCAAGTGGTCCATGGTCATCGACCTGGCCCGCTGCATAGGCTGCCACGCCTGCACCATCGGCTGCGTGGCCGAGAACAAGCTGCCGCCGGGGGTGGTCTACCGGCCGGTGCTGGAGGAGGAGCTGGGGCGCTACCCGGACGTGCGCCGCCGCTTCACCCCCCGCCCCTGCCTGCACTGCCAGAACCCGCCCTGCACCAAGGTCTGCCCGGTGACCGCCACCCACAAAAACGCCCAGGGCGTGGTGGTGGTGGACTACGAGCGCTGCATCGGCTGCCGGTATTGCCTGGTGGCCTGCCCCTATGGCGCGCGCACCTCGGATTTCGGCGAGTGGTACACCAAGCCCACCCCGGCCGGCCAGGGCAAGCTGGTGGGCCGGGAAAAGGCCGCCCAGGGCTACGAGGACCGGCCGGCGGCCGAGTACGGCAAGCAGTGGCCGCCGCGCGGCAAGGGCTCGCCCATCGGCAACGCCCGCAAGTGCCATTTCTGTCTGCACCGCCTGGCCGTGGGCCTCTTGCCGGCCTGCGTCACCACCTGCGTGGGCCGGGCCACTTTTTTCGGCGACCGCAACGACACCGCCAGCCTGGTGCACGAGCTTTTGGGCTCGCCCCGGCTGTTCACCCTGAAGCCGGAGCTGGGCACCCAGCCGGCCGTCCACTACCTGGCTTGAGAAAGGAGGCGGACATGGGCAAGGCATCCTTCCGCGTCCTGGCCGGCCTGGCGATCCTGGGCCTGGTGGCAACCTCTTGGGGCATGGTCGAGCGTTTGCTTCATGGGCTCAACCCAGTGGCCTTCGGCTCCTACGTTCCTTGGGGATTGTGGGTGGCCTTTTATTTGTTTTTCCTCGGCTTGTCGGCCGGGGCCTTCCTGGTGACCATTCTGGCCTACGTTTTTGAATGGAAGCGTTTCGAGGCCCTGGCTCCCCTTTCGGCCTTCGTGGTGCTGGTCAGCCTGGTCTGCGAGCTGCTTTTCATCACGCTGGACCTGGGCCGCTTCGAGCGCATCTACCGCTTCGTGCTGACCCCCAACCCCCAATCCCTGATGTTCTGGATGTTCGTGCTAGTCAACGCCATGGGGGCCATCTACACTTTGAAGACCTACCTCCTCATCAGGGGCCGCATCATCGCCTGGGCCGCGGACGAAACGCGCGGCGGCCGCTGGCTATACCGGCTGCTGGCCCTGGGCGCCACCGAGTACGGCCACGACCAGCACGAGGCCGATCATCGGCGCATCCACCGGCTGTCGCTGGTCAGCCTGCCGGTGGGTTTGCTGTTCTATGGCGCCAACGGGGCGTTTTTCGCCATTCTGATGAACCGGCCCATCTGGAACAGCGCCCTCACCCCGCTGTTGTTCATCGTCGCCGCCCTGCTTTCCGGCGGGGCGCTGATAACCTTCCTGTCCTATGCCTTCAAGCGCGACGAGCAATTGATAACCACCCTGGGAAGGATCATCCTTTACCTCCTGCTGCTGTTCATCTTCCTGGAGGGCCTCCAGTTCTTCGTGGGTTACCAAACCGGGCTCAAGAACGTGGTCGCGGCGCTGAACCTGGTTGGCAGCGGCCCATATTGGTGGACGTTCTGGATCGTCCACCTGCTCATCGGCAGCTTGATCCCCATCCTGCTGCTGTTGGCGCGGGGCCAGGACGCCAAGACGGTGGCCTGGGCCTGCTTATTGATCGTGGCCACCTTCCTGGCCGTGCGCTTTGATTTCATCATTCCCGACCTGGCTGTGTACAAGCTGGAAGGCTTGGAGAAGGCCTTCGTCCATCCCCGCCTGAGCACGGCCTATACCCCCAACCTCAACGAGTGGCTCGTGAGCATTTGGGTGGTTTCCCTGGGGGTGCTCTTGTTCGCGCTGGGCGCGCGCTACCTGCCGGTGGTCGATGGGCAGGAGGAAGGTGAGCAACATGCCTAGGAAGCACGCCAGGACCCGCAAGCCCAAGCAAACCCCCGATAGTCCCGCCTCCGGGCTGGACCGGCGGGACTTTCTCAAGTGCTCGGCCCTCTTGGGCGGCTCCCTGGCCCTGGCCGGGGCGCTGCCGGCCGCGCTGGGCCTGGGCCGCGCCCCCGCTGCCTGGGCCGGGCCGGAGGCGGCCGGGGCCTATGTCCAGCACCTGCCGGAGAACCAGATCTATTCGGTCTGCCAGCAGTGCAACACCAACTGCGGCATCAAGGTGAAGATCGTGGATGGAATGGCGGCCAAGATCGATGGCAGCCCCTACAACCCCTTCACCATGACCCCGCAGATTCCCTACGCCACCCCGCTTCAGGAGGCGGCCAAGATCGAGGGCGCGCTCTGTCCCAAGGGCCAGGCCGGCATCCAGACCCTCTACGACCCCTACCGCGTCGTCAAGGTGCTCAAGCGCGCCGGCAAGCGCGGCGAGAACCAGTGGCAGACCATCGCTTTCGACCAGGCCATCAAGGAGATCGTGGAGGGCGGCAATCTCTTCGGCGAAGGCCCGGTGGAGGGTCTCAAGGACATCTGCGCCCTGCGCGACCCCAAGGTCCACGAGGCCCTGGCCAAGGACGCGGCCCTGGTGGCGGCCAAGAAGCTGGATCTCGCGGAGTTCAAGGCCAGGCACGCCGACAATCTGAAGCACCTGATCGACCCGGACCACCCGGACCTGGGGCCCAAGAACAACCAGTTCTGCCTCAACTGGGGCCGCCTGAAGGGCGGGCGCAGCGAGCTGATCAAGCGCTTCACCGGCGACGCCCTGGGCTCCAAGAACGCCCACGGCCACACCACGGTCTGCCAGGGGTCGCTCTACTTCACCTGCAAGGCCATGAGCGACCAGTTCGTCGAGGGCAAGTTCACCGGCGGGTCCAAGTTCTATTGGCAGGCCGACACCGGCAACGCCGAGTTCCTGCTTTTCGTGGGCGCCAACCCGGCCGAGGCCAACTATGGCCCGCCCCTGCGCATGCCCAAGGTCACCCGCGCCCAGAGCGAGGGCGGGGTGAAGGTGGCGGTGGTCGATCCGCGGCTATCCAAGACCGCGGCCCGGGCCTGGAAGTGGCTGCCGGTCAAGCCGGAGGGCGTGGGCGCCCTGGGCATGGCCATGATCGGTTGGATCATCGACAACCGGCGCTTCGACGCCCGCTACCTGATGAACGCCAACCGGGCGGCGGCCAAGGCCGCCGGCGAGCCCACCTGGACCCAGGCCGCCTGGCTGGTGAAGCTGGACGCGGAGGGCCGGCCCGGCCCCTTCCTGCGCGGCTCGGACCTGGGCCTGGCCACCCAGAAACGGCCCAGGGCCAAGGCCGGCGAGGGCGATTGGGAGTTCGACCCCTTCCTGGTCTGGTCCGGCGACAAGACCGTGGCCTTCGACCCCAACGACGACCAGAATCCGGTGACCGGCGAGCTGCTGGTCAGCCGGGAAATCAACGGGATCAAGGTCAAGAGCGTCCTGCAGATCTACCAGGAGGCCGCCGCCGCCCGTTCGCTCAAGGAATGGGCCGAACTGGCCGGGCTGGACCCGGCCGACATCGCCGAGGTGGCCAGGGAGTTCACCAGCCACGGCAAGCGGGCGGCGGCCGACCTGCACCGGGGCGTCAGCCAGCACACCGGCGGCTTCTACAACGTCCTGGTCTGGATGGTGGTGAACATCCTCATCGGCAACCACGACTGGATGGGCGGCTTGGCCAAGGCCACCACCTACAACATCGACGGCAAGCGGGAGGGCAAGCCCTTCGACACCAGCAAGGCCGCCGGCAAGATCAAGCCCTGGGGCCTGGACATCATCCGCCACGGAGTCTACGACAAGTCCACCCTGTTCAGCGGCTATCCGGCCAAGCGGGTCTGGTATCCCTTCGCCACCGACATTTACCAGGAGGTCATACCCAGCGCCGGGGACATGTACCCCTACCAGATCAAGGCGCTCATGATCTACATGGGCACCCCGGTCTACGCCCTGCCCGCCGGCCACGCCCTGATTTCCATATTGAGCGACCCCAGGAAGATCCCCCTCATCATCGCCAGCGACATCACCGTGGGCGAGACCAGCCTCTACGCCGATTACATCTTCCCCGACCTCACCTACCTGGAGCGCTGGGAGTTCAGCGGCAGCCATCCCTCCATGACGCCCAAGATCGCCCCCTTCCGCCAGCCCGCCGTGGCCCCCCTGACCGAGACGGTCACGGTCTACGGCCAGCAGATGCCGCTGTCGCTGGAATCGCTGCTGCTGGGCCTGGCCGAGAAGCTGGGGGTCAAGGCCTTTGGCGACAACGCCTTGGGCGAGGGCAGGCACCTGAAGCGCGACGAGGATCTGTACCTGCGCATGGTGGCCAACATCGCCTTCGGCGACAAGCCGGACGGATCGGAGAAGGTCCCGGCCGCCAGCGCCGAGGAGATGCAGATCTTCGTCAAGGCCCGGCGGCACCTGCCGGCCACGGTGTTTGACGCCAAGCGCTGGGAGGCCGTGGTGGGCTCAGACCTGTGGCCGCACGTGGTCTACGTGCTCAACCGAGGCGGCCGGTTCCAGGAGTACGCCAAGGCCTACAAGGACGGCCAACTGGCCAACAAGTACGGCAAGCTGGTGGGCATCTACTTCGACAACCTGGTCAAGACCAGGCAGTCCATGAACGGCCGGCCCTACTTGCCCCACGGCGACTACGTGCCCGGACCGGCCGACTGCACCGGCAAGCTCATCCAGGACCAGGGTTACGACCTGACGCTGATCACCTACAAGGCCGTGACCCAGACCAAGAGCCGCACCGTGGGCAACTACTGGCTCCAGGCGGTCTATCCGGAGAACCACGTCGAGATCGCCGCGGCCGACGCCCTGCGCCTTGGTTTGCGCAACGGCGACCGGGTCAAGGTGGTTTCGGCCAGCAACCCCGAAGGCGTCTGGAATCTGGGGGCGCTGGGCGCCAAGCCCATGACCGGCAAGGTGCTGGTGCTGGAGGGCATGCGGCCGGGGGTGGTCGCCTTCAGTCTGGGGCACGGCCACTGGAGCCAGGGCGCCGCGCCGCTGAGCATCGACGGCCTGACCCTGTCGGCCGACGCCCGCCGGGCCACCGGGGTGCACGCCAACGCGGCCATGCGCCTGGACCCGGTGCTCAAGAACACCGGCCTGGTGGACGTGGTGGGCGGCAGCGCCGTCTTCTACCAGAGCCGGGTGAAGCTGGTGAAGGCATGACAACCACGGGAAGGAGGGGTTCATGAGAAGTGTGCCGAAAAAGCTGGCTGTTTATCTGGCGGCCGTGGCCCTGGCCCTGTGCCTGGCGGCGCCGGCGGCGGCGGCCACCCAGGCCGAGCTGGAGCAGAAGATCAAGCTCTTGGAGCAAAGCCTGGGCGAGCTGAAAAACCAGCTCGGCCAGGTGCAGGCGGCCCAAACCCAGCAGCAGGAGCAGGTGGCGGCCGTGGCCGAGAAGGCGGCCAAGGACAGCCTGCCCAAGTGGCTGGAGCGCATCAGCCTCTTTGGCGACCTGCGCCTGCGCATGGAGCACAAGGTCACCGACGACTTCAACGGCAAGTCCACCGACGACCGCACCCGCTGGCGCTACCGCCTGCGCTTCGGCGCCCGCAGCCAGATCCACGAGGATTTGCAGGTGGGCCTGCGCATGGCCAGCGGCTCCGACGACGACCCCACCAGCACCAACGAGACCATGACCAACTGGTTCAGCGAGAAGAGCTGGGGCATCGACATGGTCTGGGCCTCCTGGACCCCCGGCGCGCTGCCCGACAAGTTCCTCAACCTGACCGCGGGCAAGGTGGCCAACCCCTACAAGACCACCAACATCATCTGGGACAGCGACGTGAACCCTGAGGGCGTCTTCGCCAACTTGACCTTCAACAAGAAGGGCGCGCTCAAGCCCTTCATCACCCTGGGCGCCTTCTCGGTCAAGGAGCAGGCCAGCGACAACCCCGGCGACGCCTACCTCTACGCCCCCCAGGTCGGCTTGCTGTGGAAGCAGGGCGCCTGCGACCTGACCCTGGCGGCCAGCTACTACGACTGGAGCAAGTACGAGAAGGTCGGCAACTTCCCCACCAGCCTGCGCGGCAACGTGAAGCTGGCCAACGGCGAGCTGCCCAAGTTCAAGGTGTGGGACGTCTACGGCAAGTACGCCCACAAGTTCGGCGCGGTCAAGGCCAGCGTCTGGGGCCACTACATCAAGAACAGCGAGGACGACTCCACCGGCGCGGCCAGCGGCAAGGACTCCGGCTACGACCTCGGCGTCGGCCTGGACTACGGCCCCTTCGGCCTGACCTTCGACTACAAGGTCATCGAGGCCAACGCCACCCCCGGCTACTTCAGCGACAGCGACTTCAACCACAACAACCGCAAGGGCTATGTCATCAGCGCCAAGTACCGCATCTTCAAGTACGCCGACGCGGCGCTCACCTGGTATCACAGCGAGCCGGAGGACGAGAACCTCAGCGGGGCCAGCGCCAAGTTCGACATGCTCCACGCCGACCTGATTTTCACCTTCTAGACGCGGCCGCCGCCATCGCCGCATGCCAAGGCCGGCCGGGGTTCTCCCCGGCCGGCCCTTTCATGCCAGGCGGTTGGCGTGGCAGCCCGCGGGACGGGCGCGGCCGCCGTCCCTAGCTATATGGGGGAACCGTAGCCGCGGCAAGCCCCATCGAAGCTGCCGCCCGACCGGCGGACAGGACTAGCCAGAGCCCTTCGGGTCGGGAGATGCGTCGGCCGCGGAGACGAGAGGGGGCTCCGGCGGATTGGAGAGGACGTGCCGCCGCCGAACCCGGCCGCGTCCCAACAGCTCACCGCCGCCGCCGATTTCGCCCAGGAACACCACGAAGCTGGTCAGGAGGTCGGAGGCGATCTTGCCCTTCAATTCGGTCAGCATCAGGCGGATGCCTTCCGCGGGCTCAAAGGCGGGCTTGTAGCTTCGCCGGGAGGTGATGGCGTCGTAGGCGTCGACGATGCGCAGGATGCGCGATTCCATGACTATCTCGTGGGATCGCAGGCCATGGGGGTATCCGGTGCCGTCCAGGTTCTCGTGATGCTGCCGAACCGCGTTGAGGCTTTCAAATGGCATTTTTGCAACTGGCTTGAGGGCCTCGAAGCCGGCCAGGGGGTGGCGGCGCATCCATTCCCACTCCTCGCGGCTCAACGGGCCGTCTTTCAGCAGGATATCCTTGGGCACATCACGTTTGCCCAGATCGTGGTAGAGGCTGGCCAGGCTGAGCGATTGAATCTGGCCGGTGCCCAGGCCCAGGAAGTGGCCGAAGGCGGTGCAGAGCAGGCAGACGTTGACCGAATGGGTGTAGAGCGAATAGTCCAGGACCAGCATCTCGGAAAGCGACCGGCTGGCGGCCTGATCGCGGGAAATGAACGAGGAAAGGAACTTTAGGTAGCGTTGACACATGGTTATGTTGGGGCCCAGGCGCTGGTCGGTCATGGCGTGCTCCACCAGCAGCAATCCCTGGTCATAAATGTGTCTGGCCTTCTCGGCCACCGGCAGGGAGTAGTTGTGCAGCGCTCCAGCCAGGAACTGATTGTTGAACTGGATGAGGTTGATCACCTCCGAGCGGCGGCAATAGCAGATGTCCAGGCCCGCCCCCACCAGTTTGTCGTAAAGGCGCCTGGGCAAGGTCCTCTCCGGCGCAAGCAGGCTGACCATCTCCAGGCGGCCTTGGGCCGGGTTGCGCCGGGGCAGGAACACTTCCACCGGCAAGGCGGCGTTTTTCAGTCGCTCGATTGGAAAGGCCAGGAAACCTTTTTCGGCGCGGGCCAACTCCTCGGCCGACACATCGGTCACTTTTACTTCGGCCACACCCAAATCCAGGCCGTTTTCAGCAGTCCCCCCCCAGGAGCTCATGCCCGTCCTCTTTGCCGAGATTGTCGATTTGGCAAACAAACATGTGTGGCTGGCTGCAGCCGCTCAGGTGTGCACGCGGCTGACCCCGGCCTCCTGCAGGGTGCGGATGCAGCACTCCAAGGTGCCTAGCGCTCTGGCATCCAGGCCTCCGAAGGCCAAGCCAGCCACCAGGGTGTGGGCGTCGGTTTTGACGTTGCGGACCGTTGCGGGCAGGGATTCGGCATCTTCCCCGCTGGTCAGGTTGGCCTGGAGCTTGATCTCCTGGCCCACCATCAGGTTGCCAGCGCCGTTCTTGCCCACCACCCGCGCCGCGAACCTGCAGCCGCCCCGACTAAGAACTTATCCGTAAATAAGTTGACTTTTAATCGGCACTTCCCTAAGGTGGAGTGGGAGGTGCGCCATGGCCAAAGTTCGCTCGTGGGAAGTCTCTGATGAGTTTTGGTTTCGAGTTCAATCACT
>JBMORH010000092.1:0-22192 GCA_049322275.1 Thermodesulfobacteriota bacterium
AGTGGCGGGCTGCCATGAACCAATTCGCCATCATGTATCCAGATCGATTCAAAGGCGTGGTAGGCTAAGATGCTCTACGAGGCCAGGGCGACAACCGCCTCATACACAAAAAACCTGACAGGCCCCCCATTGGCCTTTGAGTCCCAAAAAGTCGCTTAGCGATCTGTCCGCTGTACGTGGGCAAGATCAGTAACCCCGCTTGTTGCCTGGCCGCACGCGTCGAGGGGCGTAGCAGTCTGGCTAGGCTGGGACTCCAAATACACATGACTGCTCCTACCATTCATGCCGGTTTCTATGGCAAGATAGCGCTGGAAATATTCAACGCTGGCCCCTTTCCGCTTAAGCTAAAGAAGGGGTTGGCGATTTGCCAGTTGATTATTGAAGAGATTAAAACCCCTCCTTCCGGGTCGATGGAAGGTCATGCCTTTCAAAGACAGGAATCAGCTCGCGGCGCTTGCGGGTGATACTGCCCACTTCTCATCTAAGTCCATCGATCCAGTCTTGCTGGACTTTTTCCCCAGTGCTATGCTGAATCTGCAACCGGCAAAGGGGTTGCGCCCGCCAACCCTGAGCGTTGACCGAACCCACACATTGGAGGCACGGGATATGCTTAGCAAATACGGTCGTTTGGGCATCGCGGTGGCCGCCCTGGCCGCCTTGGCCCTGTTGGCGGGCTGCGCCGCGACCACCACGGCCATACGCTACAAGGACCTGGACGTGCAGACCAAGATGAGCCACACGATCTTCCTGGACCCGGTGGCGGCCTCCGAGCGCAGCGTCTTCGTCCAGATCCGCAACACCAGCGACAAGCCCTTCGACATCCAGGGCGAGGTGATGAGCGCCCTAATGGCCAAGGGCTACCGGGTGGTGCAAGATCCGGCCCAGGCCCACTACATCCTGCAGGCCAACGTGCTGGCCGTGGGGCGCACCGACCAGTCGGCCCTGGAGAACGCCACCGCCCTGGGTTATGGCGGCGTGGCGGCCGGCGCGGCGGCCGGCGCGCTGTTGGGCGGCAGCCGGCCCTGGCAGGGCGCGGCGGTGGGCGGCCTGGCCGCCGGCGCGGCCGAGGTGGTGGCCGGCTCCCTGGTGCAGGTGGTCTGGTACGCGGCGGTGACCGACGTGCAGATCAGCGAGCGGGTCAAGGGCGCGGTGAGCGAGGAGTTCACCTCCACCCTGAAGCAGGGCTCGGCCCAGACCTACACCAAGCAGCGCACCGCCAGCACCAGCAACGTGAAGAAGTACCAGACCCGCATCGCCTCCAGCGCGCGCAAGGTCAGCCTGGAGTTCGTGGAGGCCGAGCCCTATCTGCGCCAGGGCCTGGTGCAGGCCATCAGCGGCCTGTTCTAGCCCGCCGGGGGCTGGCCCAGGTTCACCGCGATCCAAAACGCGGGCGGGGTCGGGTGCCGCGACTGGCGAATCGGGTCGGGCGGCCCCGCGCTCGGAACGAGCCCTGCTCGCTCCCGTAGCTGCCTTTAACATACAAGGGGCGGGGTTTTATCCCCGCCCCTTGTATGTTTGGCGAGTGCACGCGGCCGTATTGGACCGGGCAACCGCCGCCCGGCGGCGTGACGGGCTCAGCCTTGGCGGGCGGCGCGGTAGAGCGCCGCCGTGTCGGCGATGAGCCGGGCCTGGTCGTAATGGGCCCGCACGTGCTCCAAAAGCGCCGCGCCCAGGCCCGCGGCCAGGGCGGCATCGTCCATGAGCCGGGCCAGGGCGGCGCATAACCCGGCCGCGTCGCCGCTGCGGGCGGTCAGGCCCCGCCCGCGCCGGGCATAGCCCTCCGGCGTTTCCTCCGCCACCTCCCCCAGCAGGTCCGGAACCCCGCCCACGGCCGTGGCGACGACCGGGACGCCGCAGGCCCCGGCCTCCAGGATGGCCATGGGCGTGCCCTCGTTCAGGCTGGTCAGGCAGAGCGCGTCCAGGCCGGGCATGAACCCGGCCGGGTCGGCCTGGTTGCCAACCAGGAGCAGCCGTTCGGCCACGCCCAGGTCTTGGGCCTGGGCGCGCAGGGCCGCCAGGTCGGCCGGGTCGCCGCCGCCGATGACGGCGAAGCGGGCGCGGGCGTATAGCTCCGGCCGGGCGGCCTGCAAGGCCGCCGCCGTCGCCAGGAGCAGGCCGTAGTTCTTGATGGCCGCCACCCGACCCACCGCGCCGATCAGGGTCTCGCCCTCGGCCACCCCCAGCGCGGCCCGGAAGGCGGCCCGGGCCGGCGCGGGGTTGTCGAAGGGCTCCAGGGGGATGCCCAGGGGCAGCAGGACGAATTGCTCCGGCCGGCCCACGCCATAGAGCTCGCAGAGCTCGCGGCGCATGGCCGGGCTGATGGCCACGATGCGCCAGGTGGCGTTTTTGGCCAAAAAGCGCTCGATGGCCAGGAATAGCCTGGTGGCCAGGGGGCCGAAGTAGCCGGCGAAGGTGTGGCCGTGGAAGGTGTGGATAGCCTTGGGCAGCGGCCGGCCGGTCAGCCGGGCCAGGGGCCGGTAGAGCATCAGGGCCGTCCGGCCCACGGCGCCGGCCTTGGCGGTGTGGGTGTCCACCACGTGGGGCCGCAGGCGCAGCATGAGCCGCAGCACCATCCAGAGGCTCACGAGGTCGCGCAGCGGGTGCAGGGCGCGGCCCAGGCTGGGCAATTCCAGGTAATCCACCCCGGCCGCCCGGAGCGCGGGGGCCAGATCGTCCTCGCCGGCCTGCACCCGGCCGGCCACCAAGGTCTGGGCGAAATCGGCGGCGTCCAGGCCGGTCATCAGGCTGGCCACGTGCCGGGCCGGCCCGCCCACGTTGAGCCGGGCGATGAGCCGCAGCACCCGGATGGGTCCGGTTTGGTGGTTGGTATTCATCGTGCCGGGCAGCGTCAAAGAAGAGCCCCCTCACCCCGCCCTCTCCTCCACCAAGTGGGGGCAAGGGTAAAGATAAAAGAGCCGTGTTCCAATTCTGGTGGCTGTTCATTCACCCTCTCCCCCGGCTTCTGGGGGAGAGGGAAGGGTGAGGGGGGCGTGAAACTATCCGGCTTCGGATAGCTCATGCTCGCCCTGGGGACCCCAGGATCGCGACCTCCTCGGCCAGGACCTGGTCCCGGATGCGGTGGTGCAGCGAGCGGTAGTGCACCAGGTCCACCCGGCGGTCCAGGGCGGCCTCCAGCTCCAGCTTGAGCCTGGCCCGGTCCAGCAGGCTGGTGGGACGGTCGAACTCTATCAGCAGGTCGAGATCGCTGTCCGCGCCGGCCTCGCCCCTGGCCGCGGAGCCGAAGAGCCCGGCGCGCACCACGCCGTGACGGCGCAGGATGGGCCGCATGCGGGTCAGGGCTTGGACGTCCAGGGCCGGGGTCATCGCCATGCCGCCTTAGGTCCGGGAGATGGTCTGCGCTAGAATCATACCACGCTCAGCGCCCCGCCGGGCAAGCCACGCCTAGTCCTCGCCGATGCCAAAAAGCAGGTTGGTGAAGCGGCGCTTGACCGCCCGGTCGATCTGGTTGCCGATGCGGGCCATGAACAGGTTCTCGGCGCGCAGGCTGACGTTGGGCTCGTTGGTGGGGTATTGCCGGAAGCCCAGGGGTTGGAGCAGGTGCACGATGGTCTCGCGGTAGTCCATGACGTTCTTCTTGGTCTCATCCAGGTCCCAGGTCCAGGAGTAGCCCACGATATAGAGGATGCGGGCCTCGTTGGCCGGCTCGGTGCAGACCATCTCCAGCATGGGCTTCATCAGGCCGTGGTTGCGCCAGCCGCGCGCGTTTTCGCCAAAGACCTCGTAGAGGATCGGCGGGTCCATGGCCGCCCAGCGCTCGCCGGCGGCCGGGGGCCGGCGCACGCAATAGCCCACGATGCGCTTTTTGCCGCTCAGGGCCAGGCAGAGGTTGGCCCCCGGCAGGCTGGCCTGGTGGATCAGGCTGTCCAGGCAGGTGAGGATGGAGCGGTAGGAGGCGAAGACGCCGATGCCCTCGTCCAGCTCCAGGCGCATCACCTCCTCCGGTGAAACATAGCTGACCAGTTCCACCGGGCCGCGCTTGGTTTCGATGACCTGGCGGGCGCTCTCTGGCATGGCCTTTGGTCTAGAAATCCTCGAAGTCGCCGTGCAGGCGCTTGATCATGATGACCAGGTCGTAGTTGTAGCCGCGCCGGTCCTTGGCCCATTCCGGCAGCACCGCCTGCTCGAAGAAGTCCAGCTTGCGGGCGGCCCGGATGGCCTTGTCCTCCACGCCCTTGACGAACTCGGTGTACAACAGGCGCAGGCCCAGGTTGACCGAGAGCTGGATCAGGTCCAGGAGCAGAAAGGTGCCCAGGCGCTGGTTGCGGTGCTCCGGGTCCACCAGCACCCGCACCCGGCCCACGTGGCCGCGGGCGCCGGGGTGGTGGAAGCGGTGCAGGCTGGCCTTGCCCACGATGCGCTCCAGGTCGTCGATGGCCACGATGGGGATCATGCGCGAGGGGTGATAGCCCAGGAGGTAGTGGCGCACGATGTCCGGATCGCTGATGTCGTTCTCCAGGTACCAGCGGTCCTCGTCGGAGAAGCGGCCGAAGAATCCGAAGAGCCGGGCCTCGTCGGCCTGGGGGTCCAGGGGCCTAAGCCAGACCTCCTCGCCGTTCTTCAGGATGAGCGGTCGGGGATAGCCGTGACTCTGCAAGGACATCGGGTGCCTCCTTACGCGCTTGCCACGCGTCTCTGGGAGGTGTACGCCGCCGCCAAAGCGGACGGGCCGTGCGCCAGGATTGTGCGGCCTGCTCCCCCGCGACGGGGGAAGGGCAAGTCAGGCCGGTCGCTCCATCACCAGCGCCAGGGTGTCGGCCACCCGTGCGCAATAGGCGCGCTCGTTGTCGTGCCACAGCAACAGCCGCAAGAGCGCGCCGTTCAGGCTGATCCAGTTTATATCAACCAGGGCCGAATGGGTATCGCCCAAAAAGTCGGCCGCCACCCTGGGCCGGCCCAGGAAGCCGCGTTCGATGGCCGCTATTCCGGCCAGGGGGCCGGCGCAGGCGTCTTCCAGGAGCGCGACCACCGAGGCCGCCCCGGCCGGAGGGCGGGTGAGCACCAGGTCGGCGATGAGGGCGTTGACCAACAGCGTGGGCACGCGCAGGCTCATGGCGCTGAGCCGGCCCTTGAGTTGCGGCAGGACCTGGGCGGTGGTGCGGGCGACTTCGCTGGTCACCGGGCGCACGCCGAGCCCGGAGCGGCCTTGGCTGGCCTGGGGGGCGGGGGCGTCCAGGAGGGTGTCGCCGGAGAGCGCCGGGTGGATGGTGGCGATGGCCCCGCTGGCCACGCCATAGGCCTGGTCGATCACCCCCAGCACCGGGGCCAGGGCGTTGGCGGTGCAGGTGGAGCAGCTCACCACCCGGTGGCGGGCCGGGTCGTAGCTGTCCCAGTTCACGCCCTTGACCAGGGTGACGTCGGCCGCGGCCTCGGAGCGGGTGATGAGCACCTTGGCCACCGCCTGGCCGGCCAGGCCGGCGGCCTCGGCCGCGGCGTTGGGGTCGCCGGAGGCCTCCACCAGCACCTCCACGCCCAGGGCCGCCCAATCCACCGCCGCCGGGCTGCCGCCATAGAACACCGGCGCCTTCCGGCCGGCGATGACCAGATTGGCGCCCTGGGCGCTGACCGGGGCCGGAAAGCGGCCGTAAGAGGGGTCGTGGGCCAACAGATAGGCCAGGTCGGCGGTCAGCTCGGCCGGGTCGCGGCCGGCGGGGTTCACCTCGGCCACGGCCACGAGGGCCGCGCCCAGGCCGCGCAGCCAGAGCTCGCGCACCAGCCCGCGCCCCACCCGTCCGAAGCCTATGATGCCCACGCCGGTCACGCTGAAAAAATCTCTCTGGTCCAGTCCGAGCCCCCCTCACCCGGCCTCTCCCCCCGGCGGGGGGAGAGGGGCGGGAGGCTGGAAAGAGACGTTGCCTCTCTTCGCAGGGGCGGGGTTCATCCCCGCCCGTCTTGGTTTTTTCCGCCGTCGCGCGGGCGGGGACAAACCCGCCCCTGCATCAAAAATTCACCTCGGCCACCCAACGGCCATCCAGGAGAGGTCTGTCATTGCGAGGAGCAACCCGTTTGGGTTGCGACGCGGCAATCTCCCGTTGTTTTCTTAAGGCAAAAGAGACAACGGAAGATTGCTTCGCTACGCTCGCAATGACGGCTATGTTCTTGGATGCCCGTCTTCGCAGGGGCGGGGTTCATCCCCGCCCGTCTTGGTTTTTTCCGCCGTCGCGCGGGCGGGGATGAACCCCGCCCCTGCGAAAAACCCTTTTTACGCGGCGTTTTCCACGCCTCCGGCTCTTACTTCAATGTGGCCGCCACGGTGGCGCCGAATTCGCCCAGGGCGCGCACGACGGTGATGCCGGCGGCCTCCATGGCCGCGATCTTGTCGCTGGCCTTGCCCTTGCTGCCGCTGATGATGGCCCCGGCGTGGCCCATGCGCTTGCCGGGCGGGGCGGTGAGCCCGGCCACGAAGCCGAAGACGGGCTTCTTGAAATGCTCGGCGATGTAGGCCGCGGCCCGCTCCTCGGCGTCGCCGCCGATCTCGCCGATGAGCGCCACGGCCTCGGTGGCCGGGTCCTCGGCGAACATCCGCAGCAGATCCACGAAGTTCAGCCCGCCCACCGGGTCGCCGCCGATGCCGATGCAGGTGCTCTGGCCCAGGCCGGCGGCGGTGAGCTGGTGGACCACCTCGTAGGTTAGGGTGCCGGAGCGGCTGATGAGGCCCACCGGGCCTTTTTTGTGGATGTAGCCCGGCATGATGCCCAGCTTGCATTCCTCCGGGGTGATGACGCCGGGGCAGTTGGGTCCGATCAGCAGGGTGCCGCGGGCGTTCAGGAACTGCTTGACCCGGATCATGTCCATGACCGGGATGTGCTCGGTGATGACCACCACCAGGCGGCAGCCGGCCTCGGAGGCCTCGCAGGCGGCGTCGGCGGCGAAGGCGGCGGGCACGAAGACGATGCTGACCTCGGCTCCGGTCTGGCGCACCGCGTCGGCCACGCGGTCGAAGACCGGCACGCCCAGCACGCTCTGGCCGGCCTTGCCGGGGGTGACCCCGGCCACCACCTTGGTGCCGTACTCGATCATCTTCTCGGTGTGGAACATGCCCTCGCGTCCGGTCAGGCCCTGCACCACGATCCTGGTGTCCCTGTCGACCAGTATGCTCATGGTTGATAACCCTCCCGGCTCAGCAGGCCTTGGCCTTGGCGGCCACCTGGGCGATCTTAAGGGCCGCTTCCTTCATGGAGCCGGCCACCTCGAAATCCAGGCCGCTCTTGGCCAGTATCTCGCGGCCGGCCTCCACGTTGGTGCCCTCCAGGCGCACCACCAGGGGCACGGCCAGCTTCACCTTCTTGGCCGCGGCCACCACGCCGGAGGCCAGGGTGTCGCAGCGCAGGATGCCGCCGAAGATGTTGATGAGGATGGCGTTGACGTTGGGGTCGCTGAGGATGACCTCGAAGCCCTTGGTCACCATCTCCTCGCTGGCCCCGCCGCCCACGTCCAGGAAGTTGGCCGGTTCGGCCCCGGCCATCTTGATCACGTCCATGGTGGCCATGGCCAGGCCGGCGCCGTTGACCATGGTGCCCACGTTGCCGCCCAGGCGGATGTAGTTGAGCCCCTGCTTGACGGCCTGGCGCTCCAGCGGGTCGGTCTCGTCGGGGTCCTCCAGCTCGGCGATCTCCGGGTGGCGCTTTAGCGCGCTGTCGTCGAAGTTAAGCTTGCCGTCCAGGGCCACCAGGCTGCCCTCGGCGGTGACGGCCAGGGGGTTGATCTCCACCAGGGTGGCTTCCTTCTCCCAGGCCAGGCGCACCAGGTTCTGGATAAGCGGCGTGCCGGCGTTCACCTGGGCGGCGCTGAGCCCGCAGCCGAAAAGGAGCTTGCGGGCCTGGAAGGGCCACAGGGCCTGGCCGGGCTCCACGTGGGTGGTGAAGATCAGCTCCGGGTGCTTGTCGGCCACCTCCTCGATGTCCATGCCGCCGCTGGGGCTCATCATCACCGCCAGGCGCTGGGCGGCGCGGTCCAAGACCACGGCCAGATAGAGCTCGCCGGCGATGTCGGTGGCCTTTTCCACCCAGACCTTGCGCACCAGTTTGCCGGCCGGGCCGGTCTGGTGGGTGACGAGCGTCATGCCGATGATCTGGCGGGCGGCCTCGGCCGCGGCTTCGGGGCTGGCCACGACCTTGACGCCGCCGCCCTTGCCGCGGCCGCCGGCGTGGATCTGGGCCTTGACCACGTATTTGCCGGGTCCAAGCGATTCGGCCACGGCGCGGGCCTCGGCCGGGGTGGTGGCCAGGCCGCCGTCTGGCGTCGGCACCCCGAAGGCCTTGAGCAGGCCCTTGGCCTGGTATTCGTGCACGTTCATGGCTGCAACGTCCTTTAGCGGTTTGGGCAAAAAGTTAAGGTTTGCGGAAGGTGGCTCAGTCTATCCCAGGCGGGGGGCTGCTTCAAGCCCTGCCCCGGCCAGGCCAATGCGCCACGGGCCGGCCAGCGGGGCCGGCGCGGCGGCGGGAAAGGCTTGGGGCGGGATCAGCCCTGGCTGGGCTCCGGCGGCCACTGCTGGCGTTCCTGAAGCACGGCCTTGAGCACCTTGAGCGCCTGGTTGACCACCGGCATGCCGGCGTAGACCCCGGTCTGGAAGATCACCTCGGCCACGTCGCGGGGGCTAGAGCCCACTCTTAGCGCGGCCCAGATGTGCAGCCGGAGCTCCTCGCTGCGCTCCAGGGCGGTGAGCGCGGCCACCGCGGCCAGTTGGCGGGTGGGGTGGGGGATGCGCTGGCGGGCGTACATCTGGCCGGTGATGAACAGGCTCAGGTCCTTGGCCAGGCCGGGGTCGAAGGACCGCCAGAGGTCGTAGGGCCGATCCCAGGGGTAGCCCTCGAAGTAGAGCTGGGCGGTGGCCGCGGTCTTCTGCTTGATGTCCTCGCTCATGTTGCCTGCTCCGCTGTGCTGCGCCCCTGGGGGCGGTGGTCGGGGTCTATTCCGGTTTCTGGCCCCAGAGCAGGGCCGCGGCCGCGCCCTCGCGGGTCTTGCCGCCATAGCGCACCTGGCGCAGTCCGGCCGTCACCAGCATGTAGATCAGCTCCTGGCGGCTGTAGGCCATGCCCTGGCGGGTGTTGACCAGCATGTTCAGCCCGAAGAGCCCGGCCCAGGGATGGCCGGGGATGTCCACCACGAACTCCTGCACCCAGAGCTGGCCGCCGGGCTTTAAGGCGGCCACGGCCCGGGCCAGCAGGTCGGCGCAGTCCTCCGGCCCCTCGCCGTGCAGGATCTGGCTCAGCCAGGCCACGTCGTAGGGCCCGCCCAGGTC
Organism: Thermodesulfobacteriota bacterium; assembly: GCA_049322275.1. Lineage (GTDB taxonomy): Bacteria > Desulfobacterota > Desulfarculia > Desulfarculales > Desulfarculaceae > JACRDC01. Next base: position 9,260 of record JBMORH010000092.1, read on the forward strand.
GTCGACGTGGAAATCGCCCGCGCGAAAGACCACGTCGCGGGCTTTGGGATGGACCTGGCTCTCGGCCAGGAAATGCTCGCGGGCCTGGGGCAGGTCGAAGACGGTGACCTTGAGCCCCGGCACCTCCTCGGCGAAGGTGAGGCCATAGACCCCTGGTCCGCCGCCCAGGTCGATGAGGCTCTGGCCGGGCCTGAGGCCCAGGCGGCCGGACAGGCCGGTGGCCTGCTGGCGGGCGATGTCGCGCATGGCGCGGTAGAAGTGGTCGCGCTGGGGGCCGGGGCCGGGCTGGTCCGGCTCCGGACGCCGCACCGGCCGGCCGCTTTTCACGCACTCGGCCAGGTGCGACCAGTCGCCCACCATGTCGGCCATGTGCAGGATGATGTCGCTCATGTCGCGGGGGTCGCCGGGGGTCAGGTGGGGGGCCGCGGCCGGGTTGAGGGTGTAGCGCTCGTCGGTTTCGTTCACCAGCTCCAGCACGCAGAGCGCCCGCAGCAGGATGGCCAGGCCGCGGGGGTCCAGGCCCAGGCGTTGGCATAGCTCCGGGGCCGTGGCCGGACCCTGGGCCAGGGCCGCGGCCAGGCCGGTCTGCACGGCGGCGTGCAGGGCGCAGGCTTCCCAATAGGCGCTGGCGGCGGCGCGCAGCCGCTCCGGTCCCCAGGGCGATGGCTTTGGCAGCATGGCGGCTCTCCGGATGGGGGTGGGCGCAAGGCTGTCGTCCAACATAGCCGCATCGGGCGGGCCGGTCAACCCGGCGCGTTGCGCGGCCATTTCCGGCGTGCTATGGTCAAAGTCAGCCAGATTATCAGGCGGGAGAGGCATTGGAAGAGGCAGCGTCCAACCAAGCGCGCAAGCGCCGCATCCTGGACCGGCCCCTGGACCGCGCCCGGCTCACGGTGGATTTCGAGCCGGCCGAGTTCGGCATGGCCCCCCTGGCCCTGGAGGTGCTGGTGCCCGGCCAGCCCAGCCCGGCCGACCTCTACCTGCCCCTGTATGACCGCGACCGGCGCAAGGTGGTGATGGAGACGGCCTCGGAGCAGGGCGAGGAGTTCAAGGCCGTCTGGCGCGACCGCCTGCTCATGGCCGAGCAACGCCTGGTCTACGTCAAGCTGGACCAGGTGGAGCAGCTCCAGGACTATTTCCAGCGCTTCACCCCGCTCATCATGGAGGACGCCAGCCGGCCGCTGCGCCAGAAGGCCAGGGTGGTGCAGGAGCTGGCCCTGTTCAACCTCAACACCTTCTTCAACGCCGCCGACACCAGCCCGCGGGCGCTCAAGAGCCTGGTGGGCCGGGTGCAGCAGACCGTCACCCGGCTCACCGCCGACACCCAGGTGCTCACCCGGCTTTCCGGCCTGCTGCGCACCGACTACAGCATCTACACCCACTCGGTCAACGTGGCCATGCTGACCATGGCCCTGGCCCGCTACCAGGGCTTCAACGAGGCCTCGGTGCACGCCTATGGGGTGGGGGCCATGATGCACGACCTGGGGCGCATCAGGCTGCCGGCCGGCCTGGTGAGCAAGACCGGCCGCCTGAGCGACAAGGAGATGGCCCAGGTGCGCCAGCACCCCTACCTGGGCTACCAGATGCTGTTGCAGATCGGCGCGGTGCCCTACGACGCCCTGATGATCGTGCTGCACCACCACGAGAACGCCGACGGCAGCGGCTATCCCCACGGCCTCAAGGCCGAGCGCATCCCCATGCCGGCCCGGCTGGTGCGCCTGGTGGACGCCTTCGACGCCATGACCAGCGAGCGGCCCCACCAGGACGCCAGGAGCGCCTATGAGGCGGCGGCCACCATGATGCAGGAGAGCGAGGCCAGCTTCGGCAAGGACCTGGTGCCCAGCTTCATCCGCTTCCTGGGCAGCCCCTTCGTGGTGGCCTGAAGACCCGTCCGCGTCCAACCCAACCTGAATCCGGGACCGGGCGGCGGCCATGGTCCGCAGCGCCGCCTCAGGCCGGCTCCACCCCCCGGCCTTGCAGGTAGCGCTCCAGGATCAGGGCGGCGGCCAGTTTGTCCACCACCCGCATGCGTTTGACGCGGCTGACGTCGGCGGCGATGAGGCGCTGGTGCACCTCGCTGGTGGTCTCCCATTCGTCCACGAAGGCCAAAGGCAGGTTCAGGGCGCGGGCCAGGCGGCGGGCGAAGCGCATGGCTTTGTCCGCCTCCGGCCCAATGCTGTCGTCCGTGCGCCGGGGCAGGCCCACCACCAAGAGCCCCGCCCCCTGCTCGGCGGCGATGGCGGCGACGGCCCGCACGTCCGCGTCGCGGTTGACCCGCGCGATGGTGGTCAGCGGCAGGGCCATGGTGCGCGCCGGGTCGCTCACCGCCACGCCGATGCGCTTCTCGCCTAGGTCCAGGGCCAGGATGGGGGTTAACGAATGTGGTGGCAATCCATGATACACCATTGTTGTTCGTTACAACATGTCAGGGAAAAGTCGCCGAATTTGACCTTGCCCTGTCAGCTGGGTAAGCAAACGATAATTGCTTGTCTCATAACGAATTCTTCCTGCAACAACAGCAGGGGAAATTTCTAAATGTTTTGCAAGGTCAATGGCATTCTCAATTGAAGGTTTCTCATGCACTGGGTGAGAGTTCCATTCAGCTATTGGGATTAAACTTTCCTGCGCCATTTCGTGAGCTTCTATCTCCGCAGACTCTTGGCTATGGGCACCATGATCCATTAACTTCTCATCTAATACCAGAGCTTCTCTCCCAGGGTTGAGATGCAAGCAAACATGTGCCAATTCGTGAAGCAAACAGAACCAAAAATAATCAATTCTATCGTACCGTAATGTCAGGCCAATTATTGGATTACCTGTCGCGGCAAACATTGCGGCGCCATCCAAATGGGTACCTGTTAAATGTGAAAGGATAATCAAGTCAATGCCGTGCTTAGCAAGATACTCTTTGGCAATGAGAGGCCCATTTTCAAAGTAGCTAAACTTGGCAACTTTTCGCATAAATGTTGCATCAATATTCCCAGCATATACTGGCAATATCGCAGTGGACGTACGCGCTAGAGCCAATAATTTAAGACACCAAGCCATCAGAGCGTAATGGTTTATCTTGTCACGTCCAGTTAATCTACCACCCAGCCTGAACCTAGCAGCAGGGATCGCAATAAACCCTCCAGCGCTATCTATCAGATCACGACATATTTCTTCTGCTACCGTCCGCCATTCTCTGACTTTAGCTATCCACCCTTTTCTCATCATTTCGGCAATTGGAAAAGCTTCCCACTCAAGCCCATTACTATTTTCGAGCATGAGTGTTTGCCTATCTTGCATCAATATTTCTGCCGGAATATCCAGCTTGTCGCTCAAGGCTCTTATCATTTTTAAGGTCAAGCTTCTTTTACCAGATAGCACCTCGGAAACCTTGCTCCGACTACCGAGGTAGGGGACCAAGTCGATCTGACGGAGCCCCATCTGCTCCATTCGAAATTTGATGGCCTCCACTGGCGTAGGCTGCTCGATGGGGAAATGTTCCTCCTCATACTTTTCCACCAGTATCCCTAGCACTTCAATCTCGTCGTCCACTTCTGGACTACCAGGCCTCGCCATCAGGGCCTCTATCCTGGCCAGGGCCTGCTGGTGATCCTCCGCGCTCTTGATCGCCTTGATCACCCTACACCTCCTTGACGTCAATGGCGTCATACTCCTCATGGGTGCCAACCCACCGGATGTAGACCGTCTCGCTCTTATAATGAATCGCTACTACCAACCTATACTTGTTCCCTCCAATATTGAATACCACCCGTTCCCTAGTGATGATACTTGCGGTCGCATACCTTGCCTTGATGTCTTGGCTTGAATTCCAGTGTGCCTTTTTAGCTTCATGAAACCAAGCTTTCAGAGGGCCTTCCGCATCCGAGTTCTCTTCCCAAAATACCTTCAACGTACTACGTGATATCACATGCATTCTGAGCTCCGCTTATATCCCGGCAAACTCCTGGTCCCAACTCGCTATATAAAATATTGTTCCCATATTGGGAACATAACACAACCTTACGAGCTTCGCAAGCCTAACTTGACGCCCCCCTTCCCCCGGCCTATATTCTGTAACCACCTTACAAGACGCACCATCCCTCCCTGGAGGCCCGTCCATGAAGCAACTGGTCCTGGGCACCGCCGGCCACATCGACCACGGCAAGACCTCCCTGGTCCGGGCGCTGACCGGCATCGACACCGACCGCCTCAAGGAGGAGAAGGCCCGCGGCATCACCATCGAGCTGGGCTTCGCCTTCCTGGACCTGCCATCCGGCCAACGCCTGGGCATCGTGGACGTGCCCGGCCACGAGAAGTTCGTCAAGAACATGGTGGCCGGGGCCACCGGCATCGATCTCGTCGCGCTGGTCATCGCCGCCGACGAGGGCGTGATGCCCCAGACCCGCGAGCACCTGGACATCTGCTCGCTCTTGGGCGTGCACGCCGGCCTGGTGGTGCTGACCAAGATCGACATGGTGGACGCCGAGTGGCTGGAGCTGGTGCAGGAGGACATCCGCGAGTATCTCGCCGGCAGCTTCCTGGAAAACGCCCCCCTGGCCCCGGTCAGCGCCGTCACCGGCCAGGGCGTGCCGGAGCTGGTCGCGCTCTTGGACCAGATGGCCGCCAGGCTGGAGGAGCGCCCGGCCCACGGCCCCTTCCGCCTGCCGGTGGACCGGGTGTTCAGCATGAAGGGCTTCGGCACCGTCATCACCGGCACCGCCATCGGCGGCGCGCTGAAGGTGGGCGAGGAGGTGGAGATCTACCCCCGCGACATCAAGGCCAAGGTGCGGGGCTTGCAGGTGCACAACGCCGACGTGAACGAGGCCCGGCGCGGCCAGCGCACGGCCGTGAACCTGCAAGGCATCGAGAAGGCGGTGATCGAGCGCGGCGACGTGGTGGCCACCCCCGGTTCGCTCAAGCCCTCGCTGTGGCTGGACCTGGACTGCGCGAGCCTGAAGGACATGGCCCGGCCCCTGAAGCACCGCGCCCCGGTGCGCTTCCACACCGGGGCCGTGGAGATCATGGGGCGCGTCATGCTGCTGGACCGCGACGAACTCAAGCCCGGCGAGACCTGCCTGTGCCAGGTGCGCCTGGAGGCCCCGGTGGCGGTGATGGCCGGCGACCGCTACGTGCTGCGCTCCTATTCGCCGGTCTACACCGTGGCCGGCGGCGTGATCCTGCACCCCCACCCCGGCCGCCACAAGCGGGGCCGCGCCGACATCATGGCCGACCTGGCCGCGCTCAAGACCGGAGCCCCGGCCGAGCGCATCGCCGTCCACGCCCGCCTGGCCGGACCGGGCGGCATCACCGCCCCGGACCTGGTGCGCCTGGCCAACATCGCCCCCAGGGAGTTGGACAAGCTGCTCACCGAGCTGCTCACCAAGCAGCAGCTCATCCGTTTCGACAAGGAGGGCGGCCGGCTGGTGGCGGCCGCGGTGCAACAAGCCCTGGTGGACCAGGCCCTCGCGCTGCTCATCGAGTTCCACGCCGCCCAGCCCCTGAAGCCGGGCATGAGCCGCGAGGAGTTCAAGCAGCGCCTGGGGGCCGAGGTGGACCAGAAGCTCTTCGCCCACCTTTTGCGCAAGCTGACCGACGAGAACAAGGTGGAGGTGGACAAGGACCTGATCCGCCTGGCCGGCCACCAGGTGCGCCTGGCCGGCGGCCAGGAGGCCCTGCGCGCCCGCATGGAAAAGGCCTGGCAAGAAGGCGGCTGGACCCCGCCATTGTTCAAGGAGTTCGCCGAGAAGGAGGACCAGAAGCAGGCCAAGCAGGTGTTGCAGGTGCTCATCAACGAAGGCGTCATGGTCAAGGTGAAGGAGGACCTCTACTTCCACTCCGCGGCGCTTAACGAGATCAAGCAGAAGATGGTGGAGTTTTTCGCCGATCACGAGCGCATGGCGGCCCAGCAGTTCAAGGAGCTGACCGGGCTCTCGCGCAAGTACCTCATCCCGCTCATGGAGCACTTCGACGCCACCCAGGTGACCATCCGGGTGGGCGACGAGCGGATGCTGCGCAGGCGATAACGCCGGTTCGGCGTCGGGCGCGCGGTGGAGCCGGGATCGGGGCCGGTCCCGCCGCCCCGTTTTCAGCCCGTCTAGGTGTGTGTCGGAGAAAGCCGTCCATGGCCCGCCTAGGAGCCTGCCCGCGTGTTACTCCGACAGGCTCCTAGGAGCGATGGCCGTCATTGCGAGCGCAGCGAAGCAATCTTCCGTTGCCTGGTCTTTTCAAAACGACAAGGGGAGATTGCCGCGTCGCAACCCCACCGGGTTGCTCCTCGCAATGACGGCTATTACCTTGTGACTCTGATGGGCGCACGCCCCAAAACCAAACGACCCCGCGCCCGGCTCCGGCCCGGGGCGGGGCCTCGCCTTATATCTGCCCGGCCCTAGTCGAAATAGGCGTAGGGCTGGCCCTTTTCCAGGGTCAGGGTCACCCGGCGGTGCTGGCAGAAGTCGATGTCCTCCCACCAGACCTCGTTGCCCTCCTTGTCCACCACCATCAGGTCCCAGACGCAGTGGCGCTCCTTGGGCGAAAAGCTGATGGTGGCCGACTCGCCGGGCATCAGCACGTCGCGGCCCAGGATGTCCTCCTCCCAGGTGCGGGCGTTGTCGGGCACCACGTAGAGCTCGTCGATGACCACGCCGGTCTGGTTGACCAGGACGAAGTCCTGGCTGCCGGCCAGGGCCGGGGCGGCCAGGATCGTGAGAACCAGGGCGGCCAGCAGGGCGGTGATGGATTTGCGCGCGCGCATGGGATCGTCTCCTGGTTTGGGGTGCGGCGGGCGCCGGCGGAGCGCCGGCGGAGCGCCGGCGACCGGCGGCAGGCATGTTAGATTATGCTAGAGTTATGGCAGGCGCGGTCAAGGAATACTAGCGAGCAAGCCGCGCCATTTTTCGCTGCGAGGTGGGTCATGAAGGTGCTGATCCTGGGCTACAGCCAAAACGTGCGCGAGCGGGTGCTGCCGGCCCTGGCCGGCCTGGGCCTGGACAAGGTGGACATCGCCAGCGCCAGCCGGGCCGGCTCGGTGCAGATGCCGCCGGGCGTGGGCGGCAAGGTCTACGACGATTACGCCGAGGCGATCAAGCGCAGCCGGGCGGAGCTGGTCTGGGTGAGCACGGTCAGCTCCACCCACGCCGCCTGGGCGGCCGAGGCGCTTTCCCGCGGGCGGCACGTGGTGGTGGACAAGCCGGCCGGGGTCAGCCTGGAGCTGGCCCAGCGCGCCCTGGAGCTGGCCCAGGCCAAGAGCCTGCTCTTGGCCGAGGCCCAGGCCTGGACCTACCATCCCCAGGTGGCCGCCGCCCGCCAGGCCATCGCCGAGGCCGACAGCGCCCCGGCCCATCTCCTGGCCGCCTATTCCTTCCCGCCCCTGGCCGAGACCAACTTCCGCTACCAGCGCGCCCTGGGCGGCGGGGCGATCAACGATCTCGGCCCCTTCGCGGTCAGCGCCGGCCGGGTCTTCTTCGGGGCCATGCCGGAGGAGATCTGCTGCCGGGTCACCGCCATGGGCCAGGAGGTGGACACGGCCTTCAGCCTGATGCTCACCTATCCCGACGGCCGCAGCCTCACCGGGCATTTCGGCTTCGACGCCGGCTACGTCAACCACCTGCGCGTCCTGGCCCCCCAGGCCGGGGCGCGGCTGGAGCGGGCCTTCTCGCCCGCCGCCGATCAGGCGGCCCTGGTGGAGACCCGGCATTTCGCCAAACAGGCCGCGGTGGAGGTGGCCCCGGCCGACGCCTTCGCGCTTTTCCTGCGCGCGGTGATGCAGGCGGTCAACAGCGGCCAACACCAGGACCTGGCCCGCGACCTGCTCTGGGACGCGCGGGCGCTGCAGCGCCTGCGGCGGGCCGCCGCCCCGGCCCAGGGTTGACGCCGCCGGTTTGATTGGTGTCCACCGCGCCGCGTCTCCGTCCCCGGCGGGCTGGTGTATGCTTTTGCCCGCGGAGGCCATAAGCCATGCGGGTGCTGCACATCAACGAGCGCCTCTCGGCCCGGGGCGGGGCCGACCGCCACCTGGTGGCGGTGCTGGGCCATTTGCAGGGCCGGGCCGAGACCCTGCTGGCGGTGGGCCACGACGACCTGAGCCTGCCCCCGGCCGAGCGGGCCGGCCTGGGGCCCTGGCGGGTGGTCAAGGGCCTCATGCGCGCCGGGCTGGCCCCGGCCGGCGGCGGCGCTGCCCGGCGGCGGCTGGCCGAGGCCGTCGCCGCTTTCGCGCCCGACCTCATCCACGTCCACAACCTCATGGATCCGGAGCTCCTGGCGCTGGCCGCCGCCAGCGCCCCGGCCCTGATGACGGTGCAGGATCACCGCGCCTTCTGCCCCGGCCTGGGCAAGCTCACCCCGGAGGGCGGCCTCTGCCGCCAGCCCCTGGGCGCCCACTGCGCGCGCTGTTTCCGCGACCCCGGCTACGGCCGGCGGATGATCGACCTCACCCGGCGGCGGCTGGAGGCCCTGGCCGGGTTCCGGCGGCTGCTGGTCCTTTCGCGCTACATGGCCGAGGAGCTGGCCGCGGCCGGCGTCGCCCCCGCGCGGGTGACGCTGCTGCCGCCCATGGCCCACGGCCTGACGCCCCGCGCCGCCCGCGGCCCGGCCCGGCACCATCTCCTGGCCGGCCGGCTGGTGGAGCGCAAGGGGGTGCGGGTGGCGCTCCAGGCGGCGATGCTGCTGGCCGCGCCCCTGCCCCTGGTGGTGGCCGGCGACGGGCCGTTGGCCGCCGAGGTGGAGCGGGCGGCGGCGATGAGCGGCGGGCGGGTGGTTTTCGCCGGCTGGGCCGACCGCCAGCGCATGCAGGCGCTCCTGGCCGGGGCGGCCAGCCTCTGGCTGCCCAGCCTGTGGGCCGAGCCCTTCGGCATCAGCGGCCTGGAGGCCATGGCCCTGGGGACGCCGGTGGCGACCTCGGCGGTGGGCGGGGTGGGCGACTGGCTGGAGCACGGGCGCAACGGCCTGTTGGTCCCGCCGGGCGACGCCCTGGCCCTGGCACGGGCCGCCGATCGCCTGGCCGGGGCCCAAGGCGCGGCCATGGGCGCGGCCGGGGCGGCCCTGGCGGCCCAGCGCTTTTCGGCCCAAACCCTCACGGCGCGTTTGCTAGACTGCTATCGGGAGGTGGCCGCGGCATGAGCCGGCAGCTCGACGATTGGGGACGCGACCCCCAGGTGCAACACCTGCGGCGGGTCTTCGCCGCCCTGGACGAGGCCCAGGCCGGGCTCTTGGCCGGCCTGGGGCTGGCCTGGTCCGACCCCCGCCTGGCCCCGGCCCGGCGCGAGGCCCGCGCCTGCTTCGAGCGGGCCTGGCCGCGCGCCCTGGGCCGCGGCCTGGGCCGCGAACCCCACGAGGCCGCCCGGCTCTACCTGTGCTGCCTGGCCAGGGGCCTGAGCCGCCAGGGGGTGAGCACGCCGCCGGAGCTTCTGCCCGCCGACGGGGTCTGGTTCGGCCTGGCCGCGGGGGTGCTGACGTGATCCGCCTGCGCCTCTTCGGCCGTTGCCGCATCTATCACGACCCGGTCAGCCCGGTGCAGAAGGCCCCGGCCCAGATCGGCTGGGAGGCCTGGTTCCGCGAGATCGACCTGGTCACCCCGCGCGGCCTCAAGGGCGAGGAGCTCTTGCGGCGCACCCGCGGCTGGTGGACCGTGGAGCCCGACGACGTGGCCCCGGTGGTCCAGGCCCACGGCCGCCTGGCGGTGGGGCAGGCCGGCGAGCTTTTGGTGGAGCTGGCCGACCAGGGCGCGGCCGACCGCCTGGCCCAGGCCCTGCGCGAGCGCTTCGGCGATCAGGTGCTGCTGGCCCCCTGACGCCAATTCGCGGCCAAGGCCATCCCTGGCCCCAGGCCAAATTTTTTTCGGCGCAAATCGGCATGAGGCCGCTGCCATTTGTGCAAGACCCGCCGCCGCGTGGTTCCTGTTCCCCCGGCGGCGCGACTAGTCTATAATTGCACAAGCCCGAAACGGGAGCGCGGAGGCTCGCCGCCCCGGTCGCCGCGCCGGAAAGGCATTGAACACCATGGCAGGCTGGACCATCCAGAAACGACTGATCGCGGCGATGCTCCTGTTCACCCTGGGGCTGTTGGCCCTGGTCTTCGCGCTCTACGCCTGGCAGCAGCGCGGCCAGGTGGTGAAAAGCTTCGTGGACTCGGCCCGGGTGGTGACGCTCAACGTGGAGAGCGCCCGCGACCAGGTTGAATCCATGTGGGCCCAGGGCATCTTCAGCGTGGACATGCTGCGCGAGTACGCCAAGACAGGCCAGCGCGACAAGCTCTTTTCGGTGGTGCCGGTGGTGGTGGCCTGGCAGGTGGCCAAGCGCAAGGCCGCCGAGGCGGGCTACACCTTCAAGGTGCCCAAGTTCCACCCCCGCAATCCGGCCAACCAGCCCGATCCGGTGGAGGCCGCCGCCCTCACCCACCTGACCGACAACCAGGCCAGCGAATACTTCGTGGTGGACCCGGCGGTGAACGCGGTGCGCTTTTTCCGGGCGGTGCGGCTGAGCAAGACCTGCCTGCACTGCCACGGCGATCCGGCCGATTCGGCCGCCTTGTGGGGCAACGCCAAGGGCCAGGACCCCACCGGCGCGATGATGGAGAACTGGAAGGAGGGCGAGATCCACGGGGCATTCGAGGTCATCTTCAGCCTGGACCGGGCCGACCGCCAGTTCTGGCAGGCCATGGCCCTGGCCGGGGCGGTCTCGGCCGCCCTGCTCTGCCTGGCCGGGGTGGTGGCCTTTATGCTGGCCCGCGGCCTGAGCCGGCCCATCGTGGCCACCGCCGGGGCGGTGCGCCTGGCCGCCCAGGGCGACTTCACCGCCAGCCTGGCCGCCGGCCTGACCGGCCGGGGCGACGAGATCGGCCAGGTGGCCCGCGACGTGGAGCAGATGAACCAGAGCCTGGCCGGGGCCATGCACCAGGTCTCCGAGTCGGCCTTCAAGGTGGCCGCCAGCGCCGGCGAGATCAGCCAGGGCAACCAGGAGCTTTCCGAGCGCACCCAGCACCAGGCCAGCGCCGTGGAGCAGACCGCCAGCGCCGTGGAGCAGATGACCGGCAGCGTCAAGCAGAACGCCCAGAACGCCAGGCAGGCCAGCGAGATGGCCCGGCGCACCGCCACCATGGCCGTGCAGGGCGGCCAGGTGGTGGAGCGCAGCGTGGCCGCCATGGCGGCCGTCAGCGAATCCAGCCGCAAGATCAGCGACATCACCAACGTGGTCAACGAGATCGCCTTCCAGACCAACCTGCTGGCCCTTAACGCCGCCGTGGAGGCGGCCCGGGCCGGCCAGGCCGGCCGGGGATTCGCGGTGGTGGCCGGCGAGGTGCGCTCGCTGGCCGGGCGCAGCGCCGCGGCGGCCAAGGAGATTCAGGCCTTGATCGCCGACAGCGTGGCCAAGGCCGAGCAGGGCGGCGCGCTGGTGGCCGAGAGCGGCGCCCTGCTTAAGGACATCATCGCCAACGTCCAGGGCGTGGCCGACACCGTGGCCGAGATCAGCGCCGCCAGCCAGGAGCAGGCCAGCGGCATCGAGGAGATCAACCGGGCCGTGGCCCAGATGGACGAGGCGGTGCAGCAGAACGCGGCCCTGGTGGAGCAGGCGGCCGGCGCCAGCGAGGTGATGGCCCACGCCGCCCAGGACCTGCGGGCCACCGTGCAGCGATTCAAGGTGCGCCGGACTGGAGAGCCGCGGGACGAGGACACCTAATCCGCCCGCCGGGGGGCGGCCAGCAAGGAGAAGACCATGGACCAGCGCGACGACATGGACCTGAACCAGATGCGCGGCCGGCTGATCAAGGCCGCCAGCGAGCTGATCGAGCGCAAGGGTCGCGAGGCCACGGTGGAGGAAATCGCCGCCGCGGCCGGCATCTCGGTGCCGGTGACCTATCAGTTCGTCAAGAAGCCGGCCGACATCATGCTCCTGATCCTGGAAGACCTCCAGAACCGCTTCGCCGGGCTGGTGGCCGGCGACCTGGCCCAGGCCGACGGCGGCCACCAGCAGAAGCTCATGAAGGCCATCGAGCGCTATTACCAGGTGGTGGACGAGCAGCGCAACAAGGTCATGCTGCTCTACCGCGCCAGCCGCAAGCTGGACGACGCGGGGCGCAAGCGCATCATGGCCCTGGAGCTGGAGGCGGTGGAGGTCTTCAAGCGCATCCTGGAAGAAGGCCGCCAGGCCGGGGTCTTCCATTTCACCGACGCCGACCTGACCGCCTACAACATCATCATGATGGGGCACATGTGGGCCCTGAAGGCCTGGCATTTCAAGCGCCGGGGCATGGGCCTGGGCCAGTTCATCGCCAGCCAGCAGGAGATGGCGCTCTCCATGGTCAAGGCCTAGGGCGTGTTCACCAACATCGTCTTTTGCAGCGACTTCTCGCCCCACGCCGACCGGGCGCTCGGCGAGGCCGCCGAGCTGGCCCGGGCCGGCGGCGGGCGGCTGACGGTGCTGCACGTGGTCGCGCCGGGTCTGCCGCTCATCCCCGGCGAACCGCCCCCGCGCCGGGGCCAGCCCGGCGACGAGGAGATGGCCCGCAAGCTCGACGCCTATCTGCGCCAGCTCTACGCCCCGCGCCTGGAGGGGCTCAGGTGGCGGGTGGCCTTGCGGCGCGGCCACCCCAGCGAGGAGATACTGGCCCACCTCAAGGAGGCCAAGGCCGACCTGGTGGTGCTGGGCTCCCAGGGGCTATCGGGCATGGGCCTGGTGGTGCTGGGCTCGGTGGCCGAGCGGGTCAGCCGCCGCGCCCCCTGCACCTGCCTGGTGGTGCGCTAGGGTCGCGGGCCGCGACGGCCAGGGCGGGTCGGGTGGGGTCGCGCCTCGCACGGGCCGCGCCGCGGCCGTGTTTCGATGTAAAGACGGGCGGGGATAAACCCCGCCCCTTGTATGTTAGTAGTTATGTGTCTCAGTGCGTGTCAGACCGTCCGCCCCTTGGGTTCGAGCCCGTTTTGTAGCGTGAGTCGTCACGCACTTCCCATCATAACCC
>JBMORH010000093.1:0-18870 GCA_049322275.1 Thermodesulfobacteriota bacterium
GGGGACCCCCAAGGATGGCCCGCCAAATTGCGAGCCACACTAGGCGAGCAATTTGAGAGGCTTGGCAAAATCACACTTTTGCCAAGCCGAAGCTGCACGGGGCAGGACGCCCCGTGCAGCACTCTCAATATGTTAATCATGGTAGCGCTAGAAGTGCGCGCGAAAGCGGATGAGCCGAAATGGTTCATCCGGCCGCTTGCCGGATCGCCCAAAAAAGTAGGGGGCCGAGTGATAGGCTCGGCCCCCGTGCGCTCCGGGTCAGATCTTCGATCCTTCGACTACCTTCCCGTCTTGCCCAACCGGTTAGGATAGCTTCCCACCCGGAGCGTCAAGGCCATGCTAGCAAATTCTTTTGGCATTAGCTATAAAATTGCTACATAGTAGCTATAATTCTTTTTTTCACATGTCCCGCAAATCAACGGGGAGCCCGGCCTGGCCGGCGCTCCCCGGAAAAATCAGCCAGCGAAATCGGTTGTTACATGGCGGGCGCCTTGGGCGGGGTCTTGGGGGCCGGGGCGGCCGGCGGGGCGCCGGCCCGCTTGGTCTGCCAGGCCTGTAGCTGGTCCAGATCTTTTTGCAGCCGCTGGGCCTGCTCCTGGGCCAGCTTCTTCAAGTCCGGGTCGGCCAGGTGCTTGGCCTGGGCCTGGGCCAGCCCCTGGGCCTGGCGCAGTTGGTTGCCCAGGCGCAGGACGAAATCCAGCTCCGGGTCGCCGGTGTTGGCCATGCCGCCGTGCATCATGGCCTTCATGGGGCATTCCATGCCGCCGCCCTGACCATGTCCGCCGGCCTGGCCCTGGCCGTGGCCGGCCTCGCCGGCCTTGCCGCCCATCATGGGCATGCCGGGCATCATGCGCCCCGTGGCCGGGGCCGGGGTGGCCGCCCGACCCTCCGGGGCGGCGGGGGCGGCCGGGGCGGCCGGGGACGGAGCGGCGTGGTCGTGGCTCCCGGCGGCCCAGGCCGCGCCCGCCAGACCCAGCACGCCCGCCAGCAGCAACCCCACGACCTTAGGCGCTAAACTTGCAGACATCGCAGCTCCTTCCGGTTTTTCCGCGGCCCTGCGGGGCCGGGGGTATCCAACCAATTTACTAGGCATTCCTGGCGTTAGAATCCCCGCCGCGTGAAGCCGGCGGGGATTTCATACCATGAAGCTAGCTTATCAGCCCGCCCGCTTCAGCGCAAGCCGCGCAGGCGCTCGGCGTTGTCGATCAGGGCCTGGACCGGCATGAGGCCGTAGGGCGAGCGCTGCTCGATGGCGGTGAGCACCGTGCCGCCGCCGGTGAAGAAATAGTAGTCCGCGTCGTCGAGCACCGAGAGATACAGGCCGGGCAGCAGGTCCTTGAACTCCTGCAGGGTGTCGCCGCCGCCGTAGAGCTTGGCCGCCTGGCGGTTCAGGTCGATGGTGGTGTCCAGGGCCTTGGAGCCGTCGGTGAAATGCGGGGTGAAGCCCATCACCGCGTTGACGAAGATGGTCTTGGCCCCCAGGATGGCCGCCCGCACCGGCCCGTCCTCGAAGCTTTTCTGGTCGATGTCCAGGATGTAGCCCAGCTCCTGGCCGGGCTTGAGATCGCCCAGCGCCACGGTGCGGTACTTGCCTTCCTGGCGGCCCAGCACCTGGCTCTCCACCAGATGGGTCAGCTCCACGATCTTGCCCGCCGCGGCGTCCTTGGCCACCAGCTCCCTGGCCGCGGCGATGTCCTCGGCCGCCACGCCGGCGATCTTGACCCCGTACTTGGCGCACAGGTAGGTGTTGTAGATCACCCCGCCCAGGATGAGCTGGTCCACCTGGTCGTAGATGGCGTTCAGGGGGCCGATCTTGGTGTCGTACTTGGCCCCGGCCACCACGGCCACGAAGGGGCGCTCCGGGTTGAGCACCTGGTCCAGGTTGGCGATCTCCGCCTGCATCAGAAAGCCCGCGTAGGAGGGCAGGTGGCGGGTGACGTCGAAGGTGCTGGCGTGGGGCTGCCAGGAGCCGAAGGCGTCGTTGACGTAGATGTCGGCCAGGCCGGCCAGTTGCAGGGCGAAGGCCTCGCGCGCCGCGCCCTTCTGCTCCTCGCCGGCGAACCAGCGGGTGTTGGGCAGGTAGATGCCGGCCACCTCGCCGGAGCGCAGTTGCTTGATGGCCAGGTTGATGCTGGTGTCGATGGCCGGGATGCCCTTGCCGTCGTTGACCGCGAAGCTGGGCACCAAAAAGCGGCAGTGCAGCTTGCTTTCCAGGTAGTCCACGATGGGCTGCACGCTGGAGTCGTCCTCCACCGTGATGGTCCCGGCCTTCTTGTCATAGGGTCGGCCCACGTGGGTCATCAGGATGGGGCGTCCGCCCTGGGCCACGATGTAGAACAGGGTGCCGATGGTGCGGTCGATGCGGTAGGGGTCCTTGATGGCCCCCTTCTTGACCACGTTGTGGTCGAAGCGCACCAGCACCACCTTGTCCTTCAGGTTGGCCTGCTGCAATAGCGGCAGGCGGGGGTCCAGCTTGCGGGCCTGCATGGGTTCCTCCGGAGGTTTGTGGGGGCGTGGCTGCCCCATTATAGCCCGGCCGGCCGGGGCGTTTTCAAGCTCCTCCCGGCTTGGCGGCCGGGGCGCGGCGGGTTAGACTGCCGGGCATGGCCCGTCCCTTCACCCATCTGGCTCCTGAGCTGACGCGCGCCGGCCCGCCATCGGCCCAGGCCCGGCGCGAACTCTTGCTGCTGCACGGGGCCTGGCACGGCCCCGGCTGCTGGGACGATCTGGCCGGGCCCCTGGCCGCGGCCGGCTACGGCGTCAACCGCCTGGCCCTGCCCGGCCACGGCGAGGCGCCATGGCCCCTGCCCGCCACCACCAGCCTCAATGACTACGCCGACCTGGCCCGGCGGGCGGCGGCGGCCCTGGCCCGGCCGGCGCTGATCGGCCACTCCCTGGGCGGCTGGCTGGCCATGAAGGTCCTGGAGCAGGCCGACCTGCCAGCCGCGCTGTTGATGCCCCTGCCCCCAGCCGGGTTGCCGCTCATGCGCCTGGCCCGTCTCATGGCCCAGTTTCCGGCCGCCCTGGCCCCGGCGCTGGGCCTGCGCCCCCTGCGCCTGGCCAGCCCGGCCATGGCCGGCCGCCTGCTCTATCCCCCCGGCCTGGCCCCGGCCGAGTTGGCCCGGCGCCATGGGGGCCTGGTGGCCGAGCCGGGGCGGGTGGGCCTGGAGATGGCCCTGGGGCTGGCCCCCTGCCGGCCGCGTCCAGGGCGCGCCCCGCGCCTGGTGGCGGCCGCGGGTTGCGACTATCTCCTGCCCCCCGCCCGCCTGCGCCGCCTGGCCCGGCGCCTGGGGGCGGAGTATGCCGAGCTGCCCGGCGCGGCCCATGTCCCCTGGCCGGAGCACGCCCCGGCCCTGCTGCGCCTGCTGCTGGGGTTCCTGGCCCGCCTGCCATGATTCACATTTTGAGCACAACCCGTGCATTGACCTGGGCGGGCGGCGGGATTCATAGTAAAGTGCTCGGACGCGGCTGAAGCTTGGGAGGGGATTTGGAAGTCCTACTTCTCATCTGCGAGGCGGTGGCCGTCTATCTGCTGGTGCTCCTGGCCCATTCCCTGCGCCACCGCTTCGGCCTGGCCCACTTCTACGCCCTGATCGGCGGGGTCACCGCCATCATGAGCTGGATCACCGACGCCGGGGTGAAGGTGCAGGTGGCCGGCATCACCTTCATGGTGGGCTCCACCGTCTTCTACACCGCCATCCTGCTGGCCGTCTTCGTGGTCTATGTCTTCGACGGGGTGCGGGCCACCCGCATCGCCATCTCCACCGTGATCGGCGTCTCGCTGATGGTGCCGCTCATCGCGGTGGTGCTCAACTTCCAGATGCGCCTGGCCGGCGGCGCGCCCCTGGGCTACGTGCCCACCCCCAGCCTGCGCATCAATCTCGCCAGCGTGGCGGCCACCTTCCTGGACCTGATCTTCCTGGCCATGGCCTGGGAGTGGCTGGGCCTGCGCCTGGGCCAGGCCGCCCTGGGCCTGCGCGCCTTCCTCACCCTCTTGGGCGTCATGTGGCTGGACGTGATCCTGTTCAACACCGGGGCCTTCGCCGGCACCGCCGGCTTCTGGGCCATCGCCCAGGGCACCGGCCTCAGCCGGCTCATCGTCTGCTGCTTCGCCGCCCCGGTGCTCTGGGCCTACCTGGCCTGGCAGAACCGCCGCTGGTCCACCGCCATCGAACGCCGGCCGGTGCTGGCCATCATCAAGGAGTTCGCCGAGATCAAGGTCGAACTCGGCCTGGCCCAGCAGGAGATCGAGCGGCGCAAAAAGGCCGAGATGGAATTGATCGCCAGCCGCCGGGAGTTGGAGCGCCTGGCGGTCACCGACGAGCTGACCGGCCTGGCCAACCGCCGCCGTTTCCGCGAGCGGGCCGAGGAGGAGTTCCGGCGCGCCAAGCGCTACGGCCGCCCCCTCTCCCTGGCCATCATGGACCTGGACGGGTTCAAGCACATCAACGACCAGATGGGGCACCAGGTCGGGGACGAGGCGCTCCAGGCCGTGGCCGCCATCGCGGCCGGGCGGGTGCGCCAGAGCGACCTGCTGGCCAGGGTGGGCGGCGACGAGTTCGCCCTGCTCTTGCCGGAGACCGATGACGGCCCGGCCCGCGCCCTGGTCGAGCGCCTGCGCCAGGCGGTGGTCGCCGCCGACCTGACCACCTCGCGGGGGGCGGTGCGCCTGGGCCTCAGCCTGGGCGTGGCGGCCCTGGCTCCCGGCCAAAAAACCCTGGACGACCTCATGCGCCTGGCCGACGAGGCCATGTACGCCGACAAGCTTTCGCGCCGCGACCAGACCTGCTAGGCCGGCAGGCAAAAGGGCTCCGGCCCGGCCTGGATGGCCCGCGCCATGGCCTGGCCCAGCGCGAAGGCCTCCTCCAACTGCCCGGCGGTCAGCTCCCGCAACAGATAGGCCCTGCTCCATTGCTGGCCGTCAAGCGGCCGGGGAAAGATCGCCCCCGCGTACACGTCGCCCACCCAGGGGCCGTTGCACAGCATGGCGGCCGTCTCCCGCAGCCAGGGGGTGCCGGTGTCGCAATACTGGCGCAGCTCCGGGGGGATGCCGCCGGCGCTGACGATGCCGGCCGTGACCCGCGCCTTGTCGGTGAGCCGAGGCAGGGGGACGCCCCCCACCCCCATCATCTCGCCGGCCGGCAGGCAGAGCGGCCAGACCGCCCGCTCGATGAAGGTCATCATCAGCCCGCTGACGAAGCCGCAGTGGACCGGCGAGGCGAAGAGCACCCCGTCGGCGGCGGCGATCTTCTCCAGGATTGCGCGCACGTCGTCCTTGAGGGCGCAGGGGGCGATCCGGGACTCGCGGTCCTGGTAGCAGGTCAGGCAGTTGGTGCAAAAGCGTATGTCGTGGTTTTTAAGCATGACCATCTCGGTGGTCGCGCCCAGGCTGGCCGCGCCGGCCAGGGCCTGGGCGGCCAGGCGGGTGGTGGCGCCCCGCTGGCGGCCGGCGGCGTTGATGGCCAGGATTTGCATGGCGTTCCTCCCCCGGCCCGGGCGCGGGCGCGCGGGCCGGCCAATGGGTGGCCCCGACCGCGCCGGGGCGCGCCAGGCGCGCCAGGCGGGCGGGGCGGGCGGGGCGGGCGAGGGCTCAGCGCAGGCGCGGGTCCAAGGCGTCGCGGATGCCCTCGCCCAAGAGATTGTAGCCCAGCACCGTGACCAGGATGGCCAGGCCGGGGAAAAGGCTGAGCCACCAGGCGATCTCGATGTTGTCCTTGCCCTGGCTCAGGATGTTGCCCCAACTGGGCTCCGGCGGCTGCACGCCCAGGCCCAGGAAGCTAAGCCCGCTCTCGGTCAGGATGGCCCCGGCCACGCCCAGGGTGAGCGCCACCAAGACCGGGGCCAGGGCGTTGGGCAGGATGTGGCGGAAGATGATGCGCGCGTCGTTCGCGCCCAGGCTTTTGACGGCGGTGACGAACTCGCGCTCCTTCAGGGTGAGGAACTCGGCCCGCACCAGCCGGGCCACGCTCATCCACGACGTCAGTCCGATCACGGCCATGATGTTGAGGATGTCGGGCTCCAAGAGCGCGATCACGGCCAGGATGAGGAAGAAGGTGGGGAAGCAGAGCATCATGTCGGTGAAGCGCATCACCGCCGCCTCCACCCAGCCGCCGTAATAGCCGGCCAGGGCGCCCAGGATCACCCCCACCAGGGTGGCCAGGCCGGCGGCCACGATGCCCACCTGGAGGCTGACCCGGCTGCCGTAGATCATGCGCGAGAAGACGTCGCGCCCCAGCTCGTCGGTGCCAAAGGGGTGGGACCAGGAGGGCGGCAGCAGGATGGATTTGACGTCGATGGCGTTGGGGTCGAAGGGGGCCAGCCAGGGGGCCAGGGCGGCCACCAGCACCAGGGCGGCCACCACCACCAGGCCCAGCAGGGCCAGGCGGTTGGCGCTCAAGGCCGCCCAGAAGTTGCCCCAGCCGCCGCCCTGCATCAGCCGGTCCTCACCCTGGGATCGGCCAGGCCGTAGCCCAGGTCGGCCAGGAGGTTGCCCAAGAGGGTCAGCACCGCGCTGATGACCAGCCCGCCCATCACCAATGGGTAGTCGCGGCTCATGACCGCCTCGAAGAAAAGTTTGCCCATGCCGGGGATGGCGAAGATGGACTCGAAGATGACCGAGCCGCCGATGAGCCCCGGCACGGAAAGCCCCAGGATGGTTATGACCGGCATCAGGGCGTTGCGCAGGGCGTGGCGGTAGATCACCACCCGCTCGCTCAGGCCCTTGCTGCGGGCGGTGGTGATGTAGTCCTGGCGGATAACCTCCAGCATGTTGGCCCGCATGTAGCGGCTCATGCCGGCCAGGCTGACCAGGGCCGAGAGCGTCACCGGCAAGAGCAGGTGCCGGGCGTAGTCCAAAAGCTGGCCGGCCCAGGAGAGCTGGGCGTGGTTCAGGCTCTTGATGCCGCTGATGGGCAGCCAGCCCAGGTGCACCCCGAAAAGGATCATGGCCAACAGCGCCAGCCAGAAGGTGGGGCTGGCGAAGCCCAGGAAGACGAAGAGCGTGGTGGCCTGGTCGAAGAGGCTGCCCTTGTGGGTGGCGCTGTAGACGCCTATGGGCACCGCGATCACCAGCACCAGAAACAGGCTGAGCAGGTTGATGGTCACCGTGATGGGCATGCGCTCCAGTATCTTATCCAGCACCGGGCGGCCGTCCGGGGCGAAGGACTGGCCGAAGTCCAGCACCGTGAGGCGCTTGAGCCAGTTCCAATACTGGACGTGCAGGGGCTGGTCCAGGCCGTAGAGCTTGGTCAGGCGCTCGCGGGCCAGGTCGCTCACCTTGGGGTTCAGGTCGGTCATAACGTCGGTGGGCGAGCCGGGGGCCAGGTGCATGACCAAAAAGCTGATGAAGGTGATGCCGATCAGAAGCGGCGCCATCATGGCCAGGCGTTTGGCGAGAAAAATTAGCATGGCTCCTTCCACGGGCGGGTCGGCGGCGCTATCAGGCCATTATAACCGCAGGCTGCGCCTTCGGGCGCGTAATCTGGTATAAACGCCCCAGGGGCGGCGTTGGCCCCCCCTGGCATCGCCCCGCCCGACGCGGGGCCGGACCGGCGAGGAGAAAGGCGCATGGACCGGTTGGTGATCGAAGGCGGACATCCCCTGGTGGGGCGGGTCAAGGTGGCCGGGGCCAAGAACGCCACCCTGCCGCTCATGTGCGCCACCCTGCTCACCCGCGGCCGCTGCCACCTGAAGAACGTCCCCGACCTGCGCGACGTGCGCACCATGGGCAAGCTCTTGAGCATGCTGGGGGCGCGGGTGGAGAGCCGCGGCGACGAGATGTGGATCGACACCGCCGGCTGCGAGGGGGCCGAGGCCCCCTACGACCTGGTGCGCACCATGCGGGCCTCGGTGCTCTGCCTGGGGCCCTTGGTGGCCAGGACCGGCCAGGCCAGGGTCTCCCTGCCCGGCGGCTGCGCCATCGGCGAGCGGCCCATCGACCAGCACCTCAAGGGCCTGGCCGCCCTGGGGGCCAGGATCGAACTGGCCGAGGGCTACGTGCTGGCCTCGGCCAAGCGCTTGAAAGGCGCCGAGATCAGCCTGGATCTGGTCACGGTGACCGGCACCGAGAACCTGATGATGGCCGCCGCCCTGGCCAAGGGCGAGACGGTGCTGAAAAACGCCGCCCGCGAGCCGGAGGTGGTGGACTTGGCCCGCGCGCTCAACGCGGCCGGGGCCAAGATCAGCGGGGCCGGCACCGGCACCATCACCATCCAGGGCGTGGACGAGCTCGCGCCCCTGGAGCACGCGGTCATGCCCGACCGCATCGAGGCCGGCACCTACATGGTCGCCGCCGGCATCACCCGCGGCGAGCTGACCATCGCCGACGCCCCCCTGGAGCACCTGACCGCCGTGGTGGCCAAGCTCAAGGAGGCCGGCCTGCGTTTTCAGCAGACCCCCAAGGGTCTGGTGGTCAGCGCCCGGCGCGCGCCCCGGCCGGTCACGGTCATCACCGGCCCCTACCCCGGCTTCCCCACCGACATGCAGGCCCAGCTCATGGCCCTGATGGCCCTTTCCACCGGCAGCGCCGTGATCCAGGAGACGATCTTCGAAAACCGCCTGATGCACACCAGCGAACTCAGGCGCCTGGGGGCCAGCATCGAGGTCACCGGCTCCACCGCCGTGGTCAAGGGCGCCCGCCGGCTCACCGGCGCGCCGGTGATGGCCACCGACCTGCGCGCCAGCGCCTGCCTGGTCCTGGCCGGCCTGGCCGCCGAGGGCGTCACCGTCATCAACCGCGTCTACCACCTGGACCGCGGCTACGAGCGCATCGACCAGAAGCTCGTGGCCGCCGGGGCCAGCATCCGCCGCGAGCCCGAATCCGCCCCGGCCAAGGCCTGAGCCGGCCCGGCCGCGGCTCAGCGGCCCGGCGGCGGGGCGAGGTTGTAGCGCTTGATCTTGTAGTGCAGGGCGCGGCGGCTGATGCCCAGGAGCTCGGCCGCGGCCTTGACCACCCAGCCGGTCTCCATGAGCGCCCGCTCGATGGCCCGGCGCTCGCTCTGATCCAGGCTCAGGCCGGCCTCGGCGGCCTCGGCCGCGCCGCCCACGGCCCCGGCCCCCGGCTCCAGTTGCAGATCGTTCGGGCCGATCTCCCCGCCCCGGCACAACACCGCCGCCGCCTGCACCGCCTGCTTCAGCTCGCGCACGTTGCCCGGCCAGGCGTGGGCCAGCAGGCGCTCTGCGGCCTCGGCGCTCAGGCCGAGGGCCGGCCGGCCGGCGGCCTGGGCGAAGGCCCGCAGGAAATGCTCGGCCAGGGCTGGGATGTCCTCGCGCCGCTCGCGCAGGGGCGGCACGGCCAGGGTGACGCCGCGCAGGCGGTAGTAGAGGTCCTCGCGGAAGCGCCCCTGGCGGATCAGGGCCATGAGGTCGGCGTTGGTGGCCGCCACCACCCGGCAGTCCACCGCCTCGGTCCGGGTGCCGCCCACCGGCCGGATGGTGCCCTCCTGCAAAAAGCGCAACAGCCGGGTCTGCATCTCCGGGCTGATGTCGCCGATCTCGTCCAGAAACAGGGTGCCGCCGGCCGCCTCGGCGATGAGACCCTTCTTGTCCCTGAGCGCGTGGGTGAAGGAGCCCTTGAGGTGGCCGAAAAGCTCGCTCTCCAGGAGATTGGGCGGCGTGGCCCCGCAGTCCACCACCACGAACGGCCCCCGCGCCCTGGGGCTCTGGTCGTGGATGAGCCGGGCCACCATCTCCTTGCCGGTGCCGCTC
Source organism: Thermodesulfobacteriota bacterium (assembly GCA_049322275.1). GTDB lineage: Bacteria > Desulfobacterota > Desulfarculia > Desulfarculales > Desulfarculaceae > JACRDC01. The sequence goes on from JBMORH010000093.1 coordinate 9,706, forward strand.
TCGCCCAGGATGAGCACGCTTAAGGGGCTGGCCGCCACCCGCCGGGCCAGATCCAACAGCGCGCGCATGGCCGGGCTGGCCCCGCCCACCATGGCCTGAGTGGCGGCCGGGCCGGCGGCCGGGGCGAAGGGCGCGGCCGGGGCGCGCGCCAGGTGCTCGGCCACCCGGGCCAGCAGTTCGCGGCCGTCGAAGGGCTTGGTCAGGTAGTCGGCCGCGCCCTCTTTGACCATGGCCACCGCGTCGCTGATGGTGCCGTGGGCGGTGAGCAGGATCACCGGCAGCCCCGGATGGCGGCGGTGCAGGGCGCGGAAAAGGTCCTGGCCGCTCATGCCCGGCAGTCTGAGATCGCTCACCACCAGGTCGGGCCGCCGGGCGGAAGCCAGGTCCAGGCCCTCCTCGGCCGAGAGGGCGCTGACGACGCGGTAGCCGGCCGAGGCCAGGCGCGCCTCCAAGACCTGGAGGATGGCCGGGTCGTCGTCCACCACCAGGATGGTGGCGGCGGGATCATGCCTGGATTCAGTCATCGGTTGAGCCGGTTCTTGCGCTCGCTCAGCTCGCGTTGCAGGGCCTCCAGCTCCTTGAGCTGCTTCTTGAGCTGGGCGTTCTCCTCGCCCAGCTTGGCGTTCCTGGCCTTGAGGCGCTCCAGCTCGTCGCGGCCGGCCAGGCTGACGCGGGCGGCCAGGCAGGCGGCCAAGCCCTCCACCAATGGGGCCAGCAGGCGGGGGTCCTCCTGCGTCAGCGCCTGGGGGGCCTCGCCGCGCCAGGCCTGCCAGCGGGCCAGGGCGGCCTGGGCCTCGGCCGGGGCGCGCGCCCCGGCCAGGGCGGCGGCGGCGGCTCCATAGCGCGCCTTGCGGGCCAAGAGCGGGTCCTCGGCCTGGGCCAGGGCCTCGAACTGGCGCTGGGCCTCGGCCGCCCGGCCGGCCAGGAGGGCCTGGGCCGCGTCCTCATACCGGAGCGCCCCGGCCGCGCCAGCCTGGCCCTCCAGCGCCTGGCCGGCGGGCCCCAGGGGCGGCGGGGCCTTGGCCGGCGGCGGCGCGGCGCAGCCGCCCAGGGTCAGGGCCAGCGCCAGGGCGGCCGAGATGGCGGCCAGGGGCCTCATGCCGCCGTCTCCGTTTGCTTGCCGGCCAGGGGCAGGGAGAAGAAGAAAGTGCTGCCCAGCCCCGGCGCGCTCTTTAGCCACATGCGCCCGCCGTGGGCGGCGATGATCCGCTGGGACAGGCTCAGCCCCAGGCCCACCCCGTCCACCCGGTCCTTGACCGCCCGGCCGCGATAGAACTTCTGGAACACGTAGGCCTGCTCCTCGGCCGGGATGCCCGGCCCCTGGTCGGTCACCGCGAAGACGGCCTCGCCGCCCTGGGCCGCGACCCCCAGCTCCAGGCGGCCGCCATCGGGGGAGAACTTGAGCGCGTTGCCCACCAGGTTCAGGAGCACCTGGCGCACCTGGTCGGGATCGGCCAGCACCACCAGCGCCGGGCCGGGCGCGCAGACGATCTCCACCCGCCGGGTCAGGGCGGCGGCGGCCAGGCGCTGGGCGGCGTCGGCGATCAGCTCGGCGGCGGCCACCGGTCGGGGGGCCAGGTCCAGGTCGCGGGCCTCCAGGCTGCTGACCTGCATCAGCCGTTCAAGGAGCCCGGTCAACCGCTGCACCTCGCCCTCGGCCACGGCGAGGAACTGGGCCTGACGCTCGGCCACCGGCCCCAGCACGCCCTCGCGCACCAGGTTAACCGCTTCGCGGATGCTGGTCAACGGCGTGCGGACCTCGTGGCTCAGGGTGGCGATGAACTCGGAGCGCAGGCGTTCTTCCTGGCTAAGCTGCGCGGCCAGGCTGTCGAAGGCCCGCGCCAGGCCGCCCAGCTCGTCGGCGCTGGCCAGGTTCATGGGCTGATAGTCGCCGCCCGCGCCCACCTGGGCCACGCCCCGGCGCAATGCCGCCAGCGAGCGGCCCAGGTACCAGGCCAGGGCCAGGCTGCCGCCCAGGGCCAGGGCGCAAGAGAGCATCAGCCCGATGAGCCCCAGGCGGCGGGCGTCGGTGCTGGCCTGCTCCAGGTCCATCAGGCCCTGGGCCATGCCCAGGCGCATTTCCCGCTGCACCCCGGCCAGGGCGTCGATCCAGGCGCTGATCTTCTCCTCGGCCACCGGCGCGCCCAGGCCCGGCGGGGCGGTGGACTCCCAGCCCCGATGCACCTCTTGCCAGGCCTGGCGGGGCTGGGCCTGGCCCTCCAGCCAGGCGGACAAGGCGACCCCCACCCGCCGCCAGGTCTCCTGGGCGGCGGCCAGGTCCTCCGGCTTGCGCAGAATCTCGTGGCGGCGCTGGGCCTCGATCAGGGCGAACAGGTCCTCGATCAACTCCTCGCTGCGGCTCAGGTTGGCGTAGTTCACCCGCACCAGGTCGCCGGAGCCCTCGGCCAGGCCCTGCACCCGCCAGATCAGCGCCCCGATGGTGACCCCGAAGATGGCCACCAGCGCCAGGCACCACCACAGGAGCTTGCCGGTGAGACCTAATCGCATGGACCGCCGTTCATCCCCGCCGCTGGATTCATGGGCCGCGCTCGCATGCCGTCCTCACCCTTACCTCTCCCTCCCAAGGGGGCGAGGGTGAAAAGGCCGGGACGGGATAACTTTAGCCCAAACCCTGCTCCAGGGCCAGGACCAGGCGGGTCAGCATCTGGTTGACCGGAGTGGGCACGCCCGCCTCCCGGCCGGCGGCCACCACCGCCCCGTTGATGAACTCCACCTCGGTGCGACGGCGGTTGCTCACGTCCTGGAGCATGGAGGAGCGGTTTTGGGCGGTGCGCCGGGCCACGGCCGCCACCGCGGCCTGCATGTCGGCGTGCAGGAAGCTCACGCCCAGGGCGCGCCCCACGGCCAGGGCCTCGTCCACGGCGGCGGCCATGACCTCGGCCGCGGGCGCCACCTCGATCAGGCGGCCGTTGGGAACCTTGAAGATGGCGGTCAGGGCGTTGATGCCCACGTTGACCACCAGCTTGGTCCAGATGAGGTTTCGCACCCCCTGGGCGGCCTGGGTGGCGAAGCCGGCGGCCTGGAACAGCTCCACCAACTGGCGGCAGAAGGCGTCCACCGGCCCGTTCGCCGGGCCGATGAAGGTCTCGCCCCGGCCGGCATGGCGCACCAGCCCCGACCCCAGCAGGGTGGCCCCCTCGCTGGTGATGCCGCCCAGCACCCGCCGCGCGCCCAGGGCCGCGGCCAGGGTCTCCACGTTGCCGGCCCCGTTCTGCAGGGTCAGCGCGCGGGCGCCGGCCGGCAGGTGGGCGGCCAGCACCGGTGCCACGGCGGCGGTCTGGTAGGCCTTGACGCAGACCAGGGCCAGGTCGGTCCCGGCCAGGGCCTGGGCCGGGTCGGCGCTGGCCTTGAGCGGCAGGTGCAGCTCCTCGGACTCCGGGGTTTCCAGGAGCACCCCGCGCCGGTCCAGCTCGGCCGCCCGCTCCGCCCGGTGGTCCAGCAGATTCACCTCCGCCCCGGCCCGGGCCAGGCGCATGGCGAAGAGCAGGCCCACCGCCCCCGGCCCCACCACGGTTATGCGCATATGGCCGCCTCCGGATTCAAAGACAGAGTGCGGGCGGGGATAAACCTCGCCCCTACGAAGAAAGTGACGGATTTTATTGTGATTTCGTAGGGGCGGGGTTTATCCCCGCCCGCGTGCTTCAATGCAAGGCAATATGGATGCAATGAAATTGGCATCATGTCAGCCAGTTCGCCGAGCCTTGTCTCGTCCCCTCTCCCCCCGCCGGGGGGAGAGGGTCAGGGTGAGGGGGCCTACAACTTCAGCTGCCTGACCACCTTGGCGTCCATGGCGAAGCCGTGCTCCGGAGCCGGGAAATCGCCGGCGCGCACCTCGGCCACGTAGCGACCCAGGGCCGCGCCGGCGATCTCCATGAGATTGGCGTACTGCCGGGCCATCTTGGGGGTCTTGCGGGTGGTGAGCCCCAGCAGGTCGTGGAAGACCAGCACCTGGCCGTCGCAGTCCGGGCCGGCCCCGATGCCGATGGTGACCATGCCGGTGTTGGCGGTGATGGCCGCGGCCAGGGCGCTGGGGATGCACTCGAAGACGATCATGTCCGCCCCGGCCGCCTCCAGGGCCTTGGCCCCGTCGATGAGCTTTTGCGCGGTCTTCAGGTCCTTGCCCTGCACCTTGTAGCCGCCCAGCTTGCTCACGCTCTGGGGGGTGAGCCCGATGTGGGCGCAGACGGGGATGCCCGCGTCCACGATGGCCTTGACCGTGTCGGCCATCTCGGCCCCGCCCTCCAGCTTGACCATGTCGCAGCCGGCCTCCTTCAGGAAGCGGCCGCTGTTCATCACCGCCTGCTCGCGGCTGACCTGGTAGCTCATGAAGGGCAGGTCGCCGATGAGGAAGGCGCTCTTGAGCCCCCGGCGCACCGCCTTGATGTGGTGGATCATCTCCTCCATGGTCACCGGCACCGTGGAGTCCAGGCCCATGACCACGTTGCCCAGGCTGTCGCCCACCAGCACCACGTCCACTCCGGCCGCCTCGGCCAATATGGCGCCGGGATAGTCGTAGGCGGTCATCACGCTGACCTTGCGACCGTCGGTTTTCATCTGGTAGAGGTCCGGAATCGTCACCTTTTTTCGCTCCATGCTGATCCTCTCCTTGCGCCGGGGAACAAAATGGCGTCCGGCCGGACGCACGCGGGCAGGCCGGACCAAACCCCGCCTGCATTGCCCGCGCGCCGTCTCGGCCCCGGTGGGGTCCAAGCGGCCTATCGCGCTCATGGCCGAACGCCGATGATTGTCATCCACAACTAGCCCACCGACCCGGTTCTGTCAAGGCCGGGGCAAGCCGGAGCCCGGCGGCTTCTGTGCAAAAAAGCGTTGACAGTCCGCGCCCCTTGTGCTGTCTTGGGAGACGCGCGCCCCGGCCCGGGGCGTGGCGTTCGCAACAGCCAAGCAATTGATTACTCTCGCATATCGCGGGAGAACCCTTACAAGTTAGCGAAGAAAGGAGAGGGGCATGGCGGCGGAGCTTATCAAGGGACTGCCCATTGCCAAGGTGATCCGCGAGGAGATCGTGAAAGACGTGGAGGCGCTCAAGGCCAAGGGCGTGCAGCCCAAGCTGGCGGTGCTCTTGGTGGGCGACGACGAGGCCAGCGTGGTCTACGCCCAGTCCAAGGAGAAGGTGGGCGCGGGCCTGGGCATCGTGGTGGAGCTGAAGGTCATGGCCGCCGACACCAGCCAGGAGACGGTGCTCAACCAGATCCAGGGCTGGAACATGGACCCCAACGTGCACGGCATCCTGGTGGAGCTGCCGCTGCCCAAGCACCTGAGCAAAGAGTCCGTGATGGAGGCCATCGCGCCCAAGAAGGACGTGGACGGCGTGCACCCGGTCAACCGCGGCTACCTTTTGGGCGGCCAGGAGCACCTGGCCCTGGTGCCGGCCACCCCGCTGTCCTGCATCGCCCTGATGGAACGGGCCGGCATCAACCTGCGCGGCAAGAAGGTCACCCTGGTGGGCCGGGGCGACACCGTGGGCCGGCCGCTGGCCAGCCTGCTCATCAAGCGCGACGCCACCATCACCGTCTGCCACACCAAGACCGTGGATCTGGCCGCCGAGTGCAAGCAGGGCGAGATCGTGGTGGCCGCGGCCGGCTTCGCGGGCCTGGTCAAGAAAGAAATGATCGCCCCCGGCACCGTGGTCATCGACGCGGGCATCAACCCCACGCCGGACGGCAAGGGCATCTGCGGCGACGTGGAGGCCGACGTGGCCGACGTGGCCAAGGCCATGACCCCGGTGCCCGGCGGCGTGGGCAGCCTGACCACCACCATCATCATGCAGAACCTGCTCAAGGCCGTGGGCCTGCAGGGCCTGGGCAAGTAGCGACCGGCTTTTTAGGAGGGGGCGCGGGGGAGCCCTTTTGGGCCCCCAAAAGGGCTCCCCCGCCAGCAGACCTTCTCCCATGCGCCAAAGGAGCGAGCCCATGGAAGACAAGATCTACGGGATGAGCCTCAATGACTTCATCGCGGTGGCGGCCAGCAAGAGCCACACCCCCGGCGGCGGCAACGTCTCGGCGGTGGTGGCCACTCTGGCGGCCTCCATGGTGGCCATGGTGGGCAATCTCACCGTGAGCAACAAGAAATACGAGGAGTTCCACGCCCAGGCCCAGGCCCAGGTGGACCGCCTGATGGGCGTGATCGAAAAACTTAAACAACTGACCAACGCCGACATCGCGGCGTTTGACCACTACATGGGCTGCTTCAAGCTGCCCAAGGACACCGACGAGCAGAAGAAGGCCCGCGCGGCGGCCCTGGAGGACGCGGCCCAGAAGGCGACCCTGGTGCCGCTCGATATCTGCAAGTGCTGCCTGGAGATCCTCAAGGAGGCCGAGGAGCTCAGCAAGTACGGCAACAAGATGGCCATCAGCGACGTGGGCGTGGGGGCCATGGTGGGCGAGGCGGCCCTGCGCGCCTGCATGCTCAGCGTGGACATCAACCTGCCCAGCATCAAGGACCAGGCCTTCGCGGCCAAGGTGCGGGCCGAGCGCGAGCACCTTTTCGTGCAGGCCGAGGAGCTGAAGATATTGGCCCTGGCCCGGGTGAAGGAGAAGATGGGCTGAGATTCGGCCCGACTGGCAGCCTCCCAAAGGGGGCGGGGCCTTGGCCCCGCCCCCTTTCGTTTCGGCCGGCCGCCGGGGCTAGCCCTTGGTGGCCTTCTCCACCAGGCGCTGGGCCATGTCGCGCACGGCGATCTTAGCCTTCTCGGCCACGTGGGCCGGGCAGGCGGCGTGCATGTCGGCGGCGATGATGTCCTGGTCGTAGTCGATGAAACCCAGGAACTCGAAGCCGGCCAGGGCCTTGGTCAGATACTCCTTGTCGGCCTGGCCGCGGATCTTGTTGCCCACGATGAGGATGCGGGTCAGCCCGATATCCCCCGCCAGCTCCCGGATGTGGTTGGCGGTGTCGATGCTGCGCCGGCCGGGCTCCACCACCACCACCAGGAAGTCCACCCCGCGGGCGGTGCCCCGGCCCAGGTGCTCCAGACCGGCCTCCATGTCCAGGATCAGCACGTCCTTGCCCAAGAGCACCAGGTGGGTCATCAGAGCCTTCAGCATGGTGGAGGCCGGGCAGATGCAGCCGCCGCCGCCTTTCTGCACGGTGCCCATGACCATCAGGCGCACGCCGTTGTGCTCGATGGAGAGCTTGTCGGGCAGATCGTGCACGGTGGGGTTGAGCTTGAAGAAGGTGCCCATGGCCCCGCCCTTGCTGTCGGTGCGCTCGTCGATCAGCTCCTTCATGTCGCTGACCGGCACCAGCTTGTCATAGTCCGGAAAGCCCAAGGCCTGGCCCAGGTTGGCGTCCGGGTCGGCGTCCACCGCCAGCACCTTGAAGCCCCGCTCGGCCAGGGTGGTGGCCAACATGGCCGCGAAGGTGGTCTTGCCCACGCCTCCCTTGCCGCTTACCGCTATCTTCATGACAACCCTCTTTCCCGTTGGTTCGCGCGCCCCTATAGGCCCCGCCAGATATCAATCGCCAGGAGCCCCAGGCGCCTGCTTCCCCCTCTCCTCCATTCCCATGGGGGAGAGGAAGGGGCGGGGGAGCTTCTTGATCCCCCCTCACCTTGGCCCTCTCCCCCCGCCGGGGGGAGAGGGAACAGATTCGGCCTAGGGCATTTGACTATTAATCACTCTAATTACCCGCAGCCGCCGGAGGCCCCCGGCGGCGGATCGGCGTAAAGCCGCACCAGGGCCTCCAGGTCGGCCAGGCAGGAGCGGCCCTGGGGGTGCTTATGCGCGCAGTCCCTGCCCCGGCCGGCCCCGGTCATGGCCTTGACCAGGGCCACGGTGTAGGCCCCGGCGGCAATGGCCTCCCGCACGGCGGCCTTGTCCAGCCCCAGGCAGGGGCAGACCAGCGTCTCCGGACCGGCGGCGGACCAATCGCGCGCCGGCTCCCCGGCCGATCCGCCACCGCAGCCGCAGCCGCAGCCCTGGTGCTGGTGCTCACCGGACAATGCGCATCTCCCGCCGGCGGCCACGCGCCGGGCCTGTCATTCATGATAAGTCCGACGGGGCCCAGACGCCAGCCCGCCGCGCGCCCCCGGCCGGGTCATAAAAATTTGCGCGCCCCCGGCCGGGGGCCTTACCCTGTTCATAGAGGGCCAAATCCGGCCCGTCGCCCACCCGGAGGTAGCCATGCGCGCAAACCAAGGTGTCAGCCGCCGCCAATTTCTGACCACCGCCGCGATGGGAGTCGCGGCCCTGTCCATGGGAGGACTGAGCATGACCAATCAAGCCCAGGCCGCAGAGGCCATCAGCCTGCCGCCCCTGCCCTATGCCGACAACGCCCTGGAGCCGGTGATAAGCCAAAAAACCATCGGCTTCCACTATGGCAAGCACCACGCCGCCTACGTGGCCAATGCCAACAAGCTGCTGGCCGGCAGCGACCTGGCCAAGCTCGGCCTGGAGGAGATCGTCAAGAAAACCGCCGGCGACAAGGACAAGGCCGGGCTTTTCAACAACGCGGCCCAGGTGTGGAACCACACCTTCTATTGGCAGAGCATGAAGCCCGGCGGCGGCGGCCAGCCCGCGGGTGATCTCATGCAGAAGATCCAGGCCGATTTCGGCGGCTGGGATCAGTTCGTGGAGGCCTTCAGCACCGCCGCCGCCACCCAGTTCGGCTCCGGCTGGGCCTGGCTGGTGGTCAAGGACGGCAAGCTGGCGGCGGTCAAGACCGCCAACGCCGAGACGCCCCTCGCCATGGGCATGCAGCCGCTGATGACCATCGACGTGTGGGAGCACGCCTACTACCTGGATTGGCAGAACCGCCGGCCGGACTACATCAAGGCCTGGCTGGACAAGCTGGTCAACTGGGATTTCGCGGCCAAGAACCTGAAAGCCTAGACAGCACCACGTCTTGCCGCCGGCGGGGCGTCGCATGGCGCCCCGCCAGGGCAGGCCAGGCGGCGCCCGGCCTTGCCGCCGGTGACGGCGATGAAGCCTTCGCTGGTGGTCAAGGTTGTAGGCTTTACTCCGCCGCCGCGGCCTTGGCCAGGGCCTCGGCCGCCCAGGCGTGGGCCTGTCAGGTTTTTTGTGTATGAGGCGGTTGTCGCCCTGGCCTCGTAGAGCATCTTAGCCTACCACGCCTTTGAATCGATCTGGATACATGATGGCGAATTGGTTCATGGCAGCCCGCCACTCC
>JBMORH010000094.1:0-107732 GCA_049322275.1 Thermodesulfobacteriota bacterium
CCCTGGCAACCGTTCGGGTTATGATGGGAAGTGCGTGACGACTCACGCTACAAAACGGGCTCGAACCCAAGGGGCGGACGGTCTGACACGCACTGAGACACATAACTACTAACATACAAGGGGCGGGTTTATCCCCGCCCGTCTTTATTCTTTCCGGTCGCCGCTCGGGCGGGGGTGAACCCCGCCTCTACATCAAGAAATAACGTTGCGCCCTACTTCCTGTCGGATTCCATTGCCGCCTTTCTGGGTATTCAACGCCATTACCGAGAGGCATTCACAAAATATACCTGCTCAAGTCGTTGTCCTGCGCGATGTCCATCAGCTTCTGGCGCACGTAGTTGGCGTCGATGACCAGTTCCACGCCGTCCATTTCCGGGGCCTCGAAACTGACTTCCTCCAGCAGACGCTCCATCACCGTGTGCAGCCGCCGGGCCCCGATGTTCTCGGTGGACTCGTTGACCTGGGTGGCGATCTCGGCCAGGGCGTGGATGGAGTCCTCGCTGAATTTCAGCGTCACGTTCTCGGTGGCCAACAGGGCCTTGTACTGGGTGACCAGCGCGTTCTCCGGTTCGGTGAGTATGCGCACGAAATCCGCCGCCGTCAGCGCGGTCAGCTCCACCCGGATGGGGAAGCGGCCCTGCAACTCCGGGATGAGGTCGCTGGGCTTGCAGACATGGAACGCGCCGGCGGCGATGAACAGGATGTGGTCGGTCTTTATCATGCCGTGCTTGGTGGTCACGGTGGAGCCCTCCACCAGGGGCAAGAGATCGCGCTGCACGCCCTCGCGGCTCACGTCCGGCCCCCGGCCGCTCATCTCCCGGCCGGCGATCTTGTCGATCTCGTCCAAAAAGATGATGCCCTCCTGCTCGACCTTGGCCAGCGCCTCCTGCACCACCCGGTCCATGTCAATCAGCCGCGCGGCCTCCTCGGCGATGAGAATCTCCAGCGCCTCCGGCACCTTGACCTTGCGACGCCGGGTCTTTTTGGGCAGGATGCCGCCCAGCATGTCCCTGAGGCTGGTGTCCAGGTCCTCCAGGCCGCCGGCGCTGAATATCTCCACCATGGGCAACTGCTGCTGCTGGCTCACCTCCAGCTCCACGTAGCGCTCGTCCAGCTTGCCCTCGTGCAAGAGCTTGCGCAGCTTGCTGCGGGTGGGGTTCACGTCCTCGCCCTTGCCCACCACCTCCAGGTGCTGGCGCTCGCCCTCCGGCTGGTCGCCGGGCTGGCGCGGGGGCAGCAGGATGTCCAGAAGCTTGTCCTCGGCCAGCTCCTGGGCCTTCTGGCGCACGGTCTCCTGCTCGCGGGCCTTGACCATGTTGATGGCCAGCTCGGTCAGGTCGCGCACCATGGACTCCACGTCGCGCCCCACATAGCCCACCTCGGTGAACTTGCTGGCCTCCACCTTCAGGAAGGGCGCGTCGGCCAGCCGGGCCAGGCGGCGGGCGATCTCGGTCTTGCCCACGCCGGTGGGGCCGATCATGAGGATGTTTTTCGGGGCGATCTCGTCCTTGAGCTCGTCGGGCACCTGCTGGCGCCGCCAGCGGTTGCGCAGGGCGATGGCCACGCAGCGCTTGGCGTCCTTCTGGCCCACCACGTATTTGTCCAGCTCGGCCACGATCTGTCGGGGCGTGAGATTGGGCATGGCTAAAGAGTCTCCACCACGATCTGGCGGTTGGTGTAGATGCAGATGTCGGCCGCGATCTCCATGGCCGCCCGCGCCATCTCCTCCGGCCCCAGGTTGCCATGGGCCATCAGGGCGCGGGCGGCGGCCAGGGCGAAGGGTCCGCCGGAGCCGATGGCCACCACGCCGTTCTCCGGCTCGATCACGTCGCCCAGGCCGGAGATCATCAGCAGGTGCTCGCGGTCGGCGGCGATGAGCATGGCCTCCAGCCGGCGCAGGAGCTTGTCGGTGCGCCAATCCTTGGCCAGCTCCACGGCGGCCCGGGGCAGGTTGCCGGCATAGGCCTCCAGCTTGGCCTCCAGGCGCTCAAAAAGCGTGAAGGCGTCGGCGGTGGCCCCGGCGAAACCGGCCAGCACCTTGTCGTGATACAGCCGGCGCACCTTGCGCGCCCCGGCCTTGACCACGGTGGCGCCCAGGGTCACCTGGCCGTCGCCGGCCATAACCACCCGGCCCTGGGCCTGGATGGCCAGCACGGTGGTGGCGTGCAGCTCAGGCAGGCGGCTCTCCGTCATCCGGTCCATCCTTTTCCGCTTGGGCCCTGGGATGGGCCTGGTCGTAAACCTTTAACAACTGGTCCACCGTCAGGTGGGTGTACTTCTGGGTGGTGCTCAGGCTCTTGTGGCCCAGCATCTCCTGCACCGAGCGCAGGTCGGCCCCGCCCTCCAGCAGATGGGTGGCCATGGCGTGGCGCAGGGAGTGGGGCGTCACCTTGCGCCCGCCGCTAAGTCCGCCCCGGCGCGTCTCCATCAGCCGCTGCACGCTGCGGGGGCTGATGCGACCGCCCCGGCGGTTGAGGAACAACGCCGGCTCATCCCCGCCCCCGGCCGCGGCCAGGGCCGGACGCGCGGCCAGATAATCCCTGAGCGCGGCCATGGCCTGGGAGCCCACCGGCGACACCCGTTCGCGCCCGCCCTTGCCGCGCACCACCCGCACCAAGGCCAGGTCCAGGCGCAGGTGGGCGACATCCAGCCCGGTCAGCTCGCTCACCCGAAGCCCGCTGGAATACATCAGCTCCAGCATGGCCCGGTCGCGCAGTTGGGCGGCGACGGCGGCCGGGTCGGGCGGGGCCTCGACGTTTTCGGCCGCCGGCGCGGCCGGGGCCTCCAGCACATGAAAGGCCTCGTCCACGCTCAGCCGGCGCGGCAGCGGCCGGTCCAGCTTGGGCGGGCGCACCAGCCGGGCCGGGTTCGCGGCTATCATACCGCGCTCGGCCAGAAAATCGAAGAAGGCCCTGATCCCCATCAGGCGGCGCTGCACGCTGGCGCGGCGGTCGCTTTTCATCAGCCGGGCCAGGTAGGCCCGCACGTCGGCCGGCTCCACCGCCGCCCAATCGGCCAGGGCGCGGCGCTCGGCCAAAAAGGCCCGGAACTGGCGCACGTCGCGGCCATAGGCGGCCACGGTGTGGGGCGAGAGCCCCCGCACCTGGGCCAGGTGCGCGCAAAAGTCCGCAAGCGCCGTTTCCATCGCCAGCCCCCGCGCCTGGGCGCATCCGTCCGGCGCGAAAAATTTTATGGTAACTTAACTGAGCGGGGAATCAAGCGCAAACCTGTTTCACACCCCCGGCCGCCGGCGCGGCCAGGGCCGCCTATCTCGCCCCCCGAACGGCCAAAATGGCCTTTCGGGGGGTTTTGGCCTTGACTTGCCAAAAGCCCTTGGTTAGTGTTTGCCGTTAACTTTAGATGTTTGGGGGTGTTGCGCCGACAGCGCCCATCATGGACGCGCCGCCCGGCCGCCCGCGTGGGCCGGCCAGGCAACCCCCGCCGGCCACTTAAACAAATGAGGAACCGCCATGAGTGACAACGTCAGCCTTACCCGAACCATCGCCCTGGTTGGCCACGGCGGCGGAGGCAAGACCTCCCTGGCCGAGGCCCTGTTGTTTAACACCAAAGTGGTGGATCGACTGGGCAAGGTGGACGAGGGCAGCGCCGCCCTGGACTACGAGCCGGAGGAGACCAAGCGCGGGGCCAGCGTCAGCGCCGCCTTTGGCCACTACAGCCACAAGAAGCACAACGTGCACCTGGTGGACTGCCCTGGCGACGACAACTTCCTCTCCGACGCCGCCGCCGCCCTGCGCGCCGTGGACGGCGTGCTGATGGTCGTCGACGCCATCGACGGCGTCAAGGTCCAGGGCGAGAAGGTCTGGCAGTTCGTGCAAGAAAACGACCTGCCGGCCATCTTCGTGGTCAACAAGATGGACCGCGAGCGGGCCGACTTCGACAAGGCCGTGGCCATGATCCCGGACATGCTGGGCATCAAGGCCGTCAAGCTCATGCTGCCCATCGGCGCGGCCGACTCCTTCAAGGGCGTGGTGGATCTCTTGGCCAACAAGGCCTACCTGTTCGAGACCGACGGCTCCGGCAAGCTGACCGCCGCCGATATCCCGGCCGAGCTGGCCGACGACGCGGCCGCCGCCCGCGAGACGCTCATCGAGGACATCGCCGAGGCCGACGATAGCCTGATGGAGCGCTACCTGGAAGGCGAGGAGCTCAAGCCGGAGGAGCTGGCCGGGGCCATGGCCAAGGGCGTACGCGAGAGGTTATTTGGGGTAGTAGCCTGCTGCTCGGCCTTGAAAAACATCGCCGTGCAACCCCTCATGGACCTCATCAACCAGCTCCTGCCCTCCCCGGCCCAGCGCGGCGCGGTGACCGGCGCCAACCTCAAGGGCGACGGGAGCGAGACCCGCGAGCCCAGCCCAGAGGCCCCCTTCTCAGGCCTGGTCTTCAAGACCATCGCCGACCCCTACGCCGGCCGGCTCTCGGTGCTGCGCGTCTTCTCCGGCCGGCTCACCACCGAGATGCAGCCCCTGAACCCCAACAAGGACGCCAAGGAGCGCTTTGGGCAGATGTACCTCATGACCGGCAAGAACCAGAAGACGGTCAGCGAGGCCCTGCCCGGCGACATCATCGCCATCCCCAAGCTGAAGGAAACCACCACCGGCGACACCCTCTGCGACGAAAAGGCCCCGCTGAAGTTCGACGAGATCAAGCCCCTGCCGGCGGTCATCAGCTACGCCATCGAGGCCAAGGAGAAGGGCGACGAGGAGAAGGTCTTCGCCGGCATCAACAAGCTGCTGGAAGAGGATCCCACCCTGCGCCTGGACCGCGACCCCGCCACCGGCGAGGCCATCCTCTCCGGCATGGGTTCGGTGCACATCGAGACCACCCTGGAGCGTCTGCGGCGCAAGTTCGGCGTGGAGGTCAAGCTCAACAAGCCCAAGGTGCCCTACCGCGAGACCCTGAAGGGCACCACCCGCGTGCAGGGCCGCTACAAGAAGCAGACCGGCGGCCGCGGCCAGTTCGGCGACACCTGGCTGGTCATCGAGCCCGCCGGCCCAGGCGAGGGTTTCGTGTTCCTGGACGAGATCGTGGGCGGGGCCATCCCCCGCAACTACATCCCGGCCGTGGAGAAAGGCATCGCCGAGGCCATGGCCCAGGGCGTCTACGCCGGCTACCCCATGGTGGACGTCAAGGTGCACCTGGTGGACGGCTCCTTCCACCCGGTGGACAGCTCGGAAATGGCCTTCAAGGTGGCCGGCTCCATGGGCTTCAAGAAGGGCGTGCCCTTGTGCAAGCCCACCATCATGGAGCCCATCATGCTCTTGACCGTCACCGTGCCCGAAGACAGCATGGGCGACGTCATGGGCGACATCAGCGGCCGGCGCGGCCGGGTGCTGGGCATGGAGGCCAAGGGCAGCCTCCAGGTCATCAAGGCCCACGTGCCCATGAGCGAGGTGCTGACCTATCAGCCCGAACTGACCCAGATGACCGGCGGCCGCGGCGCCTTCACCATGGAGATGGACCACTACGAGGAAGCCCCCGGCGACGTGCAGGCCAAGCTCGTGGAGGCCTACCAGAAGGCCCGCGAAGAAGGCAACTAGGCCGCGAGCCGCGGCGGGCGTATACGGGTCGGGTGAGGCTTTGCCGCAACCAGCCTCGCCCGCTCCCGTTGAGGGCTTGTTTGGAGAGGCGATGAAATTAAGTTAGAGTGGCCTGGCGTCCCCCTCACCCAACCCTCTCCCCCAGGGGCGAGGGCTACCGAGGCCGGATAGGGCCCGGCCCCAGTGAGGACCATCCCAGATTCCCCCCCTCTCCCCCGGCGGGGGAGAGGGCCGGGGTGAGGGGGCGGTGAAAGAAAGGTAGGAGGTCATGGAGCCTTGCGCCTTCAACCACCGGGCCGCCATCCTGACCGTGAGCGACAAGGCCAGCCAGGGCCGGCGGGACGACACCGCCGGCCCTGCGCTTATGGAGGCCCTGGCCAGGGCCGGCATCGCCGTGGCGGCCCAGGACGTCGTGCCCGACGAGCCGGATCAAATCAGCGCCGCGCTGATGCGCTACGCCGACCAGATGAGCCTCTCCCTGGTGCTCACCACCGGCGGCACCGGGCTATCCCCCCGCGACGTGACCCCCGAAGCCACCCTGGCCGTGGCCGAGCGCCTGGTCCCCGGCCTGGCCGAGGCCATGCGCGCCGAGGGCCTACGCCACACCCCCCACGCCATGCTCTCGCGCGGCGTGGCGGTCATCCGGAGGGCCACGCTCATCGTCAACCTGCCCGGCTCGCCCAAGGGCGCGCTGGAGGGCGTCGGCGTGATCCTGCCGGCCCTGGGCCACGCCCTGGACAAGCTGCGCGGCGATGCGCGGGATTGCGGGAGGAAGTAGGCGCTGGCTGCTGGGAATAGTACGAGGGATAGAGGCGGACCCCAAAAACTGGACAGGTGGAGATGAGAGTGTTCTGCTCGTAGAAGGCTGAAGCACAAGGAGCAGGACATGAGCCAGAAGCGCAAGAAGCACCGCGCGTCGTTCAAGGCCAAGGTGGCGTTGGCCGCGCTCCGGGGGGGCGGACCATCCCCGACATCGCCAGCCAGTTGGCGGTTCACCCCAGCCAGATACACGCCTGGAAGAAGGCCCTGCTGGAGTCGGCCGGGGCGGCTGTCGATGATCGAGCCCAAGCACCGTACCGACCAAGGCAGCCTTTTCTCATATACTGATGAAGCCAGAAAGCCGTTGTGAACCCCGGAGCACTCTCTTGTTGCCGCAGGATAGCTGCTCAAAGAATGGGGTCCACCTCAGACGACCCGCGTTCGGTTCGCGGCGAAGCTATGCATTTTTTGCCATTCGCCACCGAAAAAATATGTTCTCCCTCTTGCAATTTGCCTAGCCAACCAATATGGTTTGAGGATGATGAAAGCGAAAAAAATCACCAGCTCACGCCGACCGGAGGTGATGGGCAGTTTGACCCCCAGCGAGAACCACAGCAAGCGGACGCAGAAATCATGAAGCTTTCCACGCGCGGCAGATACGGGGTGCGGGCCATGCTGGAGCTGGCTCTGCATCAGGGCGAGGGCCCCACGGCTTTGCAGGAGTTGGCCCAACGGCAGGGCATCTCGGCCAAATATTTGGAACAACTGCTTATACCTCTGAAGGCCGCCGGCCTGGTCAACAGCGTGCGCGGGGCCAAGGGCGGCTATCTGCTGGCCGCGCCCCCGGAAAAAGTGACCCTCTATGACATCGTGCGCACCCTGGAAGGCCCCCTGGCCGTGGTGGAGTGCGTGCAGGACCCCAGCATCTGCGAGCGGGTGGGCGGCTGCACCGTGCACCTGGTCTGGGGTGAGATGAGCCAGAAGCTGGTTGGATTCCTCTCGTCCATATCCTTGGCCAACTTGGTGGAGCGCCAGCACGACATGGAGCGCCAGTGCGTGGCCAAGGAGGCCACCGCCTAGGCCGGCTATAAGCCAGATCATCCCCGCGCCGGGGCTCTCGCGGGCCAAACCCCGGAGGCTGGCGCTCGTTGGGTTAAGATTGGGTTACGGAGGGCGAAAAACGCAAAATATGGTGGTAGCGGCCGGGATGATGGTCTAGATGTAGGTCATAGTCATTGGCACCCAACCCTAGCGGGAGGCGCCCGACCTACATGAAAACCTACGTGCTGGACACCAACGTACTGCTCCACGACCCCCACGCCCTGTATGTATTCCAAGAAAACAACGTGGTCCTGCCCTTGGCCGTGATCGAGGAGATCGACGACCAGAAGCGAAGGCAGGACGAGATCGGCCGCAACGCCCGCCAGGTCTCGCGCGAGCTGGACGACCTGCGCCGCCTGGGCAGCCTGGCCGGCGGCATCGCCACGCCCAAGGGCGGCTCGCTGCGCATCGAGCTGAACCACCGCGAGTCGGCCGAGGGCTTCCCGGCCGTCCTGGACCTGGACAAGGCCGACAACCGCATCCTGGGCCTGGCTTTCGCCCTCAAGCAGGAGGGGGCGGGGCCGGTGGTCCTGGTGACCAAGGACCTCAACCTGCGGGTCAAGGCCGACGTGCTGGGCCTGCCGGCCGAGGACTACCTCAACGACAAGGTGGACCTGGACAACCTCTACACCGGCGTGCGCGAGCTTAATCTGGGCGCGGAGGAGATCGGCCGCCTCTACTCCGCCGGCCGGCTTTCCCTGGCAGCCCGCCGCCGCGCCAATCCCCACCAGTTTTTCGTGCTCAAATGCCGCGAGCAGCCCTCGCTATCGGCTCTGGTGCGCCACGAGGCCGGGGTGCTCTGGCCGCTCATCCACGGCGAAAGCGAGTGCATGGGCATCAAGCCCCGCAACAAGGAGCAGCGCTTCGCCCTGGAGCTTTTGCTAAACGACGATGTGAAGATCGTCACCCTGGCCGGCTCGGCCGGCACCGGCAAGACGCTCCTGGCCCTGGCCGCCGGGCTTGAGAAAGTCTTGGAGCAGAAGGCCTACCATAAACTCCTAGTCACCCGGCCGGTGGTGCCCATGGGCAACGATCTGGGCTATCTGCCCGGCGACAAGGATGAGAAGCTGCGCCCCTGGATGCAGCCGCTCCACGACAACCTCCAGTTCCTGTTCCGCGACTACCCGGTGGCCCAGGGCCTGAAGGGCGGCAAGGGCTTCAGCGCCCAGGACTATCTGGTGGACCAGGGTCTGATGGAGATGGAGGCCCTGACCTACATCCGCGGCCGCAGCATCCCGGGCCAGTTCATCATCTGCGACGAGGCCCAGAACCTCACCCCTCACATGATTAAGACCCTCATAACCCGGGTGGGCGAGGGCACCAAGATCGTCTTCACCGGCGACCCCAACCAGATCGACCACCCCTACCTGGACGCCTGCAGCAACGGGCTGACCTATCTGGTGGAAAAGCTCAAGGCCGAGGACGTGAGCGGCCACGTGACCCTGGTCAAGGGCGAGCGCTCCCTGGTGGCCGAGCTGGGCGCGCGGCTGCTCTAACCGCCTGCCGCCAATGAGAATAGCCCGGCCCGGTCTCCCCGCGGGGAGGCCGGGCCGTTTGGTTGGGCGGGGCGCGCGCTACTTGTGGTCGCCGTGGCAGGCCTTCTTGCGGGCGTCCAGGCCGGTCAGCGCCTGTTGGACGCCGGCCAGGTCGCCGGCCTCGGCGGCGGCCAGCAGGGCGTCGGCCAGGGCGATGAACTCCGGATAGTGGGCGTCGCCCTTGCCGGGGAAGGTGCACATCAGGTGGCAATCGTGGGTAAGGCTGTGCACCACCTCCACCTCCGGCAGCTCGCCGCGGCCCAGGCTGGCCTTGATGGCCTTGAGCGAGCTGGACATGTGCTTCTTGAGCGACTTGTACTTGGGCCGGCCCAGGGCCTCCTCGCCCTCGAATTCCTCCTCCTCTTCGTCCCCGGTCAGGGCCGGATGGCCCTCCGGGGCCAGACCGGCGGGCATGAGCGATTTCTCATACTTCAGCTTCAGCTTGAAGCTCACTTTGTCCGGTTTGGTCTTGACCGATTGCTTGAATTCGAGCAATTGATCCAACTCCACCGTGACCGGGCCGATCTCCACGCTGCCGGTCTCGAACTGCTGGGCCAGGCGGCGCAGCATCTCGGCCGCCTCGGCCGGGGTGAGGCTGCGCTCGCTCTTCAGGTTCTTGGCATCGCCCATATCCGATCAGCCTTTCTTTGCAAAAAGTATGCTGGTGCGCTGAAACGTCGGTTGCATCACATGGCGGTCCTGCGCCGGCGCTTGGGCCCCTGGCCGGGCTCGGCCGGCTCTGCCGGGGCCGGGGCGGGCACGGCGGCGGCGCAATCGGCGATCTGCTCGGTGCCGGCCGAGGCCGCCACCGTCTCGGTCGGGCAGTCGTTCGGCTCCTGGTCGGCCACCGCCTCGGCCGCGGCCATGGGCTCCGACGCGGGCTTCGGGGCCACCTCCTCGCCGGTGGGGGCCTCCTGGCTCTCCTCGGCCGAGGCCGCGGCCGGCGTCATGGCCTGGGAGCCGATGCGCAGCGGCGGATCAACCACGCGCGCCTCGCCTCCCGTCCGCCAGGTCAGCTCCAGCACGAACTTCTCCTTGTCCTTCTTGCGCACCGCCTCGATCTCCACCTCCACCTGGGCGGAGGGGTTCAGCTCGATGTATTCCTGGCCTTTTTGCACCACCACCCGGCCTTGGCGCAGGCTGGCCACCAAGTCGGCCAGATAGTCCACCGCCTGCGCGAGAGGCAGGCTCGTCTCCAGTTTGATCTCTTTCTTGCCCATGATTTCCTCCGCGAGGTTTGGGGGCTGGTTTCGTCCGGCCGGCTCACTGCATCCCGCCGGTCTGGGGCCTAAACCAGGGACAGCAGCGCCTCCAGCAGGCGGCCAGGGTCCAGGTGGGGTCGGCTGGCCTCGCTGACCAGGGGCAGATCCACCACCTGCACCCCCAGGCGCCGGATGGCCTCCACATCCACCGCCCCGCCGGGATAGACGCCGCCGGCCGTGTCCACGACGACCAGGTTGAGCAAGGAGGCGGTGGGGGCGGGCTCCGGGCAGCCGCGGCGCAGGTAGTCCAGCAGCACGGCCACGCTTTTCGCCACGTCCAGGCCAAGCTGTTCGGGGTCGCCGGCCACGTTGGGCACGTAGACCTTGGGGCTGCCGGCCGCGGCCACCGCCGCGCAGACGCCGGCTGGCAGCAAGGTGGCCACCAGGCTGGTGTAGAAGCTGCCCATGGGGTAGCAGATCAGCTCGGCCTGGGCGATGAGCCGGGCCACCTTGGGGCGGATGGCCGCCTGAGCCCGCGTCCCGCGCTGGTCGCGGGCCAGGAAAAGCTCGGCCACCGGCGAGGCGATGGCCGCGGTGGAGCGTCCGGTCAGCCGGTGCTGGCCCACCACCAGGCTCCCGTCGGCCAGGCGGGCGGCCAGGTGCAGGTTGGCGTTGACCACCGGCCGCACCACGCCGCGCACCTCGGCCAGCTTGGAGAAGGTGAAGATAACCGGATCGATGTGGCGCTCATGGTTTAGGTAGCCGCCGGCCAGCACCAGGTTGCCCATGCTGGCTCCGCGCAGGTCGAAGCGCTCCGGCATCTTTTGGGCGAAAAAACGCAAGTGGCCGCGGATGATCTTGCGCATGGGGTCGGGGATGGCCGCCACCAGGGGGTCGCGGCCGGCGATCATCTCGGCCAGCCGGTCGCGCAGCTCGGCCGCCGATTCGGCTTCCGGAAAACGGTGGGCGAACAGGCGCACGATCTCCGGGTTGCCCTGCACGGATTGATCGGCCAGGGCCATCAGGCGATTGCGCAGATCGCCCACGGCCAGCATCCTGAAGGCCTTGCGCAGGGCGGCCGAGCTGCCGCCGGAGTCGAAGGGGGTTATCAGGTGGATGGAGTTGTGGGTGTAGTCGATGAGCTGGCGGCTGAGGCCGGCCAGGGCCGAGCCGCCGCTGAAAAAGAGCAGGCGAGGGCCGACCTCCGGCGCGCGGCGGTAGCGGGCCAGGCGATGAGGGTCGGGCAGCTTGAGGCTGCGGGTCAGGCTGAGGCTCTGGGTCATGGACTTCAGGCCCGGCGCGCCGCATGGCGCAGCGGGGCCACCAGGTCCAGGCAGGTCTCGGCGGCGGCGGCGAAATCCACCCCGCCGCCGAACTCGTAGACCGGGCAATCCGCCAGCAGGCGTTGATAGGCCGGGGGCGAGAAGTCGGGGTCGGCGCCGGCGGCCGGTTGGTAGAACAGGCCGGGCGACTTCATGAAGGCCGCCATGAGGTCCGGCCGCTCGCGCAGGTCCACCCGCCGGGCGTGCAGGGCCTGGGGCTCGCGCCGCCAGTTGAGGACGACCAGGCCCTTGAGCGGCGCGGCCAGTTGGAAGCGGTCGGGGCCGAAGCACTGGTCCAGGTGGGCGTCGTACTTGTGCTCAAGGCTCCAGAGATCATCCGCCGGCAGGCTGGCGAAGCGTCGGCGTTCAGGCTGGGGGATGACCTGGGCCAGGTGGGGGTTGTTCAGCGCGGTGCCGGGGTTGATGCGCGGCAGCTTGGCCACGCCGTACATGGTCAGCTCGGCTCCGCCCCGGCGCACCACCAGGCGGTCGTTGCTGACGAAGTTGACGCCCCGGCTCATCAGGTGCAGGGCCAGGGTGCTTTTGCCCGATCCGGAGAATCCGGCCAGGGCCAGGCCGCCGGACTCGCCGCAGACCCCGGCGGCGTGGAAGAGCAGGCCGCCCCGGTCCAGCAGCCACTGGATATGCCGGCTGTTGATGAAATTGACCACCTGGTTGGCGTTGGCCACGCAGGGCCCCGCCGCCAGATGCAGATCGGCCCCGAAGATGAAGCACATGCCGGTCAGGCGCTTGCGCACCAGGCGCAGATCGCCTTGCTCGACGAACTCCTCCTTGACCTTGGTCTTGCCAGGGTCTGGCTCCTTGGGGGCCAGCGCCAGCTCCGGCTCCAGCGGCGGCGCCTCCAGGGCGGTGATCCTGATGTCGGTCCATTCCCTGCGGTGCACGAAGCCGGCGTAATAGCGTCTGAGCTGCTCCACCAGACCGGCCGAGTTGGAGTCCATCCGGATGGAGCAGTCTCCGAAAACCAGGTGCAGGCGGTGGTCCAGGCTGTCCCTGGCCAGCAGGTCTTGGGCCAGCCGGGCCAGGGGGCGAGAGGCGTCGGTCATCGATTGAGTCTCTCCAGCACATAGTCGGCGTAAAGCGCGGCGGCGTCGATCCCGTCGGCCTCCATCAGGCCGCGGAAGCCGCCGAAGGCCGAGACCTCGAAGACAATTAGGCCCCGGTCGGTCTCGGCCACGTCCACGCAGGTGAAATCCAGCCCGAAGGGGGCCTGGGCTTTTTGGGCCAGCTCCAGCACCTCGGCCGAGGGCTGGTGGGGCTGGTATTTGCCTCCGGAGCGGGTGGTGGTGTTCCAGGCCCCGTTGCCAGCCCCGGCCCTGGCGTAGGTGGCCAGATAGCGGCCGCCCAAAAAGACCACGCCCAGGTCGCGCCCCGGCAATTGGATGCGCTGCTGCATGTAGATGAGCTGGTTGCCCTCGGCCTGGAAACGGGCGATCTCCTCGGCCGCGTGGGGGCCGGGCTCCACCACCACCATGCCCCTGGCCTTGGAGGTGTACAGCGGCTTGAGCACGCAGGGGCCCAGGCGGTTGAGCGCGGCCAGGGCTTGGCGGGGATCCTCGCTGACCACGGTGGGCGGCATGGGAATGCCGGCCAGGCGCAGGCCCACCGTGCAGGAGAGCCGGTTGAGCACGGCCAGGATGCGGTCCGGGGCCGAGAAAACCGGCAGGCCGCGCCGGTTGAGCCAACGCAGCATCTCCAGGCGGTCCAGCAACCGGGGCGAATACGACGGCCCCACCTTCTTGACGATCAGGCCGTCCAAGGTCATCAGATCCTGGCTCCGCCAAACGGCCCGGCCGTCGGCCAGGTCCAGACAGAGCCCCTCCGGATCCAGGAGCAGACGGAAGCCGGTGCGCTCGGCCAGCGCGTCGGCCAGCCTCTCCGAGGACCAGCCGCCCGGCACGCCCACCACGCCGATTTTTTTCATCGCCAACCTCTAGTAGACCAGGACGCTGTCCGGCAGCCGGAATTCGGGCCAAGGCCGGCCGCGGTGGTCCCGGAGTTTTTCCATCAGATAGACCGAGCGCAGGTACATGGCCTTGGCGAACTCGGCGTTTAGCTCGAAACGGGTGGAGGTGAAGAACGAGCGGACCAGGCCCAAGGCCAGACGGGCCTCGAAGCACGCGTCGTCGCTTTCGCGGGCGAAGACGCGGGCGAAGCGCAGGAACTCCAGCACCACGTAGCTGATGCGGTCGCGCAGGTGGCTGCGCGCCACCGGAAGGCGGAAGTTGGAAACCAGGAACACGCTCACGTCCTGCACGTAGTCGGAATCGGCCGAGCGGTAGAGATCGATGAAGTGAACCCGCTGCTCGGTGTGATGGTAGATGATGTTGTTGACGTTGAAATCGCCGTGGATGAAGACCGAGAAGGGGGCGGGCAGGGCGGCGGCCACCTCGGCCGCGACCTGGATCAAGCCGCCCAGGGAGAGCACCCGCAGGTTGCCGATGCCCGTGTCGGCCCGCTCGAAGCGGGGGTGGACCCGGTAGACGTCCTCGATGCGCGCGCGCAACTGGTTGACGAAATCGGCGTTGACCGTCTGGTCCTTGCGGGTGGCCCGCCAGATGGCGTTGGTGGTCTCCACGATCAAAAACAGCGCGTTCTCAAGGATTTCCTTGTCCGAGTTGACCAGCACCTCCTGGAAGGTGCAGCCGCCCAGGTATTCCAGCAAAAGCGAGGCGTTGTTCTCGGCGGCCTGGAAGCCGAAGACCCTGGGCGGCAGGCCCGGCATCAGCGCCTGCCAGCGCTCGATGTTGTCCTTCTCGCGCTGGATCTTGCCTATGACTCCCTCCTTGAAGATGACCCGCTGGGCGCGGCCGTCCTCGCTCTGCTCCTGCACGGTGCCGATGCGGCAGCCGGAGCGGGTGCCCCAGATGGAGGCGAACTCCACCTCGGACATGGGCGCCTCCAGGCCGGAGGCGGCCAGGGTGTCGCGCAGGGCCTGGTATTGGTGGATCTTGAGTTTCTCGCCGATGATGGCGAAGATGATGGCCTCGCCGATGTTCAGGAGCGAATCGCCCATGCGCTCCAGGTAGCGGAAGATGAACAGGGCGGTGATGAGGTTTCCGGTCTCGCGCCCCTGCTTCAGCTCCTCCAGGATGTGGTCCAGGTCGGCCTTGTACAGGCCGTCCAGGTGGAACTCGCACTGGCAGATGCGGAAGGCCTGGGCCAGGTCCTGGCGGATGATGGCGTCCATGGTGGTTTCCAGGCCCGCGAACACCTCCTCGAAGTAGGTCTGGTAGTCATAGCGGGCCAGGAAGCCTGAGTCGGTGAGGAACTGCATCTGGTTGACGATGTTGACCGCGAAGTCGGCGATGCGCTCCAGGTTGCTGGCGATGGTGTTGATCGAGCGCAGCAGGTTGGAGGTGTGGCGGTCGCTGAGGGTGCCGGTGAGGAAGGCGAAGGAGCGCTCCTCGATCAGGCTCTTCATGTTGTCGATATAGTCGTCGCGGCCGTTGATGTGCTCCAGGAGCCGTTGGCTGGGCGAGGCGATGAAGTTCAGCGTCTCCTCGATCTGTTTGTGCACCTCAAGGACCAGGAAACGCAGGTTTTCTTCCAATCCGGCCGGGAATCGCATGTCTGTCGTCCGCGCCTAGTCTTGCCCGCCGCTGGTGATGACCAGCGGCTTCATGGTCAGCCCGTTGGCCGCGCCCTCCTCCTCGGTCCAGCGGAACTTCAAGGCCAGCTTGATCTGATCGTCCTTGCGCCTGGCCTCGATCTCCAGCTTCACCAGACCCTGGGGCTTGAGCACCACCCGCTTGCCGTCGCTCATGAACAACAGCGCCCCCTGGGCGAAGCCCTCGCTCAGGGCGTTGATGTACTTGATGATGGAGTCGCAGTCCTGCAGGGATTCGTGCTTGAAGCTCTCGCTGTCCGAACTCATGACGGTGTTCTCCTTCCGGGTTCGCCCGGCCGCCCTCAGCCCAGGCGGGCCTTGTATTCGGCGATGATCGTGCCGCGGTCCACGCCGGCCAGCATCAGGTTCTTGCGGATGGCCGCCTCGTCCCAGGCGGTCTGCAGGCCCACCTCGCGGCTGGCCTTGGCCCGGTCTTGCAGGGCCGGATCCTTGGCCTTCTCGCTCATGTGGGTGTCGTCGCCCATGCAGATGAGCAGGCGTCGCCGGTCGGAGCGCCTGGTCTTGTTCTCGCGGTTGACCACCTTGATCAAAAACTCGGTGTACTCGCGCGACTGCGGGTTCCAGACCTCGTAGCCGTCCACGTCGTAGTCGGCCAGCAGGATGGGCCAGAACTGCTCCGGGTGGGGGATCACGATGCCGCCGCCCACCGCGCGCACCTCCTCGATCACCTCGCTGGCGCGATAGAAGTAGCCCAGGGAGAAATTGCGCTTGACGATCTGTTTCACGGCCTTGAGCAGCATCTGGGCGCGGTTGATCTGCCGGGCCGGGAAATGCTCGCGCAGGGCGTCGAAGTATTCGCTGAGGAGCTTGTTCTTTATCATTTCCGGCGGGGTGGCGGTCTCGTGGGCCTCCAGCAGCAGCTTGAGCTTGCCGGTGAACAGGCGGGTCAGGGCCACCAGCTCCGCGGTGGCCCCGGTCTCGGCCGCGGCCTGTTGCAGGTGGTCCTCGAAAACCGGGTTGACGATGTTGTCGATGAACTCGAAGAGCTGGCCGCTGCGGTATTTGAAAGTGTGCTCCAGCATGGATTTGAGCACGTGGGCCTGGGCCACGCGCTCTTGACGGAAATGCAGCAGCAACTGGACCTTGCGGTTGAACCCGGAGGAATAGCAGTCCATCTCCGTGCCGCTGAAGCCGTCCAGGCTCATGATCTGGTTGTGCTGGGTGGGGATGATCAGGCGTTGGTTGGCGTTGGGGAAAAGGGTCTGGACCCTGGCCACGGCCAGCTCCAGGGGGATCCACTCCGGATGCCAGTGGATGGCCAGCACTTCCGGCTGACGGGGATAGGTCTGGTCCGGGGTGAGGATGCGCGCGGTCTGTTCGGGGTCCAGGCGGGTGGAGGTGATGCGGGCGTAGACTTGGTGGTCCCACTCGGTCAGTTCAGGGGTGAACCGGCCGAGATCCAGGTCCTGGCAGGCGGGCTGGCTGGAGGATTCGGTCTGGGCAGGAGAGCCCTGCGCAAGATCCATGGTTCACCTTTCGCTGGCGCGGGCCTGGTTGGCCGCCGCGCGCCGAGATTTATCATTCTTAAGGCGGTTGGCGTTCGCCTGCGCAACATTCACGTTACAATCATCGGGCATTCTTGTCTCCAAAATACGCAACCGGCCCCGCGCGGCCGGGCGGGCGGCGGTTCAGCCGGCCAGGGAGGCCAGGGCCTGGCCCTGGCGCTGGGCGTGCTGGCGAGCGGCGGCCACGGCCTGGGCCGGGCTGATGGGGATGAAGCGCAAGCGCTGGCCGGGCAGGGCGCGGGCCAGGCCATCGAGGTCCGGGCCGATGATCGTGGCCGCCTTGGCGTAGCCGCCCACGGTCTGCTCCTTGAGCAGCACGATGGGCGCGCCGTCGGGCGGGACCTGCACGATGCCCGGCGTGTTGGGCTCGCTCAGGATGCTGGTGGGCATGCCCGGCGCCAGCTCCACCGCCGGGCCGGCCAGCCGCACCCCGCGCCGGTCGGCCCGCTGGCTGACCTGGTAGGTGGCGGAGAAAAGAGTCTCCAGGCCCTTGGGGCTGAAGTGCTCCTGGTTGGGGCCGGGCACCGCCCGCAGGCTCAGCACCCCCTCCGGCCGGGGCCAAAAGGTTTCGGGCAGGGCGACGGCGCGGGACGCGGGGCCGGGCAGGGCGGCCAGGACATCGCCGCGCATCAGCGGCCGGCCCAGGCGGCCCAGGGCGTAGGTGGAGCGGCTGCCCAGGATGGGCCGACTGGCCAGGCCGCCGGCCACGGCCAGCACCGCCCTGGCCCCGTCCCTGGGGCCGCCGAAGTCCAGCACCTGGCCCGGAGCGAGGCTCAGCGCCGCATGGGCCGGGGCGGGGCGGCCGTCGATGCGCAAGCCCAGGTCCGCTCCGGCCACCGCCACCTGGATCGGGGCCAGCGCCTTGAGTCTGGGGCCCAGCAAGGTCAGCTCCAGGGCGGCGGCGTCGGGCGGATTGCCCAGCAGGGCGTTGGCCAGGGCCAGGCTGGCCTGGTCCAGGGCCCCGGAGACGGGCACCCCGGCCTCCAACTGGCCGCGGCGGCCCTGGTCTTGGATGGTGGTCAGCCCGCCGGGCGTGAGCACCTCCAGGACCGGTCGGCCCTGGTCCTGCCAGGCCAGGTCGGCGCTGGGCGGGGGGGCGAAGTCGTTGGTCTCCACCGGGACGAAGCGCACCTGGTCGCCGGCCTGGATGAGCGTCACCGGGTCGCGGTTGGGATCGTAGACCATGAGCGGGGTGCGCCCCAGGATGCGCCAGCCGCCGGGGCCGCCCAAGGGGTAGAGCCCGGTCTGGTCTCCGCCGATGCCGGTGGCCCCCGGCGGCAGGTCGGCGCGCGGGGTGTCCAGCCGGGGCGTGGCCAGGGCCGGGTCCAGGCCGCCCAGGAAGGGAAAGCCGGGGGTGAAGCCCACCAGGTGGCAGAGATGGCTCCGGCCGCTGTGCCGGGCGATGACCTCCGCTGGCGTCAGCCCGGCCCGCTCGGCCACAAACGCCAGGTCCGGGCCGTGCTCGCCGCCATAGACCACCGGCACCGTCACCTCGCGCCCCGGCGCGGCGGCGGCCCGCGGCAAGGCCGCCAGGCGTTGGCGCAACAGCGTCTCCACCTCGGCGTGGTCGGTGGCCAGGGGGTCGAACTGCACCATGAGGCAGGCGTAGGCCGCCAGCACCTCGGCCTGGCCGGGCAGGGGGGATTCGCGCAGGGCCTGGGCCAGGGCGCGCAGGCGGGCGTTCAGGGCCGGGTCGATGCCCCGGCCCAGGTGCAGGATCAGCGCCGCCTCGCCCTGGGCCTTGCAGATGGGATGGCTTTCGGTCATGGCTGGACGAACTCGCCCAGGGGGCGCACCGCCACCCCGGCCGCGGCCAAGGCCTGGCGGATGCCTTTCACCAGCGCCACCGCGCTGGGGTTGTCCCCGTGCACGCAGATGGTGTGGGGATCGAGCCTGACCAGGCTGCCGTCGATGGCCTCCACCACGCCCTCCTTGGCCATACGCAGGCAGCGGGCCGCCACCAGCTCCGGGTCGTGGATCACCGCCCCCGGCTGATTGCGGGGCGCCAGGCGGCCTTCGGGGGTGTAGGCCCGGTCGGCGAAGGCCTCGCGGGCGACGCGCTTGAGCCCGGCGGCGGCCGCCGCCCGTCGGCTCGCCTCGCCGCCGGGGCCGGCCAGGGTGACCAGGACCAGGCCGGGGTCGTAGGCGGCCAGGCCGGCGCAAAGGGCCGCGGCCACCTTCTCGTCGCCGGCGGCGGTGTTATAGAGCGCGCCGTGGGGCTTGACGTGCTGCAAGGCGACGCCGTTGGCCCTGGCGATGGCGGCCAGGGCCCCCACCTGGTAGAGCAGGTCGGTGCGCAGCTCGTCGGGCTCGCAGTCCAGGCGGCGGCGGCCGAAGCCGCGCAGGTCGGGGTAGCCGGGATGGGCGCCCACCCCCACGCCGTTGGCCTTGGCCAGGCGCACGGTGGCCTCCATGACCAGGGGGTCGGAGGCGTGGAAGCCGCAGGCCACGTTGGCGCTGGTGATGTGCCGGATTACCTCGGCGTCGCAGCCCAGGCGGTAATTGCCGAAGCTTTCGCCCATGTCGCAGTTGAGGTCGATGATCATGCGTCACTCCGGTTGGCGGTGCCCCCAGTTTATACCGCGCCCGCGCCGGCGGACAACCGCCCCAGGCCGCAAGGGGGCCGGCAAACCCGCAAGCGCCGGCCAGCCAGCGGAGATTGCCGGATTACCTAGGGAAACCGAGCTGCGCCGCATCGTGGCGTTTGTATTTTGGTTGGTCTTAATTTATAATACAAATCCTTGCCCGACCCACGCGGCCCGGGTGGGGACCCAAGGCCGCTCCCACTCAGCGAGGAACCGCCCTTGACCACGCTTAAGCAAACGGCGAGCCCGGAGGCGGCGCGCGTCCGGATCGCCAAAGGCGACATCACCGGCCCCACCGCCGCCCTCTGCCCCGGCTACGTCCAGGCCAACCTGGTCATCCTGCCCAAGGACTGGGCCTTCGACTTCCTGCTTTTCTGCCTGCGCAACCCCAAGCCCTGCCCGCTCCTGGAGGTCCTGGACCCCGGCGACCCCCTCACCCGCGTCATCGCCCAACAGGCCGACGTGCGCAGCACCATTCCGCGCTATCGGGTGTGGCGCGACGGCGTGCTGGCCGGGGAGCCCACCGACATCACCGGGCTTTGGCGCGACGACCTGGTGAGCTTCTTCCTGGGGTGCAGCTTCAGCTTCGACTTCGCCCTGCAATCGGCCGGGGTGCCGGTGCGCCACCTGGACCAAAAGCGCAACGTGCCCATGTATCGCACCACCCGGCCCAACGCCCGCGCCGCCCGCCTGGGCGGGCCGCTGGTGGTCTCCATGCGCCCCATGCCCCCGGAGCTGGTGGCCAAGGCCGTGGCGGTCAGCGGGGAGTTCGAGGGCGCCCACGGCGCGCCGGTGCACTGGGGCGACCCCGCCGCCCTGGGCATCGCCGACATCTCCCGGCCGGAGTTCGGCGACGCGGTGGATATGAAGCCCGGCGAGGTGCCGGTCTTCTGGGCCTGCGGGGTTACCCCCCAGGCCGCCCTGATGGACGCCCGTCCGCCGTTCGCCATCACCCACGCCCCCGGCCACATGTTCATCACCGACCTGAAGGCCGATGAACTGGGCGGGCTCGATCTCCTGTCCCGGACCGCCGTCAACCCGGCTTAGCCGAGAACGCATAAACCAAAACCGGAGGAGTGCGATGCGCAAATTGACCTGGTTGCTGGCCGCCGCCATGGTGGCCGCGCTCCTGGTCCCCGGCCTGGCCTTGGCCGCGGACAAGGAGATCAAGATCGGCGTGATCTATCCGCTGACCGGCGGCGCCGCGGCCGAGGGCCGCGAGCTGCGCGCGGGCGCGGAGCTGGCCCAGGAGATCGCCAACACCGTGATGGCCAACGTCGACATGGAGATGGCCAAGAACGGCGGCGTCAAGGCCCTGGGCGGGGCCAAGATCACCCTGATCTTCAAGGACCACCAGGGCAACCCCCAGCTGGGCGCCGACCTGGCCAAGAAGCTGATCGAGGACGACAAGGTGGTCGGCATCCTGGGCTGCTACCACAGCTCGGTGACCAAGACCGTGGCCGCGGTCTGCGAGCGTTTCGGCGTGCCCATGATCAACGACTCCTCCACCAGCCCGGCGCTCACCAAGGCCGGCTACAAGTGGTTCTGGCGCACCACGCCCCATGACGACCAGTTCACCAAGGACCTTTTTGAGTTCCTGAAGGGTCTGACCGAGGGCAAGGGCAAGGGCGTCAAGCCGGTGCCCATGGCCGACATCAACACCCTGGCCGCGGCCTGCGAAAAGACCGAGTGGGGCACCAACGTCAGCGAAACCATCAAGCGCTACGCCGCCGAGTACAAGTTCAACCTGGCCGCCAACATCCTCTACGCGGCCAAGAGCCCGGACCTCTCGGCCGAGGTGCAGAGCCTGAACGCCGCCAAGCCCGGCGCCATGCTCTTCGCCTCCTACACCTCCGACGCCATCCTGATGATGAAAACCCTGCAATCCATGAAGGCCAGCCCCAAGCTCCTATGGGGCCAGGACGCCGGCTTCGAGGCGCCTGAGTTCGTCTCCACCCTGGGCGACGCGGTGGTGGGCGTGCTCACCCGCACCGTCTTCACCCCCCAGGTGGCGAGCGTGAAGAAGGTCGCCGGCCAGGTCAACGACATGTACAAGGCCAAGGTGGGCCATGACCTTTCCGGCGCCAGCGCGCGGGCCTTCACCGGCCTGCAGGCCTGGGTCTATGTGCTGGAGAAGGCCGGCTCCACCAAGCCGGAGGACATCCAGAAGGCCTGCAACACCATCAACATCGCCGGCGACCAGTTGGTGGTGCCCTGGAAGGGCATCCAGTTCGCCACCCAGGGCGAGGACATCGGCCAGAACATGCTGGGCATGGGCATGATCGGCCAGTACCAGAAGAAGGGCGACAAGATCGTCTTGGAGATCGCCTATCCCTTCGATCTGGCCACCACCGACATGGTCTACCCCTTCAAGGGCTTCTGAGATTAACCCCGCCCGGCCCGGGACCGGAATCCGCCGGCCCCGGGCCGGGCGTTGGCAGGAATGACCCATGGAAACCTTGCTGGCCGAACTGGCCAAATCGCTGGTCTCCGGGCTTCTGATGGGCATGGTCTTCGCCCTGGTGGCCCTGGGGCTGACCGTGATCTTCGGGGTGATGGACGTGGTGAACTTCGCCCACGGCGAGTTCCTGATGCTGGGCATGTACACCACCCTGCTGCTGAGCCCGCTGATGGGGGTGGACCCGCTCATAACCCTGCCCCTGGCCGGCCTGGTGGGGGCGCTCTTGGGCATCCTGTGCTATTACGGCCTGGTGCAGTTCCTGCTGCGCGGACCCATGGTGGCCCAGCTCCTGGGCACCTTCGGCCTGATGCTCACCCTGCGCAACCTGGCGCTCTTGTTCCTGGGCTCCGAGCCCCAGATCGTGCACAAGGGCCTGTTGGTGGGCAACAGCTTCGTCTTCGGGCCGGGCATCGTGCTGGAATCGACCAAGCTGGCCGCGGCGCTATTGTCCATCGTCAGCTTCATCGTGGTCTGGTGGCTGATCCGGCGCACCAAGCTCGGCATGGCGCTGACCGCCACCAGCCTGGACGCCGAGGGCGCGCGCTACATGGGCATAAACACCGAGCGCATGAACGCGGCCGCCTGGGCCATCGGCGGGGCCAGCGTGGCCATCGCCGGCGGCCTGTTGGTCAATTTCTGGCCGGTGGACCCCAACGTGGGCCTGTTGTTCACCATGGTGGCCTTCGCCACCGTGGCCCTGGGCGGCTTCGGCAGCATCCGGGGGGCCTTCTTCGCCGGCATCCTCATCGGGCTCATCGTCTACATCCCGCCGGTGTGGGACGCCGTGACCAACTTCGCCAACCTGGACTGGCCCGCCATCCACGGTTTCAAATACACCTTCGTCTACCTGATCTATTTCCTGATCATGGTATTCCGGCCGCAGGGGCTTTTCGGATGGAAGCAATAAGGAACGCGTTCGACTTCAGGGATTTCCCGCGCCTGGACATGGCGGTGGCCGGGGCGGCATTGGCCTTCCTGCTCATCTTCCCGGTCCTGCCCCACAGCAGCTTCGCCATGGCCACCATGATCCAGTTCCTGATGTTCAGCCTCTACGGCATGGGCTGGAACACCATCGGCGGCTACGCTGGGCAGGTGGACCTGGGCAAGGCCCAGTACAACGGCATCGGCGCCTACACCACCGCGGTGATGATGGTGCGCTGGGACGTGCCGTTCTGGGTCTCCATGCCGGTGGGCATGGCGCTGGCGGTGGGCTGGTCCTTCGTGATCGGCTATCCGCTGTTCCGGCTCAAGGGCCACTACTTCGCCATCGCCACCATCGCCACCAGCCTGGTGCTCAAGGACCTGTTCGAAAGCTGGGACTTCGTGGGCGCGGCCACCGGCCTGCAGATACCCATCCGCAGCCAGCTGCCCGACTTCCTCTATCTCCAGTTTCGGCAGGACTACTATTATTACTACATCCTGCTGGGCCTGTTCCTGATCGGCCTGCTCTACCTGAACGCCTTCCGCCACTCGCGGCTGGGCTTCCAGCTCCGGGCCATCAAGGACAACGAGGACGTGGCCAAGAGCCTGGGCATCGACGCCCACTGGTGCAAGATCAAGGCCTACGCCGTGGCCACCGCCTTCGTGGCCGTGGTGGGCTCCTTCCACGCCTGCTACAACTTCAACATCGAGCCCGAAGACGTGATGAGCCTGGACATCTCGGTGCTCATCGCCATGATGGCGCTGTTGGGCGGGGCGGGCTCGTTGTGGGGGCCGATCATCGGCGCGGCCATCCTGGTGCCGCTCAAGAGCTACCTGGGCTCCTGGCTGGGCGGCGCGGCCGGGCTGGAGGGGCTCAACCTGGTCATCTACGGGGCAATCATCATGGTCATAGCCGCCGTGCAGCCGCGAGGGGTGTGGGGCATGGTGGAGGCGGTGCGCGCCCGCCGGAGGGGTGGTTATGCCGCTTCTTGAGGTCAAGCACGTCAGCAAGGAGTTCGGCGGCCTGGTGGCCAACGACGACGTCTCCTTCAGCCTGGAATCCCACGAGGTCCTGGGGCTGATCGGCCCCAACGGCGCGGGCAAGACCACCCTGTTCAACTGCATCGCCGGCCATTTCCCGGTGACCCGCGGCCAGATCGTCTTCGACGGCCAGGACATCACCGCCCTGAAGGCCTTCGACGTGGCCCGCCGCGGCCTGGCCCGCACCTTCCAGATATTCCAGGCCAGCGGCGATTTGAAGGTGCGCGAGAACGTGATGGTGGGGGCCTTCATGCGCACGCCCTCGCGCGCGGGCGCCCGCCGCCAGGCCGACGCGATGCTGGAGTTCCTGGGCATCGCCGACGCGGCCGACTACATGATGACCGAGCTGCCGGTGGCCCGGCAGAAGCGGGTGGCCCTGGCCACCGCCCTGGCCACCGACCCCAAGCTGCTTCTCCTGGACGAGGTGGCCGCGGGGCTCAACCGGGCCGAGATCGACGGCATGGTCGGGCTCATCCGCCAGATCAACGCGGAGAAGGGCGTGGCGGTGCTCCTGACCGAGCACGTGCTGGAAATGGTCATGGCGCTGTCGCACCGGGTCATCGTGCTGGAGAGCGGCCGGCTCATCGCCGACGGCGACCCGGAGACGGTGGTGAAGGACCCGGAAGTCATCAAGGCCTACCTGGGCGAGCATTTCGTGGGCAGGGAGGAGGCGGCCCATGCTTGAGGTCAACGGCGTCACCGTGCGCTATTCCGGGCTGCCGGTGCTGCGCGAGGCCTCCATCAAGGTGGCCCAGGGGCAGACAGTGGCCGTGGTGGGCAGCAACGGGGCCGGCAAGTCCACCCTGCTCAAGGCGATCATGGGCGCGGCCCGGGTGGGGCAGCGCGGCGCCATGACCTTTCTGGGTCAGAACATCAAGGGCCTGCGCACCGAGGCGATCGTGCGCTTGGGGCTGATCTACGTGCCGGAGGACCGCAAGCTGTTCAAGGTGCTGCCGGTGGAGGAAAACCTGCGCCTGGGGGCCTTTGTGGTGGACGACGAGGCCACCAAGCAACGCAACCTGGAGTATGTCTACAGCCTGTTTCCCCGGCTGAAGGAGCGGCGCCGGCAGGCGGCCGGCTCGCTCAGCGGCGGGGAGCAACAGATGGCGGCCATCGGCCGCGGGCTGATGAGCGACCCCAAGTTATTGATGCTGGACGAACCCAGCCTGGGCCTGGCCCCCAAGATGGTCTCCGAAGTCTTCGAAACCGTGCGCAAGCTGCGCCAAGAGGGTCGCACCGTGATCCTGGTGGAGCAGAACGTGCGCGAGGCCCTGGAGCTGGCCGACTACGCTTACATCGTGCAGACCGGACGCATCCGCCACGAGGGCACCGCCGAGGAGCTGCTGGGCTCCGACGTGGTGCGCAAGGCCTTCCTGGGCATGTAGCCCGGCGACATTTCCCGCCATCAACGCCGCCGGGGCCCGCGCCCCGGCGGTTTTGCTTGCCCGCGGAGCGCCAGGCAGGTTCGCGGACGGCCTCGCTCAATCATCGCTTAAATACAGGCGATCCTGGGCGACACCCGGCTAGTTCACTTTATCACAAACAATGCATGAAGTAATGATATCCACTAATTATAAAACACCGCCTAACTATGGGGCATAGGCTGGTGAAATTGCGCTTGACACCTTATATCGGCCATTGGTATGAAACATTGCACGCACTGATTGCACAACATGCACAACGCATGGAGCTTGGCCATGATCCGCGACATCTACCGCAAGCCGCTCCTGGTCTTCGGTTGCGGCAACACCCTGTTGGGTGATGACGGCTTCGGGCCGGCGGTGATCGCGCATCTGGCGGCCCATCACATACTTCCGGCCGAGGCCGCGGTCCTGGACCTGGGCACCAGCAGCCGAGACTATCTCTTCGACCTGCTCCTCTGCCCAGACAAGCCGCGCCTGCTCATCATCGTCGACGCGGCCGACCCGGCCGACCTGAAGCCGGGGGAGCTGGTCGAACTGCCCCTGACCGACATCGCCCCGGAAAAGGTCAACGATTTCTCCCTGCACCAGTTCCCGTCGGTGAACCTGCTCCAAGAGCTGGCCGAGCTGGGCGGGGTGCGGGTGCGGGTGCTGGCGGTCAAGGTGGGGAGCATCCCCCAGCAGGTGCGGCCGGGCCTGAGCCCGGCGGTGGCGGCGGCGGTGCCGCGGGCCAGCGCCTGGGTGGCGGCCGCCCTGATGGAGGCCGCCGTGGCCTTGGAGCAAGTTCACCCAACCCGCCCGGATCGGGCGGCCAGCGCAGAGGTGGAGGCATGATCGTCATCGGAGTCGGTCATTTGGCGGAGCACCTGGGCGTGCACCGCAACACCATCCGCAACTGGATCCGGGACGGCAAGCTCCCGGCCCGCTCGGCCCCCGGCAAGGGCTACATGCTGAGCGAGGACGACTTCGGCAGGGTGTGCCAGGAGTTCGGCCTGGACCCCGGCAAGCTCCGGGTGCGCCGGCTGGCCGGCCGCGGCGGCTCCACCGGCCTGGCCGACTTCAACTCGCCGGGCCTGCGCACCATCGGCCACCGTTCGGAGCGTCTGCGCAAGACCCCGCAATGGGCCGACGTCTGCCTGACCTGCGGCTCCTGCGCCAGCGCCTGCCCCATCAGCGGCGTGGACGGCCTGGACCCGCGCAAGGCCGCCCGCATGGTGGTGCTGGGCCTGGAGGACGAGTTGATCGCCTCCCAATGGCCCTGGAAGTGCACCCTGTGCGGCAAATGCGAGGAGGCCTGCCCCATGAACGTGGAGCTGGTCTCCATGTTCCGCACCGTGCGCGGCCTGCGTGCGCGCGACCAGGTGCCAGGCCCCCTGCACAAGGGCGTCTTGATGTGCCTGAACCGGGGCAACAACCTGGGCATTCCTCGCGACGACTTCCTGTTCCTCTTGGACGAGCTGGGCGAGGAGATGGCCGCCGACTGCTGCCCCGGCTTCAGCGTGCCGGTGGACCAGGAAGGCGCCAACGTGCTGGTGACCATCAACTCCAAGGAACCCTTCGGCGAGCCGGACGACATGAAGTTCTGGTGGAAGATATTCTACGCCGCCGGCGAATCCTGGACCGTGCCCAGCTACAACTGGGAGGGCGTGAACTGGGGCCTCTTTACCGGCGACGACGAGTCCATGAAGACCTTCGTGGGCCGCATCGTGGAGAACATGTACAAGCTCAAATGCAAGACGCTGCTCTTGCCGGAGTGAGGCCACGCCTACTACGCGACCAGGCTTGGTCTGCAAAAGTGGTTCGCCGAGGACACCAAGAACTTCGAGGTGCTCAGCATCTTCGACCTGCTGGAGCGCTACATCAATGAGGGCCGCATCAAGCTGAATCCCGGCATTCACCATCATCTAACCACCTATCACGACCCCTGCAACTACACCCGCAAGTCGCTCAAGAGCTTCGGCGTCAGCTACGGCGAGATGGGGCGTTGGATCACGCGCCAATGCTGCCCCAGCTTCGCCGAGATGTATCCCAGCCACGAGGGCAACTATTGCTGCGGGGCCGGCGGCGGGGCCTGGGCCATGCCCTTCAAGGAGGAGCGCGTCTTCTATGGCCGCGTCAAGGCCCAGCAGATCAGGAAGACCGGGGCCAAGCTGGTCATCGCGCCCTGCCACAACTGCCGCGACCAGATCATGAAGAGCCTGGACAAGGAGTACAAGCTGGACGTGGAGGTCAAGTACATCTGGGAGCTGGTGGCGGATTCCCTGATCCTGCCCGGCTCCGGTATGGCCGAGCAAGGGGAGGAATAAGAACATGGCCCAAGACAAGACCGGCGCGGTGATGGTGGTCGGCGGCGGCATCGCCGGCATGCAGGCCGCCCTGGACCTGGCCGACAGCGGCTTTTTTGTCTACCTGGTGGAGCGCGGCGCGGTCATCGGGGGGGCCATGTCCCGGCTGGACAAGACCTTCCCCACCAATGACTGCGCGATGTGAATTATCTCGCCAAAGTTGGTCGAGTGCGGTCGGCACTTGAATATCGAATTGTTGACCCTGACCGAGGTGGCCGGGGTCGAGGGCGAGGCGGGAAATTTCACGGTGCAGCTCACCCAGCATCCACGCTACGTGGACATGGACAAGTGCATCGCCTGCGGCCAGTGCGCCCAGAAGTGCCCCAAGAAGGTCCAGGACTGGAACTACAACGAGGGCATCGGCTATCGCAAGGCCATCTTCGTGCGCTATCCCCAGGCGGTGCCGCTCAAGTACCGCATCGATTCCGACAACTGCATTTATTTCCAGAAGGGCAAGTGCCGGGCCTGCGAGAAAATCTGCCCCACCGGCGCCATCAACTTCGACGACGCGGCCAAAAGCCGCAGCATCGCGGTGGGCTCCATAATTCTGGCCCCAGGCTCGCGCACCTTCGATCCCAGCGGCATCCGCACCTGGGGCTTCGGCGTCTTCCCCAACGTGGTCACCAGCAACCAGGTTGAGCGCCTCTTAAGCGCCAGCGGCCCCACCGAGGGCCACCTGCTGCGCCCCGGCGACCGCAAGCCGGTGAAGAAGGTGGCCTTCCTGCAATGCGTGGGCAGCCGCGACGTGAACAAGGCCGGCCACGCCTATTGCAGCAGCGTCTGCTGCATGTACGCCATCAAGGAGACCATGATCGCCCTGGAGCACGATCCGGAGCTGGAGGCGACCATCTTCTTCATGGACATCCGCACCCATGGCAAGGATTTCGAGCGCTATTACAACCGGGCCAAGGAGCGCGGCATCCGTTTCGAGCGCTGCCGGGTGCATAGCCTGGAGCCGGGCGAGGCCGAAGGCGACATCGCCTTGCGCTACATCACCGACGAGGGCAAGCAGGTGGCCGAGGACTTCGACCTGGTGGTGCTCTCGGTAGGCATGGAGACCGGTCCGGAGGCGGTGACCCTGTGCCAGCGGGTGGGGGCGGAGCTCAACCACAACCAGTTCATCGCCAACTCGGCCCTGGCCCCGGTGCGCACCAGCCGCCCCGGCGTCTTCGCCTGCGGCACCATCCTGGGGCCCAAGAACATCCCCCATGCGGTGATGCAGGCCAGCGCCGCGGCGGCCGCCGCGTCCGAGAACCTGGCGGGGAGCCGCTTCGCCCTGACCAAGGCCAAGCAGTTCCCGCCGGAGCGCGACGTGCGCGGCCAGGCCCCGCGGGTGGGCGTCTTCGTCTGCCACTGCGGCAGCAACATCGCCGGCGTCATCGACGTGCACGCCCTGGCCGACTACGCCGCCGGACTGCCGGGCGTGGTCTACGTGGAGCGCAACCTGTTCACCTGCTCCCAGGACACCCAGGAGCTGATTAAGCAGAAGATCGCCAGCGAGGGGCTGAACCGCATCGTGGTGGCCGCCTGCACCCCGCGCACCCACGAACCGCTGTTCAAGGAGACCATGAAGGCGGCCGGGCTCAACGAGTACCTTTTTGAGATGGCAAACATCCGCAACCAGGCCTCCTGGGTCCACGCCGGCGAGCCGGCGGCGGCCACCGACAAGGCCAAGGACTTGGTGCGCATGGCCGTGGCCAAGGTGGCGCTGCTGGAGCCGTTGCCGCCGTTGTCGGTGCCGGTGAAGCAGGCGGCCCTGGTGGTGGGCGGCGGCGTGGCCGGCATGACCGCGGCCCTGGGGCTTTCGCGCCAGGGTTTCGCGGTGCATCTGGTGGAAAAGTCCCCCCGCCTGGGCGGCAACGCCCTGCACCTGTTTAAGACCTGGAAGAACGAGCCCATCCAGGCCCATGTGGACGAGCTGCGCGCCCTGGTCAAGAGCGACGCCAACATCAGCCTCCATCTCAACAGCCAGGTCACCCGCGCCGAGGGCTTCGTGGGCAATTTCCGCTCGGCCGTGGCCACCCCGGAGGGGGAGGTGGTGGTGGAGCACGGGGTGGGCATCGTGGCCACCGGCGGCCGGCCCTACCGCCCGGAGGAATACGCCTACGGCCAGTCGCGCCGGGTCTTCACCGCCCTGGAGTTCGACAAGCTGCACCTGTTGGACGACGAGCGCATCAAGCACGGCAACAACTTCGTCTTCATC
This sequence comes from Thermodesulfobacteriota bacterium, assembly GCA_049322275.1. Classification (GTDB taxonomy): domain Bacteria; phylum Desulfobacterota; class Desulfarculia; order Desulfarculales; family Desulfarculaceae; genus JACRDC01. Next base: position 29,612 of record JBMORH010000094.1, read on the forward strand.
CAGTGCGTGGGCAGCCGCGAGCCGGCCCGGCCCTACTGCTCCCGCGTCTGCTGCACCCACGCGGTGCAGGCGGCCATAGACCTGAAGCGCGAGGATCCGGAGCGCAACGTCTTCATCCTCTACCGCGACCTGCGCACCTATGGCCAGCGCGAGGAGTTGTACAAGAAGGCCCGCGAGCTGGGCGTCATCTTCATCAACTACGGCATCCACGTCAAACCCCAGGTGCGGGTGCAGAACGACGAGCGCCTGGAGGTTTTGGTCTGGGACCACGTCCTGCACCAGCCCTTCAAGCTCCCGGCCGATGTGCTGGTGCTGGCCACCGCCATCGTGCCCTATCCGGAGGCCCAGGCCCTGGCCCAGGTGTACAAGCTGCCCGCCGACAGCGACGGCTTTTTCCAGGAGGCCCACGTCAAGCTGCGGCCGGTGGATTTCGCCACCGACGGCCTTTTCCTGGCCGGCCTGGCCCACTATCCCAAGCCCATCGAGGAGTCCATCAGCCAGGCCAGGGCGGCCGTGGCCCGCGCGGTGACCGTGTTGAGCAAGACCCGCATCGACATGGACGCCATCAAGGCGGTGGTGGACGAGGCCAAGTGCGACGGCTGCGCCCTGTGCATCGACGTCTGCCCCTATCACGCCATCAGCCTGGAGGAGCTGGCCGAAGGCAAGCGCCACGTGGTCGTCAACCAGGCCCAGTGCAAGGGCTGCGGCTGCTGCATGGCCACCTGCCCCAAGGAGGGCGTCAACGTGTCCGGCTTCAGTTATCAGCAGCTCGCCGCCCAGGTGACGGCGGCGCTGGCGTAGCACGATGTCTTACGGGAGGTAGGAAGCCATGAGCTTCGAACCCAAAATATTGTCCTTTAGCTGCAACTGGTGCTCCTACGCCGCGGCCGACCTGGCCGGCACCTCGCGCATGCAATACCCGCCGTCGCTGCGCATCGTGCGGGTGATGTGTTCGGGCATGGTGCACCCCAACCTGGTGGTGGAGGCCTTCACCAAGGGCGCCGACGGCGTCATGGTCATGGGCTGACACCTCGGCGAATGTCATTACCTGGACGGTAATCGAAAAGCCGAGAGCCGGTTGGCGGTGGTGGAGGAGATGGTCGAGATGCTCGGCCTGGAGAAGGAGCGCTTCCGCCTGGTGTGGTGCTCCTCGGCCGAGGCCGACCGCTTCGCCGCCGCCGTGCGCGAGATGACCGCCGCGGTCAAGGAGCTGGGGCCATCGCCCTATAACCACGCGGCCGCCGCCGCGCAGACGGAGGTGGCCTCATGCCAGTGAGAGTGGCCGAGGAGTGGCTGGGCTCCTGCAGTGGATGCGAGATCGCCATCCTGAACCTGGGCGAGACCCTGCTCGGCCTGCTGCCAGAGCTCAACTTCGTGCACATCCCGGTGCTCATCGACCATAAGTATTATGGCCAGACCGGCCAGGGCGACCTGCATCACCTGGACATCCCGGCGGCCGACGTGGGCATCATCAGCGGCAACATCCGCACCGCCGAGCACCTGGAGGTGGCCGAGACCATGCGCCGCCAGTGCGGGGTGGTGATCGCGCTGGGCACCTGCGCCACCCACGGCGGCATACCATCGCTCATCAACCAGTTCAGCGACGCCGACCTGATGGAGCGCTATTACCGCGGCAGCGAGACCACCGACCCGGCCGCCGACCCCGACGACCCGGCGCTGCCGCGCATGCTGCCGCGCACCTACGCTCTGGACGAGAAGGTCAAGGTGGACCTGGCCCTGCCCGGCTGCCCGCCCCACCCGGACCACATCGCCGAGGCCATCCTGGCGCTCTTGGCCGGGCGCGCGCCCAACCTGCCCAGTAAGAGCGTCTGCGACACCTGCCCCACCCGGCGCGAGGGCAAGGGCGCGGTCAAACAGGTGCGCCGGTTCCTGCAAAACGCCCACTACGATCCCGAAAAGCCCCTGGGCGAGATGCGCTGCCTCTTGGAGCAGGGCTTGTTGTGCATGGGTCCGGTCACTCGCGCCGGCTGCGCCGGGGCGGCCGGCGAGGCCCCGCGCTGCGTCAGCGCGCGGGTGCCCTGCCGGGGCTGCTATGGCCCGGTGAAGCCGGACGGCAACCAGATGCTGGACATGCTCAACGCCCTGGCCAGCAACGGCCTGGACATCAGGAGCCTGCCCGACAAGGCCAGCCTGCTGCGTTTCAGCGGCGCTCACGGCCGCTTGATGAACCCCTCCCGCCGCAAGGCGGCCTGCTAGGGCAGGGGAGAGAAGACCATGAGCCAGACCATCAACCTGCCGGCCGAGGGCGGTTTCAGCCACCAGGCCGCCGGCCGGCTGCTGAACATACAGCCCATCACCCGCATCGAGGGGCACGCCCGCATCGCCATCCAGCTGGACGACGCGGGCAACGTGGCCGACACCCGGCTCAACATCATGGCCATGCGCGGTTTCGAGAAGTTCATCGAGGGCCGCCCGGCCGAGGAGGTGCCGCGCATCGTAAGCCGCATCTGCGGCATCTGCCCCTGGATGCACCACACCGCCAGCAACAAGGCCGTGGACGCCTGTTTCGGGGCCACGGCGCCCCCGGCCGGGCGCAAGCTGCGCGAGCTGATGCAGACCATGGCCCACATCAACGACAAGATCCTGCACTTCTTCTTCCTGGCCGCGCCAGATTTCGTGCTGGGCGCGGGGGCGGAGGTGGGGGTGCGCAACGTGTTGGGCATCGTCAAGGCCGCGCCGGAGCTGGCCGCCCAGGTGGTCAAGTGGCGCCAGGCCGGCCAGATGATGATCGAGAAGTTCGCCGGCAAGGTCATCCATCCGGTGGCCATGGTCACCGGCGGCTTCGCCAAGCCCATGCGCGAGGACGAGCGCCAGGAGATGCTGGCCCAGTGCCGCGAGCAGTTGGAGTTCGCTCGATTCTGCATGAGCTTCGCCAAGGAGAACGTCTTCTACAAGCTGGACCCGGAGACGGTGGGCCTGGGGGCCATCACCACCGGCTTTTTGGGCACGGTCAACCCGGCCGACGGCTCGCTGGAGCTCTATGACGGCGTGCTGCGCTTGATGAAGCCCGATGGCTCCTACAGCGACTTCAAGTACGAGCAATACGCCGACATCCTGGGCGAGCACGTGGAGCCCTGGTCCTACGGCAAGTTCCCCTACGCCCGCGCCTGGGGCGAGGGCTTCTCCATGGACCTCAAGGCCCCCAAGGGCGTCTACCGGGCCAACACCCTGGCCCGGATCAACGTCTGCGACCAGATAAGCACCCCCCTGGCCCAGGCCGAGCTGGAGGAGTTCCGCCAAAAATTCGGGCGGCCGGCCCAGTCCACCATGCTCTATCACTGGGCGCGCCTGATCGAACTGGTCTACGCGGCCGAGAAGGTGGTGCGGCTCTTGGAAGACCCGGAGTTGACCGACCCCCACGTGCGCGCGGCGGTGACGCCCAGGGCCGGCCGCGGGGTGGGCTGCGTGGAGGCTCCGCGCGGCAGCCTGATCCACGACTACACCACCGACGCCAACGGCATGATCGCCAAGGCCAACCTGATCGTGGGCACCACTCACAACATCGCGCCCATGAACATGAGCGTGCGGGCGGCGGCCCAGAGCGTCATCAAGGCCGGGGCGGTGAGCGAGGAGGCCCTGAACAAGGTTGAAATGGCGGTGCGGGCCTACGATCCCTGACTGAGCTGCGCCACCCACCGCCTGGATGGCGGCCGCATCGTGCAGATCGAGGTTTTCGACGCCCAGGGGGGGCTCCTGGCCGGGGCGAAAAACAATTGAACCAGGCTGGGCCGCAACGCTGGCGCTGCGTGCGCCGGCGCAAGGCTGGCCTGTTAAATCACCGGTTTCGCGGGCCGTTTTCAATTCGGTTCCGGTCGGATAATATTGTGGCGGGGAGGGTGTCCGCCTTGGCGGCGGCCGGCGCGGTGGGGACCGCGGCCGCGTTGTCCAAGGCCACCCGTCAAGTCGAGGAGGTATGGCGATGCCCGATAGCAATAAGCGCACCGAGGTGCGCGCCGAGCGGGTGGACACCAAGTGCGGCTCCGTGGGGCACATGACGGCTGACGAGATCAAGCGCCGCAGCATCGGCGAGAACGTCAATGTCACCTGCCCGGAGTGCGGCGAGATTCACCTGACCGAGGAGGATGCCAGCGAGGCGGAGAAGAAGAAAATCTCGGAGACTCCGCGCTACAAGCAGATCAAGAGCGAGGCCGAGGAAGAGGACTGATCCGCCCTCCCGGCCGCCGCGCCCAACCCGCCCCCGCCCGGCCCCGGCCGGCGGGGGCTTGGCGTTTGCGCCCCGGCTTTACAGGCCGGGCGCGAGTATTTATGATAGCCCCGGCCGGATGAGCCGGCCATGGCCGGTCCGATCATCCACACCCCAACCGGCGGCGGTGGCCGCGGCAAGGAGCGTGAATCATGTGGGAGCAGCATCGCCAGGGTCGCGAGGTGGGGCTGATCGCGGGGCGCGCGCCCTTCAACCCCGCCTTGCCCAGCCTGCTTCTGGTGCACGGCTCCGGCGGCAGCGCCGAAATCTTCCTGCCCCAGCTCTCCGGCCTCTCCGGCCAGGTCAACGTGGCCGCCATCGACCTGCCCGGCCACCGCGACACGCCCGGACCGGGGCGCCAGCGGGTGGAGGACTACGCGGCCTGGCTGGCCGATTTCCTGGCCGCCGGGCCGTTGCGGCCGGTGGTTTTAGGGCACTCCCTGGGCGGGGCCGTCTGCCAGATGCTGGCCCTGACCAGGCCTGAGCTCATCTGCGGCGTAATGCTGGCCTGCACCGGCTGCCGGCTGAAGGTGCTGCCGGCCATCCTGGAGGGTCTGGCGGCCGACTTCCTGGGCACGGTCAAGCTGGTCGTGCGCCACGCCTACGGCCCGGCCGCCGATCCCCGCACCCTGGAGCTGGGCGTGCAGGCCATGGCCGCCTGCGCTCCAGAGGTGGTCCTGGGCGACTTCACCGCCTGCGACAACTTCGACGTCTGCGCCCGCCTGGGCGAGATCAGGCTGCCGGCCTGGTGCCTGGTGGGCGAGCACGACCAACTGACCCCGGCCAAATATGGCCAGCGCCTGGCCGAGGGCATCCCCGGCGCCGGGCTGACCATGATCCAGGGCGCGGGGCACACCGCCCACATCGAGCAACCGGCGGCCTTCAACCAGGCCGTGCTGGAGTTCATGGCCAGATTCTAGCCGGCCGGCGGCCGGGGCGAAGAGGCGCGGTTTTGCAGACCAGCGAGGCGGGCAATAAGCTCCTGGCGGTGATCCGGGAGATCGCCGAGGGGCGCTACTCCGACGAGATCATGGCCCTGACCAGGGACGAGACGCCCGAACCCATCCGCACCGTGGCCGAGGCCATGGCCCTGATGATGGTCAAGGTGGAGGCGCGCGAGTTCCGGCTGGAGGGGCTGGTCGCCGAGCTGCGCGAGCTGAACCAGCAAATCAGGCGCAACACGGTGGCGGTGGTGAGCTCCCTGGCCAACGCCCTGGCCGCCCGCAACGCCTACACCGAGGGCCACGCCAGCCGGGTGGGCGAACTGGGCGCGGCCATCGCCCGCCGGCTGGGCCTGGCCGAGGACGAGGTGGAGCGGGTGCGCCTGGGCGGGGTGCTGCACGACATCGGCAAGATCAACTTCCGCGACGAGCTGTTCGCGCAGCACGACGCCCGCCTGCCCAGCGACCTGGTCAAGATCGTCATCCGCCACCCGGAAGTGGGCTACGAAATCCTGCGCGAGCTGGATTTCCTGGGCCCGGCCCTGGACTTCGTGCGCTGCCACCACGAGCGCCTGGACGGATCGGGCTATCCGCGCCGGATCAAGGCCCCGGATATCCCCCTGGGCGCGCGCATCATCGCCGTGGCCGACGGCTTCGACGCCATGACCACCGACCGGCCCTACCAAAAGGGCATGGACCCCGCCGTGGCCCTGGCCAACCTGCGCAAGCAGACGCCGCACCGCCTGGACGCGGCGGTGGTGGCGGCGCTGGATGGGTTGATCGCGGCGGGGGAGCTGCCGCCGACGGAGGCGCCCGGCGAGTAGGCCCGACCAGAGGCCAAATGGATTTGCAGGCAAGGGCGGGGATGCACCCCGCCCTTCTAGTTTTGGATGCTGGTTTGCTCGTTAACCCCGGCCGAAAGGGCGGTGGCCCTTTCGGCAGACTTTTTCGGAGGGGGTGCGGGGGAGCCCTTTTGCGCAGCAAAAAGGGCTCCCCCGCAATGCCTTTTCCCACCGCCCTACTTGGCGGGGGGCTTGCCGAATATCTGGACCGGGCGGGTGGTGTTGCCGGTGGCGCCGGGCAGCACCGGGGCCAGGTAGGCCTTCTCGCCGGTTTTTATCAAGTGGTCGGCCTCCTTCATGAAGCTGACGTAGCGCTTCTTGCACTCGTAGAAGCCGTGCCACCAGGCGTAGTCCGGGGCCATCATGGCCGCGCCGAAGCGGGCGCGGCGGCCCTCGTGGTGCCAAAGCTCGTAGAACTCGGTGAACAGCGGCTGGCGGAAGAAGCCCTTGGGGTCCATCAGGCCCTTCTGGTACAGCTCCTCCAGCTTGGCCAGGGCCGGCTTGTAATAGTTGTCGTTGTAGTTGACGATGACCGCGTCGTACTTGGTGAAGTGGTCGTCCACCCACTGCTGGCCGTGGCAGGCCAGGCAGACCTGCTTCATCTTGTCTCGCTCAACCTTCCAGTCGGTGGTGGCCGGGAAGGCGGCGAACTCGTTGGGGCGCACGGTCAGGGGGGCCTGGGCCTCCCAGGCCAGGCGCTCGGTCACGTCGTGGGTGGTGCGCACGACGCCGCTGCCGGACATGTGGCAGGCGGCGCAGGTGGGTGCGCGGTAGTCGGTGCCCGGCGTCCAGGTGCCGGGGGCGGCGGCGAAGTTCCACTTGGTGTACTCGGAGCGGTAGATGGCCCCGTGCTTGGACTCGTTCCAGATCTCGATCTGGGGGTGGTCCGGACCCAGGTGGCACTGGCCGCAGGTGTCCGGCTGGCGGGCCTCGGCCACGCTGAACTTGTGGCGGGTGTGGCAGGCGGCGCAGGAGCCCTTGCTGCCGTCCATGTTCAGGCGGCCCACGCCCACGTTGGGCCAGGTGGCCGGGTCCAGCTTGCCGTCCTTGACGGCCACCACGGTGCCGTGACAGTGAAAGCAGCCGGCCTGGCGCTCGAAATCGCTGTTTTGGCCCGCGTTGAGCCAGGGATCGATCTTCCACATGATCTCGATGGTGTTGGCGTGCTTGCTGGCCGCGTACTGCTTGGCCTCGTCGGGATGGCAGCGCGAGCAGTCCTTGGGGCTGACCACGGCCGAGACGGGCACCCGATATTCGCGCGCGCCCCACTTGCTGTCGCCGCGCTCATACTGCTTGTAATGGACCTGGCTGACGTCCGGGTCGAACTCCTCGGCCTGGTGGCAGTCCAGGCAGGTGATGTTGGCGCTGGCGTGGCGGCTGTGCGCCCAGTCGGCGAAGATGCCTGGGCTCTCGATCTTGTGGCATTCGATGCAGGCCTGGGCCTGCTTGGACATGCTGCGCTCGATGCGGAACTCCTTGACCTTGGCCAGGTTGGGGGCCTGGACCGGCTTGTCCCCGCCCGGTTGGGCCTTGACGGCTAGGCCGGTCATGACCACCAGCGCCAGCAGGATGACAAGGCCTGCCAACAAAGGCGTTTTCTTGCTCATGCTCCTCGCCCCTCCCTTCCTTGAAACCCCGGCCCCCCGGCGGGCCTAGAACTGGTTGTCCTTGTACTTATAGAAGCTGCGGTCCACGTGGACCAGGTTGCGGTGGCAATCCAGGCAGCGCTTCTCCTGGCCTGGCAGGGGATAGACCACCGTGCGGTGGGCCAGCATGGCCCCGCGCTTTTTGGGCATGTAGAGCAGGTTGCGGTGGCATTTGAGGCATTGGTCGTTCTTGATGGTGGCCCAGGCCTTCTCGCGCTGGGCCTGGCGGTCGTAGGCGTCCGGCCCCTGGGCGAGATGGACCACGATGTCCTTCAGGCCATGGAAGGTCTTGGCATAGAAAAACTCGATGGTGTCATGGGGCGCGGGCAGGTGGCAGTCCATGCAGTCGGCCACGAAGCCCTGGCCGTTGTTGGTGTGGGTGCTGGTCTTCCAGGCGTTGTAGGCCGGCTGGATCTCATGGCAACTGGCGCAGAACTCCGGGGTGGAGGTGCGGGCCATGGTGTAGTAGGTGAGGCTGAAAAGCGGAAAGCCCAGGATCAGGCCGACCAGGATGTAGACCAGCGGCCGGATGAGCGCCGGCAGGCCTTTTTTCCGCGCGTGGTCCGCGGGGCCCCCCTCCCAGGCGCCCCGCCCGTTCTCCCCGGCCATCGGCTGCATCCCCCTCCCGCCCCCATGGCGGGGGCGCCATCGTCTGTCGCCGCTCGCGTCCGGCTTGGCCGCCGGCGGGTCTGGCAAGCTGTCATCGTATAAATTATAGGACAGATTCCAGGCCAGGTTGGAAGCATAAAACGGAGCAAGGCCTAAAATTTATTGATAATGAATACTTATATGCTCGACTGGCGGGCGGGAAAAGGTCTGCTAATGTGCGTCGGTTAGAATGGCCTTATTAATAGGGATCAGCCGTGGTCGCGGCGGCCCGCTCCGCCGCCGCGCCTAGTCGCGCAGGCCCAGGTTGCGGCTGATGATGAGCTTCATGACCTCGCTGGTGCCGGCGAAGATGGACAAGGCCCGCACGTCGCGGTAGAGCCGGCAGATGCGGTACTCCTCCATGTAGCCGTAGCCGCCGTGCAGTTGCAGGGCCTGGTAGGCCACCCGGTTGACCATCTCCCCCAGCCAGTACTTGGCCATGGAGACTTGCTGCACCACCTCGCGGCCGTGGAGGTGCGCCTCGATGATCGAGTCCAGGAAGACGCGGCCCAACTCCACCTCGGTGGCCATCTCGGCCAGGCGGAAGGCGTTGGCCTGGTGCAGGCCCACCGGCTTGCCAAACACCGCGCGGGTCTTGGCGTAGTCAAGGCCCTCCTTCAGGCACTCCTCGGCCATGACCTGGCACTTGATGCAGACCTCCAGCCGCTCCTGCTGAAGCTTGTCCATCAGATAGCGGAAGCCTTCGCCCTCCCGGCCAAGCAGGTGCCAGGCCGGCACCCGGCAGTCGCTGAAGAAAAGCTCGGCCGTGTCCTGCATGTGGCCGCCCATCTTGTGGAGCCGCCGCCCGCGCGCGAACCCCGGCGCGTCCTTGTCCACCAGGATCAGGCTCACTCCCCGATGACCGGCGGCCGGGTCGGTCTTGACCGCCACCACGATCAGGTCGGCGAAATACCCGTTGGTGATGAAGGTCTTCTGGCCGTTGATGACGTAATGCTCGCCGTCCCTCACCGCCGTGGCGCGGATGGCGGCCAGGTCCGAGCCGGCGTCGGGCTCGCTGAAACCCACCGCGGTGACGACCTCGCCGCTGACGCAGCCGGGCAACCAGCGCTCCTTGGCCTGGGGGGTGCCAAACGAGGCCAGGTAGGGCGCGGCCACGTCGGAGTGCAGCGGCACCCCCACCCCGAAACCGTCGCCCCGGATCAGCTCCTCGTTGATGATGACCGAGTATTCGAAGCCCAGGCCCAGGCCGCCGTATTGCTCCGGCGCCCAGGGGCAGAGGAAGCCCTGCTCGCCCATCTTGCGCCACAGCTCGCGGGGCACCGCGCCCTCGGCCTCCCACTGGGCGACGTGGGGCGTGACCTCCCTGGCCACGAAGCGGCGGAATGACTCCCGGAATATCTGGTGATCTTCGCCGTAGACGTCCGCGAGCAACTTGAACCTCGCTGGCTGTAGCGCGCCGGGCCGGAGGCGTCAGTCCGCCAACTGCCGGCGCAGCTCGCGCTTGAGTATCTTGCCGGTGGCCGACTTGGGCAGATCGTCCACCAAATGGAAAGCCTTGGGCACCTTGAAGGGAGTCAGGCGCTGGCGCAGGAAGGCCTTGAGCGCCTCCGGCTCCAGCCCCGCGCCGGGTTTGAGCTTGATCGCGGCGGTGACCCGCTCTCCGTACTCGCGGTCGGGCAGGCCCACCACCGCGCACTCCTCCACCTCCGGCAGCGTGAACAACAGCTCCTCGATCTCGCGGGGATAGACGTTCTCGCCGCCGGTGATGATCATGTCCTTCAGGCGGTCGACGATGAACAGGTAGCCCTCGTCATCCAGATAGCCGATGTCGCCGGAGCGGAGCCACGGCCCCCAAAAGGCCGCCTGGGTCTCCAGGGGCCGGTTCAGGTAGCCCCGCATGACGTTGGGTCCCTGGATGCAGATCTCGCCCTCCTGGCCCCGGTTCACCGGCCGGCCCTGCTGATCCAGGATGGCCACCTCCACCGTGCCCACCGGCGCGCCCACCGAGCCCACCTTGTGGCGGTGGTAGTGGTTGTAGGTGACCATGGCCGCCGACTCGGTCATGCCGTAGGCCTCGTGGATGTCCAGGCCGGTGGCCTGTTTCCACTCGCGCACCAGCTCCTGGGCCATGGAGGCCGCGGCCGAGAAGGTGTAGCGCACCGCGCCCAGGCGGCGGCCGATGTCCGGCTGGGCCAACAGGCGCACGTAGATGGTGGGCACGGCGTAGAGCTTGGTGACGCCGCCCCGCTCCAGGGCGTCGAGCACCCGGTCCAGGTCGAAGGCCGGCAGCATGCTGAGCGAGCCGGCGGTGAGGATGGTGGAGAGCATCACGTGCACCTGGCCGAAGACGTGGTTCAGCGGCAGGAAGCACAAGGCGCGGTCGGTTTCGGTGGAGCGCTCCTGGCGCGCCACGTTGTGGGCCGAGGCCAGCAGGTTCTGGTGGCTGAGCATAACGCCCTTGGGCGTTCCAGTGGTGCCGCCGGTGTAGAGCACCGCGGCCAGGTCGTCGCGGCCGCGTTCGATGGCGGCCAGGCCTTGGCCGCCCAGGGCCAGCAGCGCCTCCCAGCTCATGTCGCCGGCCGGGGCGATGACGGTTTGGAGAAAGGGCAGCCCGGCGCGCTGGCCCAGTTCGGCCAGCTTGGCGTCGCTGGTGATGAGCGCCGCCGGCCGGCAGTCGTCGAGCGCCGCCCTGAGTTCGTCGCCGGTCAGGCCGGCGGCCAGGGTCACCGCAGCGCAGCCAGCCTTGATGATCCCGAAATAGGCGGCCAGCCATTGGCGGCAATTGGGCAGGCACAGGCCCACCAGCCGGCCGGGGGCGCAGCCCAGGGCGGCCAGGCCCGCGGCCGCGCGGCCGCTCTCGGCCTCCAGGCCGGCGTAGCTGGTTTCCTGGCCGTCGGCGAGCACGGCCGGCCGGGCGGGGAAAAAACGGGCGGCGTCGGCCAGTATCTGGGCCAGGTTCATGGTCTGCCCCCCTAGTATCGGCCATGCGGACAGCCGGCTGCGTGGCCGGCGTCCGCGGACTTCTGCGGCGCGCGCCGCTGGACAGCCCTGAGCTTGTTTACCATACGCGCGGTAGAAAATTCTACCGAACGTTAGGTTGGCATAGCGTGCCACGCCATGGCGGAGCCTGTCAATGGTTTTCGGGGGTGAAAGCGGGCGTGAGGGCTGTCCACCGGCTCCCAGCCCAATAGACACTTTTTTGCCAGCCAGAGGGCGCATTTCTTTCGGCAAGGCCAGTTCGATGCTTTATCCAGCCAGTTGCCATCCGACCAGGCGGCTCACCTACTTGGTCTGTTTCGACCCCGGAGGCCAGTCCGATCGGGGGGCCAGGGTCTATCAGGCGGCCCTGGGCGAGATTTTTGGGCAGAAGGTCATCATCGACTTCAAGGAACTGGGCCTGGACCTCATGGAGGCGGTGGACCGCGGCGTGGCCGTGCCGCCCGACACCCCGGCGCCGGTCATCAAGAAGCTGGAGGAGGCCTTTCTCAAGGTGGCCAGCCTGCCGGAGGTGCGCGACGAAATGACCCGCCAGGGCTTCGTGCCCATGGCCATGGGCCACGAGGAGACCAAGGCCTATATCGCCAGGATGACCGCCATCTACAAGGACCTGACCGCCAGCCTGGGCAAATAGGGCCTGGGCCGCGCCGGCCGGCGCGGGCGGCCGGGTCTAATAATCCTTGGGGGCCGGCCGCCGGGTGGGTTAACCTTATGGCATGCGCATAGCCGTCCTCAGCGACATCCACGGCAACCTGGAGGCCCTGCGCTCGGTGCTGGCCGACCTGGACCGCCAGGGGCCGGAGGCGGTCTACTGCCTGGGCGACAACCTGGGCTATGGCCCCGAACCAGAGGCGGTGGTGGACCTCTTGCGGGCCAGGGGCGTGCCCTCGGTGCTGGGCAACCACGAGCTGGGGGTGATCGACAGCCAATACCGCTCCTGGTTCAACCAGTCCACCCGCCGCTCGCTGGAGATAACCGCCGGCCTGATCGGGCCGGAAACCCTGGCCTATTGCCGGGGCCTGCCATCCAGCCTGGCGGCCCACGGCTGCCGCTTCGTGCACGGCCTGCCGCCGGAGAACGTCAACGCCTACCTGTGGGAGGCCGAGGACCGCGACCTGGCGCGGGTCATGGCCGCGCTGCCGGAAAGAATCAGCTTCGTCGGCCACACCCACATGCTGGAGCTGGTCAGCCTGGCGGCCGACGGGACGCTCGCGCGGCGGCGCCTGGATGGCCAGACCACCCATTTGAACCCGGCGCTGCGCCATCTGGTCAACGCGGGCAGCGTGGGCCAGCCCCGCGACGGCGACAACCGGGCCAAGTACGTCATCTACGACGATCAGGCTCACGAGCTGGTGGTCAGGCGGATCGCCTACGACATCGCCCGCACCGCCCAGGCCATCCTGGCCCGCGGTTTCCCCGAATTCAACGCCGCCCGCCTCTGGTGACGGGGCTCTGGTTGCGCACCATCGCCAAATACGAGATCCTGGGCCTGCTGGGTCGGGGCGGTTGGTCGGCGGTCTACAAGGCCCGCCTGCCCCAGGTGGGGCGCATCGTGGCGCTCAAGGTGCTGGCCCCCCGGCCGCAGCTCGTGGCCGCGCTGGGCTGGGACGAACTGCGGAGGCGCTTCCTGGCCGAGGCCCGCGTCATGGCCGGGCTCAGCCACCCCAATTTGGCGCAGGTCTGGGACTATGGCGAGCAGGGCGGACGGCCCTACTTCAGCATGGAGTATTATTGCCGCAACCTGGGCGCGGCCCTGGGCGAGGGCTTCGACCTCCAACGCCCCACCCGCCGGCTGCCGGCGGGCCGCGCCCTGGCCTACGCCGACCAGACCCTGGCCGCCCTGGGGCGGCTGCACTGGGCCGGCCTGGTCCACCGCGACGTGACCCCCTACAACCTGCTGCTGGACGAATCCGACCAGGTGAAGCTGGCGGATTTCGGGCTGTCGCGCCGGCGCGGCGAGCGCCGGCCCGGGCCGGCCAACCTGCGCCAGGGCACGCCGTTCTATGCCGCGCCGGAGCAGGAGGCCGACCCGGAGTCGGCCGACGCCCGCGCCGACCTCTACGCCGTGGGCGTGCTGCTCTGGCGCATGCTGACCGGCGGTCTGGACCTGGCCGCGGCCCGCTCCGGCCAGGGCGGCGGCCCGGACCTGGGCGAGGCCGGGAGCGCGTTCTGGCCCAAGGCCCTGGCCCTCCGGCCACGGGAGCGTTTCGCCGACGCCGGTCAGATGCGCGCGGCCCTGGCCGACCTGGCCCAGGCCTGGCGGGCGCGCCAGGCCGCGGTCTGCCAGGCTGGCCAGGCCGGCCATTCCCCAGCGCCGCCGGCCTCGGACCCGGCCCGGCCCGCGCGTCTGCGCGCGTCTGCGCTCAAGGTCAGTCCCGGCCAGGCGGAGGAAGTTTTCGGCCTGGACCGGCTTTGGCGGCCGGCGCGCCCCAGCGGGGCGGATTTTCGCGCCCAAGGCCTGGGCGAGGTGCGGGACCGCGCCCATGGTCTGATCTGGCAGGCCGCCGGCTCGCCCTACGCCCTGACCTGGGCCGAGGCCGGCCAGTACCTGGAGCGCCTCAACCGCGGCGCCAGCCCCCGGCTCCCGGCCTGGCGGCTGCCCACCATGGACGAGCTGCTCTGCCTGGCGCGGCCGCCGGAAGAGCCGGCCGCCTGGTGCGGGCATCCTTGCTTCGACCCGCGCCAGCGCTGGCTGTGGAGCGCGGACCGACGCTCGGCCCTGGCCGGCTGGGGCTTGGACCTGGAGCTGGGCTGCGCCTGCGTGCGCGATTTCGGCTGTCGCCTCTACGTGCGCGCGGTGCGCGCAACCGAGGGCGGCGAACTTTCCGGCAACACCCTGGCGGGAGGCGTTTCATGAAATCGCTGGCGAAGGCTTTTGCGGATGGCCTGGCCGCTCCAAGCTGTATGTGCTCTATTGCGCCTGACAGGACGAATACACCAGCGCCAGGGTGGCGCTGCAAATGATGGAGATGGGTTCTGGCCGGGTCCTGGCCCTCAAGGGCGGCTGGCGGGGATGGGAGCGCAAGGGCCTGCCCGTCGAACCCCGCGGTAGGCCGGCGCGCCGGGCGGGGGAAAAGCGAGAGGGCCGGAGTCTCTCCGGCCCTCCGTTGACCCAGGTGCGCTAAGACGGGAAACCCAAGGCGGTTGACCAGTAACCTAAAACCCCAATTCGGCGGCGGTTGAGAACCGAGGCCTAGCGTCTGGGCTTGGCCTCGTTGACGGTGAGGCTGCGGCCGCCCAGCGAGTAGCCGTGGAAACGCTGGATGGCCTCCTGGGCCTCGGCGGCGGAGGGCATCTCCACGAACCCGAAGCCGCGGGAGCGGCCGGTGTCGCGGTCGGTGATCACCCGCGCCGAGGTGACGTTGCCCACCTGGCCAAAAAGATCTCTCAGTTCGTTGTCAGAGGTGCTAAAGGGCAGATTGCCAACGTAGATATTCATGCAGCCGAGTCCTTTTCCGACCTGGATCGCGCCCAGCATAAAAAACCCGCCGATTGGATGCAACAGTTTTGTGGCCGAGTCGCTCACCGGCGCCGCCGCTCCGGCCGGGCTTGCCATGAGCCCGATTCAGCTTACACTATCGGCAGGTGGTTCATGCTTGGCCCGGCCAGGCCGGGCGCGGCGCGGGGGAATCATGGTTAAGGGCGAGTTCAAGGCGGTGGTCTTCGCCGGCGGCGGCAACCGTTGCGTGTGGCAGGCCGGCTTCTGGGAGGAGGTGGCGCCCGCGCTGCCGCTCAGGCCGGCGGCGGTGGCCACGGTCAGCGCCGGAACCTACATGGCGGCCATGGTTCTTTCCGGGCGCACCCGGCAAGCCATGGCCTGGGTCAGGCGCGAGATGGGCGCCAACCGCCGCAACTTCTATCTGGGCCGGCTGCTGCGCGGCCAGCGGCCTTTTCCCCACCTGGAGATCTACGGCCGCAACCTGAGCGACAACTTCGACGCCGCCGCCCTGGAAACGCTGCGTCGCGGCCCGGAGCTGCGGGTGCTCCTGGCGCGGCCGCCGCGCTGGTGCGGTCCGCGCCTGGCGGTCTGGGTGGGTTTCGCGGCCTACGCCCTGGAGAAGCACCTCCAGGCCCCACTGCACCCCACCTGGGCCATGCGAGCCGGTTTCCGCCCGGAGGTGGCCACGGTCCAGGCCTGCCGACACGCGGGCGAGCTCAAGGAGCTGCTCCTGGCCACCGCCTGCACCCCGCCCATCCTGCCGGTGATGCGCCGGGGCGGGCGGCCGGTTTTGGACGGCGGTCTGGTGGACAACGCGCCGGTGCTGGCGCTCAGGCCGGATGAACGCCCAGCCCTGGTGCTTCTGACCCGCCGCTATCCCGGCGCGCGCCTGCGCGGCCACGCGGGCCTGACCTACATCCAGCCCTCCGCGCCCACGCCGGCGGGCAAATGGGACTACACCGACCCCGACGCGGTGCAGCGCACCTATGACCTGGGCCGCGCCGACGGCCGCCGTTTCCTGGCCGGCGGTCCCGAAGCCCTGCAAGTCTAGCCGGATGAAGCGGGGCGGGGCTAGCGGCTTTGGTTGGCCAGGCCCTGGCCCACCGCGAAGTCCAGGTCGGCCACCGACTGCCAGTAGCTGTAAATGGCCTGCAGCAGCAAGCTGCGGGCCTGGGTCAAGGTGAGCTCGGCGTCGGAGTACTCGATGGCGTCGCCGGCCCCGGAGCGGTAGCGCCCCTCGGCCAGCTCCATGTTCTCCTCGGCCTGGCGCAGTCCCTCGCGCGAGGTGTCGATGCTCTCCAGGGCCTCGTTGACCTTGAGGTAGGCCTCGGCCACGTCCTTGCTCACCTGCAACTCGCGTTCGCGCATGAGCGCCTTGGCCTTGAGCAGATTGGCGCGGGCCTCGTTGACCTGGCCCTGGGTCTTCATTCCGCTGAACAGCGCCCAGTTCAGGGTGGCCCCGGCCTGCCATGATTCCAACAGGGGGAATTCGACGTTTTGCCAGGTGTAGCTGCCGCCCAGGTTGAGGCTGGGGAAATAGTTGCCCTGGGCGGCGGTGATGGAGGCGTCGGCGGCCTTGATCTGGGCCACGGCGTCGGCCAGCTCCGGGCGGGCCTTCTTGGCCTGGTCCACCAGCCCCAGGGGGTCGAAGGGGCGCTTGGGTTGGCGCTCCTCCGGGGCCAGCTCATAGGCCCCCGGCGCCGGCGGTCCGCCCAGTTGCTGCTCCAGGGTGAGCCGTGAGGTGAGCAGGTTGTAACGGGCGGTGATGAGGTTCAACCGGCTCTTGGCCCGGTCCACCTCGCCCTTGGTCACGTCGATCTTGGGGCGCAGGCCGGCCTCGAAAAGGGCGCGGGCCTGCTCCAGGTGGGCGTCCTGCACCCGCAGTGACTCCTGGTTGACCTGGACCAGGTCGGCCTTGAGCAGCACGTCGTAATAGGCCTTGGTCACCGACTGGATGAGCTGGGCCATGGTGGTGAAGCGCTGCTGGCGGGCGGCGGTGAGATTGTGGCGGCTCTGGTCCACGGTTCCGGTGGTGGCGCCGAAGTCGTAGACATACTGGCTCAGCGACAACACTTGCTGGTAATAGTCGTATTCGTTGCTGGTTCCGCCGGAGGCGGCGGCGAAGGAGGCGCTCTCGTACCAGTTGCGGTTATAGGCGCTCTTGGCCGAAAGCTGGGGCAGATAGCCGGAGAAGGCCTGGGTCACCCTGGCCTCGGCGGCCTTGACCGACTGGTCGGATTGGGCCAGGCCGGGGTTGCGCTCGATGGCCAGGGCCAGGATCTGTTCCAGGTTCAGGGTCTGCGCCTTGGCCGGTTCGGCTGCTTTGGCCGTGGCGCCCATGGATTTCGGCGCGGCGATGGCCGCCGGGGGGGGAGCGGTCTGGGCCGTGGCCGGCGCCGCCGGCCAGGCGCACAGCGCGGCCAGGGTGCAGACGGCCAGGGTTTGCGTGCGATTCATGCCTATCCTCCGCCGGAGGGCTGGGACCGGCGACGCGGGGAGCCGGCCTCGCGGCCGCCCATCGGGTTGATAAGGGTTGTGCCCCATGACCTTTCTACATTAAATTGAACTTTAACGGTTTGGCAACCATCCATAATTCGGGCCAGTTCGCCGTGCCGCCGCGGCGGCACGGACCAGATTCCAAATCCGCAAGGATGGCGCAGGCATGAAGGCACTGGACAAGCGGGGCTCCCAGGGACCGGCCGGCCCCCGCGGACGCATTGAATCCGTTCATGGCCTGATGCCGGGGCTCAAGCCGGCCGGGCTGCTCCTGCTGGCGCTCCTGTTGCTGGGCGGCTGCTCCAGCGAAGACAAGGCCAAGGCCCCGGCCGGGCGTCCGCCCGCCCCGGTCAGCCTGGGCCAGGCCGCCACCAAGGCGGTGCCGGTCAGCGTGCAAGCCATCGGACGGGTGGAGGCCCTGGCCACGGTCTCGGTGCGCTCCCAGGCCAGCGGGATACTCCAGAAGGTCCACTTCGCGGAAGGCCAGTTGGTCAAGGCCGGCGACCGACTTTTCACCATTGATCCACGCGCCTACCAGACCGCCTTGGACCAGGCCATCGCCAACCTGGAGCGCGACCAGGCCCAGTTGAAGGAGAACCGCCAGGAGGCGGAGCGCAACCGCCAGATGGTGGCGCGCAACTTCGTCAGCGTTCAGGATTATGAGCAGGCCGTGGCCAAGGCCGAGAGCCAGGCCGCCACGGTCAAGGCCGACCAAGCCGCGGTGGAAAAGGCCCGCCTGGATCTGTCCTACTGCTACATCGACTCGCCGCTCACCGGCGAAACCGGCAGCCTCCTGGTCAACGCGGGCAACCTGGTCCAGGCCGCCAGCGACACCCTGGTGGTCATCAAGCAGATCCAGCCCTGCTACGTCACCTTCTCGGTGCCCGAACGCGACCTGCCCGCCATCCGCCAGCATCAGGCCCAGGGCCGGTTGCGGGTGCGGGCCAGCCTGCCGGCTCCGGCCCAGCAGAGTTGGAGCGGCGAACTGACCTTCGTCGACAACCAGGTGGACGCCAAGACCGGGACCGTGACCCTGAAGGGCACCTTCGCCAACGCCGACGCCGGCCTGTGGCCGGGCCAATTCGTGAACGTCAGCCTGGAGCTCTACACCCTGGACCAGGCGGTGGTGGCGCCCAGCCGGGCCATCCAGAACGGCCCCCAGGGCGCCATCGTCTTCGTGGTCAAGGACGACATGACCGTGGAGGTGCGTCCGGTCAAGCTGGGGCCGGTGGCGGGCCTGGAAACCGTGCTGACCGAGGGAGTCAAATCCGGCGAGAAGGTGGTGGTGGACGGCCAGCTCGCCCTCTATCCAGGGGCCAAGGTCTTTGTCAGCGGCCAGGCCCCGGCCAAGCCCGCCGCCAAGGAGGGCGAAGCCCCGGCGGAGGCCAAGTAGCATGGGGCCCACCGAGCTGTTCATCCGCCGGCCGGTCGCCACCACCCTGATCTGCCTGGGCATGCTGCTCTTCGGCGTCATGGGCTATCTGAACCTGCCCACCAGCGACCTGCCCAGCGTGGACTATCCCACCATCACCGTGAGCGCCAGCCTGCCCGGGGCCAGCCCGGAGACCATGGCCACCGCCGTGGCCACGCCCCTGGAGCGGGAGTTCACCGACATCTCCGGCCTGTCCAGCATGAGCTCCAGCAGCATGCAGGGCAGCACCTCCATCACCCTGCAATTCGACCTGAGCCGCAACATCGACGCGGCGGCCCAGGACGTGCAGGCGGCCATCAGCAAGGCGATGCTGCCGGCCAACATGCCCACCCCGCCCACCTACAGCAAGACCAACGCCTCGGCCCAGCCGGTCTTCTACATGGCCATGGGCAGCCATACCATCCCTCTCTACCTGGTCAACGACTACGCCCAGACCTTCGTGGCCCGGCGCATCTCCATGCTCAACGGCGTGGCCCAGGTGCTCATCTACGGCGAGCAGAAGTATTCGCCGCGGGTGCAGTTGGACCCCAAGGCCCTGGCCACCCGCGGCATCGGCATGGACGACGTGGTGTCCGCGGTGCAGAGCCAGAACGTGGACCTGCCCCTGGGCACGCTGGACGGCCCCTTCAAGAGCCTGACCCTGATGGCCACCGGCCAGTTGCCCCGGGCCGAGAACTACCGCTCTCTGATCGTGGCCTACCAGGACGGCAAACCGGTGCGCCTGAGCGACCTGGGCCGGGTCATCGACGGGGTGGAGCAGAACAAGAGCGGGGCCTGGTGGAAGGACCAGCCCTCCATCGTGCTGGCGGTCAAGCGCCAGCCAGGGGCCAACACCATCGAGGTGGTGGACGCCATCCGGGCGCTGTTGCCCACCATCAAGGGCCAACTGCCCGGCTCCATCAACCTGGACATCCTCTACGACCAGTCCACCTCCATCCGCGAATCGGTGGAGGACGTGAAGTTCACCCTGCTCTTGGCCGTGGCCCTGGTCATCCTGGTGGTGTTCTTGTTCCTAAAAAACATCTCGGCCACCATCATCACCAGCCTGGCGGTGCCCATGAGCATCGTCACCACCTTCGCGGTGATGTGGGGCCTGGGCTACAGCCTGGACAACCTCTCGCTGATGGCGCTCACCCTTTCGGTGGGCTTCGTGGTGGACGACGCCATCGTGGTGCTGGAAAACATCGTGCGCCACATGGAGATGGGCAAGAGCCCCTTCCGGGCGTCATTGGACGGGGCCAGGGAGATCGGGTTCACCATCATCTCCATGACCCTTTCGCTGGCGGTGGTGTTCCTGCCGGTGGTGCTCATGTCGGGCATGATCGGCCGCATCCTGCGCGAATTCGCCATGACCATAACCATGGCCATCCTGGTCAGCGGCTTCGTGTCGCTGAGTCTGACCCCCATGCTGGCCGCGCGCTTTTTGCGCCAGGGCAAGCATCAGGCCGCCGGCGAGGGCGCGGCCCGGGCCGAAAGCGAGGGCGGCTTCATCTTCCGCCCCCTGACCAAGGGCTATGAACACCTGCTGCGCTGGGCGCTGAAGCATCGCTTCCTCACCCTGCTAATCTCTCTGGCCCTGCTGGCCGGCACGGTGCATTTCTACCTCATCACGCCCAAGGGCTTCATCCCCAACGAGGACCAGGGGATGTTCATCGCCTACAACCTGGCCGACGAGGGCATCTCCTTCGCCAACATGCGCCAGCACATGATGGCGGTGGCCAAGATCATCGCCGCCGACCCGGCGGTGGAAGGGGCCATGCCCGTGGTGGGCGGGGCCGGGACCATGAACTCCGGCATCGTCTTCGTGCTGCTAAAGCCCAGCCATGAGCGCAAGGACAGCCCGGAGCAGGTCATCGCGCGCCTGTGGCCCCAGGTGGCGACGGTGCCGGGCCTGATGACCTTCATGCAAAACCCGCCGGCCATCCAGGTGGGCACCTCCAGCGGCAAGGCCGCCTATCAATACACCCTGGTGGGCACCGAGACCGAGGATCTCTATCCGGCCGCGGCCAAGTTCCTGGCCGAGGTGCGCCAGTTGAGCCAGGTGCGCGACGTCAGCTCCGACCTGATGATAAGCACCCCGCAGCTCAAGGTGGTCATCGACCGCGACAAGGCCGCCACCCTGGGGGTGAGCGCCCAGGCCATCGAGGACGCCATGTACTCGGCTTTCGGCGGGCGCATGGTCTCCACCATCAACGCCGCCGCCGACCAGTACCGGGTGATCCAGGAGGTCCTGCCGGAGTATCAGACCCAAGCCGACGACCTGACCTGGCTGTACATCAAGAGCAGCCAGGGCGCCCTGGTGCCTTTGTCGGTCATCGCCAACGTGCAATTCGAGCTGGGACCCAGCCAGGTCAACCATTCCGGCCAGTTGCCGGCGGTGACGGTGAGCTTCAACGCCACGCCGGGCGTCAGCCTGGGCGACGCCACCGCGGCGGTTACGGACCTGGCCCGCCGCACCCTGCCGGCCACCATCAGCGGACGCTTCCAGGGCACGGCCCAGGAGTTCGAGCAATCCATCAAGAGCCTGCTGCTGCTCATTCTCATGGCCCTGGCGGTGATCTACCTCATCCTGGGGGTGCTCTATGAAAGCTTCATCCATCCGGTGACGATCCTGGCCGGCCTGCCCTCGGCCGCCTTCGGCGCCTTACTCACCCTTATAATTTTCGGCCAGGAGCTCAACCTCTACGGCTTCGTGGGCGTCATCATGCTCATCGGCATCGTCAAGAAGAACGCCATCATGATGATCGATTTCGCCCTGGAGGCCGAGCGCGACCACGGCCTCGATTCCCGCGAGGCCATCTTCCAGGGCGCCATCACCCGCTTCCGGCCCATCATGATGACCACCGTGGCCGCCTTCGCCGGCATCCTGCCCATCGCCATGGGCATCGGCGCCGGCGGCGGCTCGCGCCAACCCCTGGGCCTGGCGGTCTGCGGCGGCCTGGTGGTGAGCCAGCTCATAACCCTGCTGGTCACGCCGGTCTTCTACTCCTACTTCGACGAGCTTGCCCACCGCTTCGGCCGCAAGCGCGGGCCGGACCAGGACGAGGACGCCCCTAACGCCTCCGCCCCGGCCCCCTCGGCCTGACGCGCAGGCCTCGGCTGTCTTTTCTCGCCCCCCGCCCTGGGGAGAGAGAAATTCCGTCGCCTTTCATCTTTTTCGGGTGGGCCGGACAAGTCATTGTCCGGGTCGCGCAGCGACGAGAAGTGGCGGCGAGAAGGCTATTGATCGCCGAGTTGGCGGCAATATGTCTCGCGGGTGAAGAAGAGCAGCAGGCAGGAGATCAGGCACCAAGCCAGCATCAGGCCGAAGGCGGCGCTGTAGGCCTCCACCGCATAGGTGCGCACCCCGGCGGCCATGCCCCCGCTCCAAAGTAAATCCAGCACCGCGCCGATGGCGGGTTGCAGGATGGTGGGCCCCAGCATGGTGCCCATGTTGATGACCCCGGCCGAGGTGCCGGCCAGTTGGGCGGGCACCGACTCTTTGCCGAAGGCGAAGCCCAGGATCATGGAGCCGGTGGCGAAGCCCACCACCAGGGCCAGGGCGATGAAGGCCATGAGCGGAAGGCCGGGCAGGTAGAGCATGGCCGCCCAGCCCAGGCTGGCGGTGACGCCGCCGGCCAGGTAGATGGACTTGCGCCGGCAGATGCGGTCGCTGAGCGCGCCGCACAACGGCCCGCTCAAGGCCCAGGCGGTGAGCATGGCCGAGCACAGGGCCGCGCCCTCGGCCCGGTCCAGGCCGTAGCGGGCCTCCAGATAGGGAACCCCCCACAGCCCGGCGAAGGCCAGGATGGGGCCGGCCTGGCCGCTGGGGGCCAGGCACAACAGCCAGGTGTTGCGGTAGGCGAAGATGCGTTTCAGCCCGTCGAGCGGTTTGATGCGCGGCGCGTCGCTCTTGCCGAACTGGGCCGCCAGGCTGGCGTAGCCCCGCTGGCTGGGGTCGTCGCGGACGAAAAGCCAGATCACCACGCCCAGCGCGGCGGTGATGACGCCCACCGCCACCATCACCCCCCGCCAGCCGAAGGCGTCGACCATCAGCCTGAGCGGCACGCCGGCCGTGACCGCGCCCATGATGCCCCAGAACAGGGCCAGGCCGGAGGCCAGGGCGAAACGCCGGGGCGCGAACCAGTGGCTGGCCACCTTGAGCAGGGCCACGAAGGCCACCGCCACCGAGCCGCCGATCAAAAGCCGGCCCAGCCCGGCCCAAAAGAGGCCCGGTCCCAGGCCGAAGAGCAGCGAGCCCAGGCCGGCCACCAGGCAGCCGGCGCTGAGCAGCTTGCGCGGACCCAGGGCGTCGGCCAGGATGCCGGTGGGTATCTGCATGGCCACGTAGGCGTAGAGGTAGCAGGCCGATAGGTTGCCCAGGGCGGCGGCGCTGATGCCGAAATCGCGCATCAGCTCGGCGGTCATCACCGCCGGGGCCACCCGCTGGTAGAAGCCGATGAGGTAGAAGGCCGCGCCCAGGCTCCAGACCGTCCAGGACAGCCAGGCCGGTGGATAGTTTAGGCCGGCGAGCTTGGGCATCTGGCGGCGTTCCGTTTCGGGTGAAAAGCCCAGCCCCCTCTTTTTAGTCCGCCCCTGCTGCCGGCGCAAGGGCATTATTGCGCCCGCATCGGCCGGAAGGGGCGGTTGGCGGGCCAATTGCGCGGGGCGGGTGTCGCCCCCGCGGGATCAATCGCTCGGAGACTCGATTGTAACGCACGAGACGGGATATAATCATCCTACGCCGGCATGGGGCCGGCGCGCCGTCCGCACCCCGCTCCGGAGGTCCGCCATGCCGCGCCGCCGCCTGATCCCCGTCCTGGCCTCGTTGCTGATCGTGGCTCTCGCCTCGGCGTCCCAGGCCGCGCCGCCTGCGGACCCGCTGCCCGAAATCGCGCGGCGGGCGCAGGCCGCCCTGGCGGGGATGGACCAGGCCCTGGCCGATGCCGCCCGGCGCCTGGCCCAGGAGGGCCTGTCCGGCCCCCAGGCCGGCAAGGCCCTGGCCGCGCTCTGTGCGGGGCTGCCCCTGGCCATCGACTGCGCGGCCATCG
The DNA here is from genome assembly GCA_049322275.1 of Thermodesulfobacteriota bacterium. GTDB lineage: Bacteria > Desulfobacterota > Desulfarculia > Desulfarculales > Desulfarculaceae > JACRDC01. The sequence goes on from JBMORH010000094.1 coordinate 53,269, forward strand.
ACCCCCAGGGCGTCATGGTGGTGGTGGAGCCGGCGGCCTACAAGCGCTTCGAGGGCAGCAACATCGCGGGCCAGCCCCAGGTGGCCCAGGTGATCGCCACCCGCCGGCCGGTCCTGAGCGCCTATTTCCACACCGTGGAGGGAGTGGGGGCGGTGGACCTGGAGCGGCCGGTCATCGCCGCCGACGGGGCCTACCTGGGCTCGGCCAGCGTCATCTTCGACCCCGCCCGCCTGATGGAAGCCGCGCTGAAGGACCTGCCCCTGCCGCCGGGGGCCAAGGTCTTCCTGGTCCAGGGCGACGGCCGCATGCTCTTTAACAGCGAGCCGGCCGAGATCGGACGCAGCCTGGCCACCGATCCTCTTTACGCCCAGAATCCGGGCGTCAAGGAGCTGGCCGAGCGCATCATGGCCCAGGCCGGGGGCGAGTTTGGCCCCTATGAATTCCGGGGCCACGGCGACCTGCCGGCCCGCCGGGTCACCCGCTGGACCAGCGTCGGCCTGCACGGCGTCGCCTGGCGGGTGGGCGTCAGCCAGCCGGCGCAATAGGCTGGAGCCTAGACCAGCGCGCCCAGGCCCACCGACCAGGCCAGCAGGAACTGGCCGGCGTAGTAGAGCGGCAGGCCCAGGAGGCGGTTGCTGTATTCGGCCTTGACGAAGCGGTCGCGGGCCACGCAGAGGTCGCTGAGGTAGAAGCAGAGCGCGCCCAGCAGGATGGCCCCGGCCAGGGAAGGCCGCAGCGCGCTGCGCAGCCAGATGGCCCAGGCCCCGGCCAGCATCAGGCTGATGGCCACGATGTAGGCGATCACCGGCCATTTGAGGCGGCCCAGCCGGGGCCGCAGCCACCAAAATATCCCCGCCCCCGCCGCCGCCAGCAGCAGGAAGCCGGGATTGATCCAGTGGGCCGGGCGCACCAGGACGCTGAAGGCGTAGACGTAGGCCAGATGGCCCAATAGAAAGGCCAGCAGGCCGGCCCGGAAGGCGGCCGGCTGGGGCAGGGCCAGGCAGACGTCGCCAATGAGGCCCAGGCAGAGGCCGTATAACACCGGCAGGTAGTAGGCCGGCAGGGGATGGGGCAAAAGCAGGGCCAGGAGCACGAACAGGGTCGAGAGCGCGGCCTTGATCGGCAACACCCGGCCGGGACGGCGGTCTTTCTCCGCCCACAGCAACCCCGTCAACAACAACGCGGCCACGGGCAGTATCCAGTGGAGATGCATGCGGCCTCCAGGCAAAGACGAATCAGCATACCACAACCGGCTGGGATCGGATATGCGGGATAGCCGTAAGATAATGAACAAAATTCATGGCTTTACCTTTGGCCTCCGGTTGGCTATGCTTTGACCTGCCCGCCCCGACCGGCGGGCGGGGGCGCCCGCACCGCCCAACCCCGACGAGGCCGGACATGCGTTTGTTCAATCCGCTCGCCTACGAGCGCAGCCACCCCGACCCGCGCACCACCCAGGTCGTGCGGGCCACCATCGATTTCTTCGAGCAAAAGGGCCTGGCCAGGATCAAGGCCGACGACCAGGCCATGGTCTGGTACCAGGACTTCCTGGATTTCCTGGCGCGCGAAAAACCCTTCGCCCACCTGCTCACCCCGGCCGGCTATGGCGCGCCGGAATCGCGCTGGGACATGTCGCGCCTGGCCGAATACAACGAGGTGTTGGCCTTCTATGGCCTGTGCTACTGGTACGCCTGGCAGGTGACGATCCTGGGCCTGGGGCCGATTTGGATGGGCGACAACGAGGCGGTCAAGCGCGAGGCGGCCCGGCTGCTGGAACAGGGCGGAGTCTTCGCCTTCGGGCTCTCCGAGCGCGCCCACGGCGCGGACATATACTCCACCGAGATGACCCTGCACCCCCAGCCCAGCGGCGGCTATCTGGCCCGGGGCGAGAAGTACTACATCGGCAACGGCAACTGCGCGGCCCTGGTCAGCACTTTCGGCAAGATCGCCGGCAGCGACGAGTATGTCTTCTTCGTGGTGCGCACCGACCACGCGAAGTATGAGTGCGTCAAGAAGATCGACACCAGCGGGGTGCGCCAGGCCTACGTGGCCCATTACGCCCTGCACGATTACCCCATCACCGAGGCCGACATCCTCTCGCGCGGCAAGCTGGCCTGGGAGTCCTCGCTGTCCACCATCAACGTGGGCAAGTTCGAGCTGGGCTTCGCTTCCATGGGGGTGTGCACCCACGCCTTCTACGAGGCCATCGCCCATGCCCACGGCCGGGTGCTCTACGGCCGCCGGGTGACCGACTTCCCTCATGTGAAAAAGCTCTTCACCGAGGCCTACTGCCGCCTCATGGCCATGCGCCTGGTGGGCTACCGGGCCAAGGACTACCTGCGCGCGGCCAGCGACGAGGACCGGCGCTATCTGCTCTACAACCCCATCGTCAAGATGAAGGTGACCAGCCAGGGCGAGAAGGTCATCGCGCTGTTGCACGAGGTCATCGCGGCCAAGGGCTATGAGCAGGACACCTATTTCGAGATGGCCATCCGCGACATCGGCATGCTGCCCAAGCTGGAGGGCACCGAGCACGTCAACATGGCGCTCATCATCAAGTTCGTGCGCAACTACTTCTTCGGCCCCCAGGATTATCCGGACCTGCCGCTGCGCGACGATCCGGCCGACGACGCCTATCTTTTCCGCCAGCACACCGGCGGCCTGGCCAAGGTGCGTTTCCCGGATTGGCGCGCGGCCTACGCTGGCTTCGACCAGGCCAACGTGGCGGTCTTCCGCTCGCAGGCCGAGCTCTTGCGCCGGCTCTTGCAGGAGGCTCCGCCCAGCCCGGAGCAGGCGGCCAACGTGGACTACATGCTGGCGGCCGGGGAGCTTTTCACCCTGGTGGCCTACGCCCAACTGGTGCTGGAGAACGCCCGCCTGATGGCCGAGGACGCCGACCTGGTGGGTCAGATCTTCGATTTTCTGGTGCGCGATTTCAGCAACGGCGCGTTGCGCATGGTGCTGAGCTACGCCAACTCGCCCCGGCAGGAGGAGCTATACCGCGCCATGCTCCTGAAGCCGGTCCAGGACCCAGAGGGTTTCGAACGGGTTTGGCAGGGCCAGGTGCTGCCGCAGAAGGACGCCTATCCGCAGCGATCATAGACCCGCGCTCCGGCGCGCCGGAGGGAGGGGGCGGGGAGGCGGGGGGCCCGGTCGGGCCTCCCGCATTTTTCGCGGGCGCCGCCCGCTCGAACGCCGGCCCAGGCTAGATGTCCAGCTCCAGGCTGGTCATGTCGCCCGGCTGGAAGCCAAGGCTGTTGAAGTACTTCAGGAGCTTCCAGTCGCGGCGTTTGACGAAGGTGTAGATGGTGTTCACGCCCATCCGCTTGAGATTGCCGGCCATCTCCCTGAATAGGAGCTTGGCGACGCCCGCTCTTTGGTGGTCGGGGTCCACCCCGATGGTGTCGATCCAGCCGATGTCTTCGGGCACGCCGTATTCCCAGCGGCTGGCCCCGCCGAAGATGAAGCCGATCACCTGGCCGTCCAGCTCGGCCACCAACGACGACGCCCGCGAGTGCTTCTGGGCCTGTTCGAGCTTCATTTCGTAGTATTCCGGCCGCGGCTTGCCCAACACCTTGGTGTCGATCTCCACGATCCGAGCCAGATCCGAGGGGGTCATGGCCCGGATGACCGGGGCGCTGGCCGACTGTTCAGCCATGTTTCCCTCCTTGGCGCTTGGGGATGGCAGGCGTTTTTTTCATTTTAGCAGTCCGCAAACCCGGCCCGGAAGCCTCTTTCGGGCCGCGGTGCGCGCAATGTCCCCGGCCGGACGCGGCAACCCAGGCGAAGGCGGAGAGAAAACGGGGCTGGACAAGGGCCGATCAGGCGCGGCGGGGCGCGGCCCCGGCCAGGACCACCAGACGCTCCAGTTCGGCATAGGGCTGGGCCCCCACCAGGCCGCGGCCGCCGGCCACGAAGGTGGGCACCGCGCTGACCCTCAGGGCGCGGCTCTGTTGCCAGTCGCGATCCACCGCCGCGGCGTAGAGACCCTGGCTCAACACCGCCTCGGCCTGATCCGGGTCCAGGCCGCAGGCCTGGGCGATGCCGCGCAGCACCGCCAAATCATGCAGGTTCAGCCCCTGGGCGAAATAGGCGGCGAAGGCCGCGGCGTGGAAGGCCTCGCCGTGGCCTTGCTCCTCGGCCCACTTGCCCAGCTCCTGGGCGCGGCGGGAGTTGTAGGTCATGCTGCGGGGGCCGAAGGCCAGGCCCTCGTCGCGGGCCACGCCCTCCAGGCGGGCCAGCATGGCCTTTAGGTCCAGGCCCCGGCCGGCGAAGAGCTGTTCCAGGCTCAGGCCCTGGGGCGGGGTTTCGGGGTGGAGGGGGAAGGCCAGCCACTGGATGGCCAGGTCATAGGCTTGCCGCAAGCGGTGCACCCGCCGGGTGACGAAGTAGCACCAGGGTCAGACGTAGTCGCTGAATATCTGGAGGGTCAACGGTTCGGGCATGCCGGCCTCCGCTGGCGGGTTCAGGGGTCTGCGAAAGGTGGTCAGGGCTGCCCGCCGGGCAGCCCGCACAGGCTGGCGATTCAGGCCGGCAGGGGCAACAGCCGCCACCACCAGGCCGCGGCCAAGGCCGCCAGCACCAACCAGGGCGTCCATGCTCGCATGGTCATCCTCCCTGGCCCCCAAGCATAGCACGGCGGTTGGGGCGGGCGGGCCTAAAGCAGGCCCAGACGTTGCTTGGCCAAACGAAAGCGTTCCACATCCGCCGGGCTGGCGCGGCAGAGATTCACGGGGCCGCCCAGATGGGTGTAGGTCCCATCCAGGATGCGCAGTTTTCCTCCACAGGCGCAGACGCCCTCAACATGGCCGGAGATATGGGCGGTGGCGTCATCAAGGCTTACGCCCGACAGCTCCTCGCGGCCGCATTGGTCACAGATCATGGGCAGATATGGCATACGATCTCCTTTTTATATCAATAATCATGTGTGGCTGATTTGGCAAGCTATGGGCTATAATCACATATTCACCGGCTGTGATTGACGGCGCTGGCGACCTGTGAGAATTTGTAGGTGATCTTGGCTGACCGCCGCCTGCCCGGTGCGCATTACCACCCAGGGGGATGGGACAGAAACATGAGCAACGATCAAGGCGCGCACCAGGTCAAGCAATTTCAGCAAGGCCAGATGGTGTTCAAGGAGGGCCAACCCGCCGAGCGGGCCTATCTGGTCAAGCGGGGCTCGGTCAGCATCTACCGGGTGGTGGATGACCAGCGCATCGTGCTGGCCCGCATGGGGCCGGGGCGGCTTTTTGGCGAGATGGGCCCCCTGACCGGCCAGCCGCGGGATTCCAACGCCATCTGCGACGAGTACAGCGAGCTGGTGGTGCTGGAAAAGGACAACCTTGAAAAGGCCATGGCCGCCAGTCCCGTGATCATCCGCACCATGCTGGAGGCCATGATTGAGCGGCTGAAGGCCACCACCCAACGTTTGAGCAGCCATAATCGGCCAGATGGTTTCATGAGCCTGGTCCGCCTGCTGGAGATGGCCGTTCAGGCCGGCGGCCCGGTGCTGAGCCTGGCCACCTTCATCCGCCAGGCCAAGGACATCCTCGACCTGACCCAGTTGGAGGTGGAGGAGCAGCTCAAGAAGTTGGCCAAGGTGGGGGCGGTCAAGATCGAGCGTGGCCGCGGGTCGGGGGCCCAGTTGCGCGACGCCGCCTTGCAGGTGCCGGACGTGGAGGCCCTGGCCAGGGTGGGCAAGGGCGTCAGCGAGATGGTGAAGGCGCAGGAGAGCGGCGCGGTGACCAGCGGCCGCGAATACCTGGATTTCAGCGATTTCGCCCAGGAGGTGGAGACCACGCCGGAGGTGTTGGCCCGCAAGGTGGGGGCGGGCGAGATACCGCTCAGCCTGCTTTTCATGCCCGAAGGCCCGGCCCGCGCTTTCGCCCAGGAGATGGGCAAGCAGTTTTTCAAGGGCGCCCGCAAGCTGACCAGCCGCCTGGCCGAGATGACGGTGGTGGACGACTTGGTCAATGTGGACGCCGCCACCCTGCAACAGGTCTTCACCCAGATCGGGCATTTCAAGGTTGGCGTGCTGTTGCAGGCCGCCAGCCCGGAGACCCGCCAGCACATGATGACGGTGCTCAGCGGGCGCGCGGCCCAGATGGCCATCGACGAGGCCGGCCCCCTGAACCGCCTGGGCGCCGACGACGTCTCCGACGCGGAATTCGAGGCCATAAGCTTGGTGAAGAAGCTCAAGGGCGTGGCGGCGGGCTGAATCTCGGCCCGTAATGCCCGCGCGCCGGGTTCATGCCCGGCGGACGGGCCGCCCTGGCGGCATCGCCGGAAGGATGCCCTTGCCACGGCGGCGGCCGGACTTATGTTTTGGCCATGGCGCTCAAGCCATCCCCACCGGGAGAAGCCCATGGAGCAAAGCCTTCATCTGGTCTGCCCGCGCTGCCAAGCCGTGAACCGGGTGCCCGCCGCCAGACTGGGGCAGGGCCCCCAATGCGGCAAGTGCCACACCCCCATCCACGAGCCCAAACCGGTTGCGCTGGACGAGGCCGGTTTCGCGCGCCAACTGGAAAAGAGCGACCTGCCCCTTTTGGTGGACTTCTGGGCGCCCTGGTGCGGACCCTGCCGCAGCATGGCCCCGGCCTTCGAGCAGGCCGCCGCCAGCCTGCATCCCGCCGTGCGCCTGGCCAAGGTGAACACCGAGGACGAGCCCGGCTTGGCCGCGCGCCTTGGCATAGCCTCGATACCCACCATGGTGCTGTTCAAGCACGGGCGGGAGGCCGGCCGCGTCTCCGGGGCTCTGCCCGCCGGCCAGATCGTGCAATGGACCCAAAGCCGGGTCTAAGCGCACCGGCCTGATCCGCCCGCCTCTTGGCCCGCCCGCTCGCGCGTGGACGCGCAGGCCTACTTGCTCAGCACGTCCTCGGCCCAGCTCATGGCCGCGGCCATGGTTGGGAAGCCCACGGTGCTGGTCAGGGTCAGGATGGCGTGACGAATCTCCTCCGGCGTGGCCCCGGCGGCCAAGGCCCGACGCACGTGGCTGTGCACCGAGCCCTCCGAGCGCACCGCCACCGCCGCGGCCATCTGGATCAGGAGCACCTGCTTTTCCGGCAGGGGGCCCTGCTTCTGGGCCAGCTCGCCCACCTTGTCCAGGGCGGCCATGTATTCGGGATAGGCTTCACGTAGATGGCGATAAAGCTTGGGCAGGTGTTCGTGGCTCATCGCGCTCCTCCGGCTGAAAGTTCCTCGGCCGACGTTCCCATGTTTGGCTTAGGTTCATAGTTGCACGAAATCGCTATGGATTCAAGCGGCAGCCTCACGTTCGGCGAGGAGAGAAGGCGCGGTGTTGACAGCGCGGCAGGCTTATACTATTTTACATGCGTAAAAATTATTCGCTATGCGTAAATAAATTTCGCCGCGAGCGGGCATGGATTTCGCCAGCCAGGAAAACCACCGCTACTTCATGCAATCCCTGGCCAAGGGCCTGGTGGTGCTGCAATGCCTGGCCGAGGCCGACCAGTCCCTGAACCTTTCCCAGATCGCCCGCGCCGCCGGCATCAACAACGCCACCGCCACCCGCTGCTGCTACACCCTGGCCCGCCTGGGCTATGTCGTCCGTGATGAAAACCGGCGTTTCCATCTGACCCCACGGGTGCTCACCCTGGGCTACGCCGCGGTGCGCCGCCTGGGCTGGCGGCAGGTGGCCCTGGCCTACATGCGCCAGCTCAGCCAGACCATCAACGAGACGGTCAACCTTTCTGTGCTGGAAGGCTCGGAGCTGATCTACGTCGGGCGCATCAACACCGCCCGCATCCTGAGCTTCGAGCTCCAGATCGGCTCCCGCCTGCCCCTGCACTGCACTTCCATGGGCAAGGCGCTTTTGGCCTTCAGCCCGCCCGACAAGGCCGGGGCCATCATCGACCGGCTCAAGTTCGAACCTCTGACCCACCGCACCATCACCAACCAGGCCGACTACCTGGCCGAGCTAAAGCGGGTGCGCGCCAAGGGGTTCGCCATCAACGACGAGGAGCTTTCGGTGGGCCTGCGCTCGGTGGCCGCGCCGGTGCTGGACGCCCAGGGCTGGGCTTTGGCCGCGCTCAACATCGCCGTGCCCACCCAGCGCTACACCCGCGAGCAGGTGGAGAAGCATTTGGCGCCCCAGGCCGTGGCCTGCGCGGCCGAGATCAGCCGGGCGCTCAGGGCCATGGATCTGGACGCCAGCACCATCCCGGCGGACGAGGCCCCGCCTGGCGACCAAGCGCTGGGCGCCGGCCGCCGCGCCGGCCGGCGCTAGAAAACAGGAGCCAAGCAGCATGTACAAGGTTGCCGGTCACAACTTCCCGCGCAAGCTCACCGGGCCGCTGCCGATGGCGGTCAAGGCCGAGGGCGTCTGGATCACCGACGCCGAGGGCAAGCGCTATCTGGACGCCAGCGGCGGGGCGGTGGTGGTGAACCTGGGCCACGGACGGGCCGAGATCGCCCAGGCGGTGCATGAGCAGATCATGAACCTGCACTACGCCCACCCCACCATGTTCACTTGTCCCACGGTGGAGCGCCTGGCCGACGCCCTGGCCAGCCACGCCCCGGCGGCGATCACGCGCTTTTATTTCCTCTCCGGCGGGGCCGAGGCGGTGGAGACGGCCATCAAGCTGGCCCGCCAGGTGCACCTGGCCAATAACCGGCCCCAACGCATCCGGCTCATCGCGCGCTGGAAAAGCTATCACGGCCTGACCCTGGGCGCCCTGGCCGCCACCGGCCGCACCACTTTCCGCGCCCCCTACGCCCCCCTTTTGAGCGAGGTCTTCCACATCCCCGCGCCCTACTGCCTGCGCTGCGATTTCGGCCTGAAGCACCCGGATTGCGGCCTGCGCTGCGCCCAGGCCCTGGAGGACGCCATAGAGGCCCTGGGGCCGGAGACGGTCAGCGCGTTCCTGGGCGAGACGGTCAGCGGGGCCACCATCGCGGCGGTGCCGCCGCCGCCGGGCTACTGGCCGCGCATCCGCGAGATATGCGACCGCTACGGGGTCTATCTGATCCAGGACGAGGTGATGTGCGGCCTGGGGCGCACTGGCCGCTGGTTCGCCAGCGAGCACTACGGCGTGGTGCCGGACATCGTCACCTTTGGTAAGGGCATCAGCGGCGGCACCGTGGCCTTGTCGGCGGTGGGCTGCCGCGAGGAGCTGTTCGAGGCCTGCTGCGCCAATGGCTCTTTCGTCCACGGCGGCACCTACAGCCATCATCCGGTGGCCGCCGCCGCCGGCCTGGCCGCCCTGGGCATCCTGGAGCGCGAGAGGCTGGTGGAGCGGGTGGCCGAGATGGGACCGCACCTGGGCCGGCTCTTGGTCGCCCGCCTGGGCGACCACCCCCAGGTGGCCGACGTGCGCGGCATCGGCTTCATGTGGGGGGTGGAGTTCGTGGCCGACCGTGCCAGCCTGCGCCCTTATCCCCGGTCGGAGCAGGTGACCGAGCGCCTGTGGAGCGCGCTGTTCAAGGCTGGGCTCATCACCTACAAGTCCACCGGCCTGGCCGGCGTGGCCGGCGACGCCCTGGTGGTGGCCCCGCCCTACGTGGCCACGGCCGAGGATATGGAGTTCATCGTGGACCGCCTGGGCCAGGCGGTGGAGGAGACGCTGGGCAGGTAGGGCCGGGGCCTGGACGGCCGGGCCCCGACAGGTTGTCAGCAGATGGAGATGGGGCGCGCCGGCCCGCCGGGCGGACCGCTCCGGGGTTGTGCAAAATCAGTTAGCTGGGAGGATTGCCGATGAAAATCTCTGGTTGGCGCAAGGCGGCGGCGCTGTTGTTGGCTATGGGCCTGACCCTGGGCCTGGCCGGGCTGGCCGCGGCCGCGGACACGGTCAAGATCGGCGTGGTGGGTCCGCGCACCGGCTCGGCCGCGGCCACGGGCACCGCCTTCGAGGAAGGCATCGCCCTGGCCCTGGAGCGCATCAACGCCAAGGGCGGCGTGCTGGGCAAGCAGTTGGAGGTGGTTTTCGAGGACACCGCCGGCGACCCCCAGAAGGCGGCCAGCGGTCTTGAGAAGCTCATCACCAAGGACAAGGTGGTCCTGGCCCTGGGCGAAAGCCACTCCTCGGCCGCCCTGGCCGAGATCGACGTGGCCAACCGCTACAAGGTGCCCTTGATCATCGCCGAGGCCTGGCACGACGACATCACCAAGAAGAACTACAAGTACGTCTTCCGGGCCGGCCCCAGCAACAGCGGCGTGGTGGACGACGCCATCCTGGGCTTCGTCAAGGACAACGGCTTCAAGCGCGTGGCCATCGTGGCCGAGAACACCGACTGGGGCCTGGGCATCAAGGATCTGGCCGAAAAGGGCCTGAAGGACGCCGGCATCGCCTTCGAGACCATCACCACCGAGCGCCAGAGCCAGGACCACTACACCGAGCTGAACAAGATCAAGAAGTTCAACCCCGACCTGGTGCTGGCCTTTGTCTACGGCTTCGGCGTGCACTATCTCATCGCCCAGTCCAACGAGGTGGGCCTGGTGCCCCAGACCGCCCTCTTGCTGGAGGGCGCCGGCCCGCCCAGCCTGTGGCCCGATTTCTGGAAGAACGTCGGCGACGCCGGCAACCTGGAGCTGTTCGTGAGCAGCATGCACAAGGACGTGATGCTGACCCCGGTGGCCAAGGAGTTCCAGGACGCCTACGTCAAGAAGTACGGCAAGGAGCCCACCGACTACAAGTCGCGCTCGATCTTCAACACCATCCTCATCGCCGCCGACGCCATCCAGCGCGCCGGGGGCACCGACGCCGACAAGCTGGTGGACGCCCTGGAGAAGTCCAGCCTGGTCGTGGCCAGCGGCACCGTGAAGTTCGGCGCCGAGCTGGGCACCTACCGCTATCATCAGTGGCAGCCGCCCATGCTCATCATCCAGTGGCAGGACAAGAAGCAGGTGGTGGTCTATCCCAAGGAGGCCGCCACCGGCCAGTTGAAGAGGAAGTAAACCGCACTCAATCCCCGGCCGGGGTACTTGCCCGCCCCGGCCGGGTCTCGCTCCATCCGGAAGGCGGCCTATGAGCGATTTCCTGATGTATCTGACCAACGGCGTGGTGATCGGCATCATCTACGCCCTGTCGGCCCTGGGCGTCTCGCTCATCGTGGGCATCATGAACGTGGTCAACTTCGCCCACGGCGAGCTCTACATCCTGGCCGGGTATTTCAGCGCCCTAATCGCCGCCGCCCTGGGCTTGGGGCCGGCGCCGGCCATGCTGCTGGCGGTGGCGGCGGTCTTCGCGCTGGGGCTCATCATCGAATGGACCATGATCCGCCCCACCTATGGCGACGACATGTACTCGCTCATCATCACGTTCATCTTCTCCATCATCCTGCAGAACGCCTATCTGTTCATCTTCGGCCCCTATCCCCAAAAGCCGCCCAGTTGGATTGGCGGGGCCACCAACCTGTTCGGCCTGTTCTTCTATGGCAACCAGCGCCTGCTGTCCCTGGCGGCGGCCGTGGTGGTCATCGGCCTGTTTTTCCTGCTTATCCACAAGACCTGGTTCGGCCGGGTGGTGCGGGCGGTGAGCATGGACCGCGAGGTGGCCTCCACCTTCGGCGTCAACCCGGTGATGGTAAACCTGCTGGCCTTCGGCGCCGGCTGCGCCCTGGCGGCGGCGGCCGGGGTGATCCTCACCCCCATCTTTCCGGTCACGCCCACCGTGGGCGTGGGCGTGAGCCTCACCGCCTTCGTGGTGGTGGTGCTGGGCGGCATGGGCTCCTTCAGCGGCTGCGTGGCGGGCGGGCTCATCCTGGGCATCGTGGAAAACCTGGGCGCGGCCTATGTGGACAGCGGCTACAAGCACCTGTTCGGCTTCGTCATCCTGATCCTGGTCCTTTTCTTCCGCCCGGCCGGCCTGTTCGGCCAGAAGCAACTGTGAGGCGCCGACCATGAGCTTGAACTCCTCTACGACCGGTCGCCGCTCAGCCCTGCCCTGGCTCATCGCGCTGGCCGCGTTCATGACCTTCCCGCTCTTTTTGGGCGAATACTGGCTGGGAAGCGCCATCGTGGGCCTGTTCTACGTGATGATGGCCTCCTCCTGGAACCTCCTGGCTGGCTACACCGGCCAGGTCTCCTTCGCCCACGCCGCCTTCGCCGGCATCGGGGCCTACACCTCCGGCATCCTGGCCGCCAAGCTGGGCCTGCACCCCCTGCTGGGCCTGCCCATCGGCGTGGCCCTGGCCGCGCTCGTGGGCCTGGGCCTGGGCGCGCTGTGCATCCGCATGGGCGGCATCTACCTGAGCCTGACCACCCTGGGCTTCAGCGAGATCGTGCGCCTGGTCATCACCAACGAATACGAGATAACCCGCGGCACCATGGGGCTCAAGGTGCCTTTCCTGCTGGGCGATTATTCCAAGCCAGCGGCCTTCTACGTCATGCTGGCGGCCGTGGTCGGCGTCCTGCTCCTGGTGCGCTGGCTGCTCAAATCCGACCTGGGGTTGATGTTCCGGGCGGTGCAGAACGATGAGGTGGCCGCGGCCAGCCTGGGGGTGCCGGTGATGAGAATCCGGGTGACGGCCTTTGTCATCAGCGGGGCCATCGCCGGCCTGGCCGGCAGCCTCTACGGCCACTACCTGATGCTGATCACCCCCCACATCCCCAGCCTGGACCTGATGTTCCTGGTGCTGGCCATGACCGTGATCGGCGGCATGGGCACCTTCGTGGGACCCATCGTGGGGGCCTTGTTCCTGGAGCTGCTGGCCGAGTACATCCGGGTCTGGGGCGAGTTCCACGTGCTGATCTTCGCCCTGGTGGCCCTGGCCTTCGCGCGCTTCTTGCCCGGCGGCATCGTGGGCCTGGTCCAGGGCTGGGCGCGCCGGCGGGCCGGCCTGCCGGCGACGGGAGGTGCGGCATGAGCGATCTGCTCAAGGTGGCCGGCGTCAGCAAGCGCTTCGGCGGCGTCCAGGCCCTTAACGACGTCAGCTTCAGCCTGAAACGCGGCGAGATCATGGGCCTGATCGGTCCCAACGGGGCCGGCAAGACCACCCTGTTCCATGTCATCGCCGGCACCATCCTGCCCGACAGCGGAAGCATCACCTTCGAGGGGCGCGACATCACCCGCCTGAAGGCCCATCAAATCTGCCGCCTGGGCATCGCGCGCACCTTCCAGGTCACCCGGCCCTTCGCCAAGCTGAGCTGCCTGGAAAACGTGCTGGTGGCCTTCGTGGGCAGCCAGGTCGCGGTGGCCGGGGTGGAGCGCTCGGTCCGGGCGGCCGAGCACCTGGCCCTGGTGGGACTGGGCGGCAAGGAGGCCGTACTGGCCGGCCAGCTCAACCTGATCGACAAGAAGCGCCTGGAGATGGCCCGCGCCCTGGCCACCAACCCCCGCCTGGTCCTTTTGGACGAGGTGCTGGGCGGGCTCAACAGCCTGGAGATGGGCCAGGCCATGGAGCTGATCGGCCTGATCCGGGAAAAGCTGGGCACCACCATCGTCTGGATCGAGCACGTAATGGGAGCCATCATGCGCCTGAGCGAGCGGGTGCTGGTCCTGGATCAAGGCAGCCTGATCTGCCAGGGCGCCCCGGAAAAGGTGTCCCAGGACCGCGCGGTCATCGAGGCCTATCTGGGGGAGCAGGATGCTTAGGCTGGAGAACATCGAGGCCTTCATCGGCGAGAACCAGGTCCTGCGCGGGGTCAGCCTGGAGGTGCCTTCCGGCGGCAGCGCGGCGGTGCTGGGGGCCAACGGCGCGGGCAAGTCCAGCCTGATCCGGGTGATCCTGGGCCTGTTGAAGGTCAGATCCGGCCGGGTGCTGTGGCAAGGCCGCGAGATACAGAACCTGCCGCCCCACCAGATCGCCCGCCTGGGGGTGGCCTGCGTGCCGGAGGGCCGCCGGGTCTTCAAGGACATGAGCGTGCTGGACAACCTGAAGATGGGGGCCTACCTGCCCCCGAACCGGGCCGCGCTGGCCCGCGGCCTGGAGGAGATAACCGCCATGTTCCCGGTGCTGGGCGCCCGCCTGCACCAGCGGGCCGGCACCCTCTCCGGCGGCGAGCAGCAGATGCTGGCCATGGGTAGGGCCTTGATGAGCCGGCCGCAGCTTCTTTTGGTGGACGAGCTGTCCCTGGGCCTGGCCCCGCTGGTGGTCCAGGAGATCTACCGCGCCCTGGGCAAGGTCAGCCGCGGAGTCACGTTGCTCCTGGTGGAGCAGAGCGTGGACCAGGCGCTTAGGAACAGCCAGCAGGCCTACCTCCTGGAGACCGGCCGGGTGGTGCGCCAGGGGGCCTCGGCCGAGCTGATGGCCGACGCCAGCCTCAAGGAGGCCTACCTGGGCATGTGAGCCGGCCGAGGGGCGAACGGCCCGATAGCGACGTTGGAGGGACCGATGAGCCAGGAGCAATGCCGCGCGGGCGACGCGCAAGCTGGATTCAAGCTGACCTACGCCACCATGTTCTCGCCGCCGCCGGAGCTGCACCAGCGCTTCGACGAGGCTCTGGCCGCCGTGCGCGCCGACTTGGGCCGCGAGTACGGGCTGATCATCGACGGTCGCGAGGTGATGGCCGTGGACAAGCTGGAGGACCGCAACCCGGCCGACACCGGCCAGGTGTTGGCCCTCATGCAGCAGGGCGCGGCGGAGCACGCCCGCCAGGCCATCGCCGCGGCGGCGCGGGCTTTGCCGGCTTGGAGCGCCACGCCCTGGCAGGAGCGGGTGGCGCGCCTGCGCCGGGCGGCGGCGCTCATCCGCGAGCGCATCTTCGTCATCGCGGTGGCCAATTGCCTCTCGGTGGGCAAGAACCGCATGGAGTCCCTGGGCGACATCGCCGAGACCGCCGACCTGGTCGATTACGCCTGCGATCGCCTGGAGGCCGCCCAGGGATTCGCGATCGAGATGGGGCGCGACCCCCTGCCGGGCTGCCAGGCCCGCAACTGGTCGGTGCTCAAGCCTTACGGCGTCTGGCTGGTGGTGGCGCCCTTCAACTTCCCCGGCGCGCTCTGCGGCGGCCCGGCCGGCGCGGCCCTGGCGGCCGGCAACACCGTGGTGCTCAAATGCTCCTCGGACACCCCCTGGCCCTCGCGCCTGGTGGCCGAGTGCTTCGCCGAGGCCCTGCCAGCGGGAGCCTTCAACTTCGTCACCGGCCCAGGCGCCACCCTGGGCCAGGCGCTGATCGACGATCCCCGCGTGGCCGGCATCACCTTCACCGGCTCCCATCCGGTGGGCATGGCCATCCACCGCCAGTTCGCCCAGGGCCTCTACGTGCGCCCGGCCATCCTGGAGCTGGGCGGCAAGAACCCTGCCATAGTTTCGCAAAAAGCCGACCTGGACGTGGCCGCACTGGGCGTGATGCGCTCGGCCTTCGGGCTCCAGGGTCAGAAGTGCTCGGCCTGCTCGCGGGTCTTCGTGGAGCGGCCGGTCTACGCGGAGTTCCTGGAGCGTCTGGCCGCCCTGACCCGCCAGATCGTCATCGGCGATCCGGCCCGGCGCGAGGTCTACCTGGGGCCGGTGGCCAACGCCAAGGCGCGCGAAACCTTCGCCCGCTGCTGCGAGGAGCTGGCGAAAAACGCCCGCCTGGTGACCGGCGGCGCGGTGCTGACCGAGGGCGAATACGCCCAAGGCCACTTCTGCGCGCCCACCGTGGCCGCAGACGCGCCGGCGGACCACCCCCTGTGGACCGAGGAGATGTTCGCGCCCATCACCATGGTGGCGGCGGTGGACGACCTGGACCAGGCCATGGCCAGGGCCAACGACACCATCTATGGCCTCACCGCCGGCTTCTATGGCGCGCCGGAGGAGGTGGACTGGTTCTTCCGGCACATCCGCTGCGGGGTGGCCTATGCCAACCGCCCCAGCGGGGCCACCACCGGGGCCTGGCCGGGCTACCAGCCCTTCGGCGGCTGGCAGGCCTCCGGGGCCAGCGGCAAGAACTCCGGCGGCGAGCACTACCTGCAACTCTACATGCGCGAGCAGATCCAGGCCCGCCTGCTGCCCTAGGGCCCGGTCCAGCCCGGAAAGACAGCGCGCCCGCTCCGGTCCTGCCGCCGGGGCGGGCGCGTGTTTTTGGCGGCGATGCCAGAGGCGGCGGGTCAGCCCTCGACCACGAGGCAGCCCTTGCCCCGGCCCTTGGCCCGGAACATGGCGGCGTCGGCCAGGGCCAGGATGCCGGTCAAGTCGGCGGCGTCCTCCGGGCAGGTGGCCTGGCCGAAGCTGGCCGAAAGCTTGACGGCCAGGCCCTGGTCCTGCAGGTAGGTGGTGGCGGCCATGGCCGTGCGCACGGCCTCCACCACCGCGGTGGCCTCGGCCTTGCCCAGGCCGGGCAGCACCAGCACGAACTCGTCCCCGCCATAGGCCACGCCGAAACCCGGCGCGGGCAGGCACTGGCGCAGGGTCTGGGCCACCTGCTGCAAGGCCCGGCTGCCGTTCAGGTGGCCATAGGTGTCCACCACCGACTTGAAGCCGTCCATGTCCATGAAGACCAGGGAGAAGACCTGGGGCGGCCGTCGCGCCAGCAGATCCTCCAGGGCGCGGTAGAGGTGGCGGGTGTTGTACAGGCCGGTCAGGTTGTCGCGCACGGTCAGGTCGTGGATGCGCAGCAGCCGTCGGGTGTTCTCCACCGCCACGGCCGCGAAGTCGGCGATGACGCTGACCACGGCCTGGGCCGGAGGTTTGAGGTCACGGGGGTTGACGGCCTCGATCACGCCCAGCACCCGGCCCTGGAAAACCAGGGGCGCGGCGATGATGGCCTCGGTCACGAAGCCGGTGAGGCGGTCCACCGCCGGGTTGAAATAGGGGCTGTCGCGCACGTTTTCCACGGTGATCGAGCGGCAGCCGGCCCAGACCTGGCCGGCGATGCCTTGGCCGGGCTTGAGCCGCACTCCGGCCACCTGGGCCAGGTCCAGGTCCGGGCTGGCGGCGAAATAGAGCTCCTCGCGCTCCTCGTCCACCAAAAGCAGCGACCAGTTGTCCGCCGGCATCAGGCGCCCGGCCTGTTGCAGGAAAACCTCCAGCAGGCGCTGGGGGTCCAGCTCGGCCGCCAGGGCCCGGCCCAGCTCCACGCAGGCCACCAATTGCTCGCGGGATAGTTCGCGGGTGGATTGAATAGCGGCACCTCCGGACTGCGGGCGAAAGCTTGGGGCTGGGCTTGCCGACTTACGGGTAGCTTACGACATTTCAGGGTGCAGGCCAAGGGCCTGTGGGCAAGGCTGTGGAGTGCGCTGGCCGCGGAGCGGGCGGGGGAGGGAGGGATTCAGGGACGGCCGGCCGCTGGGACGCACCCGCCCTGGCCTCCCGCCGGTCCGCCCGCGCGGGGCCGGCGGCGGTCTGGGGGCTAGGCCCCGCCGATGGCGCCGCGGACCAGCTTGAGCAGGTCCTCAGGCTCGAAGGGCTTTTCCAAAATGGCGACCACCTTCTCAGGCTTGAGGGAGCGGTGGGGGGAATCCTGGCCGGTGATGACGATGATGGGGGTGTCCTTGCAGTCTTCGTCCTTGCGGTATTTCTGGAAAAACTTGGTGCCGCCCTCCTTGGGCATCTGCAAGTCCAAGGTGATGAGGTCGGGCCGCTCGCGCCTGAGCGCCTCATAGCCCTCCTCGCCGTCGGCCGCGGTCACGGTCTGATAACCGTTGTCCTCGAAGACGTGCTTGAGGTAGTTGGTGATGTGGATCTCGTCGTCGATGATCAGGATTTTCTTGGGCATGGTCGGTCCCTTCCTCCTGGGGAGCATCCCGCGCGGGCGGCCGCCGGCGCCCGGCCCTGCAAACCGTCACATATATTTACATATATCCCAAGGGAAAGACAAGGGAGAGGCCGCGCGCCGCGGGCGTTTACGGGCGCGCGCCGCTTTAGAGTGGGCGCAGGACCAGGCCCTTCAGGTATTGGCTTTCCGGAAAGCCCAGGCGTGCGGGATGGTCGCCGGGCTGGCCCAGGTGCGCCACGAGTTGCAGGCGCAGACGGGCGTCCTCGGCCGCCCAGGTGAGCACCTCGCCAAAAAACTCGCGGTCCATGCCGGCCGAGCAGGAGAAGGTGGCCAGCACCCCGTCGGGCTCCAGCAGGCGCAGGGCCATCATGTTCAGGTCCTTGTAGGCCCTGGCCGCCTTTTCCACCACCGCCCGGCTGGGGGCCAGCTTGGGCGGGTCCAGGATGATGAGCCCGAAGCGGCGGCCCTGGTCGCGGTATCCGCGCAGCAGCTCGAAGACGTTGGCCCGCACCAGCTCGGCGCGCGCCTCGACCTGGTTCAGGGCCAGGTTCTCGGCCGCCAGGGCCAGGGCCTGGGCCGAGGAGTCCACCAGGACGGCGCTGTCCGCCCCGGCCATGAGGGCGTGGATGGCGAAGCCGCCGCTGTAGCAGAAGCAGTCCAGCACGCTCCGGCCGGCGGCGTGGGCCGCCACCAGGCGGCGGTTCTCGCGCTGGTCCAGGTAGAAGCCGGTCTTCTGTCCGCCGGCCGGCTCCACCCAATAACGGCAGCCGGGCTCGGCGATGAGCACCCGGCCCGGCTCAGGGCCGTGCAGGGGGCCTTGCAGGGGCTCCAGGCCCTCCAGGCGGCGCACTTCCTGGTCCGAGCGCTCCCAGATCCATTCCGGCCCCAGACGCCGCGCCAGCCAATCGGCGACCTCGCGCTTGACCGCCTCGGCCCCGGCCGACAGCGCCTGCAACACCAACCCCGGCCCCAGGCGGTCCACGATCAGGCCGGGCAGCCCGTCGCTCTCGGCGTTGACCAGGCGATAGGCCGTGCAGCCGGAGGGCTCCAGGCCGGCCCTTTTGGCCAGGGCGCGCTCCAGACGCCCGGCCAGCCAGGCGGAGTCGATGACCGCGTCGGGGTCATGGTCCAGAACCCTGGCCCGGATATGGCTCTCCGGGCTGCCCCAGGCCCAGGCCAGGAAGCGGCCCTCGCCATCGATGAGGCGCGCCACCTGGCCGGCGCGCAGCCGCCCCTGCACCCGCTCCACCGCGCGGGCGAAGACCCAGGGGTGGCCCCTGGCCAGGGAGCGCAGGCCTCCCTTCTTGATGGTCAACGTGGCGCTCATGGCTGGCAAACTTACCGGCCCGGACCGGCCAAGTCCATGGTTTTCACGGCGTGGTCGCGATGGTTGGCGCGCTCAGGCCAGGCGGGCGGCCGTAGCGCGGGCGATGACCAGCTCCTCCTGGGCCGCCACCACCATGATCTTGACCGGGCTGCCTGCGGCGCTGATGAAGCCTTCGCGCCCATCAACCAAGGCCTGGTTGGCCAGCGGGTCCAACGCCAGACCCAGGCCGGCGGTGTGGGCGAAAAGATCGCGGCGCAGCTCCCAGGCGTTCTCGCCGATGCCGCCGGTCAGGACCACCGCCTCGGCCCCGCCCAGGGCGAAAAAATAGGCCCCCAGGCATTTGAGCAGGCGGTAGACGTACATGCGCCAGGCCAGGTCGGCCTGGGCGTGGCCGGCGGCCCTGGCCTGACCGATGACGCGTAGGTCGCGGCTGAGGCCGCTGACGCCATAGAGCCCGCACTCGTGGTTGAGTTTGTCAACCACCGCCTCGGCGCTGATTCCCATTTTACGGGCCAGGTATGGCACCAGGGCGGCGTCGATCCAGCCCGGCCGGGTGCCCATCATCACCCCCTCCAGGGGGGTGAAGCCCATGGAGGTGTCCAGCACCCGGCCGCGATCCCAGGCCATGAGCGAGGACCCATTGCCCAGGTGGGCGGTGATGAGACGCAGCTCCGCCGCCGGCCGGCCCAGGCGCGCGGCGGCGGCCGTCACGGCGTACTCGTGCGAGCTGCCGTGAAAGCCGTAGCGGCGCGCGCCGTGGCGCTCGCGCCATTCGATCGGCACCGGGTAGAGATAGGCGTGGTCCGGCAGGGACTGGTGAAATACTGTGTCGAAGTGGGCCACCTGGGGCAGGCCGGCCACGGCCGCGCGGCAGGCGGCGATGCAGGCCAGGGCCGGCGGCATGTGCAGCGGGGCCAGCTCCACCAGGCCGTTCATCAACTCCAAGGCCGCGTCGTCGATCAGGGTCGGAGTGCGGAAAACCTCGCCGCCATGCACCACCCGATGGCCCAGGGCGTCCAGCTCGGCCAGGCTGGCCAGCGCCCCGCGTTGAGGGTGGGTCAGTTCGGCCAGGACCAGCGCCAGGGCCTGGCCATGGTTGGCGCAGGCGGTCTGGCCGCAATGCTCCGGCCGGCCCGGCCGCTGGTGGCGAAAGCGGGCGCGGCCGTCGCGCTCCCCCACCCGCTCCACCAGGCCGCTGGCCAGGGTCTCCTCGGCCGGCATGGCGAACAGGCGGTATTTCAGCGAGCTGCTGCCGGCGTTGAACACCAGGATCTTCATGCCCCGGTCCTGTCCTGGCCGCCGGGCCGGGGCGGAAAGCGCCCGGCGCCCCGCCCCGGCGGCCGGCCGCTAGGCGTTGAGGTGCTTGTATTTTGCCAAAAAGCGCACCGGCGGCTTGAGCGCGTCGCGCCGGAAGGGCTCGGCCAGCACCTCGGCCGCGCCGTCGATGATGGCGTCGATCACCGCCGGCCGGCCGCTGGCCAGGGCCGCGTTGACCGCCTCGGCCACGTCCTGGGGCCGCTCCACGGTGAAGCCCAGGGCGCCCATGTCCTGGGCCAGCTTGGCGAAGGAGGGGTTGGCCAGGTTGGCGCCCACGAAGCGGTTGGCGTAGTAGTCGATCTGGTTCTTCTTCTCCGCGCCCCACTGGTTGTTGTTGAACACCACCGCGATCACCGGCAGGTCTTCGCGCACCGCGGTCATCACCTCGCTTAGACCGCTGATGCCGTAGGCCCCGTCGCCCTGCAGGGCGAAGACCGGCCGGTCCGGCCGGCCGGCCTTGGCCCCCAGGGCCAAACCGTAGGCTATGCCGCAGTTGCCCCAGCTCAGCGGGGCCAGGTAGCGCCGACCCTCATTGAAGCCGAAGTAGCTGTTGCACATGGAGCAAGTGTTGCCCACGTCGGTGGTGACGATGGCGTTGGCCGGCACGGCCTGGGCCAGCGCGCGCAGGCACGCGCGGGGGTGCATCAAGCGCGAAGGCCGGGCGGCCCACTGGTCCAGCTCGGCCCGCCAGGCCGCGCGTTCGGCCGCCACCTCGGCCCGGATGGCCTCCTGGGGCTTGGGCGCGGGCATGACGGCGCGCAGCAGGTTCAGCACCCGCGCCGCGAACTCGCCCGCGTCGGCCGCCACGGCCAGGTCCACCCGCTTGGACAGGCCCAGCACGCGGGCGTCGGCGTCCACCTGGATCACCTTGGCGTTTTTAGGCCAGTACTCCAGGTCGTACTGGGGCAGGGTGCCGAAGGGACCCAGGCGGCAGCCCAGGGCCAGCACCAGGTCGGCCTTGGCCAGCACCCGCATGGCGGCCTTGGAGCCGCAGTAGCCGATGGGCCCCAGGTAGAGGGGATGATTTTGCGGGAAGCTGTCGTTGTGCAGGTAGCTGTTGGCCACCGGCGCGCCGACGTGCTCGGCCAGGGCGGCGGCCTGGGCCAGGGCGTCGGCCATGACCACGCCCCCGCCGGCCAGGATCACCGGCCGCCGGGCCTGGGCCAGGAGCTGGGCGGCCTGTTTCAGGTCGTCTTCCGGTCCGGGGCCAAGTTTCAGCTTGCGGCTGGGATAGATATCGGCCTCGATCTCGCCATAGAAGTAGTCGCGGGGGATGTTGAGCTGGGTGGGGCCGTTCTCGGCCTTGGCGATGTAGAAGCAGCGCCGGGCCAGCTCGGCCATGCGGCGGGGGTCGTTGACCCGCACCTGGTACTTGGTGCAGGCCGCGAACCAGGGCATCTGGTCCAGCTCCTGGAAACCGCCGGTGCCGATGCCCAGGCTGCCGGTCTCCGGGGTGATGGCCACCACCGGCGAGTGCGCCCAATAGGCCGCCGTGACGGCCGAGACGAAGTTGGCCGCGCCGGGGCCGTTCTGGGCGATGCAGGCCTGGGGCCGGCCGCTGACCCTGGCCAGGCCGTCGGCGGCGTGGGCCGCCGCCTGCTCGTGGGCCACCGAGACGAAGCGGATGCCGGCGGCCGGGAATAGATCCAGGGCGTCCATGAAGGCGCTGCCCACGATGCCGAAGACGGTGTCTACGCCCTCGACCACCAAGGTCTCCACCAAGGCCTCCGACGGGGTCATTCTGGGCATGGCGTTACTCCTTGCCGTTTGATGACGATGGATTGCCGGTCAACGCTCCAGCTCCGAGCGCAGGGAGCGGGTCATGAGCTTTTCGTAGAGGTTTGGCAGCAGGCGGGTGAACCACCACGAGAGCCGGCCGATGGGCGAGAGCACGGTGAGCGGCCGGCGTTTGGCCGCCGCCCGGAAAACCGCCTCGGCCACCTCGTCCGGGCTGGCCACCCGGCCCACCTTGGACTGGGGGTGGCTGGTGACGCGGCCGTCGCCGTCCAGGGCGTTCTTGGCGATGGCGGTGTCGGCAAACGACGGGCAGACGATGCTGACCCCGACCCCGCTGCCGGCCAGCTCGCAGCGCAGGCTTGCGAACAACCCGTGCAGGGCGTGCTTGCTGGCCGCGTAACCGGTGCGGCCAAAGAGCGGCGCGAAGCCGGCCACCGAGGAGATGACCACGATCAGGCCGCGCCGGGCTATGAGGGATGACAAAGCGGCCTGGGTGCAGTTGAGCGAGCCGAAGTAGTTAACCTCCATCACCCGGCGCTGCACGGCCAGCGTGGTCTGGGCGAAGGCGCTGCGGTGGGTGATGCCGGCGTTGTTTATAAGAATGTCCACCCCGCCCCACCTCCGGACCAGCTCGGCCATGGCCTCCTGGCACTGGCCGGGATCGGTCACGTCGCAGACCAGCCCGACGGCCTCGGCCCCGCCCTGGGCCAGCGCGGCGGCCAGGACCTGGGGTTTGGTCCGCTCCAGGTCCAGCACCGCCACCCGCGCCCCGGCCGCGGCGAAGCGCCGGCCAAAGGCCGCGCCCAAGCCGCCGGCCCCGCCGGTGACGGCCACCACCTTGCCCCGCGCCCAGTCCTCAGCGGCCATGGCCGCGCCGCTCCAGGAAGTATCCGAACACCTCGCGGCTGGTTTTTTGGGGGATGTATCCGAACTCCTCCTTGAGCCGCCGGTTGCTGAGCACCGGCCGGTAGCGCAGAAAGTTGACCTGCTCTGGGCCGTAGGCCGTCAGGCCCAGGCGCGACAAGAGCCACAGCGCGGACTTGAGCAGCCAGGCCGGCAGGGGCAGGTAGGGCTTTTTCAGGATGGCGGCGATGCGGCGCATGGGCAGCGCGCCGTCGCCGGCCAGGTTGTAGACGCCCTCGGCTCGCTCCAGCACGCCCTTGACGATGGCTCCGGCCACGTCATGGTCCCAGATGAAGACGAAAGGGCTCTCTGAGCCGACCACGCCCAGAACGAGCTTTTTGTCGAAAAGGGCCGTGATCTGGTTGTTGGTCGTGGCCCCCAGGATAGTGCCGGGGCGCAGGACGAGCTGGCGCAGCTCCGGGTGATCCTGACGCCACTGAGCCAGCATCTGTTCCACCTGACGTTTGTGATCGGCGTAGGCGAACTCCGGGTTGCCCCGGATGGCGTCGTTCTCGTCGATCCACTCCGGGTTGTCGGGATAGTAGCCGTAGGCCGCGCCGCTGCTGGTGTAGACGAAATGATCGACCCCGGCGGCCAGGCAGGCCTGGAGCAGGTTGCGGGTGCCCTCGACTTCCACCGCGTGCAGGAAGGCGCGGTCGGGCTTGGGGCCGGGGTTGACCACCGCCGCCAGGTGCACCACGGTCCGCGCCCCCTGGCGGCGCAGGATTTCGGCCAGGCCGGGGTCACGGACGTCGCCGGCCAGATACTCCACCCCGGTCAGGCGCTGGGCCGGCTCCGGCAGGCGCAGGTCCAGGGCTGTGATCCGGCCGACGCGCCCCGCCTGGGCGGCCAGGGCGGCCACCGTGAGCCGGCCCAGGTAGCCGCCGGCCCCGGTGATGAGCACGCCCAATTGCCGCGGCTGGTTTGTCATGGCTTGGCTCCGCCAAACGCCGGCATGGGCGGTCGGCGGGACCAGAACAGCGCCACCACCAGGCCGGCGATGATGTGCCAGATGCCCCACCAGGCCGCGATGATGGCCATGCCGCCCAGGCCGTCGAAGAAGTTGAAGATGAGGATGAGCCCCAGGGCCGAGTTCTGGATGCCCACCTCGATGGTCACGGCGCGGGTTTCGGCCGGCGCGAGGCGCATCAGGCGGCCTGAGCCGTATCCGATGCACAGCGCCAGGGCGTTGTGCAGCATAACCACCAGGACCACCAGGCCGATGACTTTAAGGAAGATGCTCCAGTTGGCCGCGAGCGCGATGCCCACCACCGCGATGAAGACGCACAGGGCCAGTATCTTGAATGGCCCGCGCACTTTCTCGACCAGGCCCGGCCACAGGCGCGAGATGGTCAGACCGCAGGCCAGGGGCACGCCCAGGATGAGAAAGATGGTTTGAAAGACGTCCAGCGGGTCTAGGCTGACCGCCCGCAGGATGGGCGCGGTGTCGGGGTTGAGCGAACCCCAGATGGCCAGGTTCAGGGGGGTCATGATGACCGCGATGGCGGTGGAGACGGCGGTCATGGAGATGCTGAGCGCGGTGTTGCCCTTGGCCAGGTAGGTCATCAGGTTGGAGAGGTTGCCGCCGGGGCAGGAGCCGATGAGGATCATGCCCAACGCCATGGAGGGGTGGGGGCGCACGATCATGGTGAGCAGGTAGGTGAACATGGGCAGCAGCACGAACTGGGCGACAAGACCCACGGCCGGGGCCTTGGGCAGGCGCAGCACCCGCCTGAAGTCGTCCAGTTTTAGATCCAGGGACATGCCCAGCATCATCAGGCCGATGACGACGTTCAAGGCCATGAGCCCCGTGGGGTTGAAGTGCAGCCGAATCTGGTCCACCGCGCCAGCGTCCATGTCACCTCCCCTTGGGCTCCTGGTGCATTTTCTTGAAATGCAAGAGGCCCGGTGCCCACATGTGCTTGACCGGGTCCACGTCCACATGGATCACCGCGCATTTGCCGGCGGCTTGGCAGCGCTCCAGGGCGGGCTTGAGTTCGTCGGGCGACGACACCCGCTCGCCATGGCCGCCCATGGCCTCGGCCAGCTTGTCGAACTGAATCTCGCCGAGCTCGGTGTTGACGGTCTCGTCCGGCTCCAGGGATTTCTTCCACATGGTCTTCCAGGGCTTGAGCGCGAAGCTCTGGTTGATCTTGACCATGCCCCACTGGCGGTCGCAGCAGACCAGGAAGATCGGCTTGAGGCCATTGCGCACCGCGGTCTCGATCTCCTGGGGATGGAAGCCCATGGCCCCGTCGCCGATGATGCAGTAGACCGGTTTTTCCGGCCGGGCCACGGCCGCGCCCAGGGCCTGGCCCACGCCCGCGCCCAGGTGCCCCATGTGGTTGGTGGTCAACAGGGTGTTCGGCGTCCGGACCTGGTGGAAGAAGTTGGCCCAGACCGCGGTGTTGCCGCCATCGAAGACGGCCACCGCCTCCGGGCCGAAGAACTCGCCGCAGGCGCGGGCCACGTGGCCGGCCAGCATGGGGGCGCCGCGCTCCTTGAGGCGCTCGTCCAGCTTGGCGCGGTCGGCGTCGCGGGTTTGGGCCAGCTTGGCCACCGCCTCGCGGCGGCCCGGGCTGGGCTGGGCTTCGCCCAGCGCGGCCAGGAGCTGGGTCAGGAAGAGCTTGATATCGGCGAGCACGGCCAGATCCACCCGCCGGGTGCGGCCCAGGGCGGCCTCGTCGATGTCCACCTGGATGAGTTTCTGCGCGCCGGGCTGGGCCCAATAGGGGGCCTTGCCCCACCAGTCGGTTTCGCCCAGGCGGGCCCCCAGGCAGAGCGCCAGGTCGGCCTGGTTGCGCAGCTGGTTGCAGGCCTCGATGTGCACCATGGGCCAGGCCAGGGGATCGTCCTCGGCCAGGGCTCCGCGGGCGGCCCAGGAGGTGGTGACCGGCGCGTGCAGGCGATGGGCCAGGGCGGCCAATTCGGCGAAGGCGTCGGCGTGGATGACCCCGCTGCCGGCGTGGATGAGCGGCAGCCGGGCCTGGCTCAGCATGGCCGCCGCCCGCTCCACCAAGGCCGGCGGGGGAGGGACGGGCTCCAGGCGGCGGTATTCGTGGGGCTGCCAGGCCGGCGGCTCCTCGGTCTTGCCGTTCATTATCGTCTCCGGCACGTCCAGGTGAACCACGCCGGGCCGGCCCCGGTGGCACTCGCGCAAGGCCTGGCGCATCAGCTCCGGCACCCGGTCGAAGCTTGGCGCCCAGGCCGACCACTTGGCCATGCGGCCGATGACGCCCACCTGGTCGAAGTATTGGTAGGCCCCGCCCCGGTCGGGATAGGAGATGTTGGGCCGGCGCGAGCTGGTGATGAGCAGCACCCGGTTCCCCTCGGCGTTCTCCACCGCCACGCCGGAGAGCGCGTTGGCCACGCCGGGGCCGTTGGAGGCGATGGCCACGCCCAGCCGACCGGTCAGGCGGGCGTAAGCCCCGGCCATGTGCAAGGCGATGGACTCGTGGCGGGGGGTGACCAGGCTGATGCCGTGGGGCGCGAAGTTGACGAACAACTGGGTGTAGGTGCCGTCGATGATGCCGAAGACGTGCTCCACGCCTTCCTGATTTAGCATGCGGGCCAGGATGGCCCCGCCGGTGGTCTGGGTCACCTTAATTCCTCCTCTGCCGGGGGGCGCGGGCCGGGGCCGGTTCGTCGTCGCCGGCCGGTTTAAGAAAGGACTGGATGATGGCGATGGTCCGGGTCAGGCGGTCATCGATGGATTCGCCATCCAGGGGGCCCTTGATGTCCAGGTACTCGGACATGCGGATCTGGAAGTGGGGCGAGACCAGGGAGACGATGAAGACGATGTAGAGGCTGTTGATCAAAAACGCGGCCAAGTTCACGTCGAGGTCCGCGCGCACCAGCCCTTTTTTCATCCCTTGGCGCAGCAGACGCTTGAGGTGGTTGGCGGTGTGCTTTTCCACCTCGCGCGATATCTTCCTGGCGAAGCGCTCCATGCCGGCGCTGGCGGTGTTCAGGTAGAGCGATACGTACTCCGGGTGTTCCAGGGCGAACTGGACCCCGCGCCGGAAGATGTGCTCCACCTGGCGGTGGATGTCCCAGGTCGGGTCGATGTCGCCATAGACCGCCTCGCGCGAGCGGGCCAGGGCCTGGCGGCAGACGTGCAGGTAGAGTTCGTCCTTGGACTTGAAATAGTTGTACAGCGAGCCCTTGGCCACGCCGGCCCGGGCGGCCAGCTCGGACATGTCGGTCTGGTTGAGCCCGCGCTGGGCGAAAAGCCGGGCGGCCTGGTCCAGAATCCGCTCGCGTTTCTCGTCCGCGATCTGGTTGAAGGTCTCCTTAGGCACGAGGCCTCCGCTGACTGGGCGGTCAGTCATGATCCTAAAGCCCGCTGGGCTTTGCGGTCAAGCCCAAAAGTCGGGGACGGGGCGTCCGCCACCGGGGTCCGTCACCCCCGGCCGGCGGCGAGCGGCCGGGGCGGGCTCTGGTAAAATTGTTGGCCAGGCCTGGGTCCGCCGCCGGACCTGGACGGACCAACTCGCTAAACGGATGCCAGCATGGCGCAAGCGGAGAGCGTGACCGTGGTGGAGGTGGGGCCGCGCGACGGCCTGCAATACGAATCCGGCTTTTTTTCCACCCAGGGCAAGATCAAGCTGATCGACCTGCTTTCCCAGACCGGTCTGACCCGCATCGAGGCCACCTCCTTCGTCCACCCCAAGGCCGTGCCCCAACTGGCCGACGCCGCCCAGGTGATGAGCGGCATAACCAAGCGGCCGGGGGTGGCCTACAGCGTCCTGGTGCCAAACCTCAAGGGCTGCCAGGCCGCCCTGGCCAGCCCGGCGGACGAACTGGCCCTGTTCGTCTCGGCCAGCGAAACCCACAACCGCAAGAACGTCAACCAGTCCGTGGCCGAGTCCCTGGCCGGCCTGGCCGAAGTCGCCCGCCTGGGCCGCGCGGCCGGACGCCGCCTGCGCGGCTACATCGTCACCGCCTTCGGCTGCCCCTACGAGGGGCGCATCCCCCGCGAGCGGCTGGCCGCCATCCTGGACGCCTACGCCGGCATGGGCGTGGCCGAGGTCTCCCTGGGCGACACCACCGGCATGGCCAACCCGCGCCTGGCCGGCGAACTGGCCGCCTGGCTCCTGGCCGGCGGCTGGCCCCTGGACATAGCCTTTCATTTTCACGACAGCCGCGGCCTGGGCCTGGCCAACGTGACCGCCGCCCATCGGGCCGGCATTCGCGTCTTCGACGCCTCGGTGGGCGGGGTGGGCGGCTGCCCCACCGCCAGCGGGGCCTCCGGCAACGTGGACACCCTGGACCTGGTGAACCTTTTCGAGGAGATGGGCGTGGCCACCGGGGTGGATTTCGAGCGCCTGCGCGCGGCCGCGGCCTTTTTGGCCGCCGAGCTGGGCGCGCAGCTTCCCAGCCGCACCTTGGGCCGGGGCCGCCCGCAGTGGGGGGGGCCAGGCCGACCGGCCGGCGGACTGAACCCCGCCCCGGACCCGCCGCTTGACCAAGTCTAACCCGCTCCCAGCCAACCTTGGCGCGGCCGGGAGCCCTGGACGAGCTGGAGAAAACCCGTGGTCATCTACGAGATCAAGGATCAGGCCGCCTGGCTGACCATCAACCGGGAGGACAAGCGCAACGCCCTCAACGACGAGGTGGTGGACCTATTGCTGCACTACCTGGACGAGATCGAGCAAGAGGAGGGCGTGCGGGCGGTGGTCATCACCGGGGCCGGCGACAAGGCCTTCTGCGCCGGGGCCGACCTGGGCGGCATGGGTTCGGGCAAAAACGCCACCGACCTGCCGGCCAAGATCGGCTTGCTCTTAAAGCGCATGGCGATGTTCCCCAAGCCCACCCTGGCCAGGGTCAACGGCGACTGCATGGCCGGCGGCATGGGCGTCATGCTGGCCTGCGACATCGCCTACGCCCGCGAGGGCGCGCGCCTGGCCACCCCGGAGGTCAAGGTCGGGCTCTTCCCGATGATGATTGGCGCGCTCATCTTCCGCAACGTCAGCCGCAAAAAGGCCATGGAGATGATCTACACCGGCCGGGTCTATTCGGCCGCCGAGGCCGAGGCCATGGGGCTGGTCACCCGCGCCTGCCCGGTGGACAGGCTGGACGAGATGCTGGCCGCGACCCTGGTCCAGATCGTCAACAACGGGCCGCTGGCCATCAAGATCGGCCGCCAGACCTTGCACAAGGTGGAGTACATGGACCTGGACCCGGCCATCGACTACCTGTGCTTCCAGTTGGCCCAGCTCATCCGCAGCGAGGACGCGGCCGAGGGGCTAAAGGCGTTTTTGGAAAAGCGCCCGCCGGTGTGGCGGGGCCGCTGAGGCGGGCCGCGACCCCGCCGTTCAGAGGCTCTTGCGCGCTCCGCCCAGCTTGAGGGCGCCCTTCTTGCGCATGCGGATGGACTGGGGCGTGACCTCCACCAGCTCGTCGTCGTCGATGTACTCCATGGCCTGCTCCAGGGTGAAGCGCCGCGGAGGGATCAGGCGCAGGGCCTCGTCCGCGCCGGAGGCCCGCATGTTGGTGAGCTTCTTTTCCTTGGTGATGTTCACCGCGATGTCCTCGCCGCGCGAGTTCTGGCCCACGATCATCCCGTTGTAGACCGGGTCGCCCGGATCCACGAAGATCGCCCCCCGCGGCTGGAGATGGAAGATGGCGTAGGCCACCGCCTTGCCGGCGCGGTCGCAGACCAGCGAGCCGTTGGGCCGGCCGGCGATCTCGCCGGCGTGGGGGGCGTGGCCGATGACCAGGGTGGTGAGGATGCCGGCGCCGCGGGTGTCGGTGAGGAACTGGGAGCGGTAGCCGATCAGCCCGCGGGTGGGTATCTCGAACTCCAGGCGCACGCGGCCGTGGCCGTTGTTGAGCATCTTGGTCAGCCTGCCCCGGCGCGATGACAGCTTCTCGGTGACCACGCCCAAATAGGCGTCGGGCACGTCCACCACGGCCAGCTCCAGGGGCTCGCAGACCACCCCGTCGATGACGCGGGTGATGATCTGGGGCTTGGAGAGCGAAAGCTCGAAGCCCTCGCGCCGCATGGTCTCCACCAGCACCGCCAGTTGCAGCTCGCCGCGGGCGCTCACCTTGAAAGAGTCCGTGGTCTGGCCGTCCTCCACCCGAATGGAGACGTTGTAGAGCGTCTCTTTGTCCAGCCGGGCGCGGATCTGGCGCGAGGTGACCTGGCTGCCCTCGCGCCCGGCCAGGGGCGAGGTGTTGATGGAAAAATCCATGGCCATGGTCGGCTCTTCGACGCTGATGCTGGGCAGGGGGCGGGGGTCGTCGGGGTCGGCCAGGGTGTCGCCGATGAAGGCGTCCTCCACTCCGGCCACGGCCGCGATGTCCCCGGCCATGAGCTCGGCCACCGCCACCCGCTCCAGGCCCTGGTAGGCGTAGACCTGGCTCAGTCCGAAGCGGCCGGCCGGTTGGCCTTTTTTCAGCAGGGCCGCCTGGCTCCCGGCCCGCAGCCGGCCGCCCACGATCTTGCCCACCGCGATGCGCCCCACGTAGTCGGAATAGTCCAGGTTGGTCACCAGGAACTGCAACCGGGCCTGGGGGTCGTAGGCCGGGGCGGGGATGTGGTCCAGGATGGCCTGAAAGAGCGGCTTCAGGTCCTGGCCCTGGCCGTCGGGCGCGGTCAGGGCGATGCCGGCCTTGGCGTTGGTGTAGAGGATGGGGAAATCCAGTTGCTCCTCGCTGGCGCCCAGGTCGATGAGCAGGTCGAAAAGCTCGTTCTCCACCTCGGCGATGCGGCGGTCGGGACGGTCGATCTTGTTGATGACCGCGATCAGGGGCAGGCCGTGCTCCAGCGACTTGGACAGCACGAAGCGGGTCTGGGGCAGGGGCCCCTCGGAGGCGTCCACCAGGAGCATAACCCCGTCCACCATGTTCAGGGTGCGCTCCACCTCGCCGCCGAAATCGGCGTGGCCGGGGGTGTCCACGATGTTCAGCTTGACCCCGGCCCAGGTGATGGCCGTGTTCTTGGCCATAATGGTGATGCCCTTTTCGCGCTCCAGGTCCATGGAGTCCATCACCCGCTCGGCCACCTGCTCGTTGGCCCGGAACACGCCGCTCTGCCAGAGCATGGCGTCCACCAGGGTGGTCTTGCCGTGGTCCACGTGGGCGATGATGGCCAGGTTGCGCAGATCCGGTCGCTTTTCCAATGTGATGCTCATCGGGTTGCTGCGGCGGGGAGCAGGAAAGTCTCCGCCGGCTCCTTTCTTTTGCGGTTGACGGTCCCGGTCCGCTTGCGCGGGCGGTCTGGCGCGGGTCTCCGGTCGGCGGCGGCCAGCGGATTCGGTGGCGGTTGGGTGGGGCTCGACCAGGGAAGCCAGGCTACAGGCTACCGCCTGCCGCGGCTCGTGGCAACTCTGGCGGCCGAGTTTCCGGCCCAACTGGAAGAGTGGGCTTTCATTAGGAGGGAGCGGTTGCAGCGGTTAAATTTGCTAATAATAACCATAATCGCGGGAACATAAGAAGTTGTCTTATGCGACGGTACGTTGTCTTGCCAGGCGAGACAAATCTTGTCCGGCAATACACAATTTTGTCCCTTTTCAGGCCAACGATCTAATTACTACAGGTTAAACCTTGGCTTGCAGGCCCTTCGCCGGCTGGCATGAAAATTGATATGACGATTCACAAACAATTCACCAGCAGGGATTGCCGCGTGACTTCTCACCGCCGTCCGCCAACCAGCGCCCCGCGCCAGGACCGCCTGGACGGCTTGACTCACGCCAGGTCGGTGAAGTCACACCCTGTGACCCGTGGCTCCCTGGATTCCCTCGTCGCCCTATCGGCCTCGCCGAGGCCGGGATTTCACAACTGCCAGCCCCTGCCCAGCCTGCCCCCGCGCGCGCAGCTGATGGCGCCAGCCGCCCATCAGCTTCCAGAGAACGATTTCAGGTCAGCCAGCAAGAACATGTCTGTCAGCAAGGAGGTTAGTGATGGAGCAGTTGGGTCAGGGCCAGGAGGGGCGCGAAGGTAAATACCTTACCTTCAAGCTGGCCAGCGAGGGGTATGGCATCCCCATCTTGACCGTGAAAGAAATCATCGGACTGATGCCTTTCACGCCGATTCCGCGCGCGCCCGAATTCATCAAGGGCGTCATCAACCTGCGGGGCAAGGTCATCCCGGTCATCGACCTGCGCATGAAGTTCGGCATCCCGGCCAAGGACTACGACGAGCGCACCTGCATCGTGGTGGTGGAGGTGGACACCGGCCAGGGGCGCTACATCATGGGTCTGATCGTGGATGCGGTGGACGAGGTGACCAACGTCAAGGCCGAGGACACCGAGGACGCGCCCAACTTCGGCATCGACCTGGACACCCGCTTCATCAAGGCCATCGCCAAGACCCAGGCCGGCGTGAAAATCCTCCTGGACATCGCCAAGGTGCTGTCCGAGGAAGACTACCTTTCGCTTAACTAATTTAGATTTCCGGGAGGAGGAGGGGTCGCCATGAAAGACTTGAAGCTGGGAGCCAAGATCACCTTGGGCTTTGGCCTGCTGATCCTCATCGCCTTGCTGCTGGGCGGCATGGCCGTTTACAACATGACATCGGTGGAGCATCAGGCCACCCGCCTGGCCAAGGAGTACGTGCCGGAAGTGGCGGTGGCCAACGAGGTGGAGCGCGCGTCGCTGCTCACCATGTACGAGATTCGCGGCTATGGCTTCACGGGCGAGGAGGCGTTCCTCAAGCGCGGCAAGGATCATCTGATCGAGGTGAACAAGCAGCTCAAGGCCGCCGACGACCACGCCACCAAGTATCCGGCCCTGGTCAAGCTGAAGGAAAACGCGGCCAAGGCCCAGGCCAAGGTCAAGGAATACGAGGGGCTGGTGGAGCAGACTGTGGCCAAGGATAAGGCCTTGGACGCCAATCGCCTGGCCATGAACCAAGCCGCCGACCAATACATGAAGAATTGCGCCGAGTTCCTGCATGACCAAGAAAGGGCGCTGAAGGAGGAGGTCAACCTCGGAGCAAGCGCGGACAAGGTGAACGAGCGCACCGGCAAGGTCACCCTGGTCAACGACATCATCGACCTTGGCAATGCCGTGCGGGTGGAGAACTGGAAGGCCCAGGCGCTGCGCGATCCCAAGATCATCGAAGCGGCCATGAAGAACTTCGGCGAGATGGACAAGAAGTTCGACGCCCTCAAGGCCGTAACCCGCCAGGAGCGCAACCTCAAGCAGATCGCCGACACCAAGGCTGCCGCCAATACCTACCAAAAGGCGATGCAGGAACTCCTTGCCAACTGGCTGGCCAAGGAAGAAATTGCCAAGAAGCGCACCGCGGTGGCGGGAGAAGTATTAGCTGCCGCTCAGATCACCGCCAAGGCCGGGATGGAGCAGACCACCCACATTGCCGACGTAGCGGTCAGCGCCCTTTCCAGCGCGTCCTTGATCATGATCATCGGCCTGGCCGTGGCCCTGGTGCTGGGCATCGGAGCCGCGGTGTTCATCACCCGCAGCATCACCAAGCCCATCCATAACGTGGTGGCCGGACTGACCGAGGGTTCGGGCCAAGTGGCCTCGGCTTCGGGCCAGGTGGCCAATGCCAGCCAGTCGCTGGCCGAAGGCGCGGCCGAGCAGGCCGCCGCCCTGGAGGAGACCAGCTCCTCCCTGGAGGAGATGTCCTCCATGACCAAGACCAACGCCGACAACGCCTCCCAGGCCGACGCCTTGATGAAGGACGCCAGATCGGTGGTCGAACGGGCCAACCAGTCCATGGGCGAGTTGACCGTGGCCATGCGGGAGATCAGCAAGGCCGGCGAGGACACCAGCAAGATCATCAAGACCATCGACGAAATCGCCTTCCAGACCAACCTGCTGGCCCTGAACGCGGCCGTGGAGGCGGCCCGGGCCGGCGAGGCCGGAGCGGGCTTCGCCGTGGTGGCCGAGGAGGTGCGCAACCTGGCCATGCGGGCGGCCGAGGCGGCCAAGAACACCACCGGCCTCATCGAGGGCACCATCAAGAAGACCCAGGAAGGCTCGGAGTTGGTGCGCAAGACCAACGAGGCCTTCAAGGAAGTGGCGGAAAGCTCCACCAAGGTGGCCGAACTGGTCAGCGAGATCGCCGCCGCCTCCAGCGAGCAGGCCCAGGGCATCGACCAGGTGAACAAGGCCATGGGCGAAATGGACAAGGTGACCCAGCAGAACGCGGCCAACGCCGAGGAATCCGCCGCCGCGGCCGAGGAGCTCTCCGCCCAGGCCGAGACCATGCAGGGCTACGTGGAGCAGCTCATCAAGGTGGTGGGCACGGCCAAGAACGGCAACGGCAACGGTCATGGCAAGGCCATCACCGCGCGCTCGCACCGCCGGGCGCTGCCTGCCGCCGACAGGCCGGCCGATGCGAGACGCCTGGCCGTGGTGGCCAGCCATAAGGCGAGCCCCAGCAAGGCGATACCGCTGGACGAGGGCGATTTCAAGGATTTCTAGACGCCTGGAGCGAGCCCCGGCTCGCGCGCGAGAGCAGACAACGCAGCGGCCCGGCCATCATCACGATGGCCGGGCCGCACGCGCCGGATTCTCCCCGGCCATGCCGCTGAGCCCGCGGAAAGCCATCGAGCTGGCCTGGGCGCAGAACCCGGAGCAGAAAATGGCGCTCATGCGGGTGCGCCAGTCGGAAGCGCTTTTCGACCAGTCCCTGGCTGGACCGGGCCACCCTGCGTAACACGCTGACCGCCTCGGTCAGCAAGGGCCACTTCAACTGCCCGGCCGCCGCAGACATGGCCGCCGCCAGCGGGGCCGTCCTGCCCCTGGCCGCGCTGGGCCGCTTCGAGCCCCGGCCGGAGGAGCTGCCCATCCTGCACAAGGACCTGAAGCGGATGCCTCCGTCTATGCCGAGGTGGTGATTCCCGCCAGCTACTACGCCTTCTATCGCGGCGGCCGCTGACGGGCCGGGGCCGATGGCGGCATGGGTTCAACAGGGCCGCCCCAGCGGTGACCTCCGCCCGCAATGAAAAGGAGCCGCGGATCGTCTGCGGCTCCTGGCGTTGGTGGCGGCTTGGCGCGGACTATTTGATGGCCTGATGGTATTCCTGCAAGCTCTTGACCGTGTCCAGGCTCGCGGTGGCCTTCATGGCCGCGATGCCCCTGGCCGCGGCCAGGGCCGCGGCGGCGGTGGTGATGTAGGGCACCTTGTAGCGCACGGCGGTTTTGCGGATGTAGGAGTCGTCGTGCTGGCTCTGCTTGCCGGCCGGACTGTTGATGACCAACTGGATCTCGCCGTTCTTGATGGCGTCGGCGATATGGGGACGGCCTTCGTGCAGCTTCAGGATGGCCTGGGAGGCCACGCCGTGTCGCTCCAGGAAAGCCTGGGTGCCCTTGGTGGCCAAGAGCTTGAATCCTTGGCCGGCCAGCAGGGCCGCGGCCTCGGCGATGGCCGGCTTGTCCGCGTCGATGACGGTTATCAACACCGCGCCGCCGGTGGGCAGGGGCGAATTGGCCGCCTCCTGGGATTTGAAAAAGGCCAGCCCCGGATCGACCGCCAGGCCCAGCACCTCGCCGGTGGAGCGCATCTCCGGCCCCAGCAGGGGATCCACCTCCGGGAACATGTTGAAGGGGAAGACGGCCTCCTTCACCCCGTAGTGGGGCACGCTGCGCCGGCGCAGGTGCATGTCCTTGAGTTTTTTGCCCAACAGCACCTCGGTGGCCAGGCGGGCCATGGGGATGTTGCACACCTTGCTCACCAGGGGCACGGTGCGGCTGGCCCGCGGGTTGGCCTCCAGCACGTACACCCGGTCCTGGGCGATGGCGTACTGGATGTTGATCATGCCCTTCACCCCCAGGGCCAGGGCGATGCGGCGGGTGTAGTCCTCGATGGTGGCCAGGTGCTTCTGGGGAATGCTCACCGGCGGGATCACGCAGGCAGAGTCGCCCGAATGGACCCCGGCCTGCTCGATGTGCTCCATCACCGCCGGCACGAAGGCCTCCTCGCCGTCGCAGATGGCGTCCGCCTCGGCCTCGGTGGCGTTTTGCAGGAACTTGTCGATCAGGATGGGGCGCTGAGGTGAAATCTCCACCGCCTTGGCCACGTAGGTCTCCAGCATCTGCTGGTCATGGATGATCTCCATGGCCCGCCCGCCCAATACATAGGATGGGCGCACGATCAGGGGATAGCCGATCTCGCGGGCGATGACCAGGGCCTGGTGGATGTCGGCGGCCATGCCCGAACGCGGCATGGGTATGCCCAGCTCCTCCATCACCTTGCGGAAGCGGTCGCGGTCCTCGGCCAGATCCACCGTGTCGGGGCTGGTGCCCAGGATGCGCACGCCGGCCTGGGCCAGGCGTCCGGCCAGGTTGAGCGGGGTCTGGCCGCCGAACTGGATGATGACCCCTTCGGGTTTTTCCTTTTCGTGGATGCTGAGCACGTCCTCCACGGTCAGGGGCTCGAAGTAGAGCTTGTTGGAGGTGTCGTAGTCGGTGGAGACGGTTTCCGGATTGCAGTTAACCATGATGGATTCGATGCCCGCGTCGCGCAGGGCGAAGGCGGCATGCACGCAGCAATAGTCGAACTCGATGCCCTGGCCGATGCGGTTGGGTCCGCCGCCCAGCACCATGATCTTGCGGTTGGCGCTGACCCCCACCCGGTCCGGCGCATTGTAGGTGGAGTAGTAGTAGGCCGCGTTCTCCACCCCGCTGACCGGCACCGCGTCCCAGGCCTGGGCGAGCCCCAGCTCCAGCCGCCGCCGGCGGATCTGGTCCTCGCCGACCGTGCTGGCCTGGCCGAAGAGGGGAGTGCGGGCCAGGAGGTCCTCCGGCGGGGTGCTCAGTATCTGGGCCAGATAGCGGTCGGAAAAGCCGTCTCGCTTGGCCTGGATCAGGAGCTCGTCCGGCGGCAGAGCGCCCCGGTGGGCAAGTATCTGCTCCTCAAGCTCCACCAGCTCCCGCATCTGCTCGATGAACCAAGCCTTGATGTGGGTCAGGCGGTGCAGCTCCTCCACCGAGGCCCCCTTGCGCAGGGCCTCGTACATGATGAACTGGCGCTCGCTGGAGGGCTCCTTGAGCATTTCCATGAGTTCGGCCAGGGGCCGTTGGTGGAAATCCTTGGCGAAGCCCAGGCCGTGGCGGCCGTTTTCCAGGGAGCGGATGGCCTTCTGCAGGGCCTCCTTGTAGGTCTTGCCCAGGCTCATCACTTCGCCCACGGCCCGCATCTGGGTGCCCAGCTTGTCCTGGACCCCGTGGAACTTCTCGAAAGCCCAACGGGCGAACTTGACCACCACGTAGTCGCCGGAGGGGGTGTACTTGTCCAGGGTTCCGTCGCGCCAGTAGGGAATCTCGTCCAGGGTGAGCCCCGCGGCCAGGAGCGAGGAGACGAAGGCGATGGGGAAGCCGGTGGCCTTGGAGGCCAGGGCCGAGGAGCGGCTGGTGCGGGGATTGATCTCGATGACCACCACCCGCCCGGTCTTGGGGTCGTGGGCGAACTGGATGTTGGTGCCGCCGATGACCTCGATGGCCTCCACGATGTCGTAGGACCACTTTTGCAGCCGGGCCTGGAGGGCGGGATCGATGGTGAGCATGGGCGCGGTGCAATAGGAATCGCCGGTGTGAACCCCCATGGCGTCGACGTTTTCGATGAAACAGACGGTTATCATCTGGTTCTTGGCGTCGCGCACCACCTCCAGCTCCAGCTCCTCCCAGCCCAGGACCGACTCCTCCACCAGTATCTGGCCCACGAAGCTGGCCGCCAGGCCCCGCGCGGCCACCACCCTGAGCTCGTCTAGGTTGTAGACCAGACCGCCGCCGGTGCCGCCCATGGTGTAAGCCGGTCGGATGACCACGGGGTAGCCCAGCTTGGCGGCCACCCTTTCGGCCTCGTCGACCGCGTAGGCGGGCTCGCTCTGGGGCATCTCTATGCCCAGGCGGTTCATGGTCTGCTTGAAGACGATGCGGTCCTCGCCGCGCTCGATGGCGTCCACGTTGACGCCGATGACCTTGACCCCGTACTTGTCCAACACGCCTCGGCGGTGCAGTTCGCTGGAAAGGTTGAGTCCGGTCTGGCCGCCCAGGTTGGGCAGCAGGCCGTCGGGCCGCTCCTTGGCGATGATCCGGGTCAGGTTTTCCACGGTCAGGGGTTCGATGTAGGTGAAATCGGCCATGCCGGGATCGGTCATGATGGTGGCGGGGTTGGAGTTGACCAGCACGATCTGATAGCCCAGACCGCGCAGGGCCTTGCAGGCCTGAGTGCCGGAATAATCGAATTCACAGGCCTGGCCGATGACTATAGGGCCTGAGCCGATGATGAGTATCTTATGCAGATCAAGGCGTTTGGGCATGTTTCATACCTCCAGGGGCGGACGCGATGAGGATTATGGGTTAGTAAAGCTTAAGTGGGCCTGGCAAGCCGGCGAGGTAGTTTTACATATCATCTCGTCATTTAGAGCATAAATATTACTAAGCCTCAAGGGGGTCTGGCCAGTTTTGTCCATTCAATTTCATTTAGGCTAATAAGTCAACCGGGGTGGGCGTTCCCCCCAAAAAACAGGTCAGGTGGCAAGCTGACCCGGATTAACCGGCCTGGGCCCCTGCTGCGCGCAAGAAGCGGGGCGGCGCGCCCAGATGAAAACAACAAAGGCCCGGCTGTCTCCACGACGGCCGGGCCTTTGTCTTGTTTTGCAATTTGCATCAAGTCTGCGGCAATGGTCCTCCGGCCGATGACTTGACGTAACTACAGTTAAAACAAGCGGCTACTTGAAGCAGCAGAAGACCCGGTTCTCCAGTATCTCCACCTTGTCGTTGAGGAAGCGGGCGTTGAACTTGGCGTTGCGCAGGATGTTGTAGCCCATCTCGGCCCGCAGGCCGGTGCGGCAATGCACGATGATTTCCTTGTCCTTGGGCAGTTCGCCCAGGCGGGAGGGCAGGGAGTCCACCGGGATGTTGACCGCGCCGGTGAGCATGCCGCCGGAGGTCTCGGCCGTGGTGCGCACGTCCAGAATCAGCTTGTCCTTGGGCTGGTTGTTCACTATGTTCATGAACTCGTCGCCGGTGATTTCGCCGGGGTGGGGCCGGGGCAGGTAGAATATCTTGGTGCGGACCATGTCCTTCTGGGTGGGGCCGTTGGCCTTTTGCCAGGCCTGGTAGCCGCCATCGAGGATGAAGACCCGCTGATAGCCCCAGGAGATGATCTCCTTGACCACCGGGGTCAGCTTGGCCAGGTCGGTGGAGTCGGAGTAGAGCACCAGGTAGGCCTTGCGGTCCACCGGGAACTGCTCCTTCTCCTTGACGATGCGGTCCAGGGGGATGGCCACCGCGCCCTGGATGTGGCCCTGCTTGGCCGCGGCCTCGCCGCGGGTGTCGATGACCACGATGTAGCCCAGGCGGTCATTGACGAACTGGGTGGTGCTGATCAGGGGCAGGCCGGCCTGGGTCCAGGCGGGCACGCCGGCGTGGAAGACCTTGACGTTGGTGTAGCCATTCTTTTCCGCCAACCTGGCGGCCATGGGCGAGAGCACTCATCTGAAGCCGCCGCAGTAGAACACCAGCAGGGTGGACTTGTCCTTGGGCAGCTTGTCCATATGCTTGGGCATCTCGCCAAAGGGCATGTTGACGGCCCCTGGCATGTGGCCCTCCTGGTAATGGGCCGGCGGCCGCGAATCGATGAGCATGTACTTGCCCTCGGCCGGGCCCTTGGCCAGGAGCTCCTGCATCTGCTTGACGTCGAGCTGCTGGGCCTCCGGCACCTTGATGACCGGCTTGGCCTTGACCAGGGTGGCCACCCGGTCCGCGCCTTGCTGCTCGAAGGTGACCATGACCGGGACTGGCTTCTTGAGCTCCTTCAGCGCCGGGACGTTCTCGACCTTGGTCGCGTCGGTGAACTTCACGATCTCGTTGGCGTCGCCCACGTCCACCTGGATGGACTTGGCCTGGTTGGACAGGCTCTGGAACTCGCCCCCGATCACGTTGGGGGCATTCTTGTACTCCTCGTGGCATTTCAGGCAATTGGCCGAGATTTTGCCGCCGCCGGCCGCCAGGACCGGCCCGGCCGCCATCAGGACCAGGCCCAGCGTCAGGGCCAACAACCCCGCACTGGACGCGCCGCGCTTTGTGCTTCGCATAGACATCCTCCATGGCATGGATGGTCATGAAATGATACACGACGTTAACTATTTCATTTTACGGCCAGGCCCGGAGGCTGTCAACGCGAACGGCTATGGAACCGGTAAAAATTGAAATGTAAAGCCGATGGTTGGATCGGAAGGGCGGCAGTGTCAGTTCACGCTTGCCCGCGTTGGTGAAGTCATCGATAATTGTTACTGACAAGTTTTCGCTTAGCAGGCCCGGTGGCGTGTGACATACTTTGCTAGAGCGCTCTCCAACGGAACGAGAGGATGGACATGGCCAAGCCCGAAGAGATGTGCCAGTGCCAGACCAGCAACTGCGGCTATATCTACAACCCAGACAAGGGCTGCAAGAAACGCAAGGTGGCCGCCGGCACCTGCTGGTCCGAGGTGCCCGAAGACTACTGCTGCCCGGTCTGCGGGGCCGGCAAGAAGATGTTCAAGCCCCTGGCCGGTCCGGGCTCCACCCAGGCCCAGTAGGCCGGTCGCACCACCGCCAACCACCCCCAGCAGAGGCGTCATGATGCAGAATTTGCAGAATACATGGAAGTGCACCAAGTGCGGCTACACCTTCACCGCCAGCCCGCCCCCGCCCGAAACCTGCCCGTCGTGCAAGGAAAAGTGCGATTTCGTGGACGTGAGCTGCTACACCCCTGATTGCGCCGGCACCGGCCAGGATCCTCGCCTGGGCTGACGGCCCGCCGCCCGGCGACTGACGGCCGACCGGGCCGCGCCATGCCCCCGCAGCCGGGGGCATGGCGCGGACCGGCCGCACGATCACCCGCGTCGAGGAATTGAGATGAAAGTGCTAGGCATCTACGGCAGCCCCCGCAAAGGCGGCAACAGCGATCTGCTGTTGGACCAGGCCCTGGAAGGCGCCCGCGCGGCCGGAGCCGAGGTGGGCGCGGTCTACGCCCGCGAGTTGACCATGGAAGGCTGCCGCGAGTGCGGCGGCTGCGACAAGACCGGCGATTGCGTCATCAAGGACCAGATGCAGGATATATATCCCCTGCTGGAGCGGGCCGACGCCATCATCCTTTCCGTGCCGATGTTCTTCTACGCCGCCCCGGCCCAGGCCAAGGCCCTGGTGGACCGCTGCCAGGCCTGTTGGTCCAAGCGCATGCTGACCAAGGACAAGGAGGCCCGCAAGCGCTATGACGGCGGCAAGGGCTATTTGATCGCGGTGGGGGCCACCAAGGGCTCCAACCTCTTTCAGGGCGTGGAGTTGATGGCCAAGTATTTCTATGACGCCCTGGACATGAGCTACGAGGGCGGGTTGCTGCTGCGCGGGGTCGAGGGCCGCGGGGCGGTCAAGGACCAGCCCGAACAGCTCC
Source organism: Thermodesulfobacteriota bacterium (assembly GCA_049322275.1). Lineage (GTDB taxonomy): Bacteria > Desulfobacterota > Desulfarculia > Desulfarculales > Desulfarculaceae > JACRDC01. The sequence goes on from JBMORH010000094.1 coordinate 94,503, forward strand.
AAAAGGCCTTCGCCCTGGGCCAGCGCATCGCCAAGGGCTAGCAATAACGCCGATCACCGGAGGACCGACATGGGCAAGGCCCTGATCGCATACGCCACCCGCAGCGGACAGACCAAGAGGATCGCCGACCTCATCGCCGAGGGCCTGCGCATGAGCGGCCTGGAGGTGGACCTGAAGGCCGCGGGCGAGGTGAAGAAACCGGAAGACCTGGGCGGCTACGACGCCTATGTGTTCGGTTCGGCCACCTACCATGGCGAGATGATGGAGGCCATGAAGCAGCTTTTGTTCATCGCCGAGCGCGCCGGCCTGGAGGGCAAGTGCGGCGGGTCCTTCGGCTCCTATGGCTGGAGCGGCGAGGCCCCGGAGCGCATCTTCAACACCATGCAGCACGTGCTTAAGATGAACATGGCCGGCGACTGCCTGCGGCTCAAGAACGCCGGCCTGGAGGGCGGCATACCCATGGCCCAGGGCTATGGCAAGCAGGTGGCCCAGAAGCTATGAGCGATGCCGGGCGCGAAGAACTCCTGGCCCGGCGCGAGGCCGCCCGGCGGGAGCTGGACGAGGCCAGGCGGGCCATGCCGGCACATTCGGTGCGGCCCTGGCAGCTCCAGCGCCTGGAACAGGCCGAGGACGACTTGGCCGCGCTGGAGCGGGAGCTGCGCAAGCTTCAGGCATAGAGCGGGCAGGGCGGGGAAATCAATAGGGAAACCGGCGGGAAGCGAAAGAACCGAGCTGCCGCGCGGAGTTGGCGCGTGGCGGCCCGCAAATATATTTTATACGTGACGTCAAATGTGGTGGGCTGGTCCATGGAAAAGCGCATGAAGGCCAAGCTGGTCTGTGACGCCCTGCGGATGGCCTTGTGGCGCCGTCGGATGCCCAAGGGCGTGGTGGTTCATTCGGACCGGGGCAGCCAGTACTGCTCTGGTCTCTATACCAGGACCTGATCATCAAATACGGCCTGGTGTGCAGCATGAGCGGCAAGGGCAACCGCTACGACAACGCCTGCGCCGAGAGCTTTTTCCACACGCTCAAGGTGGAGATGGTCCACGGGGAGCCTTTGCTCACCCGCGAAGCCATGCGCTGGGCGGTTCGAATACATCGAGATTGACTACAACCGCACCAGGAGGCACAATGCCAATGGGCGCCGGAGCCCGTTGACTTTTGAGTCCCAACAGGTCGCTTAACAAACTGTCCGCTGTACGTGGGCAAGATGACAAACTCGTGTCCAGGGAACCGGCTGCAATTCAATATCTTTGATAGAGTCAGCGCTCGAAATGCTGGCGACGGTTGAAATCATCGCCCGGCGTTTGGTTTTGCAAACCCCGGGTGTGCGCGCTACAGTGCCAATGCTTCGGGGCGTGTGGGGGGCGGCATTGCACGGTTTGAACCGGCAAGCCTACCAGCAAGTATTCGAGGGCGTTGGCCTGCCGCACGAGCGCATGCCAGCCTATGTGCTCCGGCCCGGTCCACCCACCAGCGATGGCCACCCCACCCTGGACTGGATATTGATCGGTCCCGGGTTGCCCTACGACCAGGTGCTGTTGCGGGCCTGGGACGTGGCTTCCGGCATGGGCTTGGGGCCGGATCGCAGGCGCTTCTTTCTTCTTGATATACTGACGCTCACGCCCACTGGAGAAGCGGCGACCGCCGCTCCAGGCGACAGTGTGGCCTGGGATTTGTCCAAAGCCGTCTGGCCACGCCCATCCGAATCTGATTCCGGATCCTACCGCCTTTTATTCCCGGCCCCCCTTCGCCTTATCAGCAACCACCAGCTCGTGGAAAAACCATCCTTGTCCGATTTGATCGTCGCGGCCATCCGCCGGCTGGCCGCCTTTCTCGGTTACTCTTGGAACCAAAAACTGTCGGCCATGGCCCCTGGGCTGCAGGAGGCGGCCAGGCGGTTGCCGGCCAGGCCATGGCGTGGCCAGCGGTTGGATTTGGTGCGTTACTCGGCAAGGCAACGAACTGAGCTTGAGCTAAGAGGGGTTTCCGGCCACCTGGACCTACCAGAAGGAGCGGGGGAGCTTTGGCCCTGGTTGGCCGCCATGCAGTGGCTGCATCTTGGCAAGGGAACCACGCTGGGACTGGGCCAGCTCGTAATCATGCCGTTGCCCAAGGACGAGACGCTGTGATCAATTTCGCGGGCGCCAAGTCCGGCAAGGTGGCGAGCCTTCTTTGAGTGTTTAAGCAATCGGGAGGCGGCGAAAGACTGTCTGATCAAATATTGGCCATACTAGCCCCGCTCCAGCAACCGCACCGGGAGGCGAATCATGCCGATAAACTGGAATGATTTATTGCTGGCCTATTTACACGACCCTCCCGACAAGGCTCTGGATATCAAGGGCCACCTATCCCGGGCGGAAAAATGCGCCAGCGTGGCCATCGGCCGGCAGGTGGACCGCGCGGAGTTTAAAAAGTGGGAAGATCAATTGGCCAGCGCCTATGAGCGCCTTCCCACTCCCAGCCCGGGCGATAAGTACCAGTGGGCGGTGGGTCCTCGTAATGGCCACCTGATGGTGCGCCATCCCCTCTCCGGTCAAGAACGTCACCTGGATATCGGCGCTTCTCGGATAAGCGTGGAGTCAACCATAGTTGAATCAACCATAGAAGATTTGGTCGCCGGCCAGGCTGATCCCCGCCACCGGTTCTTGCTCTTGTGGCGAATGCTGCCGGAAAGACTGGGCGCTCCCTTCAACCAACTGCCGGCCGACACCCGCACGCCGGATCACACCATCTGGCATCATCTGGACATCACGGCCGGCTTGACCGCTGCCAGCAACGACCGTGCCTTCTTGTCCTTTCATCTCGGTCCGGTGCAAAGTTTCATCGCGGCCGCCCGCACGGTGCGCGACCTGTGGACGGGCAGCGCCATTCTCTCCTGGCTCACCTTCCAGGCCATGCTCCCGATCATCGAGGAACTGGGTCCCACGGCGATGGTGTTTCCGGCCTTGCGAGGCTCCCCCTTGATGGACCTTTGGCTGCACAAGAACAATTGCTTGCCGGAGGAAAAACCGAAAGAACCTGCTCCGTGCCTTCCCAACCGGTTTCTAGCGCTGGTGCCTTGGGGCAAGGATGGCGGCCAGGCCCTGGATCTGGCCCAGCGCTGCGAAGACAAGGCGCGGGAGGGCTGGCGTCGCTTGGCCGACAGGGTGCGGGAGAAAGTGGATGCCAGCCCGCGACGGCTTTGCCAGGACTGGGACCGGCGCTGGGATGAGCAGATTGGCTCTTTCTTCGAGTTCCGCACCGCGGTGTGGCCCTGGGGGGCGGCCAACGAGCAGGAAATGGCCGCCCTGATGGCCGGCAACGGCAAAACAATCACCGACGCGTTCCCCGATGCGGGCAAGGTGCGTAGTCTGGCGGACACCATCCCCCGGTCAGACCGGCCTGGCTACCAGCAGGACCAGGCCGGTCTCTGGCAAGCCAGGGTCGAGCTGGCCGGCCGTCTCATGGAGGCCCAAAGATCGGTTCGACACGTCCCGGCGGTCCAAGTGCAGACGCCGGTTCCCGGCAAGTGCGGGCTCATGGGCAGTTACGAGCAAATGGGGCCGGACGACCTCAAGGAATCAGCCGAGTTCTGGAAGCAGGCCTGCGAGATAAATTTGGACGGCGTGCGCCTGGGCAAGCGGGAGCGCCTGTGCGCGGTGGCCCTGGCCAAGCGCTTCGCCGTGCCGGCCTTGTTATCCGAAGAGTTGGGTCTCTCCGACGGCAAGCGTTTTCCGGACACCGCCACGGTGGCGGCGGCGGTCTGGCTGCAGGCGGCGGGGATAGACCCCCAAGAAGTGCGTAGTAGCGGGAAAGCCTGGAGCGGGCAATGGTTGCATTGGCGGAGGGCGGACCAGGACAAGGATGAAGAGCCGGCGCCGGAAGAATTCTGGAAGAGTCTAAAGGCGGCCAAGAAAAAACACGGCGCGCCGCCGGCCTACTATGCCGTGTTGGCCATGGACGCCGACCAGATGGGCAAGTGGCTGCGCGGCGAGAACGCGCCGACGATAAGGGAATCTTACCACCCCAAGATGATCGAATACTTCAGCGGGCTACCCAACGGCTCGGAGCTGTTGAACGCCCGTCGTCCCGTGGGACCGGCCATGCACGCGGCCATCAGCGAGGCCCTGACCAACTTCGCCGTGCACGTTGTTCCGCACATCGTGGCCAAACACCAGGGGACCCTCATCTATGCCGGCGGGGACGACGTGCTGGCGCTTTTGCCTGCCCGCTGCGCGCCGGCCTGCGCCCACGAGCTGTACCTGGCCTTCCGGGGAGACCCAACCGTAAACAACGGCGCGGCGGAAGGATTCTACCGCCATGGCGGCCGCGAGCTGCTGATGATGGGGCCCAAAGCCACCCTTTCGGCGGGTGTGGCGGTGGTGCACTACAAAGAAGACCTGCGCCTGGCCCTGGAGGTGGCCCGGCGGGCCGAGAAACGGGCCAAGGAAAGCGGTCGCGACGCCTGGCAGATAGAAATCATGCGTCGATCGGGCGACCATTCGGCGCTGTTGTGCCTGTGGCCGGAGGTTCAAGAGTTGGTGGAGTTGATGAGGGCCTTTGGCAAGGGCGCGTCGGACCGCTGGACCTACCGCCTGCGGGCCTTGGCGCCCACGCTGTCCGCCTTGCCCCAGGAAGCCGTCCAGGCCGAGATCAAGCGCCAAGTGAACCGCGGTGAAGATGAATCCCGGAAATTATTGGGAGAGGACAAGGCGCGATCAGCGGGGGAGATAATGGCCGGGAAATATAAAGGATTCATAGGGCAATTTGAGGGGCGGGAGAGTCAGCTCCGCGACGGGCTGGCCGAGTTCGTGGCCTTCTGCCAGTCGGCGGCCTTTTTGGTCAGGGGGAGGGATCGCTGATGGGCGCTGATGAAATCAAAGTTATCGGCCTGGAGATAATGCCCTTGGACACCCTGTTCTTCCGCGACGGCCGCCCCTTTGGCGAGGCGGTGCGGGCCTCTTCCGGCTTGCCCCAGCCGCAAACCCTGGCCGGAGCCCTGCGCACCTGGCTGCTGCGGCAAGCGGGCTGCGATTTCGAGGCGCTGGCCCAGGTGATGGCCGGCGGCGCCGGTTTTGGCGAGGCCTTGGCCCAGGGTCAGCCGCCGGCGGCCCAGGCCGTGGCGGACGCGACTTTTCGCGGGCCCTGGCTTTATCGCGATCAGAGCCCCATGGCGCCATTGCCGGCCACCATCCTGAAAACCGACGGCGGCGAATATGTGCGCCTTGATCCCCTGGCGCCAGAAACCCTGCCGGGTTGGCGGCCGCCCATGGCCGGCATGCAGCCTCTTTGGCGTCGCGGCGACAAGCCGGCCAAGCACCGCCCCGCCTTCCTGACCATGACCGGCCTGCGCCAATTCTTGGCCGGCGGGGTGCCCCAACCCGCCGAGGTGATCGCTCCTGAATGCCTATACGGTTTTGACGAGCGAGTGGGCATTGGGGTGGACCCCCAAACCTACGCCACCGAAGAGGGGATGATCTACGCCGCCCGCATGCTGGCCCCCAAAGAGGGAGTCGGCTTCTACGCCGAGGTCAGGGGGCCGCAGGAAGTGCTGGCCTTGCTGCCTAACGGGCCTTTCCCCTTGGCCTGGGGAGGCGAGGGCAGGCGGGCGGCTTGCCGGAAAGTCCCGGCGGTGGGCTGGCCAGAGGAGCACCCGCGCCAAGGGGAAGGCGCGCTCTTGCTGCTGACCGCGCCGGGGCTGTTCCCGGACGGGTGGCGTCCGCCGGAAGTTAAGCCCGTGGCCGCTGCGGTTTCAGACAGCGTAGCCGTCTCCGGCTGGGATCTGGCGCGGGGTGGGCCCAAGCCCAACCGCTTCGCCGTGGCGGCGGGCAGCGTTTATTTCTTGAAACAACCGTTGCGACGGGGGGCCTCCCTTTGCCAGGGAGAGGACGCCACCGTGGGTTGGGGGACGTTTGTGGAAGGGAGATGGAATTATGCCTGAAAGCGCCCTGTTGTTCATACACGCCCTGACTGGCCTGCATCCGGGCTCGGGTACCGCCCTGGGGGTGGTGGACCTGCCGGTGCAGCGCGAACGCCACACCCAGTGGCCCACCATTCCCGGGTCTTCCATCAAGGGTGTCCTGCGCGAGGCCTGTCGCCGCCAGGCCACTGGGCAAGGCGGGAACGGGGCCAATGATGGGAAACTGACCGTGGTCTTTGGCCCGGAAACCGGCGACGCCCCTGATCACGCCGGGGCCCTGGCCCTGACCGACGCCCGCATCCTGGCCTTTCCGGTGCGCTCCATGAGGGGCGTGTTCGCCTGGGTCACCTGCCCGGCGGTGTTGAGCCGATTGCAGCGCGATCTGCGCCTGGCGAAGCTGCCGGATGGCCTCTCATCGCCGGAGGTGGCCAACGGAGAGGCGGCCTGCGTGCCGGGCAGCCCTTTGCTGCTCGACACGAACAAAATGGTGCTGGAGGAGTTCGACTTCAGATGCAAGGCCGGGGACGACGTAAAAAGATTGGCAGAATGGTTGGCCAAGGCATCGCCAGAGGGCAACGAGCGCTTAAAACAACACCTGGCCGTGCTGCACGACGACGACTTCACCCATTTCGTGCGCCACGCCACCGAGGTGACGGCCCGGGTGGGATTGAATTACGAGACAAAAACCGTGAAAACAGGAGCGCTGTTCTACGAGGAGTTCCTGCCCGCGGAGACGATCTTTTACTCCCTGGTCCTGGCCGAGGACAGCCGCAGCGACAAAAAGGCCGACATGAAGGCGGCCGACGTCCTGGGCTATCTGCGCAAAAAACTGCCCCTTTTCTTGCAAATTGGGGCTGGCGAGACCATCGGCAAGGGCCTGTGCGCGGTGCGCCTGTGGAACGGAAAGGAGCCGGAGTCATGAGCCAGGCGGTTACTTCCACCCAACAGAGCCTGGACCAGCGCCGGGCCAAGCACGCCTGGGAGGCGGTGCAGAATATAGTGAAGGATCGGGATAAGGCGAAAAAATACGGTCAGCAGGCCAAGAAGCTGCCCATGCGCATCATGGCCTCCGGCCTGGGCCAGGCCCTGGTGTTTCTCCATGCCAAAAAATATGCGCCTGAATTGTTGCGGGACCTCGGCGACTGGGTTTTGCACAAAAAAGACGGCCCCGATCAGGGCAAGCCAAAGGACACAGGCAAGGAGGACGCCGCCTTGATCAAGGCCATTCTCAAATACGATTCCCCCAAATTGCGCATGGTCACCGATGAAGTGCTGGCCTATTTGCAATGGCTGAACCGCTTCGCCGAGGCCGAAGGGCTGACCAAGGAGGACTAGGCCATGATCCCCCCTTTGCCAAAGGGTGTTCGGGATTTGGTGGAGCACAACACCCATCCTGGGCTGGCGCTTGACAAGTACCTTGATTCCTGGTTTGGCACCGATGATGGAGGTGAAAAGCACCCCAAAGATGCGCGTGGAGACGCTTCGGGAAAAGAAGATAGAGACCAAAAGCACCAGGAGAAGGTGCAGAAGCCAACCCTGGAGCGAGTAGTCTGCCGCTCAACAACTCAGCCCAAGGAGCTGGATTACCAGGCTCTCTTTGACCGGCGCGAGCAGGCCCTTGCCGAGGTGGGCGGCTTGTCTTGGCGTTGCCGCGCCGCCGGCCCCTTGACCCTGCACCTGGCCCGGGCCTCGGCCCTGGAGAACGCCGGCATCTGCCTGCATCCGCTCTACGGTTTCGTCTACCTGCCCGGCAGCGGACTTAAGGGCCTGGCCCGGGCCTACGCCGAGACGGTGTGGCTCAAAGGCCAGGCGGACAAGGCGACGGCCTGGCGCTTGATCGAGGCGGTTTTCGGCTGGGCCCCCGGTTCGGACAAAGGCAAGGACTACAAACCCGCCGACGCCCCCAACCACGGCAAGGAAGACAACGCCGCGGCCGGCGCGATCGTGTTTCACGACGCCTGGCCCTGCACCTGGCCCAAGCTGGTGCTGGACATCGTCAACAACCATCATCCCCGCTACTACAAAGGCGAGGACGCGCCCGGCGACTGGGAAAATCCGGTGCCGGTGTATTTCCTGGCCGTGCCCGCCGGACAGGACTTCTCGTTCGCCTTGAGCAAGCGCAGCCCCGGAGTCGGCGACGATCTGCCGAAGCTGGCCAGGGATTGGCTCAACGGCGGCCTGGCCCATTTGGGAGTCGGGGCCAAGACCAACGCCGGCTATGGAGCCATGCGGCCGATTGACGAGCCGGTGCCCGATCTGCCCGCGTCCACCTTGGCGACCTTCGAAGCCACCCTGGAGCTGGTCACGCCGGCCTTTTTGGCCGGAGCCTCCCAAGGCAAGGAGGACTGCGACCTGCGGCCAGCCACCTTGCGCGGGGTGTTGCGCTGGTGGTGGCGCACGCTGTACGCCGGCATGCTGGATGTGAAGACCTTGCGCGCGCTGGAGGCCGCCATCTGGGGCGACACCAACGCCGGAGGGGCGGTGAGGATCGAAATATCACCATCGGGGATGTCCATCCCGCAACTCTACACTTTCAAGGATAGATTTGCACCTAAACCAGCATTCCAGGCCCAACATCACCTTGAACGCCCGCCCAATGCTAAAACCACCCAAGGCCTTTTCTACGTTTCCTATGGAATGGACGATGGTGGCAAGCAAAGGTATTTCATCGGGCCGGGGGCAAAATGGAAAGTACGTCTGCTGGCCAGAGCAGCCCACATATCAGGCAGGATATTTGCGGCAAGCGAAGTTCTTGATCAGGCCAAAGCGGCTCTTTGGCTGCTTTGCAACTACGGAGGCGTGGGATCGAAATCGCGCAAGGGTTTTGGTTGCATTGCCGAGCCGCCAGAGTTGTCCGATTTCAATCGAGAAAAATGCTGGCAAATCACTGAACAGATCGGGGTCCATGACCAATCCCAGCTTGTGGAAAGAGATTCTCCCGCCTTTGAGGGGGCGATGCTTGTGGAGCAAGACACAAAGTGGACAGATTGCTGGTACGCACTTGATCAATTAGGGTATTCCTATCAGGCTTTCGCCAAACAATGGGCGCACAAAAAAGAAAAAGCTGCGCTTGGCTTGCCCAGAAAAATACATGGCCCCAGGCGTGAGCCAATTGGCCGTCAAAGCGTGGAAAACCACAAACCCCCAGAGAAGCTAACAAGCCCAAAGGGCGATCGTTTTTCGTCTCCTTTTTGTTTACATTTGAGTAAAAACGAGGCGGGATGTTACAAAGTCAGAGTCGTCGCGTTTCCTTCTCGGTACTTGCCAGATCCATCAACCAGCAAACAAATACTTCACGATCTGTGTTCGCATGTGAAAAAAGAAATTGCGCAGCGGAGCCAAAAGTCTGGTATTCAAACACAGCAATACCGCACCACCCCGCACACTGGACGCGACCATCGCCGTAAGAGGTGAAATCCATGCCTAAGGACCATGGCAAGCGTGCTTTGTTGCTCACCGTCGGCACCGGTGACGTGACCAAACTGGAAGAGACTCTGTTCATTCCCCTGCGTAAATCAATCAGCGATGGCCAGTTTAACCAGGTCATCTTGCTGCCTTCCCAATTCACCAAGGATTTTGCCGATTCGGTAAGCCAAGATTTGCAAGACCTGCGCGTTACCGCAGAACCTCTACCGACGGGTCATCTCGAAAACGACGCCGATGCCTGCTATGCCCATTACAGCGTCGTGATCGACAAGCTGCGAGCTAACGGATTCAAACGGCACGAGATCATGGTGGATTTCACCCGCGGCACCAAGGCCATGAGCGCGGCCTTGGTACTGGCCGCGGTGCGGCATGGACTGCCTCGGTTGCGCTACATAGTGGGTCAGCGCGATGAGCGCGGCATGGTCAAACCCGGCAGCGAGGATATTCGCGACACCAGCACCACCGTGGTCACCGGCCATTTGCGTCTCGACGCGGCTCGCCGCTTTTTCGAGCGCGGCAACTTCGCCGCCGCGTTGGATGCCTTGCCAGACCCCGCGCACCAACTGGCAAAACTTTATCCGTCTGATGTGCTCGAATGGTCCGCCTACCTGCGGCCCCTAGCCCAGTTTTACGCCGAGTGGGACCGGCTAGACTACAAGGCGGCCGCCTCCATCAAGCTAGGGGCACCGCCTAGCGCATCATCTGACTGGGATCATTTCAAGATCACCGACGAGATGCGCCAATGGGTTTCCGAGCTAGCCAAAGACCTGCCGGAATCATCCCAGGACAAGGCTCAACGCCTACGCCGGCTGGCTGCGGATCTGTTGGCCAACGGCGAGCGACGCATACGAGATCGGCAGTTCGAAGACGCTATCATACGCGCTTATCGCGTTTTGGAGCTGGTGGGGCAACTGCGTCTGTTTGAAAAAAACCTGGATTCTGAAAAGCTGCCTAGTGACCACCCTGCCGTAAAAAAAGTGGATGAGGAAACGAAAAGGAAAGGACGCAACGGCCTGTCAAAAGGTCCAAACAATTGCCTCACCGCCGGCCGGGAAAACGTGGCCAGAATTTTGCGGTGTCTGGAAGATCCTCTTGCCGATGAGCTATTCAAACTCGGTGATAGACCGTCCATAAGGGCCAGTGATCGCAATCTGAGTGTTCTGATTCATGGTTTCAAGGCCGTAAGCCCAGCGGACGAAGATAAGCTGAAAGAACTATATAAAAGGCTTGATGCCCTTCTTTTTAAAGACGGTGGCGAGGCGGCGGGGCAAAGGCTGGCATTGGCGCGCTCGCTCAACTTTTCCCGGCAGGCTTAATTCATTGCCCATTCTCTACGTCACCGAGCCGGGGGCCATGGTGCGGCTGGCCGGCGAAAGCCTGGTGGTGACCCTGGACGAGGATCCGGACGGGGCCGCCGGACCGGAACCCAAGCGCCGACGCACACTCTTGGAGCTGGAGCCGCACCGGCTGGAGATGATCGCCCTGGTGGGCCGGGCCAACGCCACCACCGACGCGGTCATGCTCTGCCTGGAAAAAGGCATCGCCCTGGCCTGGTTCAGCCGGGGCGGCGATTTCTTGGGGCGGTTGGTTCCCCAGTCCCCACGCTCGGCCGATCTGCGGCTGTTGCAATACCGCGTGGTCAGCGAGCCGCAGGCGCGGCTGGAGCGGGCCCGGGGGGTGGTGACGGCCAAGCTGGGAAACGCCCTGGAGGCGCTCCGGGACATCCAGAGCAACGACAGCGCCAACCCCCTGCTCGCCCCGGCCATGGCCGAGCTCAAGCGGCTGGCCGGAGAGGCGGGGAATTGCCTCGATCAGGAGCGGCTGCTGGGCCTGGAGGGCACCGGGGCCCGCGAGTATTTCCGGGCCTTGGGCGGTTCGTTCCGGGGGGAGATAGGCTTCCAGGGCCGTCAGCGCCGGCCGCCGCCCGACCCGGCCAACGCGCTATTGTCCTTTGGCTACGTGCTGATGGGCAACCGTCTGGCGGGCATGCTGGAGGCGAGGGGTTTGGACCCGGCCTTGGGCTTTTACCACCAAGTGCGGCCGGGCCGGCCCAGCCTGGCCCTGGATTTGCTGGAGGAGCTGCGCCACCCCTTGGTGGATCGCTTCGTGCTCAGGGTCTGCAATCTGCGCATCCTGCGGTCGGAGATGTTCGAGGCAGACCAGCAACGCGGCGGTGTGAGACTCACGCGCGAAGGGCTGAAGGTTTTTTTCCGGGAGTGGGAAAAGAATCTGCAGCGGACGATCCGCGAACGCGAGCAGACCGAGCGCCCTACCGTGCTGGCCTTGTTGCGGCGGCAGGTGGAGCGCCTGGCGGCCGACTTGCGCGGCGGAGAGCCCTATCGTCCCCTGGCCTATGGAGGCTAGCATGTCCTCCGAGGAATTGCGCTATGTGGTCTGCTATGACATTCCCGACGACCGGCGGCGCAACCGGGTGGCCAAACTGCTTGACGGCTATGGCGATCGCGTGCAATATAGCGTTTATGAGGCGGTCTTGGACCGTGCGCTCGTTGATAAATTAATAGATTCCCTTCGCAAGGAAATGGACCCCGACGAGGATAGGCTGATCCTTTACGGGCTCTGCGCGGCCTGCGCCAAGCGCAGGCTGGCCATGGGAATGGGCGCGGAGGAGCCTCCACCCGGCCAGGAGACGGTCTTTATCGTCTAGCCGGTGGAAAAAAGCTCATTTTTGCCCCGGGTTGGGGCGGGGGCGGCGGCCCGGCCGTAACCTTAGAAGCGACCGGGAAAAGCCTGAGGTTACGGAAAGCCTGAAAACCTTGTGGCATCGCCTGGTTGCCTGGGATGGCTTGAAAAAGAGGCCGGGAAAATGCGCGACGGGAAGCTTGGTTTCGGGGCGGTTACGGTGAACGACGTGATAACTGGTTGAACCACATGAACAAAATGGATGAACTGTTTCCGCCCCCGCCCCAACAAAGAGGGGATTGAAACGCGCGGCCGAGACTCGCCTCGCTCAGATCGGCGCCCTGTGTTTCCGCCCCCGCCCCAACAAAGAGGGGATTGAAACTTGGCCCCGGAAAAATCGGCGCCCTCGATCCGGGCGCCGGTTTCCGCCCCCGCCCCAACAAAGAGGGGATTGAAACGCGCGCGGAGCCGCCGATCTATCTCGGCGTTCATCTCGTGTTTCCGCCCCCGCCCCAACAAAGAGGGGATTGAAACACGTGGTCGAGCAGGCTGGCCACCACCGCGCCGTCCCAGTGTTTCCGCCCCCGCCCCAACAAAGAGGGGATTGAAACGGCCTGGGCCTGTAGGAGGAGGGGACGTGGCCAAGCCGCGTTTCCGCCCCCGCCCCAACAAAGAGGGGATTGAAACTCGGCGAGCAGCGTTCCGCGTAGGTTGGCCTCGCGCAGGTGTTTCCGCCCCCGCCCCAACAAAGAGGGGATTGAAACGGAGCCTGGAGGGCCGCGTGGCGGGAAGTCGTGAATCAGTTTCCGCCCCCGCCCCAACAAAGAGGGGATTGAAACTCCTCGTCCGGCAGCCGGGCGCCGGTTGTGTTGGCGCTGGTCGTTTCCGCCCCCGCCCCAACAAAGAGGGGATTGAAACCGGGCAGGTGGCCGAAGTTTCCGCGATGGCCTGGTCAACGTTTCCGCCCCCGCCCCAACAAAGAGGGGATTGAAACCGGCCGTGGGGCTGGGGCCAGACGGCCCCAGCCTGGAGCCGTTTCCGCCCCCGCCCCAACAAAGAGGGGATTGAAACTGGGTCTGATCGTTGGCACGGTTGCCCTCCCGTGTAGGTTTCCGCCCCCGCCCCAACAAAGAGGGGTGAACCGCCCCGGGATTGCCGGAGACTCCGATTCTTGAGAGGATGGGGTCATGGGCAAGCAAAGCAGATATTCACCAGAGGTAAGGGAGCGGGCGGTTCGGCTGGTGTCGGAGCACACCGGGGAA
>JBMORH010000095.1:0-18426 GCA_049322275.1 Thermodesulfobacteriota bacterium
GCGGTCATCAAGAGCCTTGAGCAGAACTGGCGCAAGGTGGAGGGCGTGGCCGGGGCCACCATCTTGGGCGACGGCCGCGTCAGCCTCATCCTGGACATCCACGGCCTCGAAAAAATCGCCTTCGCCTAGCCGGCGCGAGGCTTGGCCGACGGTCGGCGATTGGACCGGAACACAAACATAGACACTGCCGATACAGATCATGTTGACCGATAAGGAATGCCGGCTCATCGTCGAACAGGGCCCCTTCATGGTCTGGCGTTCCGACGTTAATGGCGCTTGCGACTATTTCAACCGGCGCTGGCTGGAATTCACCGGCCGCGCGCTGGAAGACGAGCTGGGCGAGGGCTGGACCCAGGGCGTCCATCCGGAGGACCTGGCCCGGCGCCTGGCCGTCCACCGCGAGCACTTCAGCCGCCGCGCACCCTTCTTCATCAGCTACCGCCTGCGCCGCCATGACGGCCAATATCGCCAGGTGCTGGATCGCGGCGCGCCCTGCCACGACGAGCAAGGGGCGTTCAGGGGTTTCGTGGGCAGCTGCTGCGAAGCGACCGATCAGGCCGGCGCCCACCAGGACCTGGACCGCTTTTTCAACCTGAGCCCCGACCCCATGTGCATCGCCGGGCTGGACGGTTATTTCAAGCGCATCAATCAAGCCTTCAGCAAGGTCCTGGGGTACAGCCAGGCCGAGCTGCTGGCCCGGCCCTGGCTGGATTTCGTGCTGCCCGAAGACCGCGCGGCCACCATCGCCACCGACCAGGCCCTGGGCCGGGGCGAATCGGTGACGCAGTTCGTGAACCGCTACCGCTGCGCCGACGGGTCGGTGAAGTGGCTCGCCTGGAGAAGCCAGCCGGTGCTGGCCGAGGGCAAGTTCTACGCGGTGGCCCGCGATGTGACCCAGCACATGCTGGCCCAGGAGCGCCTGCGCGAAAGCGAACGCCGCCTGACCGAGGCCCAGCGCATCGCCGGGGTGGGCTCCTGGGAATGGGATTTGGCGGCCGACCGCAAGACCTGGTCGGCGGAGCTGTTCCGCATCTTCGGCCTGGCCCCCGACGGCGGGCCGCCCAGCGTGGATGAGCTGGGCGCCATGATCCACCCCGACGACCGCGGGTTCTGGCGCCGGTCCTTGCAAGACGCCCTGGCCGGCAAGCGAGCCTACGAGGTGGTGGTGCGCATCCAGCGCCCCGACGGCGAGCTGCGCCACCTGCGCATCCGGGGCGAACTGGTGCGCGACGCCCAGGGCCAGCCGGCGCGGATGCTGGGCACCTGCCAGGACATCACCGAGACCTGGCAGGCCCAGGAGCGCCTGCGCGATAGCCAGCGCCGCCTGGCCGAGGCCCAGCGCATCGCCCGCATCGGCTCCTGGGAATGGGACATCCCGGCCGGGGTGGAGTATTGGTCCGAAGAGATGCACCGCCTGCTGGGACGCGAGCCCCAGGAGGGTCCGGTGCCCTTCGCCGAGGTGGTGTCCATCTTCCACCCCGACGACCGCGACTGGATCGAGGAGCGCATCCGGGCCGCCCTGGAGCGGAGCGAACCCTACGACATCGTCCACCGGGTGATCACCGCCGACGGCCAGGTGCGCCTGTTCCACAGCCAGGCCGAGGTGGTCCGCGACCAGGACGGCCGCGCCCTGCGCATGACGGGCACCGCCCAGGACATCACCCAGCAGCGCGAGGCCCAGGACCAGTTGGCCCTGGCGGCCAAGGTCTTCGAGAACAGCATCGAGGGCGTCATCATCGCCGACGGCGATGGGCGCATCCAGTCGGTCAACCGCGCCTTCACCATCATCACCGGCTTCACCCCGGAGGACGTGCTGGGCAAGCGGCCGGCCGTGCTGGACCCCACGCGCGCCGCAAAGGCCAGCCACCGCCGCATCCGCCAGTCGCTCATGTCCAACGGCGAGTGGCGGGGCGAGATCAACAACCGCGGCAAGGACGGCCAGCTCTATCCGCAGTGGCTGACTATCACCGCCGTGCGCGACGAGCGCGGGCGCGTGGCCAACTACGTCATGCTTCTCCACGACATCAGCGACATCAAGCGCAGCGAGGAGGAGCTGAAGTTCCTGGCCCAGCACGACCCTCTGACCGGCCTGCCCAACCGCCAGCTTTTGCGCGACCGCCTGGAGGTGGCCCAGGCCCGGGCCGGGCGCCACCAACGCCCCCTAGCCGTGCTCTACGTGGACCTGGACAACTTCAAGACCGTCAACGACAGCCTGGGCCACGCGGTGGGCGATCTGCTCTTGCAGTCGGTGGCCAGCCGCCTGGTGGACGCCCATCAGGGGCGCGACACCGTGGCCCGCCTGGGCGGCGACGACTTCGTGGTGGTGCTGGAGGAGATCGGCGACGCCGGCCAGGCCGAGCAGGCCGCCGCCGCCATCCTGGAAAGCCTGTCCCGGCCCTATCGGATCGAGGGCGACGACCTGTACCTGACCACCAGCGTGGGCCTGGCGCTCTATCCCGCCCACGGCCAGCAGCCCGACGTGCTGGTGAAAAACGCCGAGCTGGCCATGTACCGGGCCAAGGGGGCGGGCAAGAACAGTTTCCTGGTCTACGACCGGTCCATGGACGACCAGGTGCACAAGCGCCTGTCGCTGGAGAACGCCTTGCGCAAGGCCCTGGAGCGCGAGGAGTTCGTGGTCCACTATCAGCCGCGGCTGGACGTGGCCGCCGGCCGCATCCTGGGCATGGAGGCCCTGGTGCGCTGGCAGCGGCCGGGGACGGGCCTGGTCCCGCCGGGCGATTTCATCCCCATCGCCGAGGAGACCGGCCTGATCGCGCCCATCGGCCAGTGGGTGCTGCGCCGGGCCTGCGCCCAGGCCCAGGCCTGGGTGGCCGCCGGCCATCCCGAACTGCTGGTGGCGGTGAACCTCTCGGCCCGCCAGCTTTTGCAGGCCAACCTGCTGGCCATGGTGGAATCGGTGCTGGCCGACACCGGGCTGCCGCCGGGCAACCTGGAGCTGGAGATCACCGAAAGCGCCATCATGACCAACGTGAAAAGGGCGGTGGACACCCTGCACGGCCTGGCCCGCCTGGGCCTGCGCCTGGTGCTGGACGACTTCGGCACCGGCTATTCCAGCCTCTACTACCTCAAGCACTTCCCCATCCAGGCGCTGAAGATCGACCAGCACTTCGTGGCCGACATCTTCCGCGACCCCGACGACGCCGCCATCGTGGAGGCCATCATCTCCCTGGCCTGGAGCCTCAAGCTGGAGGTGGTGGCCGAGGGCGTGGAAACGCCGGAGCAGATGCGCTATCTGCTCGACCACCACTGTCATCAGATGCAGGGATTTCTTTTCAGCCGGCCGGTGCCGGCCGACCAGTTCGAGCTTCTGCTGCGCCGGGGCGCGGCGCCGGTCCTGGCCTCGCTATAGGCCGGGCCAGACCTGGTTGAGATCGGCCAGGCGGGCGGCCACCCGCTGGGCCAAGAGCCCCAGCTTGTCCCTGTCCAGGTTGAAGGCGGCCAGGACTTCGGGCCAGGGTTCGGGTCCGGCCGGATCGGACGGCCAGCCCAGGCCGCCCTCCACCCGGTGCACCAGGCTGTCGGCCAGGTGCACCACCGCCACCAGCGGCCAGTAGCTCAGCTCGCGCAGGGGCTGGTGGTGGCGGGCCATCACCTCCCCCAGCATGGGCGGCAGCCCCCAGTGCTCGGCCAGGTAGAGCCCCAGGTCCTGATGGTCCAGGCCCAGGAGCTCCTCGGCCGCCACCCAGGACAGGCCGCGGCGGCGCATCAGCTCGCGCACGGTGGCGTAGGCCCTGGGCAGTCGCGCCGCCAGGACCACCTTGCCCAGGTCGTGCAGCAGCCCGGCGGTGAAGGCGTCCTCCTGCTGGCCGCCGGTGAGGCTGTCGGCCATCAGCCGCGCCGCCTCGGCCACGGCCAGGGAGTGCAGCCACAGTCCGGCCGCCTCGTGGTCGTCCTTCAACCCCAGGGCGCTGAAGAAATCGCCCAGGCCGGCCCCCAGGCAGATGCGCCGCAGTTCGTCGAAGCCCAGCACCAGGGTGGCCCGCTGCACGGTGGTCACCTGGCGGGAGAAGCCGTAGTAGGCGCTGTTGGCCGCGGCCAGCACCCGCGAGCAGAGCGACTGGTCCCGGCGGATGAGCTTCTCCAGGTCCTTGGCCGAGGTGCGCTTGTCCTCCAGGCGCTCCAGCACCAGGGTGAAGACATGGGGCAGCACCGGCAGGGCGGTGACGCCTTCCAGGAGCTCGCGGGTGGGCAGCGGACGCTGGGCGGGGTCGCCGGGCAAGGGCTTGGCGGGGGCCATGTCGTTCCCCTCGATGGTCGGCGGCTCAGGGCCGGCGGGAGGTTTGCGTCTGGGGCTCATGGTCTTTCGCCAAGTCTTTTCAAGATCGGTGCCAGGGCCGCCGCTCCCGGCGGGGGTGATTAGGCTTGTAAGCGCCGGCCCTTGGCGGAGGACAGGAGCCGGGGCGGATGGGCGCGGGGCGTCTGTTACCAGTTCGTAATTACCAAAGCGGCCCTGCCCCTATTTGGTAACACCGCCCGCGTCCGGCTCGGCCAGGCGGGCGGCCGCGCCCTGGCGCGCATCGGCCAGCACCTGGCGGCTGAGCTGGGCCATGCATTGGCTCATGGCCCGGGCCAACTCCGGCGCGCTGGCCGCGGCCATGGCCGCCTCCTGGCGGTAGGTGCGCTGAAAGATCAAGCGCCGGGGCAGCTCGCGCTCCCTGGCGTCCAGCAGCGCCACCTCCACCTCCAGCACCGCCTTGGAGCCGCCGGCCTCGTCCACTTCCAGGAACTCGCGCACCCCGCCCTGGAGAGTGAAGCGGGCCACGCCGGGCTTGGTCAGGGTGAAGACCCCGCTGAAGGCCTGGGCCGCCCGCAGGTCGCGCACCAGATGGTCGCCGACCAGGTCGGCGGGGTTGGCCCGCCAGCGGTGGTAGTTGTACACCTGGCGACGGAAGGCCTCCGGCCGGTAGACCATGCCCTGGTCCGCGTACTCCTGGGCCAGGCTGAAACGCTCCACCAGCAACCCGGCCGCCAGGGGAGCTTGGTCGCTCTGGCCGGGCGGGGCGTATTCCAGGGTGTATTGCTCCACCAGCACCGCCGGCTTGGCTCCCAAGCCGGCGCAACCAGCCGCCGCCAGGATCGCCCCCAATAAGAGCGCCGCGGCCGCCATTGTGCCCCCGCGCATGGCTCGCCCTACCTCCCCGGCCCCGGCCGGGCCGCTTGGCCCCGCGCTGGCGGGGGCTGGCTGAAGATGACGTCCGAGGGGCTGGCCTCCAGCCGCTCCAGCAGGCGCTCCAGCACCAGGCTGGAGCGGCGCAGGCTATCCATGACCGCCATGACGTCGCCGCTGACGCCGGCCAGGCCGTCCTGGGCCTGGGTCAGCAGGGCCCCGGTCTGCCGGCCCACGTCGTTGAGGGCCTGGACGGCCTCGCGCTGGGCCTGGGCCAGGTCCACCGGCTCCAGCTTGGCCCGCAGGTCGGCCAAGAGGGCCTTGGCCTCGGCCACCGTGGCCCTGGCCTCGGCCACGATGGCCTCCGGGCCGCCCTGGGCCAGGAAACGGTCGGCCCGGCCGGTGAGGCTGGCCAGGTTGGCGCTGGCCTGCTCCAGGTTGGCCACCGTGTTGCGCACCCCCTGGCTGGCGGCCAGTTCACGGAAGGCCTTGAGCGCGCCCTGCACCTCCTGGGCCATTTGCCGCAGGTTGATCTGGCGCGCCTGCTGGATCACCTCCTCCATCAGGGAGAAGAGCTGGCTGATCTCCGAGGGCCGGCTGGGGATGATGGGGTGGGCGCTGGCGAAGCCGAGCTTGGGCGACTGGTCGGCGGCGTCCGGGCGGCGCTGGTCCAGCTCGATGTAGGCGATGCCGGTGATGCCCACCATCTTGAGGGTGGCCACCATGGTCTCCGACACCTGTCCCTGGAAGTGGATGCCCATCACCACCTCGATCAGGGTGTTGTCCGGGGCCACCTGGATGGCCTTGACCCGGCCCACCTCCACCCCGCGATATTTGACCACCGAGTCCACCTGGAGGCCCTGCACCGACTCGGCGAAGTAGGTCACGTAGGTGGTGGAGCCCTTCAGGTAGCGGCTGGTGCCCAGCCAGATCAGGGAGGCCACCCCCAGCAGCACTGCGATGAGGACGAAGAGACCGACCTTGAATTTGGATGCCTTGCGGGTCATGCCATTTCGCCCCCGGCTTGTCCACCCCTGCCGCAGAGGATACTACATTCGGCCCCGGCTGGTAAGCCTTCCCCGCGCCCCCCGCCCGGCTCAGTCCACCCGGCGGTGGAAGAAGCCGGTCACCCTGGGGTCGTCGCTGTGCTCGGCCAGCTCGCGGGGGTCGCCCATGGCGATGACGCCCTGGGCGGTCTTGTCCAGCATCACCACCCGGTGGGCGATGGCGAAGATGCTGGCCAGCTCGTGGCTCACTATGACCATGGTGGTGCCCAGGCCCTGGTTGATGCGCATTATCAGCCGGTCCAGCTCGGCGCTGGTGACCGGGTCCAGGCCGGCGGAGGGCTCGTCGAAAAACAGCACCAGCGGGTCCAGGGCCATGGCCCTGGCCAGGCCGGCGCGCTTTTTCATGCCGCCGCTGATCTCATTGGGCAGGTGGTTCTCATAGCCGGCCAGCCCCACCATGGCCAGTTTGGCCCGGGCCAGGTCCAGGGCCAGCTCGCGCGGCAGGCTCGTGAAATCCAGGAGAGGCAGGCTGACGTTCTCCAGCAGGGTCATGGAGCCGAACAAGGCGCCGGACTGAAAAAGCACCCCGATGCCCTGGTGTACGCGCGCCAGCTCGGCCTCCGCGGCGCTGGCGGTGTCCACCCCGTCCACCAGCACCCGGCCGGCCAGGGGGGGGGTGAGGCCGATGATGTGCTTGAGCAGGGTGGATTTTCCGCAGCCGCTGCCGCCCACGACAACCAGAATCTCGCCGCGCTCCACGTTGAAGTCCACGCGCTCCAGCACCACCGTGTCGCCGTAGCCGGCGGTGAGGTTTTCGATCCTGATGATGGGCTCCGGCACGGGTCGGCTCCGCCTAGTAGTAATGCAGCACGATGGCGAAGATGCTGTCGGCCACGATGATGAGGAACATGGCCGCCACCACCGCGCTGGTGGTGGCCTGGCCCACGGCCTGGGCCCCGCCGCGCACCATGAAGCCGCGCTGGCAGCCGATGCCGGCGATCAGGAAGGCGAAGACGGCGCTTTTGATCATGCTGGTGATGATGTCTTTGGGGTTGATGGAGTTGAGCGTCTGGTTGACGTAGGCCTGGGCGGTGAGGCCCATGCCGGTCACGCCCACCACCAGCCCGCCGATGATGGCCAAAAGATCGGCGAAGATGGTGAGCAGGGGCACCGTCAGCACCGCGGCGATGACCTTGGGCAGGGCCAGGAAGACCAGCGGGTCGTAGCCCATCACCACCAGGGCGTCCACCTCCTCGTTGACCCGCATGGTGCCGATCTCGGCCGCGAAGGCCGAGCCGGAGCGGCCGGCCACCAGCACCGCGGTCATCATGGGCCCCAGCTCCTTGACCATGGCCAGGGCCACCAGGTTGGCCACGTAGATGTTGGCGCCGAAGGACTGGAGCTGGAGGAAGGACATGAAGGCCATGATGAGACCCAGCAGGAAGCTGATGAGCCCCACGATGAACAGGCCGTTGACCCCCACCTGCTCCATGTAGAAGAGCACCTCGCTCACCCGGATCAGGCGGGGATGGACCGCCGCCCGGGCCGCGGCCGCCAAGAGGTCGCCCAAAAAGCTGACCACGGAATAGAAGTCGTTGGCCACCCGGGCCGCGCTCTCGCCCAACTGCTCCAGGGGGTTGCCGCGGCGATCGGGGGGGTTGAGCGGCGGCTTGGCCAGCTCGGCGGGGTCCAGGAGGTTCTTGATGCCCTGGGCCGCGGGGCTCAGCCCCCGGTATTGGACGGCCACGCCCCGCTGGACCGCCTCGGCCTCCAGCCGGGTCAGCGCCAGGGCGCCGGCGCTGTCCAGGTATTCCACCGCGTTGAGGTCCAGGGTCAGGCGGCGGGGGCGGTGGCGCTCCAGGAGGCCGTTTAGGCCCTCCATCAGTTCGCCCAGCTCGTTCAGCCCCACATGCCCGGAGAGGGTCACCACCAGCTCGTCGGGGCTGGGGCGATCCTCGGCGATGCAGAAGCGGCCCAGGGCGCAGGTCTTCTGGTGCAGTCCGCTGAGCCGTCGGCGCCAGGCGGGTCGGTGGCCGGCCATGCGGGGCTCCGGCGATTGGGTTGGCCACGGGCCGTCACGGCCCAGGCTCCCAGCTTAGGCCAGAACCGTCCCGGCCGCAAGACCCGGCCGCGATGGCGGTCGGGTCCGGCGGCGGGAAGGCGGGCTTGGATCAGACGTCTGAATGGACGCCGGGGCGGGGTGGCGGCAGCAGGGCCGGCGGGCGGGCCTTGCGCGGGCCATGGCCGTTGGCCCCGCCCACCAGTTGCATCAGATCGCGGACCATGTCGTTCAGGGCGCCGGCCTGGCCGGCCAGCTCCTCGGAGGCCGAGGCCGACTCCTCGGCCCCGCTGGCGTTGGCCTGGGTCACCCGGTCCATCTCCTGGGCGCCGGTGTTGATCTGGTCGATGCCCTGGCTCTGCTCGGCGCTGGCCTGGGCGATCTGCTTGACCAGCCCGGCCACCCGCTCGGCGCTCTCGGCCACGCCGGCGAAGGCCTGGTCGGTGGTCTGCACCAGGGAGGCGCCCTCGCGGATATTGGTCAGGTTGGCCTCGATGATGCCCTGGGTGTTCTTGGCCGCCTCGGCCGCGCGCATGGCCAGATTGCGCACTTCCTCGGCCACCACCGCGAACCCGGCCCCGGCCTCGCCGGCCCGGGCCGCCTCCACCGCCGCGTTCAGCGCCAGCAGGTTGGTCTGAAAGGCGATCTCGTCGATGGTTTTGATGATGGCCGCAGTCTGCTGGCTGGCCTGCTCGATGCGGTTCATGGCCTGGCGCAGATCGGCCATGGAATCCACCGCCTGGCCCACGGTGGCCTGGCTCTGCTTCATGAGAGCGTCGGCCTGCTGGGCGGCCTCGGCGTTGGCCCGCACCATGGCGCCAACCTCTTCCAGCGAGGAGCAGGTCTCCTCCAGGGTGGCGGCCTGCTCGTTGGCCCCCTGGGCCAGGTTCTGGCTGGCCACCGCCACCTGCTCGCTGGCCGCCGCCACCTGCTCGGCCCCCATCTGCATCTGCACGCTGATGGCCCGGAGCGCCCGGCCGATGGCGCGGGCGATGAAGAAGGCCAGCAGCAGGCCCGCCACCACCGCCACGGCCCCCAGAAGGCTCACTTCGAACTTGAGCCCCTGGGCCTTGTCCAGCATGCCCTGGTCGCTCAGGATGTGCCTGCGGGCCTCGGCGCGCAACTGCTTGAGCTGTTCCTGCACCGCGGCCAGGGCGGGCAGGGTCTGGGCGTGGTAGACGCGCTCGGCCTCTCGCCGGCCGGTCAGGGCCTCCTCGGCCTTTTGGCGCAGCTTGGTCAACACGGCGCCGGTTTGCTCCAGGGCGGGCAGGGTCTGGGTCTGGTAGACCTCGTTGGCCCGGTCGCGGGCCGCCACCAGGCGCTGTTCGGCCTGCACCGCCTTTTCCAAGGCCGCCACCAGACCCTCCAGGGCGGGCATGGTGGTCCGCTGGAAAAGCTCCTGGGCGCGGGCGCGGTCGCCGGCCTTGAGGGCGGCCAGGATGGGCAGGGCCGACTGGTGCATGATCTCGTGAACCCCGGCCATGTCGGCCAGCGCCTGCTTGAGGGCCGGGAACTGCTCGGCGTATTTCCGGGCCTGGGGCGAGGCGGCCCAGACCCCCAGGGCGCACTGGGCGGCGTCGATTTGCAACTGCGCGTCGTGATTGTTGGTGAGGATGGCCGTCTGGAGCTTGCCGACCCAGGCCCGTTGGTCGTCCATCCGGGCCAGCAGGGTCTCCATGAGCCCCGGATGGATCTGCTGGTATTCGGCCTTGATCTTTTCGGCCGACTGGTGCAGGCGCTGGTGGGGCTCCACGATGGCGGCCATTAGGTCTTTGAAGCGCGGGTCGGCGGCCAGGGCCTGGGCTTGGGGCGAGGCCAGCCAGCGGCCCAGGGCGCACTTGGTCGGGTCGGTCTCCACGTTGAGCTCGCCGCCGTTGTTCAAAAACAGCGAGCAGATATGGCCGGACCAGTGCAGGTGGTCCACCTCGCGGGCGGCCAGCAGGCCGGGCAGGCGCTCGTCGGCGGCGCTGTAGGTCTTGGCGATGGCCTGGGCGGATTCGTGCAGGGCCTGGTGGGTGGGCTCGATCTGGGCCAAGAGCGGCCCCAGGGCCGGAATCCGGGTCTGGGCCTCTTTGCGGCCCTCGCCCAAGAGCCATTTTCCGAAGGCGCACTGGGTGTGGTCGGTCTGGACGCTGACGCCCTTGCTGTCGGCGGCGGAAAGATCGGCGGCCAGGCGGTTGGCCCAGACCAGGTGGTCCACCTCGCGCTGGGCCAGCTCGCCGTCCAGGCGGTTGCCGCCGATCACCTCGCGGGCATCGCCCACCACGTCGCCCACCCCGTCCAGGGTGAGCACCACCGAGAGGGCCAGCAGCGCCAGGACCAGGGCGAAGCCCAGCCCCAGGCGCCGGCCGATCGTCATCTTGGCGCGGGACATTATCTGTTTTCCTTTTTCCTTTGGCAGGCGCATGGCGCTTGGCGCTCTAGCCGCGCGGCCCCCCTGTCCAGTGCGGCTCCCCCTCCACTCCGCTTAATATAACAAGCATAATCGATGCCAATAATGCATATTGATTAAGTACGGCTAATAACCGGCATAACATGCCAAAACAAGATAGATTTTAGCTAAACTCACTATTTGTGATTTGTTTTGTCACAGATATGGCCTGCCAGCGTCGCCTTTTGCGGGACAGGTGTGCGCCGGCGCGGAACAGCGTCCCGTTCGCCAAGACGGAACCCGGCTTGCGCGCTCCGGCCGGGACGGCTATCCTGGCCTGAGCCGGCGCCAACCCCATCCGCGGAGCCAAGCATGGACATAGGCCCCCTGCCTCCGGATTTGCGACAAGCGGTGGACTTCCATGGCCACCTGTGTCCGGGCCTTTTGATCGGCTATCGCGCCGCCCTGGCCGCCCGCCGCGCCCTGGGCCTGGGGCCGGAGCGCTCGGCCGACGAGGAGCTGGTGGTGGTGGCGGAGAACGACTCGTGCAGCGTGGACGCCTTCCAGGCCCTTTTGGGCGCCACCTTCGGCAAGGGCAACCTGAAGTGGCTGGATTACGGCAAGCAGGTCTTCACGGTCAGCGACCGCCGCTCCGGCCGAGCGGTGCGGGTGGCCTTCGTGGGCGACGGCCTGCGGCCGCGGCGGCCGGACGGCTCGGTGGACCGCGAGGCCTTCGCCAAGCTGCTCCTAAGCGAACCCGACCAGCGCCTGCTCAAGGTGGAGCCGGCCGCGACCGCGCCGCCGGAGATGGCCCGCATCGAGCCCTCGGTGGCCTGCGGCCGTTGCGGCGAGGCGGTGCAGGAGAGCAAGGCGGTGCTGATGTCCGGCCGGGCCTATTGCCGGGCCTGCGCGCGGGAGATGGCCCGGTGAGGGGGCTGGCGCGCTTTCTGTTCGAGGCCGGCATGCTCAAGAAGATGCGCCGCACCGGCTACCCCTTTTTGGGCAGCGGCGGCGAGTCGGTGGCCGACCATTGCTTCCGGGCCTCGCTGATCGGCTATCACCTGGCCCTGCTGGACCCGGCCCTGGACGCGCCCAGGGTGGCGCTCCTGCTGTTGCACCACGACCTGGCCGAAGCGCGCACCAACGACCTCAACTACGTGCACAAGCGCTACGCCCAGGCCGATGAAAAGCGCGCCCGCGCCGACCAGGTGCGCGACCTGCCCCCGGCCGTGGCCCGCCAGGCGATGGAGCTGGCGGCGGAGTTCGAGGCCGGCCAGACCCCGGAGGCCCGGCTGGCCCACGACGCCGACCAACTCGACCTGCTGGTGGAGCTGAAGGAGCAGCAGGACCTGGGCAATCCCTACGCCCGCCACTGGATCCACTACGCCCTGAAGCGCCTGCACACCCCGGCCGCCCAGGAACTGGCCCAGGCCGTCCTGGCCACCGACTGGACCGACTGGTGGTTCGAAAAACGCGACGACTGGTGGGCGCCGCCCCGGCCCTGAGCTTGGCCGCCGGCCGGGGCGGCCCATCCGCGAGCGGTTCGGGCGGCGAATCCGGCGGGGCCATGCCCGGCGCCGGTCACCCGCCATCGGGGCGCGTTCAGGCCGGCGTCAGGCGAAGTCCGGTTTGCGCTTTTCGAAAAACGCCTGGATTCCCTCGGCGAAATCGGGCTGGTCGGCCAGGCGCATGATGTCCTGGCGCTCCTCCTCCAAGATTGTCTCCAGATCGCCCAGCACGGCCTGGTTGAGCAGCGCCTTGGTGGCGGCCAGGGCCTGGCGCGGGGCCTGGGCCAGTTGCCCGGCCATGGTCAGGGCCTCCTCCAGCACGTGATCGTCGGCCACCACCCGGTTGACCAGGCCCCATTGAAGGGCCTCTTGGGCGCTGAGCGCCCGGCCCAGCAGGAAGAACTCGCTGGCTCGCTTGTGGCCGATGAGCCGGGTGACCAGGGCGCTGGCCCCGCCATCCGGGCAGACGGCGATGCGGATGTAGCCGGGGTCCAGGCGGGCGCCCTGGGCGGCCACCACCAGGTCGCAGCCCAGGCACCAGCCCAGGCCGCCGCCGGCCACCACCCCGTTGAGCGCGCAGACCACCGGCTTGGTGAGCCGGCGCAGGGTGATGACGCTGCGGTTGAGCACCGCGCCCACCTCGCTGAACCAGGGGCCGGGCCGCTCGCCCTGGGCCAGGATCTCGGCCATGA
This sequence comes from Thermodesulfobacteriota bacterium, assembly GCA_049322275.1. GTDB lineage: Bacteria > Desulfobacterota > Desulfarculia > Desulfarculales > Desulfarculaceae > JACRDC01. The sequence goes on from JBMORH010000095.1 coordinate 12,766, forward strand.
AACGCACGTTGCCGCCGGCTGCATAGGCCTTGCCCGCGCCGGTGAGCACCAGGGCGCGCACCGCGGGCTCGCGGTCGGCCGCCTCCAGGGCCTGGATCAGTTCGGGGCCGCTCACCTGGTCCAGGGGGTTGAACAACTGGGGCTGGTTGAGGGTGATGAGTCGGACCGGCCCCCGGTCCTCGACCAAGAGGGTTTTGTAGCTCTGCATGGCTTCTCCCAATTGCTGCGGGCGGCTAAGGACTTGCCGTCAGGGGTATTCAAGGATATGCTTGGAGGCCCGGCCAGTCAAGCGACAGCCCGGCAGACGGGTCCGGCCGGCGATCCTGAAGCACAAAAGACACGGCATGGCCAAAGGCGCGACCAACCAGCAGGCCCCGGCCCCCGCCCCCGGCGGGCGGCGAAACTTCCGCCTGTCTCCCCTGGAGATCATGGTGGCGGTGCTCATCTTCGTGGCCGTGCTCTATCTGCTCACGGTCTGGGCCACCAGCGCCCTGGGGCCGGAGCCCGAAACCACCCAGCCGGCCATGCCGCCCGGCACCATGATCGAACGCGCCCTGGTGGCCAGCGAGAAGGTCCTGGCCGAACAGGTGGAGCTGAGCCGCGAGGTGGGCGCTTTGCGCAAGCAGGTGGAGGCGCTCCAGGCCGGCCGGGGCAAGACCGGCGGCGTCAACACCGGCGCCGCCGACGCCAGCCAGGACCGCCGCCTGGACGAGCTGGAGAAGGCGGTGCAGCAACTTGTCCGGCGCCCCGCCAGCGCGGCCCCCGATCTGGGCCCCATCGGCCAGCGCCTGGACGCCCTGGAAAACGCCCTCAGGCATCCCCCGGCCCCGGCGGCCGACCCCAAGCTGATCGCCCGCGTCGAGGCCCTGGAAAAGGCCGCCAAGCCGCCGGCCCCGGCGGCCCCGGCGGTGGACGCCAAGCTCCTGGCCCGGATCGAGGCCCTGGAAAAGACGGCCAAGGCCGCCCCGGAGGCCACGGCCAACCACGGCCCGTCCGCCGCCGCCCTGGCCCAGCAGGAAGCCAGGCTACAGCGCCTGGAGGCCACGGTGGCCCAACTGGGCCAGGCCAAACCCGCCCCCGCCGCGTCCGCGGAGCAGAGCGCGGCCCTGGCCGCGCGCCTGGAGGCCCTGGAAACCGACCTGCACGGCCGACAGGCCGCCCTGCAAAAACAGATCAAGGCCCTGGACGCCGAACTGGAGCGCCAGGAGAAGGGCGTGGCGGTGGATCGCCGCCTGGCCGCGCTGGAAAAGCGCCTGGGCCAGTTGGACCAGCGTCCGCTCCTGGCCCCGCCGGCCAAGCCCGAACCGCGCCACGATGAGCGCGGCGAGGCCAGGCCCGAACCCCGCCCGGAGGCCAAGTCGGCGGAGCCCAGGCATGACGCCAAGCCGGTGGTCAAGGCGGCCCCGCGCCCCGAAACCGCCCCGCGCAAGATCAGCCACCTGGTCCGCTCCGGCGAAACCCTGATGGGCCTGGCCCGCCGCTATCGGGTTTCGGTGGATGACATCGTGCGCTGGAACGCCGCGCAACTGGGCGACCGCCGCCTGCTCTGGAAAGGCGAGACCCTGGTCATCTATCCCACGGCCGGACAGTCCTAGATGGACCAAGACCAGCGACCCTGGTCACGCTTGGCAAACCATCCCGCCCTGCACGCCCTGGAGCGCCTGGCCCGCCAAAACGGCCAGCACGTCTGGCTGACCGGCGGCACCCTGCGCGACCTCATCCTGGGCCGCGAACCCCCCGACCTGGACCTGACCGCCGACGGCGACGCCCTGGCCCTGGGCCGCCAACTGGGCCAGCGCCTGGGGCGTCGCTTCGTGGTGCTCAAGGCCGAGCACGCCACCGGACGCCTGCCCCTGGCGGACGGCGGCTGCCTGGACCTGGTGGGCCTGCGCGCCGCCGACCTGGAGGCCGACCTGCGCCGCAGGGACTTCAGCCTCAACGCCCTGGCCGCGCCCCTGGCCGCGCTGTTGGCCGGCCGGGTGGAGTTGATCGACCCCACCGGCGGCCTGGCCGACCTGGCCGCCCGCCGCCTGCGCCTGGCTGGGCCGAACAGCCTGGCCGATGACCCCCTGCGGGTGCTGCGGGCCTTTCGCTTCATGGCCAGCCACGGGCTGCGCCCGGCCCCCGGCCTGCTGGGGGGCCTGGCCGCCGCCGGCCCCGGCCTGTTCAGGGTGGCGCGCGAAAGGGTGGGTCAGGAGTGGCTGAAACTCATGGCCGGACCCCGCGCGCCCCAGGCGCTGATGGCCATGGAGCGCGCCCAGGTGCTCACCCGGCTCGTTCCGGCCCTGGCCGCCGGGCGGGGGGTGTGGCAAAACCCCTATCACCACCTGGACGTCCTGCGCCACCACCTGGCCGCCTGTCTGCACCTCACGCGCCTGGCCCGCGGCCGGCCGGCCCTGCCCCCGCCGCTGTCCGGCGAGGCGGACGAGTATCTGGCCCAGCCCCGCCGCCGCGCCCTCTTGATGACCGCCGCCCTGCTGCACGACCTGGGCAAGCCGGCCACCCGCCGGGACGAGGCCGAGCCCGGCTGGCGCAGCTTCCACCGTCACGACATTGTGGGCGCGCGCCTGGCCGAGCGCGCCGTGCGCGGGCTGGGCCTGGCCAAGGCCGACGCGGCCTGGGTGGCCTTCATGGTGGCCGGGCACATGCGCCCCTTTCATCTGATGGGGGCCGAGCAGCGCCAAGGCCTGGGGCCGCGCCCGGTGCGCCGCCTGCTGGCCGCCGCGGGCCAGGATCTGACCGGCCTGTTCCTGCTGGCCCTGGCCGACACCAGGGCCGGCCGCGGGCCGCTGCGCCCGCCGGATGCCGAGGAACGGCTTGTCGCCCTGTGGGGGCGGGTGGCGCATCTGCGCGACCGCGAGCTGGCCGCGGCCCTGGCCGCCCCGCCCCTGCTGGACGGCCACCGCCTCATGGCCGAACTGGGCCTGGAGCCAGGCCCCCAGGTGGGGCGGCTGTTGGCCTTCGTGCGCGCGGCCCAGTTGGACGGGCGCGCAACCACCTCGGCCGAGGCCCTGGAACTGGCTCGCCAACGCCTGGCCCGAAGCCCAAGCCCAGGCGGGCGTTGACGGTTTGGCGGCCGGGTGCTAGATATACCCGAACGGAAGCGGAAAGCTCACTGGTGGGGCTCCCGGACTTCAAATCCGGTGTACCTTCTGAGTAAGGGGGTAGGTGGGTTCGATTCCCATGCGCTTCCGCCAAATGATTTTAAAGGGTTACGGAAACACTCTCCGTAACCCTTTCTTGTTGGCTCCTATTGGGTTTGGCTATTTTTGGGCGTTTTTAGGCGGGCAAGTATCCCAAAAGTATCCCACCCCGAAGTGAGATATGGCCTGTGCTGTGATGGATATAACCTGACAGTGTAGGCCATCAGAGGTGGTGGTCATGCCGTCTCCGGCTGGGTTAGAAGAAGTGTTGCTAAGGCACCTTCAACCCAAGGAGACAAGGACATGACCACCGCGAAGAAGGTCGCACGTAGGAAGCTGAGCCTGCTAGAGCTGGCCAGCGAGTTGGGTAACGTCAGCAAGGCCTGCCGGATCATCGGCTATTCCCGGCAGCAGCTCTATGAGATTCGGCGCAACTATCAGGTGCACGGGGCGGCTGGCCTGGTGGACCGCCTGCCTGGCCCCAAGGGTCCTCACCCCAACCGGGTGTCGGAGGAGGTCGAGGCGGCGGTCTTGGAGCACAGCCTGGCCTATCCCACTCGAGAGTGCTGCGTAATCGTTGGCTTGGGTTTGGCGCCGTTGCCCGGGCAATTTTGATCATCCCATCAAGTTTTTGGGTCAATCCCCGCTATGAAATGCCGTGCCTGGCTTGCCCTTGGAGGCCTTGGCCAGGGTATTCCCCCCAGCCCCGGCATGGGGTTGGTCCACCCCCTAAGCCCAGGCCAGGCGGATTGCCTTCTTCAGGTTGAAGGCCATGGCATCCAGGAGTAGTTGCAACCCCACCTTGGCCGTCCCCAGATAGCGAGCCCGGGCCATGCGGTGGTCCTGCTTCAAGGTCCCGAAGGCCCGCTCCACCTTGCCCCGAATGCGGCTGATGGCCTTGTTGACCAGACGTTGAGCCTCGGAAAGAGGCCGGTTGCGCGCGGCCTTGTACATGATCCCATCGAAATAGCCCGCCTTCTCCAGCTGCTGGCTGAATTCCTGGCCGTTGTAGCCCTTGTCGGCAAACACGGGCTCCCCCTGCTCCAGGCCGCATTCCTGGACCACCGTCATCAGTTCCAGGCAATCGGCCCGGTTGGCCGGGGTGGCATGGCCGGCCACCACAAAACCCATCTCGGCCCCCACCGCCACATGCACCTTGTAGCCGTAATGGGCCTTGCCGCCCTTGACCGTCCAGGCCGCGTCGCTGTCGCCGGAATAGGTGGTCTTCACCTCATGGCCGCCGCTGCCGTCAGTGGATTCAACCACGTCCTGGCGCTTGCGGGGACGGCGGCTGCTTTCCACCAGGCTGGCGTCCACGATGATGCCGGCCTTGATCTCCAGGCCGCCGGCCTCGATCTGGACGTTGATCATGTCCAGCAGGGGCTGGGCCAGACCCTTGGCGTGCAAGTGGTTGCTGAAACGGCAGATGGTTGAATTGTCCGGGACCTCGTGGGAGCTTGTCCCGAAGTTGGTGGCGTTTTGAGAATGAATCCGGTAGCAGCCCGGCCTTGGGCAGTAAAGGCCCAGCCCTTCGGGCTCGCTCCGCTCGGCCTTGACTGCCCAAGGCCGGGCTGCTGGGATTGTGGCCGTCCCCCTGCCCGGAAGAAAAAGGTTCAGAACCCTGTCGCGAAACTGACGGTGGTGCTTAAACAATCCATTATCGGGCCGGTCAGTGGACCTTTTTCTTCCGAGCAGGGGGCATGCTAGCTCCCCTGCCACCAACTTCGGGACAAGCCCCCTCGTGGTCCAGGCTGAAGCCGCAGAAATGACTGAAGGATATGCGGTCCTCCAGGTTTTCCGAAAGCTCGCGGTCGGATAGGTCGTACCAGGATTGCAGCAGCAGAGCCTTGAACATGCCCAGGGCGGGATAGGCGGGGTTGCCCACCGCGTTGGGCCGTCGGTCCAGCTCCTTGTCCAACAACTCCTCTATGGGCCGCCAGTCGATAAGCGCGTCTATCTTCTCGGGGGTCTTCCTGCTGCGCTGACGCCGATGGGCCGCCTGGTCCGCGAATCCGCCCTTGAAATCAAATCTGGTTGCCATCTGCAACGCCCCTCGTTGGTTTGTTGCATTATATCAATTCGTTATCCCCGTTAGAACCAAAAACTGACCTGCTCGCCCGTGCAGCACTCTCGCACTGTACATATGGTAACTAACGGAGGTGACCTCTTTCATTCATGACATCTCCTAGACACGAGATTATATTGATTAATTTTTTTGTGCAACGTTGCCCTGGTAATGCCAAGTATTTGTGCTGCCTTGGCCTTGTTCCAATTAGTCTTAGTTAAAGTAGTTATAATAGCCTGCTTCTCCACCTCACTGAGAACCTGTCCAGGTAATTGATCAAGATTATTATTCAATATTGATATCGCTGCGCCACGATAAGAAGAAAGACTTAGAACTTATCCGTAAATAGTAGCTACTTTCCTCCAGCAGATGATGGCCGCTGCCAAGTGCAGTAGTGCTTCATAGCTATCCGCGAACTTCTCATACCTAACCAGTAGTTTCCTGAACCTGTTG